>JAIXKN010000093.1 GCA_026932425.1 Burkholderiales bacterium
CGGCGGACCATCAGCTCCTTGATCTTGCTGATCGCCTTGGCCGGGTTCAGGCCCTTGGGACAGACGTCGGTGCAGTTGAGGATCGAGCGGCAGCGGAAGAGCCGGTACGGATCCTCGAGGTTGTCCAGGCGCTCGGAGGTCGCCTGGTCGCGGCTGTCGACGATGAAGCGATAGGCCTGCAGCAGCCCGGCGGGACCGACGTACTTGTCCGGGTTCCACCAGAAGCTCGGGCAGGCGGTCGAGCAGCTCGCGCACAGGATGCACTCGTAGAGCCCGTTGAGTTCCTCGCGCTCCTCGGGCGACTGGAGACGCTCCTTCTCGGGCGGCGGCTCGTCGTTGATCAGGTAGGGCTTGATCGAGTGATACTGCTTGAAGAACTGCGTCATGTCGACGATCAGGTCGCGAATGACGGGCAGCCCCGGCAGCGGCTTGAGCACCACGGTGTCGGGCAGCGTGCGCATGTTGGTCAGGCACGCCAGGCCGTTCTTGCCGTTGATGTTCATCGCGTCCGACCCGCAGACGCCCTCGCGGCAGCTGCGGCGAAAGCTCAGGCTAGGGTCCTGCGCCTTGAGCTTGATGAGCGCATCCAGCAGCATGCGCTCGGAACCGTCCAGCTCCACCTGCATCGTCTGCATCTGGGGCCGCGTGTCCTTGTCGGGGTCGTAGCGATAGATCTGGAAGCTGCGCTTGGTCATTACGGGCTGCCTTGCGGATTCTCGAGACTCAGAAGGTGCGGACCTTGGGCGGGATGCTCTCGACGGTCAGCGGCTGCATGCGCACCGGCTTGTACGAAAGGCTGTTGGTCGCGGAATCCCACAGCGTGTGCTTGAGCCAGTCGCGGTCGTTGCGGCCGAGCGGAAACTCGGGATCGTCGGCGCCGCGCTCGTAGTCCTCGACCGTGTGCGCGCCCCGGCACTCCTTGCGCGCCGCGGCCGAGACCATCGTCGCCTGCGCGACCTCGACCAGGTTCTCGACCTCGAGCGCCTCGACGCGCGCGGTGTTGAAGATCTTGCTCTTGTCGGCCAGCGTGATGCCCTTGGCGCGCTCGCGCAGCGCGGCGATCTGCTGCACGCCCTCGTCCATCATCTTCTGCGTGCGGAAGACGCCGGCGTGGTGCTGCATCGAGCGGCGCAGGTCGTTGGCCACCGCCTGTGCGTACTCGCCGCCGGTGCTGGCGTCGAGCTCGGCGACGCGTGCACGCGAACGCTCGCCGGCGTCGGCGGGCAGCGGCTTGTGGTGCGGGTTCTGCTTCGCGAACTCGATGATGTGATAGCCCGCGGCGCGGCCGAAGACCAGCAGGTCCAGCAGCGAGTTCGTACCCAGGCGGTTGGCGCCGTGCACGCTCACCGCCGAGCACTCGCCGACCGCATACAGGCCGTTCACCGGCGTGTTCGGGTCGCCGTTCTTCGGCACCACGACCTGACCGTGCATGTTGGCCGGCACGCCGCCCATCTGGTAGTGCAGCGTCGGCACGACCGGGATCGGCTCCTTCGTGATGTCCACGTTGGCGAAGTTGTGGCCGATCTCGAACACGCTGGGCAGGCGCTTGTGGATCGTGTCGGCGCCCAGGTGCGTCATGTCGAGGTTGATGTAGTCCTTGTTCGGGCCGCAGCCGCGCCCTTCCTTGATCTCCTGGTCCATGCAGCGCGAGACGAAGTCGCGCGGCGCCAGGTCCTTGAGCGTCGGCGCGTAGCGCTCCATGAAGCGCTCGCCGTCGGCATTGCGCAGGATCGCGCCCTCGCCCCGGCAGCCTTCGGTGAGCAGCACGCCGGCGTTGTGCACGCCCGTCGGGTGGAACTGCCAGAACTCCATGTCTTGCAGCGGGATGCCGGCGCGCGCGGCCATGCCCAGGCCGTCGCCGGTGTTGATGTAGGCGTTGGTGCTCGCGGCATAGATGCGCCCGGCGCCGCCGGTGGCCAGCATCGTCGTCTTCGCGTGGAAGATGTAGAGCTCGCCGGTCTCCATCTCGAGCGCGGTCACGCCGACCACGTCGCCCTCGGCGTCACGGATCAGGTCCAGCGCCATCCACTCGACGAAGAACTGCGTGCGCGCGGCGACATTGCGCTGGTAGAGCGTGTGCAGCATCGCGTGCCCGGTGCGGTCGGCCGCGGCGCAGGCGCGCTGCACCGGCTTCTCGCCGTAGTTGGCGGTGTGGCCGCCGAAGGGGCGCTGGTAGATCGTGCCGTCGGCATTGCGGTCGAAGGGCATGCCGAAGTGCTCGAGTTCGTAGACGACCTTGGGCGCCTCGCGGCACATGAACTCGATCGCGTCCTGGTCGCCGAGCCAGTCGCCACCCTTGACGGTGTCGTAGAAGTGGTAGTGCCAGTTGTCCTCGGACATATTGCCGAGGCTGGCGCCGATCCCGCCCTGCGCCGCCACGGTGTGCGAGCGCGTCGGGAAGACCTTGGTCAGCACGGCGACGTTCAGGCCGGCCTGCGACAGCCGCAGCGAAGCCTGCATGCCGGAGCCACCGGCGCCGACGATGACGACGTCGAACTTGCGCGTGGGAAGTTTAGCCATAGCGGTTATCTCAGAGCCTCCAGAGCACTTGCAGCGCCCAGCCGGCGCAGCCGACCAGCCAGGCCAGGGTGCCGACCTGCAGCGTGAGGCGCAGCCACACCGGCTTGATGTAGTCCATCCAGATGTCGCGCACGCCGACCCAGGCATGCCACGCCAGCGAGATGATCACGACGAAGGTCAGGAACTTCATCCACTGCGGCGCGAAGATCCCGGCCCACTTGTCGTAGCCCATCGGGCCGGGCATCAGCACCTGCACCAGCAGCACGATCGTGAAGATCGCCATCAGCACCGCGGTCGCGCGCTGGCTCATCCAGTCGCGCAGGCCGTA
>JAIXKN010000092.1 GCA_026932425.1 Burkholderiales bacterium
TTCGTCGAGCGCGGAAACCGGCACCACGTCCACGTCATCCTTCAGCGGGTAGCGGCGCTCCACCGGCGCCACCACCACCGTACGCTGCGGCTTCAGGTCGCTCCGCGCCTGCCAGAAGCCCTTGCCCACCGTGGGCGCGGACGAGAACTTGACCTCGATGCCCAGCGAGCGCTGCCCGGCCTGCACGACGACGTCCATCTCGGCGCCTGCGGCAGTGCGATAGAAGCCGAGCTGGGCACCCATGGGCAAGCGGGCCGCGACCTGCTCGACCACGAAGCCCTCCCACGACGCGCCCACGATGGGGTGGCCCTGCAGGTCCGACAGGCTGGCGATGTTGAGCAGCGCATGCAGCAGGCCGCTGTCGCGGATGTAGGTCCTGGGCGACTTGACGAGCCGCTTGCCCACGTTGGGCAGGTTCGGTTCCAGCCGGCGCACCATCATCGTGTCCACCAGCAGGTCGAGGTAGCGAGTGGCGGTGCTGTGCGAAGCCCCGCCGAGCGACTGGCCCAGTTGCGAGGCGTTGAAGAACTGCCCCTGCAGGTGCGCGAGCATGCGCCAGAAGCGGTGCAGCGTGTCGGCCGCCACGCCGACGCCCATCTGCGGCAGGTCGCGCTGCAGGAAGGCCTGGATGAAGTCCTGCCGCCAGGCGTAGGCCAGGCGGTCGCTGGGCGCCAGGTGCGCCAGCGGAAAGCCGCCGCGGTGCCAGAGCTGCTGCAAGCTGACGAGATCGGGCGCCACCTCGCAGGCGAGCAGCGGGGTCAGCTCCAGGTAGCCTACGCGCCCGGCCAGCGATTCGGCACGCTGGCGCAGCAGGGCACCGCCGGCCGAGCCCAGCAGCAGGAAGCGTCCGGGCCGCCGGTGGGCGTCGATCTCGGGGCGCAGGTGCGTGAACAGGTCGGGCAGCATCTGCACCTCGTCCAGCACGACCAGCTTGTCGCGATGCTGGGCCAGGAACAGCTCGGGCTGCGCGAGCTGCGCCCGGTCGGCAGGACGCTCCAGGTCGAGGAACAGCGCCCCGGGGTGCCGCGACGCGACCGCCCGCGCCAGCGTGGTCTTGCCCACCTGCCGCGGGCCCAGCAGCACGACGCCGGGGTAGAAGGCCAGGCGCTCTTCCAGCACCGAGGTCAGTGCGCGTTCGATCATCATTGCATTTTGATCATTCCATGATCAAAATGCAATGAAAAAATGCCGCGATGTCGATGCCGGTGCGATGGCCACGCACCGGCATTCGACTAGGGTCAGACGCCGGCCTGCGCCGTCGCCACCCAGCGCAGTCCCTTTCCGTGGCTCAGGTAGTAATCGCCCAGTGGGCTGATCACCACCGCACGGCCCTCGCTGGCGTCGGAGAAGTAGCGCCAGCCGTTGCCGGGTTCGCCCGCGGCAGCGGCGTGGGTCACGGTCTGCATGCCATGAGCGTCTGCGCGCGGCGCAGCCTCGCCCTGCACCGGAAGCACCTGACGCAAGCCCTTGCCGCGGCTGTAGTAGTACTCGCCCTGCGGGCCGATGACCACCGCGCGGTGCGCGCCCGGATCGGAGAAGTAGCGCCAGCCCTCGCCCGGCTCGCCGGTGCTGGCGGTGTTGGGTACGGTTTGCATGACGCGCTCGTGAGCGCGATGGTCGCTCTTGACCCGGACCGAAGTCGCCGCGGCGGCGGTGGCCAGCAGCGCGATCGACGCGATGGCGGCAAGCGGGAAGGTCGATTTCATGATGGGACTCCTTGCTTGGTCACGCAGTCCTTATCGACTGTGCGCACAGTCTGTCGCGCCACCCCTGAACGCTTGCTGAACGCCGCGTTCAGCGCGCATTCACCTTGCCGCGGCGACTGAGCTCGATCACCGAGCGGCGCGGTCGCGGCGAACCCCGAGGCGGAGCTTGCACAGCCTTTGGCATGGGTGGTATGCTAGTAACAGATTACTCACTTTCATCCGTCCTTGCGATGAACGAACGTGCCCAATACCTGCCCGCCGACGAGCGGCGTGCGGCCACCGTGGAGGCCGTGGTCGGCCTGGCGGCCGAACAGAATCCGGCCGACATCACGACCAGCGCGATCGCCGAGCGCATGGGGCTGACGCAGGGTGCGCTGTTCCGGCACTTCCGCAACAAGGACGCGATCCTCGAGGAGACGATGGCCTGGATCAGCCAGCGGCTGCTCGCGCGCATCGAAGCGGCGGCCGAAGGCGCAGCCTCGCCGGCGGCAGCGCTCGAGGCCATGTTCACGGCGCACATCGACTTCATCGCGCGCCATCCGGGCGTGCCGCGCATGCTCTTCGGCGAGTTGCAGCGCCCGGGCAAGACCTTGCCCAAGAAGATGGTGCAGTCCCTGATCCGGCAGTACGCCAAGCGGCTGCGCAGCCTCTTCGAGGCCGGGCAGGCGGCCGGCGAATTCGACCCCGCGCTCGATCTCGACGCCGCCGCGGTGATGTTCATCGGGACCATCCAGGGCCTCGTGATGCAGTCGCTGCTGGCCGGCAAGGTCAGCGAGATCCGGCGCGACGCTCCGGCGGCCTTCGCGATCTATCGCCGCGGCATCGGCGTGCGGCCCTGAGCCGCCTCGAGTCCTCAAGTAACCGCGCGCTCGAGCGGAGCAAGTCATGACGAACACCTCAGAGGCGGGCAACAGACGCAAGCGCTTCGTGCTCGCCGCCGCCGTCGCCCTCGCGGCCCTGGCTGCCGCGGCCTGGCTGCGACAGCAGTCCTCGGCGCCGCAGGAGGCGCCGCTGCGCCTCTACGGCAACGTCGACATCCGCGAAGTCCAGCTCGCCTTTCGCCAGCCCGGGCGCCTGACCGAGATGGCCTTCGAGGAGGGCGACACGGTGCGTGCCGGCGTGCGCATGGCCGCGCTCGATCGCAAGCCCTACGAAGACGCACTGGCCGCGGCCGATGCCGCGGTGAGGGTCGCCCAGGCCGAGCTGAGCAAGCTGCGCCGCGGGCTGCGGCCGCAGGAGATCACGCAGGCACGAGAGGCCCTGAACAAGGCCCTGGCGGCCGCCGGGGAGGCCGAGCGCAACTTCCAGCGTCAGACGGGTCTGCTGGCCTCCGGCGCCAGCAGCCAGCGCACGGTCGATGCCGCGCGCGCCGCGCACGAGCAGGCCGCTGCGCAGGTGAAGGCCGCGCAGGCTGCCCTGTCGCAGGCCACCGAAGGCGCGCGGCGCGAGGACATCGCCGCGGCCCAGGCGCGCCTCGACGCGGCAGAGGCCACCCGCGGGCAGGCGGCCACCGCGCTGGCCGACACGGAGCTGCGCGCGCCGAGCCCGGGGACCGTCGTCGCACGGGTGCGCGAGCCCGGCAGCATGGTCGCGAGCCAGAGCCCCGTCTACAGCCTGAGCCTGGATGCGCCGGTCGTCGTGCGTGCCTACGTCGGCGAGCCGCATCTGGGCCGTGTGGCGCCGGGCACCGCGGTCCTGGTGCGCAGCGACTCGTCGCCGCGCGCCTACCGCGGGCAGGTCGGCTTCGTCTCGCCGCGTGCCGAGTTCACGCCGAAGACGGTCGAGACGCCCGAGCTGCGCACCGATCTGGTCTACCGCCTGCGCATCGTGGTGCAGGACGGCGACGCGGCGCTGCGCCAGGGCATGCCGGTGACCGTCGAGCTCGCTTCGCCGCCGGGCGCACCCACGAGCGGCAGCGCCGGCTGAAGGCGGGGGACAGCGATGTCGGGCAACACCGCCCGCGCTGCGCCCGCTGCCGGTGCCGCGGCGGATGAGGCCGCGAGGCATGAGGCCGCGGCGGACGAGCCCGCAGTGCGCATCGAGGGGCTGGACAAGCACTTCGGCGGCGTCCAGGCGCTGAAGGGCTTGAGCGCGCGCATCGCGTACGGGCGCCTGACGGGGCTCGTCGGTCCCGACGGCGCCGGCAAGACCAGCCTGATGCGCATCCTCGCCGGGCTGCTCGTTCCCGACGCCGGTCGGGCCATCGTCGCCGGCCTGGACGTCGTCGCCGACAACGACGCCGTCCACGTCGCCACGGGCTACATGCCGCAGCGCTTCGGGCTCTACGAGGACCTCTCGGTGATCGAGAACATGCGCCTTTACGCGCGGCTTCGCGGCCTCGATCCGAGGGGCCACTCGGCGCTCTTCGACGAGCTGCTGGACTTCACGCGCCTGGCTCCCTTCACCTCGCGCCTGGCGGGCAAGCTCTCGGGCGGCATGAAGCAGAAGCTCGGCCTGGCCTGCGCCCTGATGGCCAGGCCGCGCGTGCTGCTGCTGGACGAGCCGGGCGTCGGCGTCGACCCGGTCAGCCGGCAGGACCTCTGGCGCATGGTGCAGGCGCTGACCGACGACGGCATGGCGGTGGTCTGGTCGACCGCCTACCTCGACGAGGCCGAGCGCTGCGAGCGCGTGCTGCTGCTCGACCGGGGCCGCCTCGTCTTCGAGGGCGCGCCCGCGGATCTGACCGCGCCGCTGCAGGCGCGCAGCTGGCGGCTCGAGGAGGTGGGCCAGGGACGCCGCGCGGTCCTCGCCGAGGCGCTGGACCTGGAGACGGTTGCCGACGGCGTGATCCAGGGCGCAGGCTTGCGGCTGGTGCTGCGCGCGGAGGCCCAGGCGCAGCAGGTGCATGACCTGGCGCAGCGCACGGGCGCCCGCCTGGCCCGGGTGCCGCCGCGCTTCGAGGACGCGTTCATCGACCTGCTGGGCGGCGGCCCGGGCGGCACTTCGGCGCTGGCCGAGCGCCTGCCGCCGGTGGCGCTCGACTCCGAGGTCGCCGTCTCCTGCCGCCACCTGACCAAGCGCTTCGGCGCCTTCACCGCCACCGACGACGTGAGCTTCGACGTGCGCCGCGGCGAGATCTTCGGCCTGCTCGGCCCCAACGGCGCCGGCAAGTCCACGACCTTCAAGATGCTGTGCGGACTGCTGCGCCCGACGCAGGGCGAGGCGCATGTGGCCGGCGTCGACCTGCGCCGCGCCACCGGCGCGGCCAAGGCGCGGCTGGGCTACATGGCGCAGAAGTTCTCGCTCTACGGACTGCTCTCGGTGCAGCAGAACCTCGAGTTCTCGGCCGGCGTCTACGGCCTGCAGGGGCACACGCGGCGCGAGCGCATCGCCGAGATGATCGAGACCTTCGACCTCGGCCCGTGGCTGTCGGCGGCACCCGAGTCGCTGCCGCTCGGGCACAGGCAGCGCCTGGCGCTGGCCTGCGCGCTGATGCACCGCCCGCCGGTGCTCTTCCTCGACGAACCGACCTCGGGCGTCGACCCGATCACGCGGCGCGAGTTCTGGACGCACATCAACGGCCTGGCGCGCAAGGGCGTGACGGTGATGGTCACGACGCACTTCATGGACGAGGCCGAGTACTGCGACCGCGTGGCCATGCTCTACCGCGCCCGGCTGATCGCGCTGGACACGCCCGATGCGCTCAAGCGCGGCGCAAGCAGCCCGGCGCGCCCCGATCCGACGATGGAGGACGCCTTCATCCATCTGGTGCAGAGCGCGGATCTTGCCGAGGAGATGGCCGCATGAGTGCCACGGCCCCAGCTCCTCGCCGCTTCGAACCGGACCGCTTGCTGGCGCTCGTCAAGAAGGAGAGTCTGCAAGCGCTGCGGGACCCTTCGACACTGCTGATCGCCTTCGTGCTGCCGGTGGTGCTGCTCTTCCTCTTCGCCTACGCGGTCTCGCTGGACATCCGCAAGGTCCGCATCGGCGTGGTCGTGGAATCGCCGACGGCTTCCGCACAGGCTCTCGCGGCGGCCTTTGCCGCCACGCGCTATCTGGACGTGACGTTCGCGCATGACCGGCGCGAAGTCGCCGGGCAGCTCGTCTCCGGCCGGCTGCGCGGCTACGTCGTGATCCCGCAGGATTTCGAGCGGCGCCTGGCGCTGCAGGGCAGGGAGCCGCTGGTGCAGGTGATCACCGACGGCTCGCTGCCCAACACCGCAAGCTTCGTCGCGCACTACGCGCAAGGCGTGGTGCAGGCCTGGCGCGCGGGGCTTGCCGGCGCCGCGTCGGCAGCGCGCATCGAGCTCGAGCCGCGCTACTGGTTCAACGCGGAACTGGAGAGCAAGCGCGCGCTGGTTCCGGGCGCGATCGCGATCGTGATGACGATCATCGGCACCATGCTCACCGCGCTCGTGGTGGCGCGCGAGTGGGAGCGCGGCACGATGGAGGCGGTGCTCTCGACGCCGGCCTCGGTGGTCGAGATCCTGCTGGGCAAGCTCCTGCCCTACTTCGCGCTGGGCATGCTCTCGACGCTTGGCGCCGCGGCGCTGGCGGTGCTCGTCTTCGACGTGCCGCTGCGCGGCTCGCTGGCGGCGCTGCTGCTGCTGTCGGCGGCCTTCATGCTGCCCGCACTCGGGCAGGGCCTGCTGATCTCGGCGCTGGCGCGCAACCAGTTCCTGGCCGCGCAGATCGCGCTCTTCTCGGGCTTCCTGCCGGCCTTCATGCTCTCGGGCTTCCTGTTCGAGATCGACGCGATGCCGCAGGCGATCCAGGCCATCACCTGGCTGATCCCGGCGCGCTATTTCGTCGCCTCGCTCAAGACCGTGTTCCTGGCCGGCGACGTGTGGGCAGTGTTCCTGCCCAACCTGCTGGCCATGACGGCGATGGGCATCGCGCTGCTGCTGCTGGCTCGGCGCTCGACGCGCAAGAACCTGCAGGCCTGAGGATGGGAGTCGCGATGGACGGACTCTTGACGCGCACGACGGGCATCTTCCTGCCCACGCGGCTGCGCGCGCAGTTCTTCAAGGAGGTGCTCAGCATCCTGCGCGACCCGCGCAGCCGCATGGTGGTCTTCATCCCGCCGCTGCTGCAGCTGCTGGTGTTCGCCTTCGCGGCCACACTCGAGGTGCGCAACGTGGAGCTCGCGGTGCTCGACCAGGACGGGGGCCGCGGCTCGCACGAACTCGTGCAGCGCCTCGTGCACGCCGATTTCGTCGCCGCGCTGCGCCCGGTCGACAACCCGGCACAGCTGCATCGCATGCTCGACCATGGCGAAGTCCTGGCCGCACTCGCGATCCCGGCGGATTTCTCCCGCCGCATCGCCGCCGGCGAGACCGGCCGGGTGCAGCTGCTGGTGGACGGACGACGCAGCAATTCGGGCCAGATCGTCGTCGGCTACCTGGCCGCGATCGCCGCCGAGGCCGGCGCTGAACTGTCCGGCCCCGAACCGGCGGGCGGCGCCGCAGGATCGACGCCGGTGGCGCTGCGCCACGCCTTCAACCCGAACCTGGTCTACCGCTGGTTCATCGTGCCGGGTCTCACCGGGATCCTGGCGCTCTTCAGCGCGCTCCTGATCACCTCGCTGTCGATTGCGCGCGAGCGCGAGCTCGGCACCTTCGACCAGCTGCTGGTGTCGCCGGCCTCGACACCGGAGATCATCATCTCCAAGTCGATGCCGGCGCTGGCCATCGGCACGCTGCTGGGCCTGATGATGGTGGCCGCCGCGACCTGGCTGTTCGGCATCCCCTTCACCGGCTCGCTGGCGCTGCTGGTGCCCAGCCTGCTGCTCTTCATCCTCTCGGTCGTCGGCATCGGCCTGATGATCTCGGCGGTCAGCGCGACCCAGCAGCAGGCGATCCTCGGCGCCTTCGCGATCGGCGTGCCCGCGGTGCTGATGTCGGGCTTCGCGACCCCGGTGGAGAACATGCCGGTGCTGCTGCAGTGGCTCGCACAGGCGATCCCGCTGACCCATTTCCTCGTGATCGTCGAGGGCAGCTTCATGAAGGCGATGCCGCTGCACGAGGCTCTCGCAAGCCTGTGGCCTCTAGCGCTGATCGCGCTGGTGACGCTGGCGCTGGCCACCGCGTTCGTTCGGGGACGACTGCAATGAAGCCTTCCACCCTCTCCCGCACGCCCATCCTCGCAAGCCGGTCGGAGGCCGCAGGCCGCCGGGCACGGCCATCGCTCGTGGCCCTGGCCAGCCTGGTGCTGGCAGCCTGCACGACGGTCGGCCCCGACTACCGGGAGCCGCCGGTGCCCGTCGGCAACGGCTGGAGCCAGGCCCAGCCAGCCGGCGAGTCCGCGGTCGAGCTCGCGCGCTGGTGGGCCGCGCTCGGCGATCCGGTGCTCGAGCGCCTCGTCGAGACGGCGCTCACCCGCAACCTCGAGCTGCGCCAGGCCCTGGCCCGCATCGACGAGGCGCGCGCGCTGCGCGACCGCACGGCCGGCGCCGCAGCGCCCAGGGTCGGCGTCGGGGCAACGGTCGGGCGGCAGCGTCTGAGCGAGAACGGGCCACTGCCGGTGGGGCGCATCCCGGGACTGGAGGCCGATCAGACCCTGCACGATGCGGGCTTCGATGCGAGCTGGGAGCTGGACCTCTTCGGCGGACAGCGCCGCGCGCTCGAGAGCGCCGACGCCCGCGCCGCGGCGGCGCAGCTCGACGCGCAGGGCGTGCGCATGCGCGTGGCGGCCGAGGTGGCACGCAACTGGTTCACGCTGCTGGGCGCAACGCAGGAGCTGCACGCCCAGCACGCGAGCATCGAGTCGCTGCATCAGACCCTGGCGCTCCTGCGCCAGCGTCATGCCGCAGGCGATGTCGGCGCGAGCGAGCTCGATGCCACCGCGGCGCTTGCGGCCGCGGCGCAGGCAAGCCTGCCCGCGATCGAGGCGCGAAGGCGTGCCAGCGCCCTGGCCCTCGGACTGCTGCTGGGCGGCCTGCCGGAACAGGAACTGGCGCTGCTGCAGGACACGCCCGAGCTGCGGAGGCTGGCGGCCTTCCCGGTCGGCGAGCGCGCCGAGCTGCTGCGCCGACGCCCGGACGTGCGTGCCGCCGAACGCCGCCTGGCCGCCAGCACCGCCGAGATCGGCGTGGCCACCGCCGAGCTCTTCCCGAAGCTCTCGATCAGCGCCGGCGGCGGACTGCAGGCCTTGGCCACGGGCGAATGGTTCGATGCGTCCAGCGCGCGCTGGGCGGTGCTGCCGCTCATCTCCTGGCGGCTCTTCGACGGCGGGCGCGTGCGCGCCGAGATCCGCGCCCGCGAAGCCGGGCAGCAGCAGGCGGCACTCGCCTACGAGCAGGCGGTCCTCGCCGCGCTGGGCGATGCCGAGCGGGCGCTTGGCGACTACCGCGCGGGCCTGGACGCGCTCTCCGGACGCCGGGCCGCAGAGGAAGCCAGTCAGCGTTCGCTCGAGCATGCACGGGCGCGCTTTGCTGCCGGCGACATCGCGCGGACCGAGCTGCTTGCCGCCGAGCGCCTGCTGCTGGAGGCGCGGGCCGCCAGCGCGCGCGCCCACGGCGCCGCTGCGGTGCAGATGATCGCGCTCTACAAGGCGCTGGGCGGCGGCTGGGACGGGGCACACGCGCCGGGCCAGAGTGCCCCCGCCGGCGCGGCGGTCGCGTCGGTGCGGGCGCGCAGCTCGCAGGCCCGGACACGCACGCCGTGAGGCCTGCGCTGGCAGGCCGCACTACGCAGCGGCCAGGCACGGGCTGGCGCCGATGCGGCTGCCTGCCCGCGCTCCGGGCCTTGGCGATGGCCGCCGCGCTCGCGCTGCAGCCTACGCTGGCGATCGCGCAGGCCGACGCGGACATTCACCCGCCCTGCCCGCACAACGAGCAGCTGCAGTGGCGCGGCGGCAGCTTGCGGCTGGAGAACGACCTCTTCGCGGGCACCGACCACAACTACACGAACGGCGTGGCGCTCACCTGGGTCTCGCGCGACATCGCAGGCGCCTTGCGTTCGGAGTGCATGCCCGCGCCCCTGGCGCTCTACACGCGCTTCATCGCCTGGGCCGATCCGCAATTCCGGGATGAGGCCGCGTCCACGCCGGCAACGCAGAACCTCGTCGTGCGCATCGGCCAGGCGATGTACACGCCCACCGACAAGAAGCGGACGGATCGGGTCATCGAGGATCGGCCGTATGCCGGCCTGCTCTACCTCGGCATGTCCTGGAACCGGCGCCTGCCATCGCCGACACCCGGCCGGGAGATGCTGGAGACGCGGGAGTTGAGCCTGGGCGTGATCGGGCCGGCGTCGCTGGCCGAGCAGACGCAGGATCTCGTGCACCGGGCGCGCGGGATCGAACGTTTTCGCGGCTGGCAGCACCAGCTGCACAACGAGCCGGCGTTCCAGCTCGCGATGGAGCGCAAGTTCAAGCACCAGGCCGACGGCGCGATCCGTCCCGGCTGGGGGAGCGACGCGATCGGCAGCTACGCGCTGCGCATCGGCAACATCGAGACCGCCGCCAGTGCCGGGGTCGAGCTGCGCTCGGGCTGGAACCTGCCGAACGATTTCGGCAGCTACCCGATCCGGCCGGGCGCCGAGAACCGGCCGCCCTCGGCTGCCGCCGCCGCGCGCCGTGAAGAGCCCCGGCCCGTGACGGCGCCGCGGCCCGGCGCGCACGTCTTCGCAAGCCTCGAGGCCAAGGCCGTCGCGTGGGATTTCTCGCTGGACGGCAACCTCTTCGGCGGCAGCCACCGCGTCGAGCGCCGGCCCTGGGTCGCCCAGGCGGCCATCGGCTTCAGCGGCCAGTGGCTGCTGAGCGGCCACGGCCTGCGGCTGGCCCTGATGCGCGTATGGCGCACGCGCGAGTTCGAGCGGCAGACCGGCGGCCATGCCTTCGGCTCGGTGGCCTTGAGCCTGGAGTACTGAAGCCTCGCGCGGCAGCCCGAGACAGCCGCCGGGTCCGCCGTCCGTTCATCCCATTCTTGCGCCCATTCCAACCCCTTCGCTGGAGCCGAACATGCAGACCTCGTCATCCGCATCGATCCGTCTTGCTGCCCTGGGTGCCACGCTGCTCTCCCTGGTCGCAGGCCCCGCGGCGCAGGCCCAGGGTGGCTCCGAGCCGATGGCGCTTCAGACGATCATGAAGCAGCTCGACCGCGACCTGCAGGCCGTGACCGGCGCCATCGCGGTAGAGGACTGGCCCCGCGTGGGCGAGCTCGCGCCGAAGATCGGGCGGCACGCCGAGCCAGCGCCGGCGGAAAAGCTGCGCATCCTCGGCTGGCTGGGCACCGAGGCCGGCAGCTTCCGCGGCTTCGACACGAAGGTGCATGACGCCGCCGCGGGCCTCGCCGAAGCCGCGGCACGCGGCGACGGCGCCGAGGTCATCGCCGCCTTTGCACGCGTACAGCAGGGCTGCCTGGGCTGCCACCAGGCGTTTCGGCAGCGCTTCGTCGCGGAGTTCCACGGCAGGCGCTGAGCGCGCGGTCACTGCCCGGCCGCCTCGCCGCGCATCTGGCGCACCAGCATCACCGGCACCGGCGCGATGCGCGCGACCGCCTCGGCATCGCTGCCCAGCAGTAGGCGGCCGACGCCGCGACGTCCATGCGTGCCCAGGATCACGAGGTCGCAGCGGCTCGCCTCGGCCTGCTTCGCGATCTGCTCGGAGACACGCTCGACGCCGCTTTCCAGCAGCACCGTCTCGACCTCGATCCCGTCGGAGCGCAGGCGCTTGGCGGCCTCGTCGAGCAGCGCCTGGCCGGCGGCGAGGAAGCGCGGGCGGACCTCCTCGATGTAGACCTTGGGCCGCTCGAAGCCGCTGCTGTGTCGCATCGGCTCGATCACGTGCAGCAGCACCACGGCGCCACCGCTCATGCGCGCCAGCGCCGCCGCATGCTCCAGCGCGAGCAGCGAGGTCGGGCTGCCGTCCAGCGGCACCAGCAATCGTGAATACATGGGATTCCTCCGAGGGTGGGCGCGGCAGCGGGCAGCGACGCCGACGCTGCGCCGCTACTTCAGCGATTCGATCAGGTCGACGTATTCCTGCATCGCCTCGTTGGCGGACTTGCCGGCCAGGGCGGCCCAGGCGTCGTGCTTGGCGCGGCCGACCATGTCGGTGATGCCGGGGCGCTTGCCCTCGTTGTCGCCTTCGGTGGCCTGCTTGTAGAGGGCGTAGATCTTCAGCAGCGTCTTGTTGTCGGGCCGCTCGGGAAGCTTCTTGCTGTCGGCGACGGCCTTGTCGAAAGCGGTCTTCAGTTTGGACGTGGCCATGGGCGGCTCTCCTGGAAGGTTGACGAACGGGGAGGAAAACGGGATTCGGGGCGATGCCGACGCGCAAGCGCCTCGCTTCGCGGCATCATCGCGGCCTCGGATCGTACGCGGCGCCGCGCGCCGCCAGCACCCAGGAGAAGCCCGATGCCCGAACCGCGGACGCAGCGCATGGCGCGCGTGGACACCGCTTGGCTGCGCATGGACAACGACGTCAACCAGATGATGATCGTCGGCGTCTGGATGTTCGCCTCCCCCGTGAGCCTGCAGGCGGTGCGCGAGCGCATCGCCGACAAGCTGCTGAAGTACGAGCGCTTTCGCCAGCGCATCGAGCACGATGCGATCGGCTGCAACTGGGTCGAGGATACGGCCTTCGAGATCGAGCACCACGTGACGCCGATGATCCTCTCGCCCGGCGCCGGCGAGACCCAGCGCCAGGCGCTGCAGCGTCTGTGCGGCGAGATGGCGGGAACCGCACTGGAGGAGGACCGGCCGCCGTGGCAGTTCCACGTCGTCGAGGATTTCGAGGGTGGGTCGGCGATGGTCGCGCGCATCCACCACTGCGTCGCCGACGGCATCGCACTGATCTCGGTGATGAACTCGATCACCGACGGCGGCGACGATCCGCCGGTGCCCACGCCCGAGCAGCCGGACGACGAGGAGGACTGGCTGGCCGACGCCGTGATCCGGCCGCTGACCGAGATCGCCGCGCAGGCGGTCGACATGTACGGCCAGGGCATCGCGCGCACGCTGCAGGCGCTCGCCGACCCCGAGGCCTCGCTCGCCGGCGCCGTCGACCTGGCGCGCAGCGGCGCCCGCGTGCTCGCCGACGCCGCGGCTCTGGCGCTGATGGCGGACGATTCGCCGACGCGGCTCAAGGGCAGGCCCGAGGGCCGCAAGGTCGCGACCTGGTGCGAGCCGCTGCCGCTGGACGAGGTCAAGGCCATCGGCAAGGCGCTGGGCTGCTCGGTCAACGACGTGCTGCTGAGCTGCGCCGCCGGCGCGATCGGCGGCTACCTGCGCGCGCTCGGCGACGATCCGGGCGGCCAGGAGATCCGCGCGATGGTGCCCGTGAACCTGCGCCCGCTCGAGGACGCCTGGAAGCTCGGCAACCGCTTCGGCCTGGCGCCGCTGGTGCTGCCGATCGGCATCGAGAACCCGATCGAGCGCGTCTTCGCGGTGCGTCAGCGCATGACCGAACTCAAGGGCAGCTACCAGCCGCTGCTGGCCTACGGCGTGCTGGCGCTTGCAGGGCTGCTGCTGAAGCCGGCCCAGGACGCGCTCCTGAACCTGTTCGCGCGCAAGACGACCGCCGTGATGACCAACGTGCCCGGGCCGACGAAGCCGCTGGCCTTCTGCGGCGCGCTCGTGCGCGAGAACCTCTTCTGGGTGCCGGCCACGGGCGACCTCGGGATGGGGCTGTCGATCCTCTCGTACGCCGGCGGCGTTCAGTTCGGGCTGATCACCGACCGGGCGCTGTGCCCCGACCCCGAGCACATCGCCGAGCGCTTCACTTCCGAGTTCGAGCTGCTGCTGCTGGCGACGATGATGCTGCCCTGGGCGGGCGAGGTTGAGCCCGGCGAGTTGCCGCCGCCGGCGGTGCCGGCGGGAAAGGTAAGGAAAGAGGCGAGGAAGTCGGCGACGTCGACCCGGCGGACGGCGGCACCGGCAGCGAAGAAGGCGGCGCGTCCAGCCGCATCGCCGCGGCGTGCGCGCGCAGCCAGCGGTGACCGGGGTCGTGCGTCGAGCGCCATGTCCAGTACATCGCCACCGTGAAGGGCGGCAGCCCGAGGTCGACCTCGACGATCTGCAGCGCGTGCAGCGCGGCAAAGCGCAGCGCGGGGCGCCGCGGCAGGATCACCGCGAGGTCGGACGCGGCGAGGATCGCCGGCACGACCATGAAGTGCGGCAGCGTAAGGCGGATGCGCGGCTGCAGGCCCAGCAGATGCAGCACACGCGCGGGTTCGGCGTGGCTGTCGACGAGCACGAACTCGAGCCGCTCGAGCGTGCTGCGGTCGCGTAGCTGCTGCGCCAGTGGGTGGCCCTGGCGCAGCAGCACGACATAACGCTCCTGCAGGATGGGCTGGCTCTCGGTGCCGGCCAGCGCCGGCAGGTAGCCGAAGGCCAGGTCCAGGCGCCCGTCCTCGAGCGCCGGCGCAACCGCCTCCAGCGCGAGCTGCACCGCGTCGACGCGCACCCCCGGTGCCTCGCGGCCGATCGCGGCCATCAGCGGCGGCAGGAACTCGTCGGCGCCGATGTCGCTCATGTGCACGACGAAGCGCCGCTGCGAGCGCGCGGCGTCGAAGTGCTCGGCCTCGTTGAGCGCGACGTCGAGCTGGCGCAGCGCCGCCTCGACCTGGCGCGCGAACTGGTCGGCGCGCGGCGTGGGCGCCACGCCGCCGCCGCGGCGCACGAAGAGCGGGTCGCGCAGCGCCAGGCGCAGCCGCGTCAGCGCGTGGCTGACCGCCGGCTGGCTCAGGCCCAGCGTCTCGGCAGCGCGGCTGACGCTGCCGGCCGCGTGCACGGCGGCGAAGACGTGCAGCAGGTTCAGGTCGAAATCCCGTACATGCATCGAACGAATACTACTTAGAAAGACCATTGCATGGACGAATGGTGCCGCTGCCCCTAGAGTCGGGGCAGCCGCGCGAGCACCGGTCGCAAGCCGGTGTTGCCGGCGGCGGCTCCTGCACGCACCGGCGCCCGCAGGCCACGGCTTGCCGCCGGGCGCGAACCGCCACCCGACCCACGAGACAAGGGCAGACGCGATGGAAGTCCAGTTCACCGAAGAGATCAAGCACCTGCAGCTCGGCCAGGGCGACACCTTCCACGGCGAAGGCATCATGGCCATCACCAAGGCCATCCTGCAGTCGGGCGTGGCCTACGTCGGCGGCTACCAGGGCGCGCCGGTGTCGCACCTGATGGACGTGCTGGTGCAGTCCAAGGACTACCTCGACACGCTGGGCGTGCACGTCGAGGCCTGCAGCAACGAGGCCTCGGCGGCGGCCATGCTGGGCGCCAGCATCCACTACCCGCTGCGCGGCTGCGTCACCTGGAAGAGCATCGTCGGCACCAACGTCGCCGCCGACGCGCTCTCCAACCTCGCCAGCCCCGGCGTCGTCGGCGGCGCGCTGATCGTCGTCGGCGAGGACTACGGCGAGGGCGCAAGCGTGGTGCAGGAGCGAACCCACGCCTTCGCGATGAAGAGCACTGTTGCGCTCTTCGACCCGCGCCCGGAGCTGCAGCGCATGGTCGACCTCGTCGAGCACGCCTTCGCGCTCAGCGAGGCCAGCAACATGCCGGCGATGATGGGCCTGCGCATCCGCGCCTGCCACGTGCGCGGCGCCTTCACCGCCCGCGACAACGTCGCGCCGCGCGTGTCCACGCGCGACCTCATGGAGGAGCCGGCGAACTTCGACTACGGCCGCCTCTCGCATCCCCCGGTGACCTTCGGCCACGAGAAGCTGAAGATCGAGCAGCGCATCCCGGCGGCGCAGGCCTACATCGAGCAGCACCGGCTCAACGAGCACTTCGAGGGCGGGGACGCCGACATGAAGCGCCTGGGCATCATCGTGCAGGGCGGGCTGCATCCGGCGCTCATCCGCGCGCTGCAGCGCGTGGGCATGGCCGACGCCTTCGGCGCCAGCCGCATCCCGCTGCTCGTGCTCAACGTCACCTTCCCGCTCGTGCCGCGCGAGCTCTCGGCCTTCTGCGCCGGCAAGGACGCGGTGCTGGTGCTCGAGGAGGGCTACCCCGAGTACATCGAGAAGGATCTCGTCACCGCGCTGCGCCGCCTGGACGTGCAGACCGCGGTGCACGGCAAGGACATGATCAGCGCCGCGGGCGAGTACACGGTCGAGGCCATCGCCGGCGGCCTGCTGGCCTTCCTCGCGCGCAGGGCGCCCGAGGTCGACACCCGCGACGCGCAGGCCTGGCTGGCCGGCAACGCCGAGCGCCGCGCCGACGTGGCCAGGACGCTGGGGCCGATCCCGGCGCGGCCGCCGGGCTTCTGCATCGGCTGCCCGGAGCGTCCGGTGTTCGCCGCGCTCAAGCTGGCGCAGGAGCAGGTCGGCAAGGCGCACATCGCCGCCGACATCGGCTGCCACTCCTTCGCCACCTTCGAGCCCTTCAGCTCGGGCCACTCCATCCTCGGCTACGGCATGAGCCTGGCCAGCCGCGCCGGCGTGAGCCCGATGATGCAGCGGCGCAGCATCGCCATCATGGGCGACGGCGGCTTCTGGCACAACGGCCTGCTCACCGGCGTCGAGGCCGCGCTCTTCAACCGCGACGACGCGGTGCTCATCATCCTGAAGAACGGCTACACCTCGGCCACCGGCACGCAGGACATCATCAGCACGCCCGACGACGAGGTGAAGGCCGACGCCGAGCGCCGCGTCGCGCTCAACCAGAGCCTGGTCGACAAGAACAAGACCATCGAGGGCACGCTCAAGGGCATGGGCGTGGACTGGCTGCGCGTCGTCAACAGCTACGACGTGAGCGCCATGCGCCGCACCGTGCAGGAGGCGCTGACCACCACCTACGAGGGCCTGAAGGTCATCGTCGCCGAAGGCGAGTGCATGCTCGAGCGCCAGCGCCGCATCAAGCCCTGGAACGCCGCGCGCCTCAAGCGCGGCGAGCGCGTCGAGCGCGTCAAGTACGGCGTCGACGAGGACGTCTGCACCGGCGACCACGCCTGCATCCGCCTCTCGGGCTGCCCGACGCTGACCATCCGCGACAACCCCGACCCGCTGCGCGTGGACCCGATCGCCACCGTCATCGACGGCTGCGTCGGCTGCGGCCTGTGCGGCTCCAACGCGCACGCGGCAACGCTGTGCCCGAGCTTCTACCGCGCCGAGGTGATCGCCAACCCGCGCTTCGGCGAGCGCTTCGTCGCCGCGCTGCGGCAGACGATCACCGGCTGGCTGCGTCCGGCCTGAGCGGCAATGGAGCGCGACAAGACATGAACACCTCCACCGCCCCGAACCACCCCGACCGCCCGATCACCATCCTCGTCTGTGCCCTCGGCGGCGAAGGCGGCGGCGTGCTCGCCGAATGGCTGTACCTGACCGCGATGCGCGCCGGCTACGCCGCGCAGTCGACCTCGATCCCGGGTGTCGCGCAGCGCACCGGCGCAACCACCTACTACGTCGAGGTCTACCCGCAGCCGCTGACGGCGCTCGGGGGCCGGCGGCCGGTCTTCAGCCTCAACCCGGTGGCCGGCGAGATCGACCTGCTGCTGTCCTCCGAGCTGCTCGAGACCGCGCGGCACGTCGGCAACGGCATGGCGAGCCCCGACCGCACGCTGGTCATCAGCTCGACCTCGCGCACGCTGACGACGACCGAGAAGATGAAGCCGAGCGACGGCCGCAGCGACGACGCCGCGATGCTGACGGTGCTGCAGCGCCACGCGCGCGCGACCGAGCTGCTGGACTTCAACCTGATGGCGCGCCAGGCCGGCACCGTGATCAGCGCGGTGCTGCTGGGTGCGGCCGCTGCCAGCGGCGCCCTGCCCTTTGCGCGCGAAGACTACGAGGAGACGATCCGCGAGGGGGGCCTGGGCGTGGCCGCGAGCCTGCGCGGCTTCGCCGCGGCCTTCGATGCGATCACGACGCGGCGCGAGCAGCAGGCGATGGTCGAGAAGGTGCTTGCCGCAGCGCCTGCACCCGACCTGCGCACGATCGCGCGCGAGCGCGTCGTGAAGTACCAGGACGAGGCCTATGGCCGCCTCTACGACGAGCGTCTGGCGCGCATCGAGGCCGCCGAGGGCGGCCGCGCCGGTCCGGTGACGCAGGAGATGGTGCGCTGGCTCGCGCTGTGGATGGCCTTCGACGACATCGTCAACGTCGCCGGGCTCAAGCTCGCCGCCAGCCGCATGGAGCGCGTCAAGCGCGAGGTCGGCGTGAAGGAAGGCGAACTGCTGGTCGGCGTCTACGACCACTTCAAGCCCGGCGTCCCCGAGTTCGCCGCGCTGCTGCCCGAGGGCCTGGCCAACCGGCTGATCGCCTGGGACCGCCGCCGCATGGCCAAGGGCGCGGAGCCCTGGGCGCTGCCGCTCAAGCTCGGCGCGCACACGGTGCACGGCGCGCTGGCCTTGCGCTTCCTGATGATGCTCAAGGGCCAGCGCCGCCGCGGCCACCGCTTCGCGCTCGAGCAGAAGCTGATCGAGCAGTGGCTCGCCGCGGTCGAGCGCGGCACGCGCGAGGACCCGGCGCTGGGCCTGGCGCTCGCGCGCTGCGGGCGGCTGATCAAGGGCTACGGCAGCACCAACGAGCGCGGCAAGGACAACCTGCTGCACATCGTCCAGCACCTGGCCGTCGGCACCCGGCCGGCGGCCGACCGCGCGCAGCTGATCGATGCCGCGCGCGAGGCGGCGCTTGCCGACGACGCCGCGCGCAAGCTCAACGAGACGCTGGCCGGCGCAGGCGCGCCGCTGAAGGCGCCGCGCCCACAGCCGATCCGCTTCCACCGCCGCAAGCCCTCGGCCTGAGCCGCGGGATCAGGCTGCCCGCTGCGCCTGTCCGCGTGCGCTGATCCATCGAAGGCTTCGCCGCTCAGCCCGGCGGCGGCGCGTCGTGCGCGTGGCAAACGAGGACCGGAACGCCGGCACGCGTGACCAGGCCCGAGGTGGCACTGCCGGTCAGCAGGCGCACGAGCGTGTTGCCGCCTTCGGCGCCGATGACGATCAGGTCGCAGCTCTGCTCGCGCGCCAGCGCCCTCAGCCCGTCGACGCCGTTGACGCCTTCGAGCACCAGCGCGCTGGCCTTGACTTCGGCGGCCGCGGCCTGTTCGCGCGCCTGTGCAAGCAGACGCGCACCGAGTTCGGCCGCCTGACGGGCGAACTCGTCGGGCGCGATCGTCACCACCGGGGCCACGTCCGCGACCGCCAGCGGATAGCTGTGCAGCGCGTGCGCGAACAGGACCTCGGCACCGAGCGCCCTGGCCAGGCCCAGGCCATGCGCGATCGCGATCTGGGTCGCGGGGTTGTCGGCGACGACGATGAGGATGCGGTGGTACATGGCGGCCTCCTGCGTTTCGCGATGAGTGATCCGGGCGCGCGGCGACACCACGCGCGACCCCTGCTATCCCTCCTGACCGAGGTAGGCGTCGGCGAGTTCCCGCAGGTGCGCGCGCGACGCCGGTTCCAGATAGGGCAGCAGCAGCGCCAGCACGTGCCACGCGCCCCGCTGCAGCGCCTCGGCGGCACGCTCGGGTTCGAGCGCGCGGCGCGGATCGCGCACGTACTCGTAGCTCAGCCAGTAGGTCGAGAGCACGAGCATCGAGGTCGCCAGCGGATCGGTGTCGGCCTCCTCGGCGAGCAGCACCCCGGCGTGGCGCAAGCCGCGGATGAGCTGCTGCAGCGCCTGCGCCTTGGCCGTCATCATCGCCGCGATTCGCGTCTCGAGATGGCGGTTCTTGCTCAGCAGGTCGTTCAGATCACGGTAGAGGAAGCGGTAGTCCCAGGTGCGCTCGAAGAGCAGGTGCAGGAAGAACCACGCGTCCTCGACGTTGGCCACGTCCTCGGCCGCCGGCAGCAGCTCGGCCAGCGCCTGCTCGTGGCGGTCGACGAGCGCGTTGACGAGCTCATCCTTGGCCGGGTAGTGGTAGTAGAGGTTGCCCGGGCTGATGCGCAGCTCGGACGAGATCACCGTCGTGCTGACGTTGGGTTCGCCGAAGCGGTTGAAGAGCGCAAGCGTCACTTCCAGGATGCGCTCGGCGGTGCGTCGTGGTCTCTTGGGCGGGGGCATGGCGTCTGCTGCAAGGGCCATTCATTCTTGCATCAGCGGGTTTGCGCCCGACTTCCTACAATTTCGCGCTTCATGTCCATCGCCGTCCGCTTCGATCACGTCGTCAAGATCTACCGGGGTGCCGCCGGCACGCTGCGCGCGCTCGACGGCGTCAGTTTCGACATCGAGGAGGGCGAGTTCTTCGGGCTGCTGGGCCCCAACGGCGCCGGCAAGACGACGCTGATCTCGGTGCTCGCGGGGCTGGCGCGCGCCAGCAGCGGACGCGTCACCGTGCACGGCCATGACGTCGTCGACGACTACGCCGCGGCCCGGCGCCTGCTCGGGATCGTGCCGCAGGAGCTGGTGTTCGACCCCTTCTTCAGCGTGCGCGAGACGCTGCGCATCCAGAGCGGCTACTTCGGCGTGCGCGACAACGACGCCTGGATCGACGAGCTGCTGCACGAGCTGGGCCTGGCCGACAAGGCCGACGCCAACATGCGCCAGCTCTCCGGCGGCATGAAGCGCCGCGTG
>JAIXKN010000011.1:0-50880 GCA_026932425.1 Burkholderiales bacterium
ACGGCACCGACTACTACAGCATCAACCCGCTGGGCTACGTGCCGCTGCTGGAGCTCGACGACGGCACGCGGCTGACGGAAGGCCCGGCGATCGTGCAGTACATCGCCGACCAGGTGCCGGCCAAGAAGCTCGCGCCCCCCAACGGCACGATCGAGCGCTACAAGCTGATGGGCTGGCTGACCTTCATCGGCACCGAGCTGCACAAGAATTTCGGCCCGCTCTTCAACCCGGCCACGCCCGACGCCTACAAGCCGATCGTCAAGGAGCAGATCGCCAAGCGACTGGCCTGGGTCGACTCGCAGCTGGCCGGCAAGCAGTACCTGATGGGTGACGATTTCACCGTTGCCGATCCCTACCTGTTCACGGTGACGAACTGGGGCCAGTACGTGGGCGTGGACCTCAGCCCCTACCCCAACCTGATCGCCTACCGCGCCCGCGTCGCCGCGCGGCCCGCGGTCCAGGCCGCGATGCGCGCCGAAGGGCTCGCCGCGTGAGAACGTCCCCGCACGCGGTCTCCCGCGTGCCCGGGACCGCGCCCGCCGGCCGCCGGCGAGAAGATCCGGGACAATCGGACCGATGAATTCGGCAACACCTGCGCATCGGCTGTCGATGACCCAGGTGCTCGTCTGCGGCGCGGCGATCGTCACGCTCTCGATGGGCATCCGTCACGGCTTCGGCCTGTTCCTGCAGCCGATGACGATGGACCGCGGCTGGTCGCGCGAGACCTTCGCGTTCGCGCTGGCGCTGCAGAACCTCGTCTGGGGCTTCACGGGGCCGCTGGCCGGCGTCTGGGCGGACCGCTTCGGTGCCTGGCGCGTGCTGATCGTCGGGGCGCTGCTCTACGCCGGCGGCCTGGTGACGATGGCGCTCGCGAGCTCGGGCCTCGGCCTCTCGGGCAGCGCCGGCGTGCTGCTGGGCATGGCGCAGGCGGGAACGACCTACGCGGTGATCTACGGCGTCATCGCGCGCAACGTCGCGCCCGAGAAGCGCTCGTGGGCGATGGGCGTCACCGCCGCAGCGGGTTCCTTCGGCCAGTTCCTGATGGTCCCGGTCGAGAACGGGCTCATCGGCAGCCTCGGCTGGGAGACCGCGCTCGTCGTGCTCGGCTGCACGGCGCTCGCGATCGCGCCGCTGGCGCTGGGCCTGCGCGAGCCGGCGCATGAGCTCCAGGTCACCGGCGCGAAGCAGAGCGTGGGCGCGGCACTGCGCGAGGCCTTCGGCGACCGCAGCTTCCGCTGGCTGACCGCGGGCTACTTCGTCTGCGGCTTCCAGGTCGTCTTCATCGGCGTGCACATGCCCAGCTACCTGAAGGACCACGGCCTCTCGCCGGACGTCGCCAGCGCGTCGCTCGCGCTGATCGGGCTCTTCAACGTCTTCGGCACCTATGCCGCGGGCTTGCTCGGCCAGCGCCTGGCCAAGCGCCACATCCTGGCCGCGATCTACCTGCTGCGCGGCGTTGCGATCACGATCTTCGTGCTGGCGCCGCTGACCACGGCCAGCGTCTACGTCTTCTCGGCGGTGATCGGGCTGCTGTGGCTGTCGACCGTGCCGCCGACGAACGCGATCGTCGCGCAGGTCTTCGGCGTGCAGTACATGTCGATGCTCGGCGGCTTCGTCTTCCTCAGCCACCAGGTCGGCAGCTTTGCCGGCGTCTGGCTCGGCGGCCGGCTCTACGACGCCTCGGGCAGCTACGACATCGTCTGGTGGCTCGCGGTGCTGCTCGGGGTGCTCGCGGCGCTGGCCAATCTGCGCGTCAACGAGGCGCCGCTCGGCCGCGTCGCGGCGGCGCAAGCGGCATGAAGGCGAGCGCACGCCACGCCCTGCGCTGGACGCTGGCGCTGCTCGTGCTGGCGGCGGTGTTCGCGGCCTACCTGAACCCCGAGCTGGCGGTGGACCTGGCCTCGCGCGTGTGGGCATGCTTCTGAACGGCGAGCAGCCGGCGGCCGCCCCGACAGCGGCTCCGTCGCGCTGGCTGCAACGCTGGATTCACCTGCTGCCGCCGGGAGCGAGCGTGCTCGACGTCGCCTGCGGCAGCGGACGCAACCTGCGCTGGCTCGCCGCGCAGGGCTTTGCGCTCACCGGCGTCGACCGTGACGAGGCGGCGCTGGGCCCGCTGCGCTCACTCGCCGAGATCGTCATCGCCGACCTCGAAGCGGGGCCCTGGCCCTTCCCCGGTCGCCGCTTCGACCTCGTGCTCGTCACGCACTACCTCTGGCGCCCGCTGCTGCCCACGCTCGTCGAGGCGGTGGCCAAGGGCGGATTCCTGATCTACGAGACCTTCGCGCAAGGTCAGGAGACGATCGGGCGCCCCTCGCGCAGCGACTTCCTGCTCCGGCATGGGGAACTGCTTGCGGCCTGCCGGGATCTGCATGTGGTCGCCTACGAGAACGGCTTCGTCCCCGGGCCGCCGCCGCGCTACCTGCAACGCATCGTTGCCGCGCGCGAGCCGGCGCCGCTGCCGCGCCACCGGCTGCCCGAGGCACCGAGCGCGGCGGGCGCGGCGGAGCCCGAGGGCTAAAATCGCGCTCTTCGACGGAAGCGAATCGCATGAAACCCATCGTTGGCAGCATCGTGGCGCTGGTCACGCCGATGCACGAGGACGGCAGTCTCGATCACGACGGCATGCGCCGGCTGATCGACTGGCACGTCGCGGAAGGCACCGACTGCATCTGCGTCGTCGGCACGACCGGCGAGAGCCCGACGGTGAGCATCGAGGAGCACTGCGAGATCGTGCGCGTCGCCGTCGAGCACGCCGCGGGGCGCGTGCCGATCCTGGCCGGCACCGGCGGCAACGCCACCAGCGAGGCGATCGAGCTCACGCGCTATGCCAAGCAGGTCGGCGCGGACTGCTCGCTGCAGGTCGTTCCCTACTACAACAAGCCCTCGCAGGAAGGCATGTACCGGCACTTCCGGGCGATCGCCGAGGCGGTCGACCTGCCGATGCTGCTCTACAACGTGCCGGGCCGCACGATCGCGGACCTGCAGCACGAGACGGTGATGCGCCTGGCGCAGGTTCCGGGCGTCGTCGGCATCAAGGAAGCGACCGGCAACATCGAGCGCGCGGCGCGGCTGATCAAGCACGCGCCCAAGGGCTTCTCGGTCTACTCGGGCGACGACGGTTCGGCGATCGGGCTGATGCTGCTCGGCGGGCACGGCAACATCAGCGTGACGGCCAACGTCGCGCCGCGGCTGATGCACGAGATGTGCGTCGCGGCGATCGAGGGCGATGTGCGCCGCGCGCGCGAGATCCACATGCGGCTGCTGGCGCTGCACCGGCTGCTGTTCTGCGAGCCCAGCCCCGCACCGACGAAATGGGCGCTCTCGCGCCTGGGCCGCGGCCAGCCGCACCTGCGGCTGCCGATGACCCCACTGACCGAAGCCGGGCAGGCCGAGGTCGAACAGGCGCTTCGCGACGCCGGGCTGCTGGCCTGAAGCCTGCCGTGCCCCTCGCGACCGACTCGCCAGCGCCCACTGCATGCCGGCCGGCGCCTCGCCGGCTGACGGAGACATCGAACGTGAAACCCCCGTTTGCCGCTACCCGGGCACATTGCGCCGTGATCGCGCTGGCCGTGCTGCTGGCCGGTTGCTCGTCGATCGAGGAATTCCTCGCCGGAGACCGGGTCGACTACCAGTCGACGACGGTCAGGCCCAAGCCGCTGGAAATCCCGCCGGACCTCACGCAGCTGCAGCGGGATCCGCGCTACGCACCGCAGGGCGGCGTCATCAGCGCCTCGTCCACCGCGCAGACGCCGCAGCTTCTGGCGGGGAGCAGCACGATGGCTTCGGTGGCGCCGGCCACGGTCGGGGACATCCGCGTCGAGAAGCAGGGACACCTGCGTTGGCTGGTCGCACAGGCCTCTCCCGAAGTGCTCTACCCGCAGATCAAGGACTTCTGGGAGGAACGCGGGTTCCGGCTGACGACCGACAAGCCGCAGGCCGGCGTGATGGAGACCGACTGGGTCGAGAACCGCGCGAAGCTGCCGAACGATCTGATCCGCTCGACGCTCGGGCGGCTGGTCGACCGGCTCTACGACAGCGGCGAACGCGATCGTTTCCGCACGCGGCTCGAGCGCGGCGTCAACGGCACCGAGATTTACATCACCCACCGCGGGCTCGAAGAGGTCTACGTCACCGAGCTCAAGGACAGCACCGCTTGGAGACCGCGCGACAACGATCCGCAACTCGAGGCGGAGCTGCTGGCGCAGCTGATGGCCAAGCTCGGCGCACAGGACCGCGAGACCGCGCGCGCCGCGGTCGCTGCGGCCCCCGAGATGCCGGCACGCGCGCGTGCGCTGGCCGAACCCTCGACGCTCGAGGTCGACGACCCCTTCGACCGCGCGTGGCGCCGCGTCGGCCTGGCGCTGGACCGCAGCGGATTCACCGTCGAGGATCGCGACCGCAACGCCGGCACCTACTACGTCCGCTACGTCGATCCGAAAACCGCCGTGGTCGACGAGCCCAACTTCTTCGCCCGCCTCTTCGGCGCCAAGGGGCCGAACAAGGATCCGGTGCGCTACCGTGTCGTCGTCAAGGCCGGCGGCAGCGAGAAGAGCACGGTGACGGTCCAGACTGCGGCCGGCGCGGCGGAGAACAGCGAGGCCGGCAAGACCATCGTCGCCCGGCTCGTGAGCGAACTGCGCTGAAACGGCGCTGAAACGGCGCCGGGCCGCCAGCAGTGCGAAAAAGGGCAAAGGGCGCCGACGGCGCCCTTTCTCGTTGTGCGGCCCCGGGAGGGGCCGCTGCGAAGCGAGGGACGCAGCGCCGTGCGCGCGTCCCCTCGCCGACCGGCAAGACTTATCGCACGACCGCGATCTGCGAGCGCTGGCCGCCCTTGAAGGTGTAGAGCGTGAGCGCCCCGTTCTTCAGGTCGCCCTTGTTGTCGAAGACGATGTGGCCGGTGACGCCGTCGTAGTCGATCTTCGCGAGCTCCGGCAGGTACTTGGCCGGATCGGCCGATCCCGCCTTGACCATCGCCTGCACCATCACGTTGACCGCGTCGTAGACGTAGGGCGCGTAGAGCTTGACGTTGGTGCCGAACTTCTTCTCGTAGGCCGCACCGAAGTCGACCATCTTCTGCTTGTAGGCGCCTTCGACGCCGCCGGCCTCGGCACAGACCACTTGGTCATCGCTCAGACCGTCCTGTGCCAGCTTGGGCACCTCGTTCGTGCACAGTCCGTCGCCGCCCATGAACTTCACGCCGCCAAGACCCAGCTGCTTCATCTGGCGCAGCATCGGGCCGCCGACCGCGTCCATGCCGCCGTAGAAGATCACGTCGGGCTTCTTCGCCTTGATCGCAGTCAGGATCGCGGTGAAGTCGGTTGCCTTGTCGTTGGTGAACTCGCGCCCGACGACGTTGCCGCCAGCACCCTTGACGCCCTTGACGAACTCGTCGGCCAGGCCCTGGCCGTAGGCGGTGCGGTCGTCGATCACGGCGATGCTCTTGGCCTTGAGCGTGTTGACCGCGTAGCGGCCGAGCGTGCCGCCCAGATGCACGTCATCCGCGACGACGCGGAACGCGGTCTTGTAGCCCTGGCGCGTGTACTTCGGGTTCGTCGAGCTGGGGCTGATCTGCGGAATTCCGGCTTCCATGTAGATCTTCGACGCCGGGATCGTCGTGCCCGAGTTCAGGTGTCCGACGACGCCGTTGACCTTGGAGTCGACGAGCTTCTGCGCCGCCGCCGTGCCCTGCTTCGGATCGGCGCCGTCGTCCTCGGCCAGCAACTCGAACTTGGCCTTCTTGCCGCCGATCGTCACGCCCTTGGCGTTGAGTTCGTCGATCGCCATGCGGGCGCCGTTCTCGTTGTCCTTGCCCAGGTGAGCGATAGGACCGCTGGTGGGGCCGACGTGACCGATCTTGACGACCAGATCCTGCGCGTACGCCGAGCCGGCCAGCAGCATCGCGGTGGCCGCGACGATCGCATTGAACTTGACTTGCATCTAGGAGTCTCCGATCTGGGATGTTGTCTCTTCGACAAACGGGAATGGTTGAAAGGCGGCGGACGATACCGCAAAGTGCCTTGGCTCTTTCATGGGGATTTCGAGCGTCGCCGTCGCGATCGCACAACGCCCGCGAGGCTCCAAGGGCTGACCGCACCATGGGTGACGGGATGTATCCGCAGCCGCAGGAGCGCTGACCGGCAAGGCGCCTCCGGGCAGGGCAAGCGGCACTGCGCGAGCCGCCGGCCTGTACTTGCGAAGGCTCAGCGCGCGCGCCGGCGCGCCAGTTCCTGCGCGACCGCGCGGGCGACGACGTCGCGCAGCGTCTGCGCCAGTTCGCCCCGGGCGTCCCGCACGATCGCATCGGACGCACGCGCGAGCACCGGAGCCAGCGCCTCGCGCAGCCGGTACTCGAGCATCAGGTCGATGCGCGGCTGCAGGCCGCCGATGACCGCGTCGATGATGCGCGCCTCGTCGGCGGGATCCAGGGGCGGCAGGATGGCGTCGGCGCCCTCCGCAGGCGCACCCGACAGCCGATCGGCGACCGGCTCGGGTGCCTGTTCCGGCACGCGCTCGACCATCCGATCCGCACCGGCCGACAGCACCGGCACGTCTTCCACCGCCGCCGACCCGGAAGGCGGGCGGCCTTCCATCACGACTTCGGTCAAGGTCGGCAGGCGCGAGAGCGCCGGCCGCGGGCGCGGATCAGCCACCTTCGCCCCCGGCGGCGGCCGCATGATGGGCCGGATGCAGCCCATGGGCTTCGTAGGCCCGCCAGCGCGCGCGGCCCCGCTGCACGACCCCGGCATCGCGACCGACGATCTCGATGATGCGCTCGAAGGCCTGCGGCTGCTGCGGCATCTCCGCATCGAGATTCACGAGCACCGGCGGATGGCCTGGCGGCACCGCGTCGTCGACGAGCCAGATCGGCGTGCGCTGCGCCTGCGCGGGCACGCCCGCGGCTCCCGAGAAGCGCAGGTGCGGGATGAACTCGCGCTCGACGAAGGTCCAGAGCTCACGATCCAGGCGCTGCAGGAGCGGCGCGGGGGCACGCACCAGCACGCGCGCGCCGACGTGGTAGGCCTTGCGCAGCAGCCTGCAGGCAAAGCCCGACTCGTCGACGACTCCGGTGTGGAACTCGACCTTCAGCGGCACGCCCGCGACTCCTTCGCCAGCCCCTTCGCCTCGCCCGCGTCAGCCGGCGCGCTCGGCCAGGAAGTGCACCAGCAGGGACACCGGGCGTCCGGTGGCGCCCTTTTCCTTGCCCGACTTCCAGGCCGTGCCGGCGATGTCCAGGTGCGCCCAGTCGTAGCTCGACGCGAAGCGCTGCAGGAACTTGGCCGCGGTGATCGCGCCGGCCGGCCGCCCGCCGACGTTGCCGACATCGGCGAAGTTGCTCTTCAGGGCCTCGTCGTACTCTTCGTCCAGCGGCATGCGCCATGCCGGGTCGCCGCCGCGCTCGCCCGCCGCCAGCAGCTCCTCGGCGAGCGTGTCGCTGCTGCTGAAGAGGCCGCTGCGGTGCTTGCCCAGCGCGATGACGCAGGCACCGGTGAGCGTGGCGATGTCGACGACCGCGGCGGGCTTGAGGCGCTCGGCGTAGCTGAGCGCGTCGCAGAGGATGAGCCGCCCCTCGGCGTCGGTGTTCAGGATCTCGATCGTGCGGCCCGAGAGGCTGGTCACCACGTCGCCGGGCTTGACCGCGCCGCCGCCGGGCATGTTCTCGCAGCTCGGGATCAGGCCGACGACGTTGATCGCCAGACCCAGCTCGGCCACCGCGCGCATCGTGCCGAGCACGCTCGCGGCACCGCCCATGTCGAACTTCATCTCGTCCATCTCGGGCGCGGGCTTGAGCGAGATGCCGCCGGTGTCGAAGGTGATGCCCTTGCCGACCAGCACCACCGGTGCCTGAGCACGCGGCCCGCCCTGCCAGCGCAGCACGATGAACTTGGGCGGCTGGTGCGAGGCCTGCGCGACCGCGAGGAAGGCGCCCATGCCGAGCTTCTCGGCATCGCGGCGCTCGAGCACCTCGACCTTGAGCTTGGCGTGACGGCGCGCGAGCGCCCGCGCCTCGTCGGCCAGGTGCGCCGGCGTGCAGTGGTTCGCCGGCCGGTTGGCGAGCTCGCGCGCGAGCGCCACGCCTTCGGCGATGCCGCGGCCGCGCGCCAGCGCCGCGTCGAGCGCCTTGGCCTCGGTCTTCTCGCAGACGAGGCTCAGGCGCGCGAGCCGCGGCGCCGCCGGGGCGCTCGGCTTGGTGTGACGGTAGACGTAGGTCGCATCAGCGGCCACCGCGACCAGCGCCTCGGCATGTGCGGGCGTCAGCGCCGCACCGGCGAGTGCAACGGCAGCATGCTTCGCGCCGCCGCCCTTGATCAGCCCGTAGCCGGCCGCGAGCGCCTTGCGCCAGGACTTGGGCGAAGCCGCCGCGTCGCAGACAGCCACGGCCAGCCGCGCCGCCTTCAGGCCCTCGACGTGGTGCAGGTAGAGGCTGCGGCCGGCGACGAGTTCGAGGTCGCCCGCGTCGACCGCCGCGCCGAGCACGCCCGCCAGCGTCGCATCCAGGCCGTCGGCAAGCTTGCCTGCCGGCAGCACGAGCAGCAGCGCATCGGCAGCCAGCGCACACAGTCCGTCCTTCGGGGCGGGCAGGGTCTTGAAGTCCATAATTCCTCTTTCGGTTCGAACGGGTGCCCCGTTCCCGACGCGGGCGCCGCAAAGGCCGTCGACGCCAGCGTCCGCGGGCCCGCGAGCCGCAGCAGCAGGTCGACGCCGCAGGCAGTTCCGCGCGGGGCGTGGGCCTGTCCACCGCAGGCCGGCAGGAAGCGCGACGCCGCGGCGCACGGGCATACGAGAAGGCCACAGCTAAAGCCGAAGGATGTTAGTCGATTCAACGGTGCGCCGCGAACTCTCGCGCAGCTTCGGCGCGACCCTCGTCGTCATCCTCACCATCGTGCTGACGATGTTCCTGCTGCGCACGGTCGGCCTGGCGGCCAAGGGCACCGTCTCGCCGCAGGACGTCGTGCTCGTGCTGGGCTACACCGCGCTCGGACACCTGCCCTCGATGCTCAGCCTCTCGATGTTCGTGGCCATCGTCATCACCCTGGGCCGCATGTACCGCGACAGCGAGATGGTGATCTGGTTCAGCGGCGGCATCGGCCTGGCGCGCTTCGTGCGCCCGGTGCTGCAGACCGCGTGGCCGGTGTTCGTCGTCGCTGCCGTGCTGCTGCTGATCGTCTGGCCCTGGGGCAACCGCAACAGCTACGACCTGCGCGACCGCTACGCGCAGCGCTCGGACCTCTCGCGCGTGGCGCCGGGCGTGTTCCAGTCCTCGGCCGACGGCCGCCGCGTCTTCTTCATCGATCGCGAGAGCCCCGAGAGCACCGACGCGCGCAACGTCTTCGTCCTCACCCGGCAGGAGCACAACGAGAGCGTGACCTCGGCACACCGCGGCCACCTGCAGACCGTGAACGACGAGCGCTGGCTGGTGCTCGAGCGCGGGCAGCGCAACGACAGCGACATGGCCAGCGGCGAGCGCACGCTCGCCAGCTTCGAGAGCTACCGCGTGCTGGTGCAGGAGAAGGCGGTGCGCGAGGCGCAGGCGCGGCCGCCGCGCGCGCTGCCGACGCTGCAGCTGCTGCGCGAGCCCACGCCGCGCAACCAGGGCGAGCTCGCGTGGCGCCTGGGCATGCTGCTGGCGACCGCGAACCTGGTGCTGCTGGGCGTTCCGCTGGCGGCGACGAACCCGCGGCGGCCGAGCAACTGGAACCTGCTCTTCGCGCTGCTGGCCTTCGTCGTCTATTTCAACCTCGTCAACCTGACGCAGGCCTGGGTCGGCAGCGAGCGGGTCGGCCTCGGTGCCGCGCTGACGGCCGTGCACGGCGGCTGCTTCCTGCTCGCGCTCGCGCTGCTGTGGTGGCGCGAGCACGCCGCGACGCTGCACCTGCCTTGGCAGCGCCGCAGCGCGGCTTCGGCCTGAAGGCGGCGGCATGAGGACGGTCCGTCGGCTCTTCTACCGCGACATCGTGTCCTCGGTGGGCTTCGTCGCGGCGGCTTTCCTCTCGCTCTTCTTCTTCATCGACTTCGTCGACGACCTGGACGAGGTCGGCCGCCAGGGGCGCGCCGCCTGGCACGTCGCGCTGGCCGCGCTCTACGCGGTGCCGGCCCACCTCTACGACCTGATGCCGATCGCCGTGCTGATCGGCAGCATCTACGCGCTGGCGCGCATGGCGCAGGCCTCCGAATACACGATCCTGCGCACCGGGGGCCTCGGGCCCGGGCGTGCGCTGCGGCTGCTGGCGGGGCTGGGCATCGCCTTCGGCGTACTGAACTTCGTGGTCGGCGACCTGCTCGCGCCCGCGGCCGAACAGGCGGCGGTGCAACTGGCCGCGCGCTTCGACGGCGGGCGGCACATCGGCGGTGCCGGTGCCTGGCTCAAGGAGCGGCGCCCGGGCTCCGAGGGCGCGCACAGCGTCTCGATCAACATCGGCGGCATCAGCGCACAAGGCCAGCTGCAAGGGGTGCGCGTGTTCGAGTTCGACGCCGACGGCGGCCTTGTCACGCGCATCGACGCGCGCACAGCCAACGTCGGCAGCGACGGCCACTGGACGCTGCACGATGCACAGGTGACGCGCTGGCCGCAGCCGGGCAGCGCCGGCGCGCACCTGGTCGACGAGAGGCACGCGAGCCTGACGCTGCAGAGCACGCTCGATGTCGCGGTCGTCGCGGCCGCGGTGCTGCCGCTTTCGTCGATGACGACGGCCGAGCTGTGGCGCTATTCGCGCCACCTCGAGGACCAGGCGCAGGCCTCGCAGCAGGTCGAGATCCGCTTCTGGAAGAAGGCGCTCTATCCGCTGTCGTGCCTGGTGATGGTGGCGCTGGCGCTGCCCTTTGCCTATCTGCACGCGCGCGCCGGCGGGCTGAGCCTGAAGGTCTTCGGCGGCATCATGCTGGGCATCGGCTTCGTGCTGCTCAACAATCTCGCCGGTCATCTGGGTATGCTGCGCGACTGGACGCCCTGGGTCGTGGCCGCGGCCCCGAGCCTGCTCTTCCTCCTGCTCTCGCTGGCCGCCTTCGCGTGGCTGGTGCGCTATCGATGATCGCCCTGCGGCACGCGCCGCCCCCACGCACGCGCATGAAGCAAGCCCCGAAGCCCTTTGCGCCCATCTCCTCGGCGCCGGAACCCGCTGAATGAACCTGCACCAGTTCCGCTTCGTCCAGGAGGCGGTGCGCCGAAACCTGAACCTGACCGAAACCGCCAAGGCGCTCTACACCTCGCAGCCGGGCATCAGCAAGGCGATCCTCGAGCTCGAGGAGGAACTCGGCGTCGACATCTTCGCACGCCACGGCAAGCGGCTGCGCCGCGTCACCGAGCCCGGGCAGCTCGTGCTCAAGTCGATCGAGACCATCATGCGCGAGGTCGCCAACCTCAAGCGCATCGGCGAGGAGTATTCGAAGCAGGACGCCGGCACGCTCTCGATCGCGACCACGCACACGCAGGCGCGCTACTTCCTGCCGCAGCGCGTGACCGAGCTGCGCCGCCGCTTCCCCAAGGTGCAGCTCGTGCTGCACCAGGGCATGCCCGAGCAGGTTGCGCGCATGCTGCTGGACGATGTCGCCGACGTCGGCATCGCCACCGAGGCGCTGGCCGCGCACGAGGACCTGCTGAGCCTGCCCTGCTACGAATGGCAGCACGTGATGGTCGTGCCGGTCGGCCATCCGCTGGCCGGGGTCGAGCGCCCGACGATCGAGCAGCTCGCCGCCGTGCCGCTCGTGCTCTACCACCCGACGATGACCGGGCGCACGCGCATCGACCAGGCCTTCGCGCGCGCCCGGCTCAAGCCCTTCGTCTCGCTCGAGGGCATCGACTCCGACGTCATCATGACCTACGTGCGCGCGGGCATGGGCGTGGGCATCGTCACCGAGCTCGCGGCGCAGGCCGAGACGCTCGGCACCGAGCTCGTCGCGCGCCCGCTCGGGCACCTGTTCGGGTCGAACACGACGCGCGTGGCCTTCAAGCGCGGCGCCTACCTGCGGCACTTCGTGTTCGCGTTCGCCGAGCTGCTCTCCGAGCGCCTGTCGGCACCGCTGATCCAGCGCGCGATGAGCGGCGACGCCGACGCGCGCGACTACGATCTCTAGCTCCGATCCCACCGCCAGCCTCCTGCCGTCACGCCATGAATCCCCCCTCCCTGCCGGTGCGCACCCCGGACCTGCCCTCGCGCCTGCCCAAGGTCGGCACGACCATCTTCAGCGTGATGTCGGCGCTGGCCCTCGAGCATGGCGCCGTCAACCTCGGGCAGGGCTTCCCGGATTTCGATTGCGACCCGCGCCTGGTCGAGCGCGTGCACGACGCGATGCGCGAGGGCCTGAACCAGTACCCGCCGATGCCGGGCGTGCCGGCGCTGCGCCAGGCCGTCGCGCGCAAGATCGAAGCGCTCTACGGGAAGCGCTACGACGTCGACGCCGAGATCACCGTGACCGCCGGCGCGACGCAGGCGATCATCACCGCGGTGCTGTGCTGCGTGCACCCCGGCGACGAGGTGATCGTGCTCGAGCCCTGCTACGACAGCTACGGCCCGAGCATCGAACTCGCCGGCGGCACCATCGTGCGCGTGCCGCTGACACCCGGGAGCTTTCGCCCGGACCTCGGACTGATCGCCGCGGCGATCACGCCGCGCACGCGGGCGCTGCTGCTGAACTCGCCGCACAACCCGACGGCCACCGTCTGGACACGCGTCGAGATGGAGCGGCTCGAGGCGCTGCTGGCGCCCACCGACGTGCTGCTGATCAGCGACGAGGTCTACGAGCACATGGTCTTCGACGGCCAGCCGCACGTCAGCGCGAGCAGCCTGCCGGGCCTGGCCGCGCGCGCCTTCGTGATCTCGAGCTTCGGCAAGACCTTCCACGTCACCGGCTGGAAGGTCGGCACGGTGGCCGCGCCGGCGGCGCTGACGGCCGAGTTCCGCAAGGTGCACCAGTTCAACGTCTTCACCGTCAACACGCCGATGCAGCACGGGCTGGCGCGCCACCTGGCCGACCCCGAGCCCTACCTCGGGCTGCCGGCCTTCTACCAGCGCAAGCGCGACCTCTTCCGCGAAGGCCTCGAGCGCACGCGCCTCGTGCCGCTGCACACGCAGGGCAGCTACTTCCAGTGCGTCGACTACCGCGCCGTGAGCCCCCTTGGCGAAGCGGAGTTCTGCAAGTGGCTCACGCGCGAGGCCGGCGTGGCCGCGATCCCGCTCTCGGCCTTCTACGACGGCGGCTTCGAGCAGGGCATCGTGCGCCTGTGCTTCGCGAAGAAGGACGAGACGCTGCAGCGGGCACTCGAGCGCCTGGCCCGGATCTAGGCCGGTCGGCCGAGAACCCGCTCAGCCGCCGCGCCCGCGGCCAAGGCCGCCGAGCCGGACATCGGCGTCGCCGAAGAGGCTCTCGGGCATCAGCGGCTGCGTCACGTCCAGGTCCAGCGGCACCGTCGGCTGCTGGTCGAGGTCCATCATCCCGGAGTCCTCGTGCGCCGGCAGGTCCTCCAGCGACATCGGCTGCGTGCCCTCGCCGCCCTCGCTGATCGGCAGCAGCACGTCGACGTCGCCGCGCTCGAGCGACTCGCGATCGAGCAGGTCGCGCGCCAGCGAATACAGGAACATCACGTCGCGGTACGCCGGCAGGTCGAAGGTCTCGCCCCGCGCCTTGCGAAAGAGCAGCGATTCGAGTTCTGCCATCGCGTCGATCGGCGAGGCCCAGACCTGCTGCAGCCGCGCGATGATCGACGGATAGTCCTCGAGCGGACGTCCCTGCCCCGGGTCCGCGCTCCAGTCGGGCGCGTAGGCGTTGAAGCGGTGGTTGAAGCGCGTGCGCGTGCGCTCGTAGGCCTCGCGATCGCCCTGCCGGCGGTAGATCTCGAGCAGCTTCAGGTAGGGCACCGGGCTGCCGCCGCCGGTGTTGCGCAGGTGTTCGACGAGCAGGTCGATCGCCGCGTCCTCCTGCCCCAGCACGACGAAGAACTCGGCCTGCTGCTCGAGGTCGATCAGCATCTCGATCGAGACGTCCTGGGCGTCGTCGGCCTCTTCGGCACGCCAGCCCAGCGGCAGCACCTCGGTGCGCTCGACGGTGCTGACCTCCCCCGTCGGCTCCGACAAGGTCTGCGCAGGCAACGCGCCCGATGTCCCAGGATCGGCCGGGGGCCTCGCCACGCCCGCATGCGGGACCTTGCCTTCGCCTGCCGTGATCGGCGTCGCGACGGTCGGCACCGGGCCGTGGTCGGAGGCAGGATGCGTTGCACTTGCCGCCGCCGTACCTCGGGCCGCCGCTGCCCAGGCGAGCTCGCCCTCCTGCTGCAGGCGCCGCAGCTTGAGCCACAGCCAGGCGCAGATCAAGGCCAGCGCAGCCGCCAACGCCAGGAGCCAGGGCGTCCATTGCGCGCGCTGGTCGGCTTCGGCAGCGCGTCGTCGCAGCTCGAGCAGGGCCTCGCGGTCGGCGGCGGAGTCGGTGCGCAGGCGCTCGATCGCCTGCTCGAGCGCGGCGATGCGCTGCGCCGCCGCGGACGCTGCCTCGGCCGCGGCCTGCGCTGCCGCCTCGGCGGCTTCGGCCTGCAGCGCCTCCGCGCTGCGCGTCATCACCGGCACCGGTTCGGGATCGAGCTGCAGACGCGGCCGTCCGGCGCCGACAGCAGCAGGAGCCGGCGCAGCGGGCGCAGCAGGGGTCGCCGCCGGTGCCGTCCGCCGCGCCGCCCGACGCCGGGGCGGGCGCGGGGCCGGTGTCGTCGCTTCCCGCGCAGCGATCGTCGCAGCGCGAGCGCCGCGCACTGCGGGCACCGCCGCCGTCTCCGGTGCCACGGCCCGCACCTCCGTGATCCCCTCGGCACGGGATGCAGCTTCCGATGACGCCGCGACCGCGGTCATCGGAGCACTCGGCGCACTCGGCGCCACCGGATCGGCAAAGACGACGAAGCGCCGCTGCAGCTTGGGCGGACAACCCAGCGACAGGCTCATCGCCACCAGCGGCTCATCGATCGGCACCGTCGTGCGAACGCGCAGCACCCGCTGCGTTCCCTCGCCTTCGAGGCGGGTGCGCACCGCCTCCGGCGGCAGCCGCGTCTCGCCGACGACGACCTCCGCGGCCACACACTCGGGCTCGAGCCGCTCGCCGGGATCGAGTCGAAGGCCGATCGCATGGTCCAGCGTGCGCCCGAGCGTTGTCGAAGGCTCGACCGGCAGGAAGCCGATCGCTGCGGCATCGATGGCCGACAAGCCCAGCGACAGCGAGACAAGGAGGTGCGAGAGCCGCGTCTTCTGCATGCAGGAACGCCCAGGGCAGAGCGCGGGCACTCTAGCATGAAGGTCCGGCGCTCCAGCCGCAGCCACAGCCGCGGCGACACCACCCATTTGCAGGGGGTCGCCACGTTCCGCTCGCCCCGGCACCGAGCGGCATCACCCCCGGACCACCCCCGGACCACCCCCGCACAAGTGCATGGAAAATCGGGCCGAGATCGATTTTCTGCGCGACATGGACGGAAGGACAGACTCGATGGACCCCAACACCGGCACCAGGCCGATGGCCGCAAGCCACGCCTTCGACGTCGCGGCGCTGCAGCGATACCTCGAGGCGCACCTGGCCGGCTTCGCCGGGCCGCTGTCGGTGGAGCAGTTCAAGGGCGGGCAGTCGAACCCGACGTATCTGCTGAAGACGCCTGCGGCGAGCTGGGTGATGCGCAGCAAGCCCGGCCCGGCTGCACGCCTGCTGCCCTCGGCGCACGCGATCGAGCGCGAATACCGCGTGATGCAGGCGCTCGCCGCGACCGCGGTGCCGGTGCCGCGCATGTTGCTGCTGTGCGAGGACGAGACCGTGATCGGGCGCGCGTTCTACGTGATGGAGCGCGTCGAGGGCCGCGTGCTCTGGGACCCGGCGCTGCCGACGATGACGCGCGAGCAGCGCGGCGCGATCTACGACGAGATGAACCGGGTCATCGCGGCCTTGCACGCCGTCGACCCGGAGGCGCTCGGGCTGCAGGACTACGGCAAGCCCGGCAGCTACTTCGAGCGCCAGATCGCGCGCTGGAGCCGGCAGTACGAGGCCTCGGCCACCGGCACCATCGAGGCGATGGACCGGCTCATCGAGTGGCTGCCACGCAACCTGCCCGCAAGCGCGCGCGACGACAGCCAGGTCGCGATCGTCCACGGCGACTTCCGGCTCGACAACCTGATGTTCCACGCAAGCGAGCCGCGCGTGGTCGCGGTGCTCGACTGGGAGCTCTCCACGCTCGGGCACCCGCTGGCCGATTTCAGCTACCACTGCATGACCTGGCACATCCCGCCCGGCGAGTTCCGCGGCATCGCCGGGCTGGATCACGCCGCACTGGGCATCCCGAGTGAAGCCGAGTACGTCCGCCGCTACTGCGAACGCAGCGGCCGCGGCGACCCGGCGACGCTGGCCGCCGACTGGAACTTCTACCTCGCCTACAACCTGTTCCGCCTCGCGGCGATCACGCAGGGCATCGCCAAGCGCGTGCTCGAAGGCACGGCCGCGAGCGCGCAGGCGCGCGCCACCGGCGCGGCGACGCGCCCGCTCGCCGAGCGCGGCTGGAGTTACGCGCAGCGCGCCTGAACCCCGTCAACGAACCCGTCCGACCCCAAGGAGACCCGATGGACTTCGCGCATTCGCCCCGTGTGCAGGAACTGCAGACCCGGTTGCAGGCCTTCATGGACGAGCACATCTATCCGGCCGAGAAGGAGTACTGGGCCGAGCTGCGGGCCAACACCGCCGCCGGCCGGCGCTGGACGCCGCTGCAGGTGATCGAGCGGCTCAAGCCCAAGGCCCGTGCGGCCGGGCTCTGGAACCTCTTCCTGCCGCCCAAGGCCGAGCAGCACGGACCGGCACTCGACTACGGCATGGGCCTGACCAACCTCGAGTACGCACCGCTGTCGGAAATCATGGGCGCGGTGCCCTGGGCCAGCGAGGTCTTCAACTGCTCGGCGCCGGACACCGGGAACATGGAGACGATCGCGCGCTACGGCACGCCCGAGCACCACAAGCGCTGGCTCGAGCCGCTGCTCGAAGGCCGCATCCGCAGCGCCTTCGCGATGACCGAGCCGGCGGTCGCCTCGTCGGACGCGACCAACATCCAGGCGCGCATCGAGCGCGACGGCGACGAGTACGTGCTCAACGGCCGCAAGTGGTGGACCAGCGGCGCCGGCGACCCGCGCTGCGCGCTCTTCATCTTCATGGGCAAGACCGACCCGCAGGCGCCGCGGCACACGCAGCAGTCGATGATCCTCGTGCCGCGCGACACGCCGGGCATCACCGTGCTGCGCCCGCTGCCGGTCTTCGGCTACGACGACGCGCCGCACGGGCACATGGAGGTGCTGTTCGAGAACGTCCGCGTGCCGGTCGGCAACATCCTGCTCGGCGAAGGCCGCGGCTTCGAGATCGCGCAGGGGCGCCTTGGCCCCGGGCGAATCCACCACTGCATGCGAACGATCGGGCTGGCCGAGCGCGCCCTGGGGCTGATGTGCCGTCGCGCGCTCGAGCGCGTGGCCTTCGGCAAGCCGCTGGCGCAACAGGGCGTGACGCAGGAACGCATCGCCGAGGCCCGCTGCCGCATCGACCAGGCGCGGCTGCTGACGCTCAAGGCCGCGTGGATGATGGACGTGGCCGGCAACAAGGCCGCGAAGACCGAGATCGCGATGATCAAGGCGGTCGCGCCGACGATGGCCGGCCAGGTCATCGACTGGGCAATGCAGGTGCACGGCGGTGCCGGGATGAGCGACGATTTCCCGCTCGCCTATTTCTACACGCTGGTGCGCACGCTGCGTTTTGCCGACGGGCCCGACGAGGTGCACCGCGCCGCGATCGCCAAGCTCGAACTGGCCAGGCACGCCCCCCGGCCCTGACCGGCCGGCGGCGCCGCCCGCGCGCCGGGGCTCAGCCCGGGTCGTCGTCGAAGCGCACGCTGCGCGCTTCGCGCAGCGCGGTCTCGAACAGACGCAGCTGCGGCTCGACGCTGCCGGGCGACGCCTCCTCGAGCGCGGTGCGCAGCGTCAGCCGGCCGCGGTTGAGCGTCAGCACGAAGGGCGTGCCCGCCTCGTCGCGACGCGCCAGCAGCGCCGGCGCGAGCGGCCCGGCCAGCCATTGCTGCAGCCAGGGCTTGAGGCTGGCGGCCGCGGCGTAGCGCTCGTGCAGCTCACCGAGCTCGGCCCGCGCGAGTCGCGGGTGCATCACGATCCAGCGCATCTCGGCCGGCGTGTCGGTGTCGATGCGAGTCTGCACGTCCTCGACGAACTGCTCGAACATCGCCTTCTCGATCGCCTCCTGCAAGGGACGATCGAGCACGATTGCCTGAAGATTTGCCTGCAGATCGGGGGGCAGCGGCAGCGTCGCGCGGATGCGCAGCTCCTGACCCGGGACGTAGGGACGCTGCGATGCCCCCCATTCGATGCGCCAGGGCAAGCCGTCGGTCTTGCCCTCGACGATCAGGCCGCCGGAATCGCGCGGCGAGCGGATCTGCACCTGGGCCCGCCGCGACCATTCGTCGAACGAGGAGAGCGCGGCTTGCGTTGCGGTCTGCGAATCCGTCGGCGGCGCCTTGCCGCCCAGCAAGCGTCTGAAGCCTTCGAGCATGGTTTAGAGTGCGCCAACGTCGCCGCAGCGCGCGACGCGGGAAGGGGTCCTGCGATGATCGAAGTCTATTCGTGGCCCACGCCCAACGGGCACAAGGTCCACATCATGCTGGAGGAATGCGGTCTTCCTTATCGTGCGATCCCGGTAGACATCGGCCGCGGCGAGCAATTCGAGCCACGATTCCTCGAAATCAGCCCGAACAACAAGATCCCGGCCATTGTCGACCCCGACGGCCCCGATGGGGCGCCGATCACGGTCTTCGAGTCGGGCGCCATCCTGCTCTACCTCGCCGGCAAGACCGGCCGCTTCCTGCCTGCGAGCACGCAAGGCAAGTACGAGGTGCTGCAGTGGCTGATGTTCCAGATGGGCAGCGTCGGCCCGATGCTCGGTCAGGCGCACCACTTCCGCGTCTACGCGCCGGAGAAGATCCCCTACGCGATCGAGCGCTACACCAACGAGGCGCGGCGCCTCTACGGCGTGATGAATCGCCGCCTGGCCGGCAGCCGCTACATCGGCGGCGCCGAGTACTCGATCGCCGACATCGCGATCTTCCCCTGGCTGCGCAGCTGGAAGAACCAGGGCATCGACTGGAACGACCACCCGCACCTCAAGGGCTGGTTCGACGAGATCGCCGCGCGTCCGGCGGTCGTGCGCGGGCTCGAGGTACTGTCCGATTACCGCCGTCCGGTGCAGGACGATCGCGCCCGCGAAGTGCTTTTCGGTCAGGAGCAGTACAAGCTGCGCTGAAAGCCCCCCACCGCGGCCCCTCCTAAAATCACCCACCCGCACCCCGACGATCGCCGGGCGCGCTGCAACTGCCCGTAGCTCAACTGGATAGAGCAGCTGCCTTCTAAGCAGCAGGTCGGGGGTTCGAGTCCCTCCGGGCAGGCCAGAATGAAGTTGGAGTCAACCCGCTTCCACGTACGGTTAGCGGCTTGAGTCTCGAGCCGGACTCGAGGCCGGGGTGAGCGCCTTGGCAGACTTATCCACCGGCAGCGCTCGCGCGCCTTCGGAGAGCGCCTTCGCTCTCAGCCATGCAGCCCGAGCGCGTCGCGCACCAGCTTGCGCAGTGCCTCGAAGGTCGGCTGCAGCGGCTGCGCGCTCGTGTCGAGGCGGAACTCGGCCTTGGAGTAGAAGGCGGCGCGGCCGGCGAGGATGCGGCGCAGGTCGTCCATCGCCTCGCCGCTGGCGGCGATCGGGCGCAGGTCGCCCTGCGCGCGCACGCGGCGCATGTGGTCCTCGGGCGAAGCCTGCAGCCACACGGTCGTGCAGTGCGCCAGCAGCAGGTTGAAGGTCGCGGCGTCCGACACCAGCCCGCCCGGTGTCGCGATCACCGCCTCGGGGTAGATCTGGATCGCCTCCTCGAGCGCGCGGCGCTCGTAGCGGCGGTAGGCGTTGACGCCGTAGAGCGCCTGGATCTCGCTCACGCTGCAGCCGGCGAACTGCTCGATCTCGTGGCTGAGCTCGACGAAGGGATAGCCCAGGTCGTCGGCGAGCATGCGCCCGAGCGTGCTCTTGCCTGCGCCGCGCAGCCCGACGAGCGCCACGCGCGTGCTGCGCAGCGCCGGGTCGGCGGCGTTGGCGCCGCCGGTGCCGAGCATCTGCCCGATCGCGATGCGTGCGCGCCGCAGCGTGGCCTCGTCGCGGCCTTCGAGGAGCTCGCGGATCAGCAGCCACTCGGGGTTGGAGGTCGTGACGTCGCCGATCAGCTCGGCGAGCGGACAGTGCAGCGCATGCGCCACCTGCAGCAGCACGAGGATCGACGCATTGCCGACCCCGTACTCGAGGTTGGCCAGGTGCCGCTCCGAGACATCCGCGGCGACCGCGACCGCCTTGCGCGTCATGCCGCGGCGCGCGCGCAGCGCGCGCACGCGCTCGCCGAGCGCAACGAGGAAGGGGTTCTTCTCGGCGGGCGCCGCTTCGTTGCCTGCGGAAGCAGGCAACGTAGGCGCCTGCACCAAAATGCCGCTATCGACCAAGATCAAAGAAGGTCATGCTCTGGATATGCGCAGAATAATGCATATTCCCGGTCGGAGCAAGGCCGCAGCCCGCCTCGCCAGCGCAGATCAGGTCGACTTGCTGATCGAAATCGTCGGGATCCTGGCCGGGGCCTCGGCGGCCCGCTGCGCAACTGCGGCGCCGACCTGGCGCGCGACCGACTTGTAGATCGCGGCGATCTCGCCGTCGGGCTCGGCGACGACGGTGGGCCTGCCGCCGTCGGCCTGCACGCGGATCTGCATGTTCAGCGGCAGCGCACCGAGGTAGTCGACGCTGTACTGCTCGGCCATGCGCTTGCCGCCCTCGGCGCCGAAGATGTGTTCGGTGTGGCCGCAATTGGGGCAGCAGTAGACGGCCATGTTCTCGACAAGCCCGAGGATCGGCACGCCGACCTTCTCGAACATCTTCAGGCCCTTCTTCGCGTCCAGCAGCGCGATGTCCTGCGGCGTCGTCACGATGATCGCGCCGGTCAGCGGCACGCGCTGGGAGAGCGTCAGCGCGATGTCGCCGGTGCCCGGCGGCATGTCGATCAGCAGGTAGTCGAGCTCGCTCCAGTTGGTCTGGCGCAGCAGCTGGTCCAGCGCCTGCGTGGCCATCGGACCGCGCCAGATCATCGCCTGGTCGTGTTCGACCAGGAAACCGATCGACATCACCTGCACGCCGTAGTTGGACAGCGGCTGCATGCTCTTGCCGTCGGTGCTCTCGGGGCGGCCCTCGATGCCCATCATCATCGGCTGGCTCGGGCCGTAGATGTCGGCGTCGAGGATGCCCACGGTCGCGCCCTCGGCGGCCAGCGCCAGCGCCAGGTTGACGGTCGTCGTGCTCTTGCCGACGCCGCCCTTGCCCGAGGCGACGGCGACGATGTTCTTCACCTGCGGCAGCAGCGGCACACCGCGCTGCACCGCGTGCCTGGCAATCACCGTCGCCAGGTTGACGCTGACGTTCTCGACGCCCGGCACGCTGCGCGCCGCGGCGATCAACGCCTTGCGGATCGCCGGATGCTGGCTCCTGGCCGGATAGCCGAGCTCGATGTCGAAGGAGACGTCGCCGCCCTCGATGCGCAGGTTCTTCAACTCGCCGCCGGCGACATAGCTGCGGCCGGTGTGAGCGTCGACGACGCCGGACAGCGCCGCGGTGAGCGCGGCTTCGGTGGGCTGGGACATGGGTGTGGACTTCGGATTCGTTGAGGAAGGGAGGCAAAGCGTGCACCCGGCGCGAAGCGTCGCGATCGATTGCGTCGACGCGTGCCGATCCGCGCTGCGCTGAACCGAGCGGCTCGGAACCAGGCCCGAACCGAGGCAGTCTAGCCAAAGCCCTGCGGCCGGGACGCCAGTGGGGTCGGGGCTGCACTCCGCATCCGAGGGTCGCGCCCCGGCGCAGGCCCAGGCTAGCCCGGCAAGCCGGGGAAGCGGTCGACGATCGGGCCGTGAGCTCGGACGCCGGTGGCCGCCGCCTAGAATCCCGCGCCTGCCCCGGATGGCCGCGCCATGACCCGCAAGCTCTTCGTCACCACCGCCCTGCCCTACGCCAACGCGCCGTTCCACATCGGGCACATGATGGAGTACATCCAGGCCGACACCTGGGTGCGCTTCCAGCGCATGCGCGGGCACGAGGTGCGCTTCGTCTGCGCCGACGACGCGCACGGCGCGCCGATCATGATCGCGGCGGAGAAGGCGGGGTTGACGCCGCAGGCGTTTGTTGCGCAGATCGCCGCCGGGCGTGCGCGCTACCTCGACGGCTTTCACATCGGCTTCGACAACTGGCACAGCACCGACGCGCCGGAGAACCACGAGCTCGCGCAGGACATCTACCGCGCGCTGCGGGCCAACGAGCTGATCGAGACGCGCACCATCGAGCAGTTCTTCGACCCCGACAAGGGCATGTTCCTGCCCGACCGTTTCATCAAGGGCGAGTGCCCGCGCTGCGGCGCGCGCGACCAGTACGGCGACAACTGCGAGGTCTGCGGCGCCGTCTACCAGCCCACCGAGCTGAAGAACCCGTACTCGGCGCTCTCGGGCGCCGCGCCCGAACTGCGCTCGAGCGAGCACTTCTTCTTCCGGCTCTCGGACCCGCGCTGCGTCGAATACCTCGAGAACTGGACGCAGGACGGGCGACTGCAGCCCGAGGTCGCGAACAAGGTGCGCGAGTGGTTCACGCGCGACGAGAACGGCCGCGTGAGCCTGGGCGACTGGGACATCAGCCGCGACGCGCCCTACTTCGGCATCGAGATCCCCGACGCGCCGGGCAAGTACTTCTACGTCTGGCTGGACGCGCCGATCGGCTACCTCGCGAGCCTGAAGAACCTCTGCGGCAAGCTCGGCATCGACTACGACGCCTACCTGGCGCAGCCCGAGCTCGAGCAGGTGCACTTCATCGGCAAGGACATCGTCACCTTCCACACGTTGTTCTGGCCGGCGATGCTGAAGTTCAGCGGTCGCAAGACGCCCGACCGCGTCTACGTGCACGGGCACCTGACGGTCAGCGGCGAGAAGATGAGCAAGAGCCGCGGTACCGGCATCAGCCCGCTGCGCTACCTGGAACTGGGCATGGATGCGCAATGGCTGCGCTACTACATCGCCGCCAAGCTCAACGCGCGCGTCGAGGACCTGGACTTCAACCCCGACGATTTCGTCGCGCGCGTCAACGCCGACCTCGTCGGCAAGTACATCAACATCGCCAGCCGCGCCGCGGGCTTCATCGCCAAGCGCTTTGGCGGGCAGCTCTCGGCCGAGGTCGGCGTCGAGGGCCGCATGGTGCTCGATGCGCTGCGCGCGCAGTCGGAATCCATCGCACAGCTCTACGAGGGGCGCGAGTTCGGCAAGGCGCTGCGCGAGATCATGCTGCTGGCCGACAAGGTCAACGAATACGTCGACGCGCACAAGCCCTGGGAGATCGCCAAGCAGGCCGGGCAGGAGGAAGCGCTGCAGGACGTCTGCACCACCTGCATCGAGGCCTTCCGGCTGCTGACCCTCTACCTCAAGCCGGTGCTGCCGGGGCTGGCGGCGCAGGTCGAGGCATTCCTGAAGATCGAGCCGCTGCAGTGGGCCGACGCGACGCGCAGGCTCGGCGCGCACACGATCGGCGCCTACAAGCACCTGATGCAGCGCGTCGACGCGAAGATGATGGACGCGCTCTTCGAGCCGCCCGAGCCTGCTGCGCCGCAGCCCGCCGTGGACGAGACCGCAACCACCCCCGGCGGCGAGCCGCTGGCCGCGCAGATCGGCATCGAGGATTTCGCCAAGGTCGACCTGCGCATCGCGCGCATCGTCGCCGCCGAGCGCGTCGAGGGCAGCACGAAGCTGCTGCGCCTGACGCTGGATGCCGGCGAGGGCCGCACGAGAAACGTCTTCAGCGGCATCGCCAGCGCCTTCGCGCCGGAGGATCTGGTCGGACGCCTGACCGTGCTCGTGGCCAATCTTGCGCCGCGCAAGATGAAGTTCGGCACGAGCGAGGGCATGGTGCTCGCCGCCAGTCACGCCGACGAGAAAGCGCACCCGGGGCTCTACCTGCTGAACCCCTGGCCCGAAGCGGCGCCGGGATTGCGCGTGCGCTGACCGCCCGACACCGGGGCCCCGATTCACGGGGGCGCCCGGTGCGCTGGCATCCGGCCTTGGTAGCCTTGCGCCCCGATGCGCGCCGTCCGCCAACCTCGCAAGCCGCCCCTGCCTGCACCGCTGCCGGCAGGGGCGCGTCTTGGCGCGTTCGAGGTGCGCGGGGTGCTGGGGCTGGGCGAGTACGGCTACGGCTATCGGGTCTGGGACCCGGAGTCCGAAGAGGAATACGCGGTCAAGGAGTACCTTCCGCTCGGGCTTGCGCAGCGCGAGGGCGAGCGCGCCGTGCGGCCGCTGCGGCCGGAGGATGAGGAGGCCTACACGCAGGGGCTGCGCGTCTTCCTCGACGAGGGCAAGCTGCTGTCGCAGCTGCGTCACCCCGGGCTCGTCCACGTGTACGGCAGCTGGGAGGAGAACGGCACGGCCTACATGGCCATGCGCCTGGTCGCCGGCCGCAACCTGCAGCAGACGATGCAGGCGCGCGGCCGCCCGCCACGCGAGCCGGCGCTGCGTGCACTGCTGCAGGCGCTGCTGGATGCGCTCGGGGTGCTGCACCGCGCCGGCATCGAGCACCGCGACATCGGGCTCTCGACGATCGTCATCGGCCCCGATCATCGGCCGGTGCTGATGGATCTGGGCTCGCCTCGGCGCCTGGCAAGCGCAAGGGGCCAGGCTGCCGTCACGGGTTCACGCGAGGGTTTCGCGCCGCGCGAGATGTACGAAGGCGGGCGCAACGAGAAGCACGGTCCCTGGACCGACATCTACGCGCTCGGCGCCGTCCTCTACTGCCTGATGACGGGCAAGCCGCCGGCACCGGCGCGGCTGCGCTCGGAAGCCGACGACGCGCTGCCGTGGCCCGCGCCGATACGACAGCGGTACGCGCCGGAGCTGCGCGCACTCGTGCAGTGGATGCTCTCGCCCCGCCCGCAGGATCGCCCCCAGGACCTGGCCGCCGTGCACGCCGCGCTCACCGCTGCGGCCGGCCTGCCGGCAAGGCTGCGCCCCGGGCGTCGGGATCGCCTTGCGGTCGCACTGCTGCGTCACCGGCGGGCCCTGCGCTGGCTGCTGGTCCTGCTCGCGCTGCTCGTGCTCGCGGCCCTGGCATTCGGCGGCTGGCGGCTCCACGGCCTCGGCTTGCTGCCGGGAATGACGCGCGTCGAGTGAGCGACGCGGAGCAAGTCGGCTGCACGATCGAAAGCAGCCGCCCGGTCGACCGCGATGCACCCCACGACCACCCGCCGCAAGCCCGGGCAAGCCATTGCGCCGCGCTCCGGCGTCGCGTGATGGCATGATGCCGTCCATGCGCAACACGCTGGCCCCGTGGGCCCGGAAGACGTCGCGGGCGACCTGGTTCGTCGACCCGCGCGTCTGCCTGCCGTCACGGCGCCGGCGCTTCTTCGTGCGCGCCCATCGCTGCGGGCCGCCCGCGGCAGCCATGTCCGTCCCGTCGTCCGCCCGGAGACCGCATGCTGCCCACACGCCTACATCCCTTCCGCCCCCGCCTGCTCGATGCGCTCGGGGGCTATGACCGCGCGACGCTGGCCGCCGACATCGGCGCCGGCCTGACCGTCGGTGTCGTCGCGCTGCCGCTGGCGATGGCGTTTGCCATCGCCTCGGGCGTCAAGCCCGAGCAGGGCCTCTTCACCGCGATCCTCGCCGGGCTGCTGATCTCGGCGCTGGGCGGATCGAATGTCCAGATCGGCGGGCCGGCCGGCGCCTTCATCGTCATCGTCTACGGCATCCTCGAGCGCTACGGGCTCACGAACCTGCTGATCAGCACGGCGATGGCCGGGGTGCTGCTGTTCCTGATGGGGCTCTTCAAGCTCGGCGCGCTCGTGCGCTACGTGCCCGTGGCGATCGTCATCGGCTTCACCAACGGCATCGCGGTGCTGATCGGCCTGTCGCAGGTGAAGGACTTCTTCGGGCTCGAGACGCCCAAGCTGCCCGGCGACTTCTTCGCCCAGATCAAGCTGCTCGCCGAGCATGCGCACACGGTCAACCCCTGGGCCGTGGCGATCGCGGCGGTGAGCCTGGCGCTGGTCGTGCTCTGGCCCAAGAGCTACCGGATGCCGGTGGGCGCGGTGGGCATCGGGCCGAAGCTGCGCCGGCTCTCGGCACACGTGCCGGGAACGATCGTCGCGCTCGTGCTCGCGACGCTGGCGGTGACGGTCTTCGAGCTGCCGGTCGAGACGATCGGCAGCCGCTTCGGCGGCATCCCGCATGCGCTGCCGCAGCTGACGCTGCCGGCCTTCGATTGGGAGACGGCAAAGCAGCTCCTGATCCCGACGGTGACGATCGCGCTGCTCGGTGCGATCGAGTCGCTGCTGTGCGCGCGCGTCGCCGACACGATGATCGAGGCGCCGCGCCACGACCCGAACCAGGAGCTGATGGCCCAAGGGGTGGCCAACTTCGTCAGCCCGCTCTTCGGCGGGCTGCCCGCCACCGGAACGATCGCGCGCACGGTGACCAACGTGCGCGCCGGGGGGCGCACGCCGGTGGCCGGGATCGTGCACGCGCTGACCATCCTGATCGTCGTGCTCGTCGCCGCGCCGCTGGCCCGCAACGTGCCGCTGGCGGCGCTGGCCGGGATCCTCGCCTTCGTCGCCTGGAACATGGGCGAGTGGCGCGAGTTCGTGCGCCTCAAGCGCTTCAGCCTGCAGTACCGGACGATCCTCGTCGGCACCTTCCTGCTGACGGTGATCTTCGACCTGACGGTCGCGGTCGAGGTCGGGCTCGTGCTCGCGTGCGCCTTCTTCATCCACCGCATGAGCACGCTCTTTCGCGTGCGCGCGCTGCCACGCGAGAACCTGCCGCCGGGCGTGCAGGCCTTCGAGCTCTTCGGCCCGCTCTTCTTCGGCGCCGTCGGCAAGATCGAGGCATTGCCGGCGCAGATCGAACCCGAGACGCGCGCGCTGGTCCTCGACATGCACCGGCTGATCTCGATCGACACCTCGGGCATCGAGGCCCTCGAGGAGCTGCATCGGCGCTTGCAGCGCCGCGGCATCGCGCTGGTGCTGGCCAACGTCAACGATCAGCCGCTGTCGCTGATCCGCCGCTCGGGTTTCGAGGAGCGCCTGGGCCCCGACCAGATCGTGCCGACGATGGCCGCGGCCTTCGACAACGGCGACGAGGAAGGCGGGCAAGCCGAGGACGGCGAGGGCGGCGGCGTGCAGGAGGCTCGGCAGTCGCCTGCGGGCGGCTGAGGTGCCCGCAGGGCACCCTGCCGGGCGGTGTCCTCAGCCTGCCGGTCCGCCCGGCAGGCCGCCGGGTGCGGTGTCCTGCGGTCGTTGCTCCAGGCGGTCGCGCAAGCGGCGTCCCGTTCCGGCACTCGATCCACCCGACGGATGCTCGTGCGCTTTGTCGGGTGGCGCCTGCCACCCCCATGCGTCCTTTTCGATCCGCTCCATCACGACCGCATAGACGACGACGATCACCAGGAAGGCCAGCAGCGCCCCTTGGGCGCCGAGCCAGAAGCTGAAGCGCCAGCCGAGGAAGGCGAAGTCGACATCGCGTGCGAAGTAGGACGCCGCCAGGCTCAGCAGCAGCCACAGCAGCAGCAAGGCCCCGGTGAGCCGGCGCGTGCGCCGCCAGTAGCGGGTCTGCGCACCCTCGTGTCGCCCGTCGGCCGGTTCCGGCCCTGGCTGCAACGGCTCGCTCATCGGTTCCGATCCCCCTCGCGGCGCATCGCTCAGGGCCGCCGCATGCGGTCGACCACCCGGTCCGTCGGCGCTCGATCGGGACGCAGGAGGCGGTTGGTCAGCCCGCTCACGAGCAGCACGCCGGCGAAGCTGGCGGCAACACCGAAGACACCCGCAGCCGTCGGCTCCAGCCCCCACCAGCGCGTGTCCACGAGCGGCGTCTGCACACCCAGCCAGCGCCGGCTCCAGTGCAGGTTGACGGCCAGGTACCAGAGGCAGACGGCAAGGCCCGCGAGCATTCCCGCCGCCGCGCCGAAGCGGTTGGCGCCGCGCCAGAAGATCCCGAGCACGAGCGGCGCGAACAGCGCCGAGGCCGCGATCGAAAACGCCGCGGCAACGAGCGTGACGACGTTCTCGGGCCGCAGCGAGGCCGCCATCGCCGCACTCACCGCAACCAGCAGCACCAGCGACTTCGCGATGATGATGCCGCGCATCGCCGGCGCGCGAGGGTCGAGAACGCCGCGGTAGACGTCGTGCGAGAGCACCGCGGCGATCGCCAGCAGCAGCCCGTCGGCGGTGGACAGCGCAGCAGCCAGGCCGCCGGCGGCGACCAGGTAGCCGACGACCGCGGGCAGGCGGCCGATCTCGGAAGCCAGCAGCACGATCACGTCGCTGCCCAGGTGCAGTTCACCCAGCTGCAGCACGCCGTCGCCGTTGACGTCCTCGAACGAGGCCTGCTCCGGATCCCGCCGCGTCCAGCGCCGCAGCCAGGTCGGAAGCTGCGACAGCGGCTGGCCGACGAGCCCGTCGAAGACCTCGGCCTTGATGAGCACCGCGAGCGCCGGCGCCGCCAGATAGAGCACGATGATGAAGAACAGCGACCACGCCACCGAGCGGCGCGCCGCCGACGCGCTGGAGACCGTCTGGTAGCGCACGAGGACGTGCGGCATCGCCGCGGTGCCGAGCATCAGGCAGAAGACGAGTGCGGTGAAGTTCAGCCGCTCGCTCTGGTAGCGCTCGCGCTGCGCGGCGTCCCCTGCCGGATCGCCGCGCGCAAAGGGCAGGGCCTGCGGTGCAAGCCCGGCCAGGGGCTGCGCGTGCTGCTCGGCCTGCGCAAGCTCGCGTTCGTAGCGCTCGCGCGCCTGCTGCTGCGTCTGCGGCAGGGTGCGCAAGCGGCGCTGCGCCTGCTGGATCTGCAGCAAGGGCGCGCCCTCGGCGCGCAAGCGCGCGACCTCGTCCGCGAGCTCGCGCGCATCGCGGGTCATCGCGGCAGGGACGTCGGCGAGCTTGGCGCGCGTGGCCTCGGCACGCGCCTGCCAGAGACCGATCACCTCGAGCTCGCGCGGATCGGTCTGCAGCTCGCGCTCGCGCTCGCCGACATGCGCAAGGACCGAGCCGTAGCCCAGCGCCAGCGCCGGCGGCTCGGGCTGCTTGAGGCTCAGCCACGCCAGCGGCACCAGGTAGGCGACGATGAGCACGATGTACTGCGCCACCTGCGTCCAGGTGACCGAGCGCATGCCGCCGAGGAAGGAGCACACGAGCACCCCGCCCAGTGCGATGAAGATGCCGACCTCGAAGCTCATCCCGAGCAGGTACGAGGCGATCAGGCCGACGCCGTAGAGCTGCGCAACGACGTAGACGAAGGAGACGACGACCGTGGCCAGGGCGCCGATCAGCCGGGGCGAGATGCCGCCGTAGCGCTGGCCGAGGAAGTCGGCGACGGTATAGACCGAGAGCCGCCGCATGTACGGCGCCAGCAGCAGCGCCACGAGGCAGTAGCCGCCGGTCCAGCCGATGACGTAGGCCAGGCCCCCGAAGCCCTGGACGTAGAGCACGCCAGCAGTGCCGATGAACGAGGCCACCGACATCCAGTCGGCGGCTGTGGCCATGCCGTTGTAGATCGCCGGCACGTTGCGGCCGGCGACGTAGTACTCGAGCTCGTTGGAGGTGCGCGTCCAGAAGCCGATCGCCGCGTAGACGAACAGCGTCGCGGCAAGGAAGGCGGTGGCGATCCAGCTGTGCGGCAGGCCGAGCTGCTCGACCCCGGCCATCGCCAGCACGAACAGGCACAGGCCGACCGTGAAGGCCTGGTAGCGAAAGTGCAATCGCCACACGCCGCCCGCTGCTCGCCCCGAGGCTGGTTCGCTCTTGCCGCTCACGCGCGGATTCTCACTCAGCGCGGCGCCGCTTCCCCGCGTCGAGCGGCCAGCGCTGGCGCGCAGGCGGCATCGCGCCCGCCGGCGCGCCAGCGGCGTCTCCGGCAACAAAGGCCCACCGGTAGAATCCCCGATCGACCATCGGTCCCCGCGAACCCGTCGGCGGAATCCCTCAGCGCCTGCCATTCCCCGCTCGTGCCATGCATTTCTTCTGGAAGCCCTACAAATCCGACGTCACCTCGTTCATCGAGGACCTGAAGGCGAAGAAGCCCACGCTCGAGGCCGAGCAGCGTGCCGGCCGCGCCCTGCTCTGGGACCGCGCGATCGACCGCGAGGCGCAGGCCGACTGGCGCGCCGCGCGCGTGCGCCAGCAGGGCTATGTCTACTACCACCTGAGCAAGCCCTGAGCTGGCGTCGCCGGTGAGCGACATCGAAGCGCTGGAGGCAGGCGCCGACGACCCGGTTGCCGGCCCGGAGGTGGTCGACCAGGTCGCGGTCGCGCGGCTCTATGGCGAACCGCTCTTCAGGCTGCCGCAGGACCTCTACATCCCGCCCGATGCGCTCGAGGTCTTCCTCGAGGCCTTCGAAGGCCCGCTGGACCTGCTGCTCTACCTGATCCGGCGGCAGAACTTCAACATCCTCGACGTGCCGCTGGCCGACCTGACGCGCCAGTACCTCGACTACATCGAACAGATCCGGCGCCGCAATCTGGAACTGGCCAGCGAATACCTGCTGATGGCGGCGATGCTCATCGAGATCAAGTCGCGCATGCTGCTGCCGCCGAAGAAGCGCGACGACGGCGGCGAACCCGAGGATCCGCGCGCCGACCTCGTGCGCCGCCTGGTCGAGTACGAGCGCATCAAGACCGGTGCCGCGCAACTCGACGCGCTGCCGCTCATCGGGCGCGACTTCCTGCGCGCACTGGTCACGATCGAGCAGAGCCTGCAACCGCGCCTGCCCGAGGTCCACCCCGCCGACCTGCGCCAGGCCTGGGCCGAGATCCTGCAGCGCGCGCGGCTGACGCAGCACCACACGATCAGCCGCGAGCAGCTCTCGGTGCGCGAATACATGAGCCACGTGCTCCGCCGCCTGCAGGGCCGGCGCTTCCTCGAGTTCCAGGACCTGTTCGACACCGGCCGCGGCATGGCCGTCGTCGTCGTCACCTTCATCGCGCTGCTCGAGCTCTCGCGCGAGAGCCTGATCGAGATCACCCAGGCCGAGGCCTTCGCGCCGATCTACGTGCGGCTGGCGTTCACGCCGAGCTGAGCCCGCGCACCGCGTTCATTCAAAGCAGGCCGAGGTAGGCCGACAGCAGGTCCGGATCCTGCCGAGCCTCTGCCGCAGTCCCCTGCCAGACGGCACGCCCCGATTCGAGCACGCAGACCCCGTCGGCGACCTGCAGCGCGCGCTCGGTGTTCTGCTCGACGAGCAGGATCGTCATGCCTTCGCTGCGCAGCGTCCGCAGCGCCTGGTAGCACAGGTCGATGACCTTGGGCATGAGGCCCAGCGACAGCTCGTCGATCAGCATCAGGCGCGGGCGCGTCATCAGCGCGCGGCCGATCGCCAGCATCTGCTGCTCGCCGCCGGAGAGGTTTCCGGCCAGCGAATGCAGCCGCTCGCCCAGGCGCGGAAAGAGCGCGAGCACGCGGTCGCGATCCTCGCGGAAGACGCGCGCGGGCTGCACGAGGCCGCCCACGCGCAGGTTGTCCTCGACCGAGAGGTCCTTGAAGAGGCGCCGCCCCTCGGGCGAGATCGCGATGCCGCGGCGCACGCGCTCGGTGGGGGGAAGCGCGGCGATGTCCTGCCCGTCCAGGCGCAGGCTGCCGCCCTGCTGCTGCACGTGGCCGGCGATGCACATCAGCGTCGAGGACTTGCCGGCGCCGTTGGGGCCCAGCAACCCGGTGATCGTGCCCTCGCGCAGCGCCAGCGTCAGTTCGTGCACGGCCTGGAAGGCGCCGTAGCCGCAGGAGAGGGATTGCAGCTCAAGCATGGGCGACCCCGGCGGTGTTCGTGCCCGCGTTCCCGTCCTCGTTTCCATCGGCATCCGCGCTCGTGCCCAGGTAGGCCGCGCGCACCCCCGGATCGGCCATCACCGTGCGCGGCTCGCCTTCGCCGATCTTGCGGCCGTTGTCGAGCACGACCAGGCGCGTGCAGATGCGCAGCACCTCGCTCAGGTTGTGCTCGATCAGCACCACGGTCATGCCCTGGCGGTTGATCTCGGCGATCGTGTCGGCCAGCGCCCTCGCCTCCTTCGAGTTGAGACCGGCCAGCGGTTCGTCCAGCAGCAGCAGACGCGGGTCGAGCGCGTGCGCGCGCGCCATCTCCAGGCGCTTGAGCACGCCCAGCGGCTGCTTCGCGGCCCCCTGCCCGGCGAGTTCGCCGATGCCCACGCGCTCGAGTTCGCGCTGCGCACGCCCGAGTTCCTCGCGCGCCGAGACATGCGTGATCGCGCGCCAGGGCCGCAGCGTCTTGGCACGCCCCGCGGCCAGCGCGACGTTCTCGGCGAGCGAAATGCTGCGCAGCGGCCGAACGAGCTGCTGCGAGAGCGCCAGCCCGCGGCGGATGCGTTCGTGGATCGGCAGGGCGTTCAGTACCTGCCCTTGCAGCCGCACCTGCCCGGCGCTCGGGCGCACGACGCCGGTGATCGCGCGCAGCATCGTCGTCTTGCCGGCACCATTGGGGCCGATCAGGCCCAGCAGCTCGCCGTGTTGCACGGCAAACGAGACATCGTCGATCGCCGTCAGGCCGCCGAAGCGCACCGTGACGCGCGTGACTTCGAGCAGCGGCGAGCCCGGCTGCGCAGCCGCCTGGCGCTCTGCGTTCACGCCACACCCCCTTCGAGCGCGCGCGGGCGCAGCGCGCGCCGCACCAGGCCGGCCATGCCGTCGGGCGAGAAGCGCATCATCAGGAAGAGCAGGCCGCCGTAGACGAGCAGCTTGTAGTCGCCGATGAACTGGAACCAGGCGGGCAGCGCCGAGAGCAGCGCGGCGGCGACGACGACCCCCGGCACCGAACCGATGCCGCCGACGACGACCATCGAGAGTACGGTGATCGACTCGATGAAGCCGAAGTTGTCGGCACCGATGAACTGCAGGTGGTAGGCCGCGAATGCGCCGGAGAGGCCGGCGAGCGCGGTGCCGATCGCAAACGCCGCGAGCTTGTAGCGCGGCACGTCGATGCCGAGCACGCGCATCGTGTCCTCGTCCTCGGCGATGCCGTTGAAGACGCGCCCCATCCAGGCGCGGCGAATGTGGACCGAAAGCAGCACGACGAGCACGCAGGCGAGCATCGCGACGAGCATGAAGCCGAGCTTGCCGAAGCCGTGGTCGGGGATGCCGGAGATGCCGAGCTCGCCGCCGAGCACGTCCTGCTGGCGCACGACACCGACGAAGAGGAAGACCACGCCCATCGTCGTGATCGCGAGGAAGTCGTCGCGCACGCGCAGCGAGGCCAGGCCGACGATGACGCCGAGCACACCGGCCAGCAGCATCGCCGCCGGCAGCGTCGCAAGAAACGGCCAGCCGGCCTTGCCGAGCATCGCCGCGGCGTAGGCGCCGACCCCCTGGAAGGCCGCGTGCCCGAGGCTGATCTGGCCGCAGAAGCCGGTGATCAGGTTCAGCGAGAGCGCGAACATGACCGCGATGGCCATGCCGGTGAGCAAGGTGATTTCGTAGTCCATGCAGCGGCCCAGGCTTTGCGCTCAGCGGCGTGCGAACAGGCCTTGCGGCCGCAGCATCAGCACGAGGATGAGGAAGGCGAACGCGATCGCGTTGCGGTCGAGGAGCTTGCCCAAGTAGATCGTGCCGAAGGCCTCGATCACGCCGAGCACGAGCGAGGCCGCCAGCGTCCCGGGCACCGACCCCAGGCCGCCGAGCACGATGATCGCCAGCGCCTTGTACGAGGGCACGCTGCCCATCGTCGGTTCGACGAGGTTGTTCAGCAGCGCGACCCACACCCCCGCGAAGCCGGCCAGCGCCGAGCCGACGAAGAAGTTGATGTCGCGCACCTCGCGCAGCGAGATGCCGAAGGATTCGGCCATCTGCGGGTCGGTCACCGTCGCCTGGCAGGCCACGCCGATGCGCGTGCGCGACTGCAGCCAGGCGAGGATGCCGATGATGACGACGGTGCCCGCCATCACCATCAGCTCGGCCTGCTTGAAGTGCAGCCCGCCCAGCGCGACCTGCCCTTGCAGCCGCGGGTCGGCGAAGGACAGGCCCTGTGCGCCGAAGGCGATGCGAAAAGCCTCCTCCGACGCGATGTAGAGGCCGATCGAGGCGATCAGCGCAACAAACGGCGGCTTGTCCAGCAGCGGCTGGTAGGCCAGCCGGTACATCAGCACGCCGGCGATGCCCGCGACCGCCATCGCGCCGACGAAGGCCGGCACGAGGCCGGCCCCGGCGTTGGCCAGCAGCACGCCGACGTAGGCGCCGAGCGTGAAGAGCGAGGCGTGCGCGACGTGCAGGATGCGCAGCAGCCCGTAGACCAGCGTCAGCCCGAGCGCGATCAGCGCATAGATGCTGCCCTGGACCAGGCCCTGGGCGACGAGTTCGACGATCAGCATGAGGGCCGGGTCAGCAGACAGCGTGCATCAGGGTCGAGCGCTTGCGCTCACTTGCCCTTGCTCGGCGGCGCCAGCAGCACCGGGTCGCTGATCACCGAGTGGCGATGGAAGGCCTTGTCCTTGACGATCTGCACCTGGATGTCCTTCTTCACCTCGTGCAGGTCGTTGAACTCGAGCTTGCCGATCGGCGTGTCGTAACTGCCCGCCGCGAGCGCGTCGCGCAGCGCCGCGCCGCCCTTGCCGCCGGTCTTCTTCAGGCCGTCGATCGCGACCAGGGTCGCGGTGTAGCTGGTCGCGGCGACCATGTCGGCGCCCATCCCGGTGGCCTTGCGGTAGTCGGCAAGGAAGGTCTTGGTCGCCGGCGCGTCGGAGTCACGGTCCAGCGAGGTCGTCACCAGCGTGCCTTCGGAGGCGGGCCCGGCGATCTCCATGAACTTCTCGGAGTCGTAGCCTTCCTGGCCGATGATCGGCACCGTGATGCCGGCCGCGCGCAGCTGGCTCACCAGCGGGCCGGCGTTGAAGTAATAGCCCGAGGCGTAGATCACCTCGGGGTTGTCGGCCTTGACCTTGCTCACCAGCGGGCCGAACTGGCGGTCGGGCATCGCGTACTCGTACTCGTTCAGGATCTCGAGGCCGAGCTTGGGCGCCGCCTCCTTGAAGCCCGCGGCCAGCGCCTGGCCGAAGTCGTTCTTCACGGTGATCAGCACGACCTTCTTCTTGCCGAGGTTCTGCACCAGCTTGGCGCCGCCGCGGCCCTGCACCTCGCCCATCGCCGAGACGCGGAACATGTAGTCGCCGGCCAGCGTGATGTCCGGGTGGATCGCGTAGGCCACGACGTAGGGCACCTGCGCGCGCTGGAAGATCGAGGCCGCGGCGCGCGTGGAGCCCGAGTACGAGCCCGAGACGCCGACGACGACCTTGTCCTTCTCGACGAGCTTGGTCGCCACCGGCACCGCCTCCTTCGGCGAGGCCTGGTCGTCGTAGACGACGAGCTCGAGCTTCTGCCCGGCCACGCCGCCGGCCGCGTTCGCTTCGGCCACCGCGAGCTTGGCGCCCTCGAGCGCCGACTTGCCGTCGGCAGCGGCAAAACCGGTGGACGGCACGTTGAAACCGATCTTGATCTGGGCCGAAGCCATGCCGACCGGCAGCGCCAGCACTGCCGCAGTGACCAGCAGTCGGGGAAGCCCGCGACGAATATCCATGGAATGCTCTCCTCGTTTGCTTGTTCAGGGATCGATGGCCGGGGCCACGCTCGTCTTCGCAGCCAGGCCGCGCGCCTTCCGGCGACCATCGGCAAGTTGTATAGACAAGTGTCGCCGATGCTAGGCCCGACGACCACCGGTGTCAATCACCCCGTTCCCGATGCCGCGGCGGGCAGACAATGCGCCCATGTTCCAACCCTCGCAGAACGACGTGCGGCGCTTCTTCTGCGCCGCGTACCGGCGCCAACGGGACGGCCAGCCGCTGACGCCGATGGACGCGCTGGCGGCGCGCTGGATCGGCGAGCATCCGGAATACCACGCCGATCTGGCCGACGAGGCCGCGGCGCTGGCGGCGGTCTACACGGTGGAGGAAGGGCGCACGAATCCCTTCCTGCATCTGTCGATGCACCTCTCGATCGAGGAGCAGTGCGGCATCGACCAGCCGCAGGGCATCCGCCAGGCGGTGCAGCTGCTGGCCGGCCGGCTGGGCTCGCTGCACGCGGCGCACCACGAGGTCATGGAGTGCCTCGGTGAAATGATCTGGACGAGCCAGCGCAGCGGCCTGCCGCCCGATGGCCTGGCCTACCTGGAGGCGGTGCGAAGACGCGCGACGCGCTGAAGCCGCGCGCGGTCCCTCATCCGAACACCGGCGCCTGCCCTTCGGTCCAGAGGCTCGTGATCTGCGTGAAGCCCCACTGCGCGGCCGACTCGCGGCCGACGATGCGGTCGCTGCTGCCGGTGAGGTCCAGGCGGTGCACGCTCACCGGCATGTTGCTGCGGATCGAGAAGAAGACCTTGACGACCGGCATCGTCAGCGCCTGCGGGTTGTGCTCGACCACGACCGCCAGGCGCTCGGACTTCAGGCGCACGAGGGAGCCGACCGGATAGATGCCCAGGCTCTTGACGAAGGCCTTGAAGAGCTCCGGGTCGAAATGCCCCTTCCACGAGGCCATGCGCGCGATCGATTCGGCCGGGTCCCAACCGGCCTTGTAGGGCCGGTTGGAAGTGATCGCGTCGTAGACGTCGCAGATCGCACCCATGCGCGCGAGCGTCGAGATCGCTTCGCCGGCCAGGCCGTGCGGGTAGCCGCTGCCGTCGACGCGCTCGTGGTGGTGCAGGCAGACGTCGAGCACCGCCGATCCCGCGCCGCGCGCCTCGAGCAGGAGCTCGTGCCCGCGCTCGGGATGCGTGCGCATGACCGCGAACTCGGCGTCGGTGAGCTTGCCGGGCTTGTTCAGCACCTCGAGCGGCATCAGCGCCTTGCCCAGGTCGTGCACCAGCCCGGCAAGACCCGCAACCCGGCACGCCTCGGCATCGAAGCCCAGCTCGCGCGCCAGCGCGACCATCAGTGCGCACACCGCCACCGAGTGCATGAAGGTGTACTGGTCCTGCGTCTTCAGCCGCGCCAGGCTCACGAGCGCGCCGGGATTGCGCAGCACCGAGGCGCTGACCTCCTCGACCAGCGGCAGACAGGCCTGCGGGTCGATGGCCTTGCCCAGCCGCGCCTCGAGGAACATCGAGGCCACCTCTTCCCGGCCGCGCTGACAGATCGCTGCCGCCCTCTGCAGCTCCTCGGCCATCGACGATTGCAGCGGCGCCGACGGGGTGCCGGACGGCATCGCCCGGGGCGGCCTGCCCCCCCCTCCTTCGGGCGAGACCTGGGCAGTCGGCGATGGCGCAGGTGCCGACGATGGCGCGGCAGCCTGGAGCGTGGGCTCGGTCGCGAGCGCCGGCTCGGTCGCGAGCGCCGACTGCACGTCCAGCCCCTTCGAGATGTCGATCCAGACCTCGCGCACGCAGCTCGCGCGCAGCTTGCGCAGTTGTTCCGGGTCCGAGACCGTGAAGCGCGTCCGCCAGAACGGATGGTCGAGCCACGCGCCTTCCAGAGCGTGCAGATGCATGCCGACGCAGACATCCTCGACGGGGATCTTCTTCAGCATGCCGGACCGAGGTCTCCTGAGGGTGAGGCGGCGTGCGCTCGCGAAGGTCTAGCGACTATCGGCGCTGCCGGCGCCGACTTGAGGTCGAGCCCGCTGCGCCGACCGCGCGAGCGCGGCCTGCGCCCAAAACGACGAAGCCGCTGCCCAGGGCAGCGGCTTCGCGGGACGAGCGTCGCGCGGGCGGTTCAGCGGAACTTGGCCTGCGGCACCGTGGCGATGCTCCCCGGAAGCGACCCGACGTAGTCGGCAATCGCCTTGAGCTCCGAGTGCTTGAACTGGCCGACCTGGCCGACCATGATCGGATTGCCGCGCCCGATGCGCGGGTTGCCCTCGGTCTGGTAGGCCTTGAGTGCGACGTAGAGGTAGTCGGCGTACTGGCCGGCGAGCTTGGGATAGCTGCCGTCGATCGGCTTGTTGAAGTCGGCGCCGTGGCAGGAGGCGCAGTTGCCCTTGGTCAGCAGCGCCTCGACCTCGGAGGACGGCGCCGGAGCCGCCGCGACGGTCTTCACGGAGCTCTGGCCGAGCTGCTCGTAGTACGCGGCGAGGTCGGCCATGTCCTTCTCGGAGAGCGAGGCCGCGATCGCGCGCATCGTCGGGTGCTTGCGCTCGCCCTTCTTGTATTCCTGCAGCGCGGTCTCGAGGTACTTCGCGTTCTGGCCGGCGATCATCGGCACCTTGTGCACCTCGGGGAAGCTCGCGCGGTAGCCGAGGATGCCGTGGCAGCCGATGCACATCGCCGCCTTCGCATGACCCGCTGCAGCGTCCTGCGCATGGGCGACCGGGATCATCGATGCAGCGCCGGCCAGTGCCAGCAGAAGAGGAATCGCTTTGATCATGTCGGCGGCTCGAGCTTGGTGGTGCGAATGGGCGCAGCGCCGAATCGCCTAGCGCGCGAACGCGCGATCGGTATTGATTCAACGCAGAAACACAGGCGGACGATAACGCGTTTGACGCCCGCTTATACTGGGTTCAACACCAGTATCCCGCGTTGCCGACAATGAAATTCCAGGGTTCCGACCACTACGTTGCCACGCAGGATCTGATGCTGGCGGTCAATGCCGCGGTGACGCTGCAACGCCCGCTGCTCGTCAAGGGCGAGCCCGGCACCGGCAAGACGATGCTCGCCGAGGAGGTGGCCACCGCGATGAAGATGCCGCTGCTGCAGTGGCACATCAAGAGCACGACCAAGGCGCAGCAGGGTTTGTACGAATACGACGCGGTGAGCCGCCTGCGCGACAGCCAGCTCGCCGACCCGGAGAGCGCCGACAAGGTCCGGGACATCCGCAACTACATCGTCCAGGGCGTGCTCTGGCAGGCCTTCACCGCCGAGCAGCCGGTGGTGCTGCTGATCGACGAGATCGACAAGGCCGACATCGAGTTCCCGAACGACCTGCTGCGCGAGCTCGACCGCATGGAGTTCTACGTCTACGAGACGCGCGAGCTGGTCCGGGCGCGGCACCGTCCCATCGTCTTCATCACCAGCAACAACGAGAAGGAGCTGCCCGACGCCTTCCTGCGCCGCTGCTTCTTCCACTACATCAAGTTCCCCGACGCCGAGACGATGCAGCGCATCGTCGACGTGCACTTCCCCGGGCTGAAGAAGGATCTGCTTTCTGCCGCGCTCAAGACCTTCTACGACGTGCGCAACCTGCCCGGGCTGAAGAAGAAGCCCTCGACCTCGGAACTGCTGGACTGGCTCAAGCTGCTCGTGGCCGAGGACATCCCGCTGCAGGCGCTGCAGAGCAAGGACGAGAAGGTGTCGGTGCCGCCGCTCGTGGGCGCGCTGCTGAAGAATGAGCAGGACGTGACCCTGTTCGAGAAGCTCGTCTTCATGCAACGGCACAACCGCTGAACGGCGCGCCGTGAGCTCCTGGCCCGAGCCTGTTGCCTTGCAGGGGCCGCACGCCCGGCTGCTGCCGCTCTCGCGCGAACACCACGACGGCCTGTGCGCCGCCGCGCGCGACGGCGAGCTGTGGCGGCTCTGGTACACCTCGGTTCCCTCACCTGAGGGGATGCGCGCCGAGATCGAACGGCGCCTGGCGCTGCAGGATGTCGGGAGCATGCTGCCGTGGACGGTCTTCGATGCCGACGGCCGCATCGTCGGCATGACCACCTACATGAACATCGACGCTGCCAACCGCCGCGTCGAGATCGGCAGCACTTGGACCGCCGCCTCGACGCAGCGCAGTGCACTCAACACCCAGTGCAAGCGGCTGCTGCTGGCGCACGCCTTCGAGCAGCTCGAGTGCATCGCGGTCGAGTTCCGCACGCATCGGCTGAACCAGCAGAGCCGGCGTGCGATCGAGCGCCTGGGCGCACAGCTCGACGGCATCCTGCGCGCGCACCAGCGCAGCCCCAACGGCACGCTGCGCGACACCGCGGTCTACAGCATCACCGCTGCCGAATGGCCGACGGTGCGTGCCCACCTGGACTGGCAGCTCACCAAGCCGCGCTGAGGAGCCGCCTGCGGCTGCTTCATCGACACCCGCCCCTTTCATCGCTCGCCCCCCATGCCGGCGCTGCCGGCTCCTCGCATGGCCAAGAACAAGCATCTCGACGTCGAAACCCTCTGGCGCATCGAGCGCCTGGGGGTGCCCAGCCTCAGCCCCGACGGCGCACTGGCCGTGGCGGGCCTGACGAGCCCCTCGATGGAGGACAACACGAGCCACAGCGCGCTGTGGCTGCTCTCGACGCTCGGCGGCGCGCCGCGCGCGCTCACCCGCTGCGGAGACAAGGACGGCCAACCGCAATGGAGCCCGCGCGGCGACCGCATCGCCTTCATCGCCAAACGCGAGCAGCAGGGCCACAAGGACGAGCAGCCGCAGATCTACCTGATCGCCCCCGATGGCGGCGAGGCCGAGCGCGCCGCGACGGTGGCCACGGGTGTCGATGCGCTGCGCTGGCTGCCCGACGGCAGCGGCCTGCTCTTCGTCTCCTGGGTCTGGCCGGGTCTCGCGGGCGAGAAGGCGCAGGCCAGAGCGATGGCCGAGCTCGGCAAGCGCAAGGAAAGCGGCTACGCGACGAGCCAGCTGCAGTACCGGCACTGGGACCGCAACCTGCCCGAGGGTCGCGAGCCGATGCTGCATCTGCTCGAACCCCGGCGCGGCCGTCGCCCGGCCCGCGTCCGCAATCTCTTCGAAGGCAGCGGCTTCACGCTGCAGCGCCACGAGCCGGGCGCGAACGCCTTCGACATCAGCCCCGACGGACGCCGTGTCGCCTTCGCCTTCGATCCGCATGTCGAGAAGCGCGTCGAGAACCGGCACGCGATCGCCGAGCTGGATCTGGCCAGCGGCCGCTTCGACGTCATCCTTCGCGATCCGGAGTGGCACTTCACCGCGCCGCGCTACAGCCCCGACGGTCAGCGCCTGGCTTTCCTCGCACAGCACGAAGCACTGAAGCACACGGCGCCCGAGCAGCTCGCGGTCTGGGATCGCGCAAGCCATCGATGGGACGTCGTCAGCGCCCAGTGGGACCACGCGATCGAGGCGCCGCTGCTGTGGGAGGACGACGGCCAGTCGGTGCTGCTGATGGCCGAGCAGGAGGGGCGCAAGCACCTCTGGCGCTTCGACCTGCAGGACCGGCGCGCCGAGCGCGTCGCTGCCGGTGGCACGCTGCTGGGTTTCGACAAGCGCGCCGGCGTGCTGGTGACGCTGACCGACTCGGTCGGGCACCCGGGCCGCATCCACGCGCATCTGCCCGGACGGGCGCCGCGTCGCATCGAGTCGTTCAACGACCGGCTGCTGGCCGACGTCGTCACCGGCCGCACCGAGGAGGTGTGGTTCGTCGGCGCCTGCACCGCCGATGGGGCGGACGGTCCGGTGCAGATGTGGCTGACCTACCCGCCGGGTTTCGACCCGAAGAAGAAATACCCGGTGCTGCACCTGCTCCACGGCGGCCCGCACACCGCCTTCGGGGACAGCTTCCACTACCGCTGGAACGTGCAGGCCTTCGCCGCGGAGGGCTACGTCGTTGCCTGCGTCAACTACCACGGCTCGAGCGGCTTCGGCTGGGCGTTCCTGGACAGCATCACGCACCGCTGGGGCCAGCTCGAGCTGCAGGACATCGAGCGCGCGACCGACTGGCTGCTCGCGCGGCCCTGGACCGATCGTTCGCGCATCTACGCCGCCGGCGGCAGCTATGGCGGCTTCATGGCCGCGTGGATGAACGCCCACGTCGCACCCGGGCGCTACGCCGCCTACGTCTGCCACGCCGGCTGCTTCGACTGGACGGCGATGTTCGCCGACGATGCCTACAGCTGGCACGCCAAGGAGCTCGGCGCCTACTACTGGCAGGACCCCGAACAGGTGCGCCGCCAGAGCCCGCATGCCTTCGCCGACACGATGTCCACGCCCACGCTCGTCATCCACGGGGCGCTCGATTACCGCGTGCCGGACGCGCAGGGGCTTGCCTACTACAACACGCTCAAGGCGCGCGGGGTCGACGCGCGGCTGCTCTGGTTCCCGGACGAGAACCACTGGGTGCTCAAGCCGCGCAATTCGCGGCAGTGGTACCGCGAGGTCCTCGCCTGGCTCGAGAGCCACGACGCGAGCGGCAAGCCGCCGCGAAAGACCGCGCACGCGGGGGCCGGCGCGCGGTCGTCGCGCTGAGACGGACCGCGCGCGGCAAGGCGACAATACGGCGTCTTCGGAGACGCCGCGATGCTGATCAACTTCTTCTATGCGCTGCGTGCGGCCAGGCTCCCGGTCTCGGTCAAGGAGTACCTGACGCTGCTGCAGGCGCTGAAGGCCGAGGTCATCGGCCCCTCGGTCGACGACTTCTACTACCTGGCGCGCGCGACACTCGTCAAGGACGAGGCGCTCTTCGACAAGTTCGACCGCGCCTTTGCCGCCTACTTCAAGGGCGTGGAGCTGCTCACCGACTTCACGCAGGACGTTCCGCTCGAGTGGCTGCGCAAGACGCTCGAGCTCGAGCTCAGCGCCGAGGAGAAGGCAGCGATCGAGAAGATGGGCTGGGACGAGCTGATGGCCACGCTCAAGAAGCGCTTCGAGGAGCAGAAGGAGCGCCACCAGGGCGGCAGCAAGATGATCGGCACCGGCGGCACCAGCCCCTTCGGCGCCTACGGCTACAACCCGCAGGGCATCCGCATCGGCCAGGACCGCGGGCGCAACCGCAGCGCGGTCAAGGTCTGGGACCAGCGCGCCTACAAGGACTACGACGACACCAAGGAACTGGGCACGCGCAACATCAAGGTCGCGCTGCGCCGGCTGCGCCGCTTCGCGCGCGAGGGCTCGGAGCTCGAGCTCGACATCGACGACACCATCCACAGCACCGCCGCCAACGCCGGGCTGCTCGACATCAAGATGATCCCCGAGCGCCACAACAAGGTGAAGGTGCTGCTGCTGATGGACGTGGGCGGCACGATGGACGAGCACATCCACCGCGTCGAGGAGCTCTTCAGCGCCGCCAAGAGCGAATTCAAGCACCTCGAGTTCTATTACTTCCACAACTGCGTCTACGACTTCATGTGGAAGAACAACCGCCGCCGCTACAGCGAGAAGTCCCCGACCTGGGATGTGATCCGCAAGTACAACCGCGACTACAAGCTGATCTTCGTCGGCGACGCGACGATGAGCCCCTACGAGATCCTGCAGCCCGGCGGCAGCGTCGAATACAACAACGAGGAAGCCGGTGCCGAGTGGCTGCAGCGCCTCACGCACACGTTCCCGAGCTTCGCGTGGATCAACCCCGAGCCGCAGGGTGTCTGGCAGTACCGTCAGAGCATCGCGATCGTCCAGCAACTGATGAACCAGCGCATGTTCCCGCTGACGCTGGCCGGGCTCGAAGGCGCGATGCGGCTGCTCAGCAAATGAGGCCGCGGGCGCGCGCGGCGCCCGCCCCTTGGCCGGCCCGTGCGCGGGCGGCGCTGCTGGGGCTGCTCTCGTCGCTGGCGCTGGCTCTGGGCGGTTGCGCCGTGCTGGGTGACACGCCCGGTGCCCCTGCGGATGCCGCCCGCCCCGGGAGCACGACGGGCGGCACGCGCACGGCTCAGGACGCGATGCCGGTGGTCCGGGTCGAGATCGACGCCCCGGCGCCGCTGCGGGCGCTGCTCGAGCAACACCTCGAGCTCTCGCGGCTGGCACGGCTCTCGCGCGGCGACGCCGTCACCGACACCGAGCTGCAGCGCCTCGTCGACGCCACGCCTTCGGGCGTGCGCGAGCTCCTGCGCACCGAGGGCTACTTCCGCCCGGAGGTGAGCGTCGAGCGGGTAGGTGTGCCCGCCGCGGGCCAGCCGGAAACCGTGCGCGTGCATGTGCAGGCGGGGCCGCAGGTGCACGTGCAGCACGTGACCCTGGACGTGCAGGGTGAGCTCGAGGTGCAACGCCTGGCCGCTGATGCGCACGCGATCGATGTGCTGGAACGGCTGCGACACGCCTGGGCGCTGCCCGTGGGCCACGCCTTTCGCGACGAGGACTGGCGCGACGCCAAGACCGCGACGCTGGCGCGCCTGCGCGCCGCCGGCTACGCCGCCGCCGTCTGGAGCGGCACCGCCGCCGAGATCGATGACGAAGCCGCCACTGCGCGCCTGTTCCTGGTGGCCGACAGCGGGCCCCTCTTTCGAAGCGGCGCGATCCGCGTGCAGGGACTGCAGCAGCAGGACGAGTCGACGGTGCTGGCGCTGGCCGAATTCCCGGCGGGCACGCCGCTCACCGAGGCCTTGCTGCTCGAGTACCAGGATCGACTGCAGCGCGCCGGGCTCTTCGAGAGCGTGAGCGTCACGCTGGACCCGGATCCGACGCGTGCCGACGCGGCAACGGTGCTCGTGCAGCTGCGCGAGCAGGCGATGCAGGTCTACATCGTCGGTGTGGGCATCAGCGCCAACACCGGCCCGCGCGCCTCGCTCGAACATGTCTACCGGCGCGTCCTCGGCTACTCGGTCTCGTCGAGCAACCAGTTCGAGCTCGGCCGCGTGCGCCAGGCCTGGAACGGCGAGGTCAGCACGCACCCGGGTGAGCGCTTCAGTCGCTGGCTGCTCGGCGGCGCGATCGAGCGCCTGGTTTCATCGCAGGACGTCGTGATGTCGCAGCGGCTGCGGCTGGGCCGCAGCCAGGACACGCGCGTGCGCGAGCGGCTGGTCTTCGCCGAAGTCGAGCGCGGCGTGCGCAGCACCGATGCCGGCAGCGTCTGGACCTTCGCCGTCTCGGGCAACGTCCATTTGACCTTCCGCCATCTGGACAGCATCCTGCTGCCGACCGAGGGCTACACGCTCGCGCTGCAGGGCGGGCTCGGCCGCTCGCACGGCAGCGCCTCGCGCAGCGGCCCCTTCGCGCGTACCTATGGCCGGCTCACGGTCTACCAGCCGCTCGGCCAGTCCTGGTACGGTCAGGCGCGCATCGAGCTTGGGCAGGTGTTCCTGCCACAGGGCGTGGCGGCACCCGAGTCGCAGCTCTTCCGCGCCGGAGGCGACGACTCGGTCCGCGGCTACGGCTACCGCACGCTCGGGCCGGTGACCAACGGGGTGGTCGGCTCCGGGCCGGTGCTGGCCACCGGCAGCATCGAGTTCGCGCGTCCCTTCATCGCCAGCATGCCTTCGCTCTGGGGCGCGGTCTTCGTCGACGCCGGGCGCGCCGGCCACAGCTTCCGCAACCTGAATCCGGCGCTCGGCTATGGCGTCGGGATTCGCTGGCGCAGCCCCGTCGGCCCGCTGCGGCTGGACATCGCCTACGGGCAGGAGGTGCAGCACTTCCGCCTGCACTTCAGCGTCGGCATCGCGTTCTGAGTCCCAGCATGAGCGAACCGCGACCTCCCTCCGATCCCGGCGCCCCGATTCCGGTCGCGCCGGGCGGGGCGCTGCGCGCCACCTGGCAGCTCGCGCTGCCGATGCTCTCGATGGCGCTGCTGGCTGCCATCCTGGCCGCGGTGCTGGGTGCCGCGGCGCTGTGGCTGCTGCGCAGCCCCGAAGGCACGTCCTGGCTGCTCGCACGCATCCCCGGGCTCGAGGTCACGGGCAGCGAGGGCGCGCTGCTTTCGGACCGCTTTGCCGCCCGGCGCCTCGTCGTGCGCTGGGACAAGAACCAGCAGCATGTGGCGATCGACGGCCTCGTCGGCGAAGGCCTGCAGTGGCACTGGCATCCGGCGCCCGGCAAGTGGATCGGGCTCGACGTCGCCCGCTTGCAGGCAAGGCGCGTCGAGGTCGACACCGGTCCCGCCGGCCCCCGCCCGATCGAGATGCCGGCGACCCTGGACCTGCCCTTGCGCATCCAGATCGAGCAGGCGTCGGTGGACGAGCTGCAGATCGACACGCTGCCCGCGATGCGGACGGTGCAGGGCCAGCGGCTGCGGCTGTGGCAGGACCGCGATGGCGGTTACGAAGCCGAGACCCTCGCCCTCGAGGTCGACCGCGCGCGGGTCAGTGGCGCCGTCCTCCTCGGTGCACGCGCGCCCTTCCCGCTGCGGATGCAGGCCCGCATCGATTCACGCGGGCAGGACCCGGCCTGGGATGCCGAGGTGCAGGCGAGCGGACCCCTTGCGCGGTTCGAACTGCAGGCGCGCCTGCGCGGCACTTCGGCGAGCCGCGGCGCGGCCGCACCGGCGCTCGACGTGCAGGCCACGATCACACCGCTGCAGGCCTGGGCGCTGGGCCGGCTGCAGCTCTCGACCCAGGCGCTGGACCTGAGGGCGCTGGCCAGCAGCGCACCGCGCACGGCGCTCTCCGGGCGCATGGACATCGACACCCAGTCGATGGATGGTCCGCTGGCCGCAAGCGTCGACCTGGAGAACGCGCAGCCCGGACGTTGGGACGAAGGCCGCGTGCCGGCGCGCCGGCTGCACGCGCGGCTGCGGAGCCCCGCGGGCGACCGCAGCCGCCTGCTGATCGAGTCGTTCGACGTCCAGTTCGCGCGCGGAGCCGAAAACGCCGGCCGCTGGCAGGGCAGCGGAGCCTGGCTCAACGACCAGCTGCAGATCCAGAGCACGATCGACGGCCTGCAGCCCCAGCGCCTGGACGGCCGCGCGGCGACGATGGAGCTGAGCGGGCCGCTTGCGTTCACGGTCAGCGGCCTGCCTCCGCCCGACCCACAGGCGGCGGATGCGCAGCCGAAGATCCGCAAGCCCCGCACGCCGCTGGCCGTCGAGCTGCGCAGCACGCTCGACGGCCGCATCGAAGGCAGTCCGCTGCCGGTCAGCGTCGTCGTCGACGCGCAGGCCGATGCCCGCCGCCTCCTCGTGCGCAGCCTGCGGGCGCAGGCCGGCAGCGCGCACGCCACGCTCGAGCTCGACGCGCAGCGCAGCGGCAAGGATGCATGGCAGATGCGCACGAGCGGCAAGCTCGCCGACTTCGACCCGCTGCCCTGGTGGCCGGGGCCCGAGCGCTCGGCCTGGCGCCAAGGCCGGCACCGGATCTCGGGAAGCTGGGCGCTGGACCTGGCCATGCCGGACAAGGTCCTCGCGCTCCCACCGCTGGCGCTGGCGCAGGAATTGACCGGACGCGGGCATCTGAACCTCGAGCGCTCGCAGATCGCCGGGGTGCCGCTGGCGCTCGCGCTCGAGCTTGGGCAGGAGCCCACCGGCGGCGACGCCGCGGGACGGCCGTCGACCCTTGCGGCGACGCTCCAGCTCGGCGAGAACCGGCTCTCGGTGCAGGGCCAGGGCAATCCGCTGGGCGATGGCCGCGACGACCACCTGCAGTTCGAGCTGCAGGCATCCAGGCTGGCGACGCTGGCACCGATCGTGCGCCTGCTGCCCGACCTTGCCGAGTGGGCGCCGCAAGCCGGCAGCGCTCAGGCGACGTTCTCGATCGACGGGCGCTGGCCCGCGGTGCGCAGCAGCGGGCGTGCGCAACTGCAGGATCTGCGCACGGCGACGCTGCAGGCACGCAGCGCAGGTGCGCAATGGGGCTTCGACACCCGCAGCGAACAGCCGCTGTCGCTGGAACTGCAAGCGCAGGACCTGGCGCAGCAGGAGCAGCGGATCCAGCGATTGCTCGCGCAGCTGCGCGGCACCTGGCGCCAGCACCGGCTCGAGCTGACCGCCGTGCTGCCGGTGCAGCCCTCGACGGCGTTGCAGACCGGACTTGGCTTGCAGGCGGGCAGTGGCGCCCTGTTGCAGGTCGGCGCCGATGGGCAGTGGGTCGGGGACGGTCGCTCCGGCGGGCGCTGGAGCGCACGCGGTGCGCAGATCGCGCTGCTGCCCTGGAGCGGAACCGGGCTGGAAGCGCTTTCCGGCGCACAGCCGTGGGCACAAGCGCGCGACCTGGGCCTGGAACTGCGCTTCGACGGGCATGACGGTCTGCAGGAACTGCGTGCCGACGCCGGCCGCCTGCGCCTGGCCGACGCCAGTGCGCTGCGCTGGGACGAGGTGCACGTCGACCTGAGCGGCCCGCGGGCGGCATTCGCGCTGCGCGCGCAGCTCGAGCCCTTTCCGCTCGCGCCGCTGCTGGCACGGCTGCAGCCCAAGTTGGGTTGGCAGGGCGATCTGCGCCTGGCCGGCAGCGTCGATCTGCGCGTGGCCGAGACGGTCGACGCCGACATCGTCTTCGAGCGCCGAGACGGCGACCTGCGCTTGTCCGAGGAGAACGCCAGTGCGCCCTTCGGCCTGAGCGAATTGCAGCTGATCGCCAGCGCCCACCAGGGCCGCTGGCAGCTCGCAGCCGCCTTTGCCGGGCGTACGCTGGGCGAGGCCGCGGCGCGCCTGAACCTCCAGACGCGCGCCGAGCAACGCTGGCCCGACGCCGACACGCCGATCGATGGACTCGTGCAGGCGCATGTATCCAACCTTGGGATCTGGGGCAACTGGCTGCCGCCGGGTTGGCGCCTCTCGGGCCAGCTGCACACCGTCGCCCGCGTCGGCGGACGCGTCGGCGCCCCCGATTACGAAGGGCAGATGCGCGCGAGCGACGTCGCGGTGCGAAACCTGCTGCTGGGCGTCGACGTGTCCCAGGGGCAGGCGCAGCTGCGCCTGCACGGGGCGTCGGCCGAGATCGAGCAGTTCACGCTGCGCAGCGGCGAGGGCAGCGCACGCATCGGCGGACACATCGACCTGAGCGGCCGTGCGCCCAGCCGTCTGACACTGAACGCGGAACGCTTGCGCGTGCTCGGTCGCATCGACCGGCAGATCGTCGCCAGCGGCGAATTGACGATGGACGTGGTCGACGCCAAGCCCGACCTGAAGGGGCGCGTCCGCATCGACGAGGGCCTGATCGATCTCAGCCGCAGCGACGCGCCCTCGCTCGACGACGACGTCGTGCTGCGCCGGGCCAGCTTCGAAAGCGATCGGACCCCCGCCGCTGCAGCGCCAAGCTCGCGCCGCAACGTGCAGGTGGCGGTCGAACTCGACCTCGGCGAGAAGCTGCGCGTGCACGGCCGCGGCCTCGACACGACGCTTGGCGGCAAGCTCCTCGTGGGCAGCCGCGCCGGCCGGCTCACGCTCGAAGGCAGCATGCACACCGTTGGAGGCCAGTACTCGGCCTACGGCCAGAAGCTCGAGATCGCGCGCGGCCGCGTCATCTTCAGCGGCGACGTCGAGAACCCGACGCTGGACGTGCTCGCCCTGCGTCCCAACATCGACATCGAGGTCGGCGTGGCCATCACCGGCACGCTGACGAATCCGCGCGTGCGGCTGTACTCCAACACCGATCTGAGCGAGTCCGACAAGCTCAGCTGGCTGGTCCTGGGCCGCCCTTCCGACGGCCTGGATCGCGCCGACTCCGCGCTCTTGCAGCGCGTCGCCGTGGCGCTGCTGGCCGGCGAAGGCGAGGCGCCGACCGACACGTTGATGCGCACCCTCGGCCTGGACACCATCAGCGTGCACGAGACCGGCGAGGGCAATGTGCGCGAGACCGTCGTCAGCCTGGGCAAGCAGCTCTCTCGGCGCTGGTACGTCGGCTACGAGCGCGGCGTCAACGCCACCAGCGGCTCCTGGCAGCTGATCTACCGCATCGCCCAGCGCTTCACGCTGCGCGCACAGTCCGGCGCCGAGAATTCACTCGATCTGATCTGGGTGTGGCGGCTGCAGGGGCAGTCGCGTGACAGACCCGTGGCGCCGACACCGGCGCAGAAGTGAACGCGCATCCCGCCCTCGCGTCGCGTTCGACCGCATGCCTAACTACTCCGCCACCATGCAGGCCGTCACCGCCCCCTTGTTCATGGGGGGCGTGCCCTTGACGCTCAATCCTCGTCTCGCTAGATTTTCCCCGTTGCCGACGATGAGTCGGCGCAAACGCCTGTGGGGGAGGAGCATCATGAGTCGATTTTTGACGGCAGGCACCATCGCTGCATCTTGCGTGGCGCTCGCGTGCTCGGCGAATGCTGCATTGCCGACGGTGGATCTGGCATTCACCACGCCGTCGGGCACGGTCGGGCCCAACGACAGCGTGGAAGTCTGGGTGACCATGTCGATCCCCTCCAGCAGCAGCGCGCTGGCCTTCGACGAGAGCGCCCCGGACTTCGGCCTGGATCCGGCCGACCTTCCAAGCCAAGGCTATTACGACTCGAGCGCCAACCCAGGAACGATGGTTTGGGCGGATTTCACGAGCTACAGCGAAATCTATTTGAACACCTGGTTCGGATGCAGCGGGACTTTCACCGCGTCATGCATCTACGGTCCGCCCTACGACTTTAGCTTTCACCTCTCAAGCCTGCCCGGCAAACCCAGCGTCAACTTCCTTACCTCGTTCAATTTGCAGCAAGGCCAACAGTACAGCTACCTCTTCGGCGTGTTCACCCCCTCCGCGGGACCAGTCGCAGCGGGGACCTACACCTTCGAACGAACCGGTCTCACGCTGAATTTCGTCGGCCTGGACGCTGACGGGAACACATTGCACGCAGAGGTGGACTGGCAGACCAACTGTGGTCCGGGCGACACAAGCTGTCTCTTTACCCGCACCGTGACCGCGGTGCCGGAGGTGTCGACCTGGGCGTCGATGTCGATCGGTCTTCTGCTCGTCGGCAGCCTGGTACCCCGGCTCAGGCGACGCGAGTTGCAGCGCTGCGCGGCTTGACGTTTGCGTTGATGCACGCGTAGGCGCGCGTCTTGTCAATGCACGCGCAGACGCGCGAACGCAAGACGCCGCAGGCCGTCGAGACCAAAGGCGAGCACGACCGACGCCACCAGCAGCGCGAGCACGAGGCCCGCGCCAAGCGGCGCGCCGAGCACGCCGCTCATCGCCACGCCGATGCCGATGGCCAGATCGACGATGGTCGCGACGACGAGCCATCGCCCCGGTAGCGTTTCCCAGATCCGCTCGCGCACGCGGATCGCGTAGATCGTCGCCTGGCCGGCGAAAACGAGCGTGAGGAAGGCCAGCGTCGTCAGCGCCGAGGGCGAGAGGCGCAGC
>JAIXKN010000011.1:51147-70701 GCA_026932425.1 Burkholderiales bacterium
GTGTAGGTCTGCACGCGGCGAAACGCGCGCCGGCCCTCGTCGATCGCGTCGGCCACGCCGGCCAGGCCCGGCGTCGTCAGCACCAGCCCCGCGGCGGCCTTGGCCACATCGGTGGCCTGCGCCACCGCAATGCCCATGTGCGCCTGGCGCAGCGCCGGTGCGTCGTTGGCGCCGTCACCGCACATGCCCACCGTGTGCCCCTGGCGCTGCAGCGTGCGCACGAGCTCGAACTTGTCCTGCGGCAGCACCCCGGCCAGCACGCCGCAGCCGGGCTCGGGCGTCAGCGCCTCTGGCTCGGCACCCGCGCCGGCGCTGTCCGCGCCATCCGCCGGCGCGAGCGTGCTTCCCGCAACCGGCGTGGGGCGCGCGCACACCGAGCCCTGGATGCCGAGCGTGCGCGCGACGGCCGCGGCCGTCGTCGGCGCGTCGCCGGTGACCATCATCACGCGCACGCCGTGACTCGCGAGCTGGCCGATCAGTGCCGCGGCGTCCGGGCGCACCGGATCACCAAGCGCGATCAGGCCGATGAGACGCGGCCTCCCGGCGGCAGGCGCCTGCGGCTCGTCGCGCGCGTCGCCCAAGGCCACCGCCAGCACGCGGTGGCCGGCTTCCTCGAGCGCCTGCGCAGCCTGCCGCTGCGCCGCATCGGCGTCGGCGATCTCCGCGACCACCGCGAACGCCCCTTTCGTCACCTGCTGGAGGCGACCGCTGGGATCGGCAACCAGCGCCTGCGCGCGCTTGGTCGCGGGATCGAAGGGCTGGAAGCTGCGTCGACTCGCCAGCTCGGGCACCGCGCCCGCGGCACTGCGGATCGCCGCGTCGACCGGGTCGGCGCCAGCGTCGGAGCTGGCCAACGCCGCCCAGTGCAGCAGCCGCGCTTCGTCCAGCCCGTCGAAAGGCTGGACCTGCACGACGCGCAGGGCGTTCTGCGTCAGCGTGCCCGTCTTGTCGGAGCACAGCAGGTCGATGCTGCCGGCCTCGTCGAGCGCCGACAAGCGCGTGGCGAGCACGCCGCGCGCGGCCAGCGCGTGCGCCGAGAGCGCCGCGGCCATCGTGAAGGTCGCCGGCAGCGAGACCGGGATCGAGGCGAGGAACGCCGTCAGCACGAGCGGCTCGATCGCCGACAGCGGCAGGCCCTGCCAGGCGGCGTGCACGACGAGCAGCAGGATCACGACGCCGTTGAAGAGCGCCAGGTTGCGCACGACGCGCAGCACCGCCTTCTGCTGCGTGCCCTGCACGTGCGCGCTCTGCACGAGCTCCGCGGTGCGCCCGAAGCGCGTGCGCGCGCCGGTGGCGGTGACCTCGGCTTCGGCCTCGCCGCCGCGCACGAGCGCGCCGGCCCAGGTCTGGCCGCCCGGCTGCGCCTGCACCGGCAGCGACTCGCCGGTGAGCATCGACTGGTCGACCAGCACCGTGCCCGAGAGCAGGCGCACGTCGGCGGGGACGACCGCACCGAGCGAGAGCTTGACGCGGTCGCCCGGGACGAGTTCGCGCGCCGGGATCGTGCGCCAGACGCCATCGCGGCGCACCGAGGCGTTCACTGCCAGGCGCGACTTCAGCGCCGCCAGCGCCGTGCGCGCGCGGCCCTCCTGCAGCAGCGCGAGCACCGCGTTGAAGATGACGAGGGCGGCGATGATCGCGCCCTCGACAATCTTGCCGAGCGCGAGTTCCAGCACCACCGCGGCCTCGAGCATCCACGGCACCGGCGCCCAGAGCTTGCCCAGCGCGCGCCGCAGCAGGCTCTCGCGATGCTCGCTGATCTCGTTGGGTCCGACTTCGGCCAGCCGTGCGGCGGCCTCGGCCTCGGTGAGACCTGCGGGGTCCTCCGGCCGCGAACGCACAGGCGTTGTCACCGGATCTTCACCTCAGCAGCCTTGTACCGGATCCGCCAGCGACCCGGCCCGAAAGCAATGCAGGCCGGACGACATCCGAGGTGTTCCATGCCTCAGCGAGCAAGCGACGTCGTCAAAAGCATCCAGGCCTGGCGTGGAGAGGCGATGCGCATCGCATCGCGCGCGGCCCAGCTCAGCAGCCGCTGATCCCCGGTCACGAAGACATCCGCACGCGCGGCGGATGCCGCCGCCAGCAAACGCACGTCAGGGTCGTCGGCCGGCTCCGGCACGTCGTCGACGAGCTCGGCATACGCCCAGAGGGCATCGAAGCGCTCGAGCGCAAGCTCATGACGCGCGAACTTGCGTCGCAGCACTTCGTGCGCTTCGTTCCGAACAAGCGCGCTGGTCAGCAGGCGGTGATCGCGCGCGTCGACCTCCAGCAGCAATTCAGCGCACAGCCCCGGGAACACGACCGCCGAGAGCCAGACGTTGGTGTCGAAGAACACCCTCACGACACGTCGCGCAGGATGTCCTCTTCGCTGAGCCAGCCCGCGGCCCGTGCCTGCGGCCCCAGGTCTTCCTGGATGAGACGCAAGGTCTCACGCAGCGCCTGCGCGCGCAGCGCTTCGCGCACCAGGTGGCTGCGGCTCTTGCCGGTGGCGCGCACCAGGCGATCGATCGCTTGCGCCTCCTCATCGGTCAGGCGCACGGTGAGTACCGCCGACATGCTGAATTCCTCGCGTCTGGATCGTACGTATTACAACGTCACACACCCATGACGTCAACCGAAGGACCCGTCTGCGCAGGCCGCCGGCCAAACCATGGCAACCGCGCAGGGCGCGGCGGGTCGGGTGCACGCATTGCCAATCAGATTCCGCCGTACCCGAAACGCGCAAGCTTCCTGGTGCATGATGGATCGGAACCGTTGACGCGTCGTCGCGCGCGGATTGTTCTTGACCACGGACAACGATCAAGCCCTCCAAGGCCATGGCCCTCGCCACCCACCCCATTGCCGTTCACGCCGCCGACGTCGCGCCGCGCGCAACGCCATCGAACTATCCGGAACCTTTCGCCTCGCGCATGGCCGGGCGCAGCAAGCGTGCGCTCGGCGCGGTGTTCGGTCTTTCCAACTTCGGTGTCAACCTCACCGAACTGGCGCCCGGCGCGGTCTCGGCGCTGCGGCACGCGCACACGGCGCAGGACGAATTCGTCTACGTGCTGCAGGGTCACCCGGTCCTTCGCACCGACGCCGGCGACACGCCGCTCTCCCCTGGGATGTGCGCCGGCTTTCGTGCCGGCGGCGAGGCCCACCAGCTGCTGAACCCGACCGCCGAACCCGTGCTCTACCTCGAGATCGGCGATCGCAGCGCGGGCGACACCGTGCACTATCCCGATGACGACCTGCAGGCCCTGCTGGTGGAAGGCCGCTGGGTGTTCGCGCACAAGGACGGTCGCGCGTACTGAGAGCGGCGCCCCGACTCACTCACCGACGGGGTAGCGGCTGGCAATCGCGATCCGGTTCCACGCATTGATGACGATCGAAAGCCACTCGATGGCCGCAATCTCGTCGGACGACAGACTGCCGGACGCGCGCTCGTAGACCTCGTCGGGTACGTGCCCGTCGGCGACCAGTGTGATCGCTTCGACCAGCTCCAGCGCAGCCTGCTCCTTGGGATCGAAATAGCTCGTCTCGCGCCACGCCGGCAGGACGCTGATGCGGTCGACCGATTCGCCGACGGCGATCGCGTCGCGCGTGTGCATCCGGGTGCAGAACGCGCAGCCGTTGATCTGCGAGGCGCGAAGGCGGATCAGGTGCGAAAGACGCTCCGAGACGCCGGCTGCGCGTGCCGCTTCGGCCGCAAGCTTGTCGAGCTGGGCCACCGTCTTGTAGAGCTCCGGCAGCGCCTTCCCCAGGTTCACTCTCTCGGACATCGTGCTTCCCCTTCATCGTCCAGATCGATGTCGCCAGCCTACACGTTCGTCATGTTCGCGCCGAGCGCTGGGGCCTTGATCGCGCCGAAGGACAAGATGGCCGATCGAGCACGCGCGCCGACCAGCAAAAAGCCCCGGATCGCGGGGCTCTGATGGAATCGTTCGGCCCGGTGCTGATGGCCATGCCGGGGCCGCTGAACGCAATCCTGGCGGAGAGGGAGGGATTCGAACCCTCGATACGGTAAACCGTATACCGGATTTCGAGTCCGGCGCATTCGACCACTCTGCCACCTCTCCTGATGGTGCCCGGGTCGTGGGCAGCCGCGCATTCTAGCCGACGCGCGGCGGGTCGCCCGCAAACCGGCGTGCCGGGCGCTCAGGCGCGCAGGAATTCCTCGCCGTGCAGGTAGGGGCGAAGCGCCGCGGGAACGCGGATGCTGCCGTCGGCCTGCTGGTGGTTCTCGAGCACCGCGACGAGCGCGCGGCCGACCGCGAGGCCCGAGCCGTTGAGCGTGTGCACGAGCTCGGGCTTGCCCGCGGCGTTGCGAAAGCGTGCCTGCATGCGACGCGCCTGGAAGGCCTCGCAGTTGCTGCAGGAGCTGATCTCGCGATAGGTCTGCTGCGCCGGCAGCCAGACCTCGAGGTCGTAGGTGCGCGCGCTGGAAAAGCCCATGTCGCCGGTGCACAGCAGCACGACGCGATAAGGGAGTTCCAGCTTCTGCAGGATGGCCTCGGCGTGACCGACCATCTCCTGCAGCGCCGCGTCGCTCTGCTCGGGGCGCGTGATCTGCACCATCTCGACCTTGTCGAACTGGTGCTGGCGGATCATGCCGCGCGTGTCACGCCCGGCGCTGCCGGCCTCGCTGCGAAAGCAGGGGCTGTGCGCGGTGAGCTTCATCGGCAGCGCCGCGGCATCGACGATCTGCTCGCGCACGGTGTTGGTCAGGCTGATCTCGCTCGTGCTGATCAGGTACTGCTCGGCCTGCTCCTCGCTGCCGCCGCGCAGCACCCAGAACATGTCCTCCTTGAACTTGGGCAGCTGCCCCGTGCCCTCGAGGATCTCGCGGTTGACGATGTAGGGCGTATAGCACTCGGTGTAGCCGTGCTCGCGCGTCTGCACGTCGAGCATGAACTGCGCAAGCGCACGGTGCAGCCGCGCCACCGGCCCGCGCAGGAAGGAGAAGCGCGTGCCCGAGAGCTTGGCGCCGGTGTCGAAATCCAGGCCCAGCGGCGCACCCAGGTCGACATGGTCCTTGACGGGGAAGTCGAAGCTCCTGGGCGTGCCCCAGCGCCGCACCTCGACGTTGCCCTGCTCGTCGGCACCCACCGGCACCTCGTCCTGCGGGAGGTTCGGCAGCGCCATCAGCAGCGCGTGCAGCTCGGCCTGCAGCGCATCGAGCTGCCTGGCGCCCGCCTCGAGCTCGCCAGCGATGCCGCCGACCTCGGCCATCAGCGCCGAGGCGTCTTCGCCCTTGCCCTTGGCGGCGCCGATCTGCTTGGAGAGGCTGTTGCGGCGCGCCTGCAGTTCCTCGGTGCGCGTCTGGATGCGCTTGCGCTCGGCTTCGAGCGCGGTGAAGCGCTCGACGTCGAGGAAGGGTTGCGGGTTCTTGCGCCGGGAAAGACGGGCGACGACGCCGTCCAGATCACGGCGCAGCAGGTTGATGTCGAGCATGGGACAGGGGTTCGCGCGAAACCGCGAATTGTAGGCAGCGCCCTGCGCGCCGCCCTTGGCCGGCGCCGGTCGGCGAGTTCAGACGCGCCCGGCGCCGCCCAGGCCTCGCGGCAGCGGGAAGCGCACATGCTCCTGCACGCCGTCGAGCTTGCGCACCGAATTCGCGCCCAGCTCGCGCAGGCGCTCGATTACCTGCTGCACGAGGATGTCGGGCGCGGAGGCCCCCGCCGTGACGCCCACGCGCGGCTTGCCGTCGAACCACTCGGGCTCGAGATCGTCGGCGGAGTCGACCATGTAGGCGGGCGTGCCCAGACGCTCGGCGACCTCGCGCAGGCGGTTGCTGTTGCTGCTGGTTGCGCTGCCGACGACGACGACGACGTCGACCGCGCGCGCCATCAGCTTGACCGCGTCCTGGCGGTTCTGCGTCGCGTAGCAGATGTCCTGTTTCTTCGGCTCGCGCACCTGCGGGAAGCGCTGCTTGACCGCGGCAAGGATCGCCGCGGCGTCGTCGACGCTGAGCGTCGTCTGCGTGACGACCGCGACCTTGTCGCTGCGCGGCTGCACGCGGGCCACGTCCTCGACCGTCTCGACGAGGTAGATGCCGCCCTTCAACTGCCCCATCGTGCCCTCGACCTCGGGGTGCCCCTTGTGGCCGATCATGATGAACTCGTAGCCCTCGCGCGAGAGCTTGTGCACCTCCATGTGCACCTTGCTCACCAGCGGGCAGGTGGCGTCGAAGACGCGGAAGCCGCGCCGCGCCGCCTCCTCGCGCAGCGCCTTGCTGACACCGTGCGCGCTGAAGATCAGCGTGGCGCCCTCGGGCACATCGTCGAGCTCCTCGATGAAGATCGCGCCCTTGGCCTTGAGGTCGTTGACGACGTAGGTGTTGTGGACGATCTCGTGGCGCACGTAGATCGGCCGGCCGAAGATCTGCAGCGCGCGCTCGACGATCTCGATCGCGCGGTCGACGCCGGCGCAGAAGCCGCGCGGCTCGGCCAGCAGCACCTCGCCCACCGGGCGGTTCTCGCTCAATCCAGCACTCCCAGCACCTGCACCTCGAAGCGCACCGCGCGCCCGGCCAGCGGGTGGTTGAAATCGAAGAGCAGCCAGTCGTCACCGACCTCGCGCACGATGCCCGCGTACGATCCTTCGCCGTCGGGCGTCGGGAACTGCACCACCTCGCCGCACTCGTAGCTCGCGTCCGGGTCGCCGAACTCGCGCAGGAGCGCGCGCGAGACGCGCTGCAGCAGCTCGGGGCTGCGCTCGCCGAAGGCCTCGCCGGCGGGCACGTCGAAGCTCGCGCGCTCGCCTTCGGCAAGCCCGAGCAGGTACTGCTCGAGCGCCGGCGCGAGCTGGCCGGTGCCCAGCGTCAGCGTCGCCGGCGGGCCGTCGAAGGTGTTGACGACGTCGGCGCCGTCGGGGCCGCTCAGGCGGTAGTGCAGCGTCAGAAAGGATCCGGGCTGGATGCGTGTCACGGGCAGGATGCGCAGGCACGCCCGGTGGGCTTGCTCGCTCGAATAGACTGCCGCGAATTCTATTCGGCACCTTCCGCCCGGTCCGGCGCGCATCACCCTGCCGGCGTCATGAACCCATGCCCCTGAAGGACCTGCCCGTCGACCAGCGCCCGCGCGAGAAGCTGCTGCAGCGCGGCGCCGCGGCGCTGGCCGACACCGAGCTGCTGGCGCTGCTGCTGCGCACCGGCCCCGCGGGCCTGGGCGTGTTCGGCCTGGCGCAGAAGCTGCTCGAGCACTGCGGGGGTCTTGCCGGACTGCTCGGCGCAAGCGGCAAGGACCTGGCCGCCGTCAAGGGCCTGGGGCCGGCCAAACGCGCCGAGATCCTCGCGGTGATGGAGATCGCGCGCCGCGCGATCGCGCAGCCGCTGCGCCAGGCGCCGGTGTTCGACGCGCCGCAGCGCGTCAAGGAATACCTTGCGCTGCAGCTCGGTGGACTGCCGCACGAGGTCTTCGCGGTGCTCTTCCTCGACCACCAGCACCGGCTGCTCGAGCTCGAGGAGATGTTCCGCGGCACGCTCACGCAGACGAGCGTGTATCCACGCGAAGTCGTGCGCCGCGCGATGGCGCTCAACGCCGCGGCGGTGATCCTTGCGCACAACCACCCTTCGGGGCTTGCCGAGCCCTCGCGTGCCGACGAGTACCTGACGCAGACGCTCAAGAGCGCGCTGGCGCTCGTCGAGGTGCGCGTGCTCGATCACCTGGTGGTCGGTCGGGGCGAGGTCGTCTCGATGGCCGAGCGCGGCCTGGTGTGAAGCCTTCGCGCGCCCGCGACGGAAGCCCATCGGCGTCGGGTCTGGCGAGCCTGGCCGATCTGCGCGAGGCACTCGCCGCACGGCGGCGCGAGGAAGCCGAGCGCCAGGCCCGCGAACAGGCGCGACGGCGCGCCGCGCAGGCCGCGCAGCGGCTCTTCCGCGACGCCGTGGGCGAGGTCACGCCGCTGCGGCCGAGCGGCCGCGCCGAGATCGAGCGCATCCGCCCTGCGCCCTGGCCGCACCAGCGCGAGGCCGACGAGCGCGCGGCGCTGCGGCAGACCTGGTCCGACGAGGTCGACGTCGAATCGCTGCTGCTCACCGACGACGGGCTGAGCTATCGCCGCCCGGGCGTCGGTGCCGACGTCGTGAGCCGGCTGCGCCGCGGCCAGTGGACGATCCAGGGTGAGATCGACCTGCACGGCCTGCGCCGGGACGAGGCGCGCGAAGCGCTGCGCACGTTCATCGATCTCTCGGCGCGCCGGGGGCAGCGCTGCGTGCGCATCGTGCACGGCAAGGGCCATGGCTCGCCCGGGCGCCGCCCGGTGCTCAAGGCGCGCGTGCAGCGCTGGCTGGCGCAGAGCGCCGAGGTCATCGCCTTCGCGCAGGCGAGCGCCCCGCAGGGCGGCGCCGGCGCGCTGGTCGCCCTGCTCGGCCGCGTGAAGCCCGGCAGCGCCTGAGCGACTGGAAGGCACCCGGCCAAGTCTCGGGGCCAGCGGATCTTGCGACCCTCGGCCCGCACGGCGTGGCCGGATTGCCCGATCAGTCTGCCGCCGTCACGCTGGCCGTCTCCGCGCTCGCCGATTCCGCGGGCAAGAGCGCCGGCTCGGCGGCAACCGTCTTGCGCGAAGCGGCCTTGCGCGGCGCGGTTCGCACCGCCCCGGTCTTGGCAGACGTGGTCTTGCCGGACGTCGTCTTGCGGACGCCGGCCTTGCGCGGCGTCGCCTTGACCTCGGCTGCAGCACCCGCTTCGCTCGCCACGTCCTGCGCTGGCGGCGCCTCGGCCGCGACCGCCTTGCCACGCGTCTTCTTCGTGGCCGCCGCGGCTGCGGTTGCCTTCTTCGCCGCAACCCGCTTGGCGCCTGCCTTGGACACGGGCTCGGCCTTCGCGCGCGTCTTCGTCGCCGCCGCGGACGCCTTGGCGCCCTTGACGCTCTTGGCGCCCTTGGCTCCCTTGCCCTTGGCGCGTGCCTTCTTCGCCAGCTCGACGACCTTGGCGATCTGTTCGTCGGTGAAGACGCCGTTGACGCCCGAGATCGCCGCGAGCTTCATGCCGTGCTTGAGGCCGAGCTTGTAGATCTCCTTGACCTTGGGCCACTCGGTGTCGCGGCCGACGGTGAAGACCTCGAAGCGGCCCTCGAGCGCAAGCACGATGGTCTCGGCCAGACACGCGTAGACGACGTTGGGCGGCAGGCCGATGCTCTTCAAGCCCCGCACCTTGGTCGGCAGCTCGATCTCGCCGGATTCGACGACGAGCACGTCCGGGCGCTTGGCCACCTCCTCGGGCGGCAGGTCCAGCGGCCGCGCCACGTCCGTGATCACGCAGCCGGGCTTGACGCGCGTGATGTCCAGGATCTTCTTGCCCGCGCCCGAGGTGCTCGTGACGATCATGTCCATGTCGCCGAGCAGTTCGTCGTAGTCGTTCGAGCACAGGACGTTCGCGTCCGGCGTGTCCTTCAGGATCGAGGCCTTGAGCTCCTCGAGCTTGTCGAGGCTGCGCCCGGCCAGCACCACCTGCTCGAACACCATCGCCAGCAGCCGCGCGCTGACCGAGCCGATCGACCCGGTGGCGCCGATCACCATGGCCTTGGCGCGCAGCCGCTGCCCCGGCGGCGGCTGCTCGACGAGGCCCATGCGCCGCATCGCGTCGGCCGCGGCCCACAGCGCGCCCGAGGCCGAGTAGCTGTTGCCGGTGGTCACCGGGATGCGCGCGCGCCGCGCGACCGTGACGCCGGCGTCCCCGACCACCTTGGTGAACGCGCCCAGGCCCATGATCTGGGCACCGAGCTTCTCCGCCATCCGTGCGGCGGCCAGCAGCCGCCGATAGGTGAACTCGGGGCTGCGCGAGAGCATCTCCTTGGGCGTGCCGCCGACGGTGATGAGCCAGCCTTCGGCCTCGGCGCCGGTCGGCGAGACGATGTTCTCCATCTTGCAGTAGACCATCGGTGGCAGGTGCGCCGCCAGCGACTCGACCTGGTCCATCACGATCTTGGGCGTGGCCTTGGGGATCGGCAGGCCCTTGCGGATGAACTCCTGGCTCAGGGGATGGATCACGAACGCGAAGCGCCGGATGTTGCGGAAATGCCCGGTCGGGTGCAGCAGCTGCGGCTGCAGATCGAGTTCGTCGATGATCTCCTCGAAATCCTCGTCGCTGATGTCCTCGAGCGGACACTCGAGCGCGGCGATGATCATCGCCTCGATCACGTTGACGCCGACAACCTGCTCGAAGAGCCTGGGACTGACGTCGATCACGAGGTTGACCCGGCACTGGCGGAAGAAGGCGAGGCGCTCCTCGTCGACCGCCGAGGTGATCACCGTCTTGCCGGCGAGGTTGCGCGTGTTGCCGACCTCGCGGATCTCGGCGAAGGTGCCGACGATGACGTGCGCCTTGGCGACCTCGGCGACCATGCGGCTGCGCTTGAAGCCCGAGAACGCCGCTTCCAGCAGCTCGCGCCGGCGCCCCGTGAGCGCCCAGTCGGTGCCCTTGGCGTAGAGCTCGAGCTGCTCGAGCGAGTTCAGCAGCGCCGGCGCGCCGGTCTGCGTCAGCGCATCGGCGAAATAGAGGTTGGGCGTGTACTCCGAGAGCGCCTGCGCGAGGTCGTAGTTGCGCATGCCGGAGATGAAGAGGACGATGTTGTTGTTGAAGTAGTTGCCCAGCTGCGCCTGGACCTTGCGCACCGCGCGCACCTGCAGCAGCCGGCGCAGCCGGGCGCCGGTCGTCGCCGGAATGCGCGTGACGACCTTCAGCAGCCGCGCCGTCTCCTTGTTGATCACCGTGCGCTGGCCGACGTGGAAATGGTCTCCAACCTCGCCAAGGCCGATCGCGTCGGCCTCGGCCTGGTGGCGGCGCATCAGCTCCCAGGCACGGCCGATGTCGTCGTCGGCGCCCAGACGCTTGACTCGAAAGTGCTGGCCGAGGAAATCGGTTTCGAATTCGAAGTCCTGCTTGGACGAACCGAGCGAGACGGTGACGACTTTCTTCATCGATGACACTCCGATAGTGAGGTGTGGTTCGCCTGCGGATCAGGCCTGTGCGCTGCGGCGCTTGCGGCCCGAGGCAGCCCTGGCGCCGGCGCTCGTCTTGGGCGCTGCCTTGCGGCCAGCCTTGGCTGCGGTCTTGGTCGCGGTCCTTCGCGCTGCCTTGCGCGGCGCCTGGTCATCCTTCCCCGCCGACGGCAGCACCGCGCGGATCATCTCCTCGCACTGCGCCTGCGTCATGTAGCGCGGCACCGGATAGCCGGTGTGCGCCTCGCGCAGCGCCGCCCGCGCCAGCGCCGGGATGTCCTTCTCGCGCAGTGCCTCGAGCGTCGTCGGGATGCCGATGTCGCGGTTGAGCGCGCAGACGCCCTCGATGAACTTCTCGGCCAGCTCCTCCTCGTGCTCGGTGGCTTCGCCGAGCCCGGCGCGCACCGCCAGTTGCGCCAGCTGCGTCGTCACCGCGGGCGCCGAGAAGCGCAGCACGTGCGGCAGCATGATCGCGTTGGCCAGCCCGTGGGGCGTGTGGTAGAGACCGCCGAACTGGTGCGCGATCGCGTGCACGTAGCCGACGTTGGCGCGCGTGAAGGCCATTCCCGCCCAGGTGCTGGCCAGCGCCATGTTCTCGCGCGCCTGCAGGTTGCCGCCGTCGCGGCAGGCCGTGCGCAGGTTCGAGAAGATCATGCCGACGGCAGCCAGCGCCAGCGCATCGGTCTGCGCCGTGGCCCAGTTGCCGATGAAGGCCTCGACCGCATGCGTGAGCGCGTCGATGCCGGTGGCCGCGGTGATCGCCGGCGGCAGCCCGGTGGCGAGTTCGGGGTCGAGTGCCGCCATGCGCGGAACGATCCGGGTGTCGACGATGACGAGCTTGCTGCTGCGCTCCGGATCGGCGATGACCGCGGCCACCGTCACCTCCGAGCCCGTGCCCGCGGTCGTCGGCACCGCATAGACCGGCATCGGCGTGCGCAGGCCCTTGTAGTAGCCGGCCAGCGCCCGCAGGCTGCGGCTGGGGTTGGCGATCGCGACCGCGATCGCCTTCGCAGCGTCGATCGAGCTGCCGCCGCCGACCGCCACCAGCGCGTCGCACTGGTGGTCGCGGAAGGCCGCGATGCCGCGCTCGATCAGCGGGATCGGCGCATCGGGCGTGATCTCGTCGAAGACGACGTACTCCGCGCCGCCCTCGGTGAGCGCATCGGTCAGGCCCTGCAGCAGGCCAAGGCGCACGATCACCTTGTCGGTGACGACCAGCACCTTCTCATGGCCGAAAGCGGCGATCGCCTGGCCCAGACGGCGGCTCGAGCCAGGGCCGATCAGGAGCGTCGGCTGCGGGATCGGCAGCACGCGGGTCAGTGCACCCGCGCCCTTCATCAGCGCACCCAGGCCCGCGGCGCGGGTCGATTCGGGAATGAAATCGAGGTTCATCGCAAGTTCTCCGGCCTCCGCCTCCGCGGCGCAATCCGTCGCAAAAACCGTAAGACTAGCCCAGGCGCCGGGCACTGTGCCTGCTGCGGGGTGTGTCTGGCCCGCAGCCGCGGGCCGGTTCAGCGCTCGCGGGAGTCCTGCAGCCGCTGCGCCGCCGCAAGCAGCGCCTGCGAGGCCTGCGCGCCCGGCAGCGCTTCCAGCAGCAGCTCGCGGCGCTGCACGGCCTCGCGCACGGCCGCATCGGCCGGCACCTCGCCGAGCAGATCCAGCTGCAGCGGCGCATCCAGCGACGGCGTGACGAAGCGGTCGAGCACCTGCTGCAGCTGAGCATGCACGCCGCGCGCCTCGCCGGCGCGGCGCGTCTGGTTGACCAGCAGGCGCAGGCCGCGGCGCGCCTGGGTGGTCGCCAGCACCTTGATCGTCGCGTAGGCGTCGGTGATCGAGGTCGGCTCGGGCGTGGCGACGACCAGCACCTCATCGGCCAGCGAGACCGTATAGAGCACGACGTCGGAGATGCCCGCGCCGGTGTCCAGCAGCACGCGATCGAAGCGCGACGCGACCTCGGCAACGACCTCCTGCAGCCGCTCGCGCAGCTCGGGCGTCATCCGCGAGTACTCGACCATCCCCGAACCGGCCAGCAGCACCGAGAAACCGCCGGGCGCAGGCAGGATCGCCTCGTCGAGCGTGCGCGCGCCGGTGAAGACGTCGTGCAGCGTGATCTTCGGGAACAGGTTGAGCACGACGTCGAGGTTGGCCAGGCCCAGGTCCGCGTCGAGCACGAGCACGCGCTCGCCCAGGCGGACAAACGCCGCGGCGAGGTTGGCGCTGACGATGGTCTTGCCCACGCCGCCCTTGCCGCTGGTGACCGCCATGATGCGCGGCCGGCGTGCGGGCGCCTCAGTCATCGTGCTCCTCCATCCCGTGGGGGGTCTCGAACAAGGCCTCCCGTTCCTCGGTGCTCACCAGCGAAGCGACACTCGCCTCGAGCTGCACGCGGTTGCGACCTGTCGCCTTCGCGTGGTAGAGCTGCTGGTCGGCGCGTTCGATCCACAGCGCCGGCGTCGAGCGAACCCATTGCGGGGCGAAGGCGCCGCCGACGCTGATCGTGACCTCGATCGCCGAACCCCCCGGCCCGGCCATCACCGGGGTTCGCTCGACGCTGCGGCGAACGCGTTCGGCCACCGCCGCACCGAAGGCGGCCGGGCAGTTGGGCAGGATGATCGCGAACTCCTCGCCGCCCACGCGTGCCACCAGGTCCATCGGCCGCACGCTGTCGGCCAGCGCGGTCGCGACGCTGCGCAGCACCTCGTCGCCGGCGGCATGGCCGTGGTTGTCGTTGACGCGCTTGAAATGGTCGATGTCCAGCATCAGCAGCAGTGCCGGCTCGCCGCTGCGCGCGACGCGATCGGCCTCGCGTGCCAGCGCCAGCTCGAAGCTGCGCCGGTTGGCCAGGCCGGTGAGCGCGTCACGGCTCGAGAGATCGACGAGCGCGTCGATCAGCCCCTGCAGCCAGGGCGTGCTGCCGGGCTCGCCTTCCGGGATCGTCCGGCCCGACTGGAGCACGAGCTGCAAGGCCTGCTCGAGCTGCAGCGGGGTGGCGTCAGGCGACGAAGGCGCTTGCGGTTGCGGCACGGACGGTGCAGGCTGCCGGTGGCTGGCGCGCCGGCCTGGATGCGGGTGCGGCAGTCTAGCAGCGGGCACGCCGCAGCGAGGCGCGAACTGGGTGGCGCCGGGGCCTCATTTCGTGGTCTGCCGACACGTACGCGAGCGCGACACTGTGTGCAATGTGCAGGCCGCGGTCCGGCCCGTCGCGCGTGCCCGTCGCGCGTGCCCGTCGCGCGTGCCCGGAAGCGGCTGCCCGAAGCACCCGCCCGCGCACGCTCGCCCCAGCGCAGCCCACCCTCCCCCGCCCGATGACATCGAGCCCGTCGACCTTCGCCGCACTGGACCTTGCCGCTCCCGAGTTCACGCTGACGCCGGACGACTTCGACCGCATCCGCGATCTCATTCACCGGCACGCGGGCATCAGCCTGCACGCCGGCAAGCAGGCGATGGTCTACAGCCGGCTCGCGCGCAGGCTGCGCGAGACCGGGCATGCGAGTTTCGCGAGCTACCTGCGCTGGCTGGAGAAGGGCGGCGCCCCGGCCTGCGAATGGCAGGCCTTCGTCAATGCGCTGACGACCAACCTGACCTCCTTCTTCCGCGAGGAGCACCACTTCGACGCCTTCGCCGAGGACCTGCGCGCCCGCGCGTCGCGCCCGCTGCGCATCTGGTGCAACGCCGCCAGCACCGGGGAGGAACCGTATTCGCTGGCGATGGTGGTCGTCGAGACCCTCGGCGTCTCGGCGCAGGTGCGGCTGCTGTGCAGCGACATCGACACCGGCGTGCTCGAGAAGGCCTGCCGCGGCGTCTACGACGCCGACGCGCGCGGCCTCTCGCCGGCGCGGCTGCAGCGGCACTTCCTGCGCGGCACCGGGCGCAACAGCGGCTTCGTCCGCGTCAAGCCCGAGCTCGCGCGGATGATCGAGTTCCGGCCCTTCAACCTGATGAGTCCCGACTGGTCCGCGCTCGGCGAGCCCTTCGACATCGTCTTCTGTCGCAACGTGATGATCTACTTCGACGCACCGACGCAGCGCAGGGTGCTCGAGCGCATGCACCGCAGCCTGCGGCCCGGCGGCCTGCTCTACGCCGGCCACTCGGAGAACTTCGCCGACTCCCCGGACCTCTTCCGCTTGCGCGGCAAGACGATCTACGAGCGTGTGTGAGCCGCCGGTCCCTTCGCGCATGAGCGCCGCCACACCCCATCGTCCCAGCGGCACGCCGGCCGCCAGCGCGGCGGACTCCGGCCGCGCAGCGCCTGCCGCCGGCACCGGGGCACGCCCGGGAAGTCCGGAGCGTCTCGAGCGTCTGAAGAGCTGGCCGCGCCGGCCGGGACAGGCCTCGTTCTTCTTCTACGACGCCCACTTCCGCAGCGAGGCGGTCAAGGTGCTTCCCGGCGAGTTCTTCGTCTTCGACGAGGACATCGCGATCATGACCACGCTCGGCTCGTGCATCGCCGCCTGCCTGTGGGACCGAGAGCGCCGCGTCGGCGGCATGAACCACTTCATGCTGCCCGAAGGCGACAGCGCCGCCGACGGCGGACGCTACGGGTCCTATGCGATGGAGCTGCTGATCAACGAGATGCTCAGGCACGGGGCATCGCGCGCAACGATGGAGGCCAAGGTCTTCGGCGGCGGCGCGGTGCTCAGCGGCATGAGCAAGCTCAACGTCGGCGAGCGCAACACCGCCTTCGTCCTCGATTACCTGCGCGCCGAGCGCATCCCGGTGGTCTCCAAGGACGTGATGGACATCTACCCGCGCAAGGTCTGCTTCCTGCCGGCCAGCGGCAAGGCGCTGGTCAAGCGGCTGGCATCGGGCAACACCGAGATGCTCCTGGCGCAGGAGACAGCGGCCACGCGCGCTGCGGCTCCGATGCCCCAGGGCGCCGGCGCCATCGAGCTCTTCAGCGGCACCCCGAGCGCACCGAAGAAAGGCATCGAGTCATGAAGAAGATAAGCGTGATCGTGGTCGACGACTCGGCACTGGTGCGCGGCCTGCTGGCCGAGATCATCGACCGCCAGGACGACATGCGCTGCATCGGCGCGGCCAGCGACCCGCTCGTCGCGCGCGAGATGATCCGCAGCCTGAACCCCGACGTCATCACGCTCGACGTCGAGATGCCGCGCATGGACGGCCTGGATTTCCTCGGCCGCCTGATGCGGCTGCGCCCGATGCCGGTGGTGATGGTCTCGACCCTGACCGAGCGCGGCGCCGAGGTCACGCTCAAGGCGCTCGAACTCGGCGCGGTGGATTTCGTCGCCAAGCCCAAGATCGGCATCGCCGACGGCCTGCGCCAGCTCGAGCACGACATCGCCGAGAAGATCCGCACCGCCGCCCGCGCGACCGTGCGCCGGCTGATTCCGGGCAGGGCGGATGCAGACGGAGTAACAGGCATCGGCCCGTCGGCACCCGCGCCCTCGGTCGCCCCGATCGGACGCCTGTCGACCGAGAAGATCATCTTCATCGGCGCCTCCACCGGCGGCACCGAGGCCACGCGCGAGGTGCTGGCGCGGCTGCCGGCGGACTCGCCCGCAGTGATGATCACCCAGCACATGCCACCGGGCTTCACGAGGAGCTACGCGGCGCGGCTCGATGCACTGTGCCGCATCCGCGTGGCCGAAGCGCGCGATGGCGAGCGCCTGCTGCCGGGGCACGCCTACATCGCGCCGGGCGGCTTTCATCTCTCGGTCGAGCGCTCGGGCGCCAACTACCTCGCGCGTGTGCGAGACGGCGAGCCGGTGAACCGGCACAAGCCTTCGGTCGAGGTGCTGTTCGAGAGCGCCGCGCGCGTCGTCGGCCCGAACGCGCTCGGTGTGATGCTCACCGGCATGGGCGCCGACGGCGCGCGCGCGATGAAGCAGATGCGCGACGCCGGCAGCTGGAACATCGCGCAGGACGAGGCCAGCTGCGTCGTCTTCGGGATGCCGCGCGAGGCGATCGCGCACGGCGCCGCGCACGAGGTGCTGCCGGTGACGCAGATCGCCGGGCGACTGATCGAGCGCCTGCGCAGCACCGCCGGCCAGCACACGACGCGGGTCTGATCAGCGCGGCGGCACGACGCCGCCAGCGGCGGGGTCGTCAGGGTGCTCCGGCAGGAAGAGCTGCTGCACGTCGCTGAGGAAATCGAAACCGCGCGCCGTCGGCACGATGCGCTGGCCCTGCCGTTGCAGCCAGCCGCGCGCGACCGCCTGCTCGAGCCGCGCCTGCACGTCCTGCAGCGCAGGCAGCGGCAGGCCGGTGCGTTCGGCCAGCAGCGGCAGCTCGAAGCCCTCGGCCAGGCGCAGCGCATTGAGCATGAACTCGAAGGCGAGGTCGCGCGGCTCGACGCGGTGCTCGTTGGAGACGGCCGCGCCTTGCACGGCTTTGCGCATGTAGCTCGCCGGCTCGCGCCAGCGCACCTGGCGCACGATGCCATCGGGGAACGAGAGCTTCGAATGCGCACCGGCACCCAGGCCCAGGTAGTCGCCGAAGGCCCAGTAGTTGAGGTTGTGCCGGCAGCGGTGGCCTGCGCGCGCGAAGGCCGAGACCTCGTAGCGCACGAGGCCCGCGGCCGCCGTGCGCGCAACGATCCGGTCGAGCATCTCGCTGGCCAGGTCCTCGTCGGGCAGTTGCGCCGGCGGGCGCGACGCGAAGACGGTGTTCGGCTCGATCGTCAGGTGGTAGATCGACAGATGCGGCGGCTCGAACGCGAGCGCTGCATCGAGGTCGGCTTCGAGCGCGGCCAGGTCCTGCCCCGGCAGGGCGTACATCAGGTCGATGTTGAAGGTGTCGAAAGCCGCGGCAGCTTCGGCCACGGCGGCGCGCGCCTGCGCCGCGTCGTGCACGCGGCCAAGCGCACGCAGCGCGCGGTCGTCGAAGCTCTGCACGCCGACCGACAGCCGCGTCACCCCGGCGGCGCGATAGGCACGAAAGCGCTCGCGCTCGAAGGTCCCGGGGTTGGCCTCGAGCGTGATCTCGGCCTCGGGCAGCAGCGGCAGGCGCGCACGGATGTCGGCCAGCAGCCGCTCGATGCCGGCGGGCGAGAACAGGCTCGGCGTGCCGCCGCCGAGGAAGACGCTGACGACGCGCCGCCCCCAGATCCGCGGCAGCGCCGATTCGAGATCGGCGACGAGCGCCTGCAGGTAGGCCGATTCCTGCAGCTGCCCGCGCAGCTCGTGACTGTTGAAGTCGCAGTACGGGCACTTGCGCAGGCACCAGGGCAGGTGCACGTAGAGCGAGAGCGGCGGCAGCGCGTAAAGGCGCAGCCCCGAACCGGCAACCGGCGCCGGCCCACCCGCGGCAGCGCCCGGCTCAGCCAAGCCGCCAGTCCTCGCGCAGGCGTTCGCGCAGCCGCGCCGCGGCCAGCGCCCGGTGGCTCAGCCGGTTCTTGGTCGCGGCGTCGAGTTCGGCCACCGTCATCCCGAGCGCGGGAATGAACATCAGCGGGTCGTAGCCGAAGCCGCCCTCGCCGCGCGGCGCGTCGAGGATCTCGCCGCACCAGCGGCCACAGGCCAGCAGCGGCTGCGGATCGTCCGCGTGCCGCAGCGCGACGAGCGTGCAGACGAAGGCCGCGCGCCGGTCGGCGTGCCCCGCGAGGTGCTGCAGCAGCAGCGCATTGTTGGCCGCGTCCTGCGCGCGGCGGCGCGCCTCTCGATCGCCCTGCACCGGCGGCGCCGGAGCATAGTGCGCCGACGCGACCCCGGGCGCCCCGCCGAGCGCGTCGACGCACAGCCCCGAATCGTCGGCGAGCGCCGGCAGGCCCGAGTGCCGCGCCGCGTGCCGCGCCTTGGCCAGCCCGTTCTCGAAGAAGGTCGAAAACGGCTCCTCGGCCTCCGCGATGCCGAGCGCGCCCTGCGTCACGAGCTCGACCGGCAGGCCCGAGAGCAGCGCCTGCAGCTCGGCGAGCTTCTTCGCGTTGTTCGACGCGAGGACGATGCGCACGACGCCCATGCGCGGCTCAATGCGCGGCTCGATCCGCGCCCAGCGCCCGGCGCTGGGCCTCGATCAGCTCGGCCACGCCCTTGGCGGCGAGCCGCAGCATCGCGTCCATCTCGCTGCGCGCGAAGGGATGCCCCTCGGCGGTGCCCTGCACCTCGACGAAGCCGCCGGAGGCCGTCATCACGACGTTCATGTCGGTGTCGCAGCCCGAGTCCTCCTCGTAGTCCAGGTCCAGCAGCGGCCGGCCCTGCACCACGCCGACCGACACCGCGGCAACGAAGTCGCGGATCGGCGAGCGCTCGATCAGCCCCTGGCCCAGCAGCCAGGAAACCGCATCGTGCGCGGCGACGAAGGCGCCGGTGATCGCCGCGGTGCGCGTGCCGCCGTCCGCCTGCAGCACGTCGCAGTCGATCAGGATGCTGCGCTCGCCGAGCTCCGAGAGGTCGAAGACGCTGCGCAGGCTGCGTCCGATCAGGCGCTGGATCTCCTGCGTGCGGCCGCTCTGCTTGCCGCGCGCGGCCTCGCGGTCGCCGCGGGTGTGCGTGGCGCGCGGCAGCATGCCGTATTCGGCGGTGACCCAGCCCTGCCCGCTGCCGCGCTTGTGCGGCGGCACCTTCTCCTCGACGGAAGCGGTGCACAGCACCTGGGTGCGGCCGAAGGATGCCAGCACCGAGCCTTCGGCATGGCAGGTGTAGCGGCGCTGCAGGCTGACCGGGCGCAGC
>JAIXKN010000011.1:70858-83156 GCA_026932425.1 Burkholderiales bacterium
CGCTCAGCCGCGCCTGGCCGACGAGCGCTGGATCGCTTCGTTGATCTCGCGGATCGAGCGCTCGATCTCGGCGTCGTCGAGCTCGTCGCTCTCGTCGAGTTCGCCGTGCAGGCTGGCCTGGATCGTCGAGGCGAAGACGTCGTCGCCCAGGCTCTGCGTCGAGACGCCGCTGGCCGCCAGCGCATCCTCGGCCGACTCCCACTCGACCGCGAGCGCGGTCACGTTGTCGCTGCGCGGGCCGCCCTCGCGCAGCGCCTGCTCGACGAGCTCGGGCACCGCGTCGGAGATCGGCGCGCCGGCCAGCACCGAGGTGATCGTCGCATCGGGCATCACGCTCCAGAGGCCGTCGGAGCACAGCAGCAAGCGGTCGCCCGGCTGGAGCAGCAGCGGGCCGCTCGCGTCGATCATCGGCTTGCCGGGGCTGCCCAGGCAGGTGAACAGCACGTTGCGATTGACGCGCTCGGGCAGCTGCACGAGCTGCGCCATCGTCTCCTGCAGCTCGCTGTAGGAATGGTCGCGCGTACGGGCAACGAGCTTGTCGCCGCGCACCAGGTACAAGCGCGAATCGCCGCAGTGCGCCCAGTACGCGGCATTGCCCTGCAGCACGCAGGCGACGATCGTCGTGCGCGGCGTGTCCACGAGCGAGCGCGAGGTCGCGTAGCGCAGCAGCTGGTGGTGGCCGGCCATCACCGCCTCGTGCAGGAAGCGCATCGGGTCGGCAAGCGCCGGCCGCGCCTCGCGCTGGAACACCGCGGCCAGCGTCTGCAGCGCCACCTGCGCCGCCATGTCGCCCTCGGGGTGGCCGCCCATGCCGTCGGCCAGCGCGAAGAGCCCCGCGTCCCGCGTGTAGCAGTAGCCCATGCGGTCCTCGTTCTTCTCGCGGCCGCCGCGGCGGCTGATCTGGTAGACGGAGAACCTCATCGGCGACCTCGGCAGCTCAGGTCTTGGTTCCGGTCTTGATCGTCTCGAGCTGCAGCTTCAGCCGCTCGCTGAAGCTGAGCTTGGTGTAGCGGCGCTCGGTCTCGCGCGCCAGCTCCTTCTGCAGCGCGAACACGCTCTGCGGGCGCGAGAGCGGATCGAGCGACATGCACCATTCGGTGACCTCGATCAGGTTGTCCGAATAGACGTTGCGCAGCCGCGAGAGCGAGAGCGCCAGCCGGTCCTTCTCCAGGCGCTGCGGTGCGTCGTTGGGCGGATAGCCCTGCATGCAGGCGTAGATGCAGGCGCCGATCGCGTAGATGTCGGTCCAGGGGCCAAGCGTGCCGTCGCGCCGGTACATCTCCGGCGCCGCGAAGCCGGGCGTGTACATCGGGCGGATGAAGTTGCCTTCCTTGGACAGCACCTCGCGCGCCGCGCCGAAGTCCAGCATCACCGCCTTGTTGTCGTTGGTGATGAAGATGTTCGCGGGCTTGATGTCCAGGTGCAGCATCTTGTGCTGGTGCACGATGCGCAGCCCGCGCAGCACCTCGTCGAAGAGGCTGCGGATCGTGCTCTCGCGGAACACCTTGTCGCGCTTGAGGTCGCGCGCGGTGACGATGAAGTCCTGCAGCGTGTCGCCCTGCAGGAAGTTCATCACCATGTAGACCGTCTCGTTCTCGCGGAAGAAGTTCAGCACCGAGACCACGCTCGGGTGGCTGATCTGCGCAAGCGAGCGCCCCTCCTCGAAGAAGCTCTTGAGCCCCAGGCGATAGAGCGGCTGCTTGTCCGGCTTGACGCGCGGCGTCAGCTCGCCCGGCGAGCGCTCGGCCAGCGAGGACGGCAGGTACTCCTTGATGGCCACCAGCTGCTGGTTCTCGCCTTCGGCCAGATAGACCACGCCGAAGCCTCCGGCAGCGAGCTTCTTGACGATCTGGTAGCCCCCCACCACCGTGCCCGATGGCAGCGGAGCTGGCTTGGGCTTTGACATAATGGACTGTGGTTATCGACAGAGGTCCAATGCCAGTCTACAGCATGACCGGCTACGCCGCGGCCGCGAGCGACGCCCCGTCCGGCTCCGGCGGCGCAGCGACGGTCAGCGCCGAACTGCGCTCGGTCAACGGCCGCTTTCTCGACCTCTCGCTTCGCGTTCCCGACGAGCTGCGCGCGCTCGAGCCGGCGCTGCGCGAGCTCATCGGCCAGGCGCTGCGCCGCGGCAAGGTCGAGTTGCGCCTGGCCACGCAGCAGGGCGGCACCGACCCCTGGCCGACCCCGGGCACCGACCAGCTCAGCCGCCTCGCGCGGCTCGAGAGCCACGTGCAGGGCTGGCTGCCGCAGGCACGCGGCCTCTCGGTGGCCGAGGTGCTGCAGTGGTGCCGCGGCAGCGCGCCGGTCGTCGATCTTGCCGAGACCGCGCTCGAAGCCACGCGCCGCTGCGTCGAGGGCCTGCGCGAGGCGCGTGCGCGCGAAGGGCAGCGCCTGGCGGCCATGCTGCTCGAGCGCGTGGAGCAGCTGCGCACGCTCGCGGCACGCGCGCAGCCGCTCGTGCCGCAGGTGGTCGAGCGCCAGCGCGAGCGCTTCCTCGAGCGCTGGCACGAGGCGCTGGGCAGCGCGCAGGCGGCAGCCGCGATCCCCGCGCAGGCGCTGCAGGAGCGCGCGCTCAACGAGGCCGCGGCCTTTGCGCTGCGCATCGACGTCGCCGAGGAGCTCACGCGGCTGGCATCGCACCTGGACGAGATCGAGCGGCTGCTGACCGCCGGCGGCGAACTCGGCAAGCGCCTGGACTTCCTGATCCAGGAACTGCAACGCGAGGCGAACACCCTGGGCTCCAAGTCCGCCGCGCTCGAACTCACCGGCATCTCGGTCGAGATGAAGGTGCTGATCGAGCAGATGCGCGAGCAGGTGCAGAACATCGAGTAAGCCCTCGAGCGGGCCCTCGAGTGCATCTCCAGGCTTCCTGCTTCATCCAGCAGGGCGGATGATCGCGCGCCTGCCCGTGCGCCGGGCAGCCGGGGTGGAGGCGAGATGCGATGAGCAAGCAGGACCGCGGAGCCCAGCGTCCGCGATGGATGATCTACGGGGCGAACGGCTACACGGGCGAGCTGATCGCGCGCGAAGCGGTGCGGCGCGGCCACGCGCCGGTGCTGGCGGGCCGCCGCCGTCAAGCGGTGCAGGCGCTGGCGGATGCGCTCGCGCTCGAGGCGCGCGCCTTCGTGCTCGACGATGCGGACATGCTCGCCGCGGAGATCCGCGGCCATGCGCTGGTGCTCAACTGCGCCGGCCCGTTCTCGGCGACCGCGGCGCCGCTGATGGCGGCCTGCCTGGACGCCGGCGCGCACTACCTGGACATCACCGGCGAGATCGCCGTGTTCGAGCACGCGCAGTCGCTCGATGCGCGTGCCCGCGAAGCCGGTGTCGTGCTGTGCCCCGGCGTGGGCTTCGACGTCATCCCGACCGACTGCGTGGCCGCCGCGCTGAAGGAGGCGCTGCCCGATGCGACGCATCTGGCCCTGGGCTTCGACACGCGCTCGGGGCTCTCGCCGGGAACCGCCAAGACCTCGATCGAGGGCCTGGCGCAGGGCGGCAAGGTGCGCCGCGACGGCCAGATCGTCACGGTGCCGCTGGCCTACGGCGTTCGCCGCATCGACTTCGGCGACGGCGAGAAGGAGGCGATGACGATCCCCTGGGGCGACGTGTCCACCGCGTATCACACCACCGGGATCCCGAACATCGAGGTCTACATCCCCGGCTCGCCGCGCATGATCGCCAGCGCGCGGCGCGCGAACCTCGTGCGCCCGCTGCTGAGGCTGGCCTGGGTGCAGAAGCTGGTCAAGGCGCATCTCGCGCGGACGGTGAAAGGGCCGGGCGATGAGCAGCGCGCGCGCACGCCCACCTTCGTCTGGGGCGAGGCGACCAATCCGCGCGGCCGGACCGTGGTCGCACGCATTCGCACCGCCAACAGCTACAGCCTCACGATCACCGGCGCGCTGGCGGTCGTGGAACACCTGCTGGGTGCGCGCCCCAAGGGCGGCGCCTACACACCCGCCAGGCTGATGGGCGCCGACCTGGTGACGCGGCTGCCCGGGTCGGGGCCGCTGAAGATCGATCGAGCCGATGGACAAGCCGGCGTGGTGCGAGTGGTCAAACCGCGCCGCAGCCGCCGCGCCGGACGACGCGACCGCGCGTGATCCCGTGATCGATGCGCCCGCCGCCGTGCGGGACACTCGAACGCGGCCTGCACAGGATCGCGCATGCGGCGCATACTGCGGTCTCTGGCTTGTCGCGCAGCGTGCTCGTGAACGTCGTCCGCCGAGGCTTTGCGCCTTCCCTTCAGTTCGGGCTCTGGGCTCTGGCGCTGTTCGCGCTCGGCCTGTGGCTTGCGCATCGCTTCGCCGCACCGATGGTGCAGTGGATCGAGCACTGGCAGACGGCGAGCGAACTGGCCTTCGTCGCCACCTCGGCGCTGGCGGTGCTGCTGCCCGCGGCGAGCAACCTGCCGCTGCTGCCGATCGCGGTCACGGCCTGGGGGCCGCTGCCGGCCGCGGGGCTGCTGCTGCTCGGGTGGACGATCGGGTCGATGCTTGCCTACGCGCTCGGGCGCAGGGCGCGGCCCTTCGTGCTGCGGCACTGGCCAAGCGTGCTGCACGCCGCCGACATCGAGCGGCTGATCCACCCGCGCCACCGGCTGCTCTCGCTGATCGTGCTGCGCGCGAGCTTCCCGGTCGACGTGCTCTCGCATGCGCTCGGCCTCTTCAGCCGGCGCACGAGCGGCGCCGAGGTCATGCTCTCGACGGCGCTGGGCGCCGCGCCGTTCGCGCTGCTCTTCGCCTACGTGCCGACGATGTCGACGACGATGCAGGCGGCCGTGCTGCTGGTCACCGGCGCGGGCTTCGTGATCTACGTGCGCTGGCTGCTGCGCCGCGAGGTCAATCCGCGTCCTGGAACGCCTCCTCGCGCTTGCTCTTGATCGCCGGCAGCGAGACGATCACGATCATCAGCACCGCGGCGATCAGCAGCCCGGCCGAGAGCGGCCGCGTGACGAAGGTCGACCAGTCGCCGCGCGAGAGCAGCAGCGCGCGGCGCAGGTTCTCCTCCATCATCGGGCCGAGGATGAAGCCCAGCAGCAGCGGCGCGGGCTCGCAGCCGAGCTTGTAGAAGGCCAGGCCGACGAAGCCGAAGAGCGCCCCGACGAAGACGTCGAAGTTGTTGTTGTTGAGCGTGTACAGGCCGATGCAGCAGAAGGCGAGGATCGCCGGGTAGAGGATGCGGTAGGGCACCGTCAGCAGCTTGATCCAGATGCCGATCAGCGGCAGGTTCAGGATGATCAGCATCAGGTTGCCGACCCACATCGACGCGATCAGGCCCCAGAAGAGCTGCGGGTCGCTCGTCATCACCTGCGGCCCGGGCTGGATGCCCTTGATCGTCATCGCGCCGACCATCAGCGCCATCACCGCGTTGGGCGGGATGCCCAGCGTCAGCATCGGGATGAACGAGGTCTGCGCGCCGGCGTTGTTCGCCGACTCGGGCCCGGCCACGCCGCGGATGTTGCCTTCACCGAAGGGCACCTCGCCCGGCCGGCCGCGCGTCTTCTTCTCGAGCGTGTACGAGGCGAACGAGGACAGCAGCGCCCCCCCGCCGGGCAGCACGCCGAGGATCGAGCCGAGCGCCGTGCCGCGCAGCACCGCGGGCGTCATGTCCTTGAAGTCCTGCGCCGATGGCCACAGGCCCTTGACGTCGCGCGTGAAGACTTCGCGGTGCTCGGCCGGCTTGCTGAGGTTGGCGATGATCTCGCCGAAGCCGAAGACGCCCATCGCGATCGCCACGAAGTCGATGCCGTCGGTGAGCTCCGGGATGTCGAAGCTGTAGCGCGGCACGCCGGAGATCACGTCGGTGTTCACCTGCCCGAGCAGCAGCCCGAGGATGATCATCGCGATCGCCTTGACGAGCGAGCCCGAGGCGAGCACGACGGCGCCGATCAGGCCCAGCGCCATCAGGCTGAAGTACTCGGCCGGGCCGAACTTGAACGCGAGCTCGGTCAGCGGCGGCGCGAAGGCCGCGATCACGAGCGTGCCCACGCAGCCGGCGAAGAAGGAGCCCAGGCCTGCCGAGGCCAGCGCCGGCCCCGCGCGCCCCTTGCGCGCCATCTTGTAGCCGTCGATCGCGGTGACCACCGACGAGGCCTCGCCCGGCACGTTGATCAGGATCGCGGTCGTCGAGCCGCCGTACTGCGCGCCGTAGTAGATCCCCGCCAGCATGATCAGCGCGGGCGTGGCGTCCAGCGCGTAGACGCTGGGCAGCAGCATCGCGATCGTCGCCACCGGCCCGAGGCCCGGGAGCACGCCGATCAGCGTGCCGAGGACGGCGCCGGCGAACGCGTAGAGAACGTTGGTGAGCGTGAACGCGACGCCGAAGCCGAGCGCCAGGTTGTTGAGCAGATCCATGGGCCTGGCCTTCTCAGGAGCCGAGGAAGGTGGGCCACACCGGGATCGTCAGGCCCAGGCCTTCGACGAACACGAGCCACGAGAAGGCGGTGATCACGACGCTGCTGATCAGCGCCTCCTTCAGGCTGAACTCGCCGCTGCCCAGGCTGCCGACGATGATCAGGAGCGGCAGCGCCAGGCCCATGCCGAGCACCGGAATCGCGATCCCGAAGAGCACGACGGCAACGAGCACGAAGGCCGCCGACTTGAAGCCCCAGTACCCGATCGGGTCGCCGCCTTCGACCTCGATGACCAGCGCCTTGAACAGCACAAGGCCACCCAGCAGGGCGAGCAGGATGCCCAGGCCGAAGGGGAAGTAGGCGGGGCCCGGGCGCGCGGAACTGCCGAAGCTGTAGTTCGTCGCCCCGACGGCAAAGACGATGCCGATGACGATGAACATCAGCCCTGACCAGAAGTCCTTCTGGCTCTTGATCTTCACGCGCGCACTCCTCCGCCGGCAGGGATGAACCAAAGTGCATTCTAGAAAGCGCTGCGAGGCGTCCCATGGGGTCTTTCCACGTGACAGCGTCGTGGCTCCGACAAGGAACACGGCGCGCTCCTTGCGCGCCGCCCGCTTCTGGAGCCCATGTGGCCCTGCCGCTCTGCGTGATCCTCTCTCGGGGGGCGGGCTCGGCGCAGCCCGGCCCTCGGGGCGCTCAATGATCGAGCCCGGGCGTGCTGCGCAGCACTTCCTCGATCGTCGTCTGGCCTTCGGCGACCTTCATCGCGCCAGCCAGCCGCAGCGGGCGCATGCCGTCCTTGCCCGCCTGACGGCGCAGCGCGGCAAGGTCCAGCTGCGGATGCACGTGCTGGCGCGCGGCCTCGTTCATCACCAGCAGCTCGTAGAGCCCGGCGCGGCCGCGGTAGCCGGTCTGGCGGCAGGCCTGGCAGCCCACCGCCTTGTACGGCCGCACGCCGCCGCTGAGCCGCCAGGGATGCGCAAGCTCGTCCAGCGCCTGCCGCGTCGTGCCCTCGTCGCGCTGCTTGCACGAAGGGCAGAGCGTGCGCACGAGGCGCTGCGCGAGCACGCCGATCACCGTGGCGGTGATCAGGTAGCTCGGCACGCCCAGGTCCAGCAGGCGCGTCACGGCGCTGGCCGAATCGTTGGTGTGCAGAGTGCTGAAGACGAGGTGACCGGTGAGTGCGGCCTGGATCGCCATCTCGGCGGTGGCGAGGTCACGGATCTCGCCGACCATGATGATGTCCGGGTCCTGGCGCATCAGCGCGCGCAGGCCTTCGGCAAAACCCATGTCGATCGCCGCGTGCACCTGGGTCTGGTTGAACGCCGGCTCGATCATCTCGATCGGGTCCTCGATCGTGCAGACGTTGACCTCCTCGGTGGCCAGCGCCTTGAGCGTGGCGTAGAGCGTCGTCGTCTTGCCGCTGCCGGTCGGGCCGGTGACGAGGACGATGCCGTGCGGGCGCTTGATCAGCTCCTGCCAGCGCGCCGCGTCATGGTCGCCGAAGCCGAGCTCGGCGATCGTCTTCACCGCGGTCTGCGGGTCGAAGATGCGCATCACCATCTTCTCGCCGAAGGCGGTGGGCAAGGTCGACAAGCGCATCTCGACCTCGGCGCCCTGCCCTTCGGGCGCATCCGGGCGGCGCGTCTTGATGCGGCCGTCCAGCGGCCGGCGCTTCTCGACCACGTCCATGCGCCCGAGCAGCTTGATGCGCGAGGTCATCGCCGCCATCACCGGCAGCGGAACCTGGTAGACGGTGTGCAGCACGCCGTCGATGCGAAAGCGGATCGCGCCGATGTCGCGCCGCGGCTCGAGGTGGATGTCGCTGGCGCGCTGCTCGAACGCGTACTGCCACAGCCAGTCGACGACCTGCACCACGCCCTGGTCGTTGGCATCGAGCTGGCCCTTGACCTTGCCGAGTTCGACGAGCTGCTCGAAGCTGGCGCTGGCCGCGACCTCGCCGCTCTTGTGCGCCGCGCGCACCGAGCGCGCGAGCGCGTAGAACTCGCCGGTGTAGCGGCGCAGCTCCTCGGGGTTGGCGACGACGAGCTTCACCGGGCGGCGCAGGTGGTTCTCGAGCTCGGCGACCCAGCCGGTGTCGAAGGGTTCGGCGGTGGCGATCGTCACCTCGGCTGTGCCGACCTTCACCGGCAAGGCATGACGCGCCTGCGCGTACTGCGCCGACATGACCTCGGCGACGCGGCCGGCGTCGGCCTTCAAGGGGTCGATGCGCAGGTAGGGAAGCTGCGCGCGCGTGGCCAGCCAGGCCGTCAGCGCCTCGACGTCCAGCGCCTGGCCGGCACCGGCCGCGTCGCGGCGCACGAGCCCTGCCCCGCCCAGGCGCACCAGCGCGTGCAGCGCCGAGCTGCCGGCCGACAGCCGCCGGGCCACGCGCTCGACGTCCTCGCGCCCGATCCAGCCGTCCTCGCACAGCCACTCGAGCAGCTCGCGCCAGTCCAGGCGGCCCCTGGCCTGCGCGCGCGGCGCGTGGCGCTCCGGACGGCGAACGGTCGATGTACTCATGGCTGCGTGTCCCGCGATGGCTTGCAAGGGTCCGGTGCGTCAGTCGGCATCAGGAGGATCTCGTCGCCTGCGCGCTGCGCCCGCCCGCAGTCGCCGCACGCGGCTGCCAGGGCCGCACCATGCGCAGCCAGCTACGCGCGGCAAGGCCGAGGTGCCCGAAGCGCTGCTCGATCGCCGCTGCGCGCTGCAGCAGTTCCTCGCGACTGGGCACGACCGCGCCCTGCCCCGCGACGACGACGGTGTTGCCCTCGCGCGTGGGGCGCAGGCTCCAGACCTGGTCGGCGCCGAAGACCGCGGCGATGCGCGCCGCGCTCGCCTCGAAGCTCGAGCGTCGGCCAAAGAGGTTCACCGCCATCAGGCCTCCCGGCTCGAGCACGCGGCGGCAGGCGGCGTAGAAGTCCTCGTCGTCGAGCACCGGCGCGGCGGCCTCCTCGTCGTAGAGGTCGACATGCAGCAGGCGCACGCTACCCGGCCGCGCTTGCTCGCGCAGCCAGCGCAGCGCGTCCATTCGCAGCACCTGCAGGCGCTCGCCATCGTCCGGCAGGCGAAACCAGAGCCGCGCGGCGTTGATCACGAGCGGGTTGAGCTCGACGGCGATCGTGCGCATGCCAAGCGCCGCATGCGTGAAGCGCGTGATCGCCGCCGCGCCGAGCCCGAGCTGCACCGCGAGCCCGTCGGACAGGCGCTCGCCCTCCCCGTCTTGCGGCAGCCAGAGCAGGCTCGCGAGCATGCGCTGCACGTAGTCGAGCTCGATCGCGTCGGGCTTGCGGATGCGCATCGCGCCCTGCACCCAGATCGAACCCAGGTGCAGGTAGCGCACGCCCTCGTGCTCGCTCACCGTCACCGGCGGCAGCGCGGCGGCGGGGCCGGCTGGCGCGCTGGACGATCGTCTGCGCAGGGCCATGCGCTCAGCGCCTCGTCGCCAGTCCGGCCTGCTCGAAGGCCTGCGCCCAGGCCTGAAGCTTGCGCGCAAAGGACCAGCTCGCGTTGGCCGGGCTGGTCGAGGGCAGACGCAGCACGGCAATGCCCAGCGCGCGCGTGATGCGCATCGCGCGCGCCGACTCGCCGCCGTTGTGCGCGATCAGCGTCAGCCGCGGCAGCGTCGCGACGAGGCCGGCGATGTCGTTGGGCTCGGCGTCGCGGATGTCCGCATCGAGGCTGCCCGGGCGCCGGCAACGCGCATGCACGTCCCAGATCGCGAGCCCCTGCTCGCGCACGTAGGCGATGCGCTCGGCGTAGGGCCACTCGGCGAGCGGCTGCGCGAAGAGCTCGGCCATCAGCGGCCAGAAATGGTTGCGCGGATGCGCGTAGTACTGCTGCTGCTGCAGCGAGGCCACACTCGGGAAGCTGCCGAGCACGAGCAGCCGCGCCTGCGGCCCCGCCACCGGCGCCAGGCCCTGCAGCAAGCCGCCGGCACGCGCAGCGCCGTGCTCCCCGCGCGATCGGGTCGGGTCTAGGCCGCGCGCACTCCCGCGCACCGCCGCCGGGGACTTCGCTTCAGGCATCGGCAGGCACCGGCAGCGCGGCCAGGCGCGGCAGCGCAGCAAGCGTGTTCTCGCGCGTGATGCGGGCGGTCTCCTCCAGGCTCCAGCCGCGCAGTTCGGAGAGGACCGCGGCGATGCGCGGCAGCTCCGCGGGCGTGTTGCGGCTGACGGCACCGGCAGCCCGCTCCGCCGCGGTGCGGTAGAGCCACTGCGGCGGAATGTCCGGCGCGTCGGTTTCGAGCACGATCGCGTCCGACGGCAGCGTGCGCGCGAGCTCGCGGATGCGCAGCGCGCGCTCGTAGGTGAGTGCGCCGCCGAAGCCGAGCTTGAAGCCCATCGCCAGCAGCTGCGCGGCCTGTTGCACGCTGCCGTTGAACGCGTGCGCGATGCCGCCTTGCACCGGGTGCCGCCGCAGCGCGGCGAGCACCGGGTCGAGCGCGCGCCGCGTGTGCAGGATCACCGGCAACTCGTGCTCGCGCGCCAGGCGAAGCTGCGCCTCGAGGAAGCGCTGCTGGCGCGCGAGGTCGGCGCCTTCGACGAAGTGGTCGAGCCCGATCTCGCCCACGGCGACGAGCAGCGGGTCCTCGGCCGCCTCGCGCAGCGCTTCGCCAAGCCGCTGCAGATCCGCGTCCGGCGCCTGATCGATGAAGAGCGGATGGATGCCGAGCGCATACGCCAGCTGCTCCAGGCGCGCAAGCCGCTGCAGTCCGTCGAACTGCGCCACCGCGACCGCCGGCAGCACCATCTGCCGCACCCCGGCCTCGCGCGCTGCGGCGATCACCGCCGCCCGATCGGCGTCGAACTCGGGCGCATCCAGATGACAGTGCGAATCGATCCACATCCCGCCGGGGATGATGCCAGCCTGCAGCCGCCCGAGCGTGCCGCCGAAAGCCCGAATCGAACCTGCAAGACAGCGCACATCGTGATAGGGTTGGCCGCAAGTCGATTCCTTCGCGCTGCCTGCAGGCGGCAAGGACAGACATGCGCAAGGCCCCGCTCTACAGCCGCTCGCCGCGCCGCCCGGCCCTGGGCGGCCCGCACACGGCTGGCATCCAGGCCGCGGTGGCACGGCCGTCCGAAGCAGGACGTTCCGGCGCGACTGCAGCATCCGGATACCGGGCTGACCCGCGCCTTGCGGCAGCAGCCGCTCCCGCTGCGCCCGCCTCCGTGATTCCGGACGAAGAGTCCGGGCGGCCCGGGCGCCTGCGTGCACGCCTTGCACGCCACCCGGCATCGCTGGCGGCGCTGGGCGGCACCTTGCTCGCGGCGCTGGCGATGTCGCTGGTGTTGGCGGGGCGTCCGGCCATGCGCGTGATCACCCAGGACGACATCGACCACGCGGTGCGCACAAGTCTCGAGAAGGATCCCCTGCCCTCGGCCGCGGCGCGCGCCGCGGCGGCGATCGCGCCTGCGGTCGTGCGCGTCGTCGGTTCGACCGACGAGCACGACGACGGTGACGAGAACGCCGAGCGCAAGGCGATGGAACGGGCGCTGGGCACCGGCGTCGTGATCATCGACAACGGCACCATCCTCACCAACCTGCACGTCGTCGCCGGCAGCCGCAAGGTCAAGGTGCGCTTCTGGAACGGCCTGGAGAGCGACACGCAGCTCGTGGGCACGCAGCCCGAGAACGACCTGGCGGTGCTGCGCGCGCTCGAGCTGCCCGACGACCTGGAGGCGGCGACGATGCGCAGCACCGCCGACCTGGCGCCCGGCGACGAGGTCGTCGCGGTCGGCTTCCCCTTCGGCCTCGGGCCCTCGGTGAGCGCCGGCGTCGTCTCGGGCCTGCGGCGCGAATTCCGCAGCCCGGACGGGCAATCGCACCTGACCAACCTGATCCAGTTCGACGCCGCGGCCAACCCGGGCAACAGCGGCGGCCCGCTGGTGACGATGGACGGGCACCTGGTGGGCATCGTCACCGCGATCCTCAACCCGA
>JAIXKN010000011.1:83727-127610 GCA_026932425.1 Burkholderiales bacterium
GTGATGGCGACGCAGAACCCGATCGAGACCGAGGGCACCTACCCGCTGCCCGAGGCGCAGGTCGACCGCTTCATGATGAAGGTGCTGGTCGACTACCCGAGCGAGGAAGAGGAATTCGTGATCGTCGAGCGCGTCACCGGGCCCGCGATCGAGGTCAACCCGGTGGCCGACACCTTCCAGCTCGCCGCGCTGCAACGCGAATGCCGCGAGGTCTTCTGCGATCCGGCGCTGATCCAGTACGCGGTGCGGCTCGTGGCGGCAACGCGCCGGCCGGCGGCCTTCGGCCTCTCCGAGATCGCGTCCTGCATCAGCTACGGCGCAAGCCCGCGCGCCAGCATCGCGCTGGTCGAGGGCGCCCGCGCGCTGGCGCTGCTGCGCGGGCGGCGCTACGCGCTCGTCGAGGACATGACCGACCTCGTTCCCGACATCCTGCGCCACCGCGTCGTGCTCTCGTACGAGGCGCTGGCCGAGAACCTGACGAGCGACGCGCTGGTCGCGCGCATCATGAAGGCGGTGCCGGTGCCCGACAAGCCGCTGGCGCACGCGAAGGCCTGAGCCCCCGCGCGGCAGGGACGACAAGCCGATGACGACGACGAACACGCCCGCCCCGGTGACCAGCGACGCACTGCTGCGTCGGCTGGAGTGGACCGTGATCCGCCGGCTCGACGGGCTGCTGCAGGGCGACTACCGCACGCTGTGGCGCGGCCTGGGCGTCGATCTGGCCGACCTGCGCGAATACCAGCTGCACGACGACGTGCGCCACATCGACTGGAACGTCACCGCGCGCTTGCAGCAGCCCTACGTGCGCCAGTTCGTCGAGGACCGCGACCTCACCGCCTGGTTCCTGCTCGACCTCTCGGGCAGCGTCGACTTCGGCTCGGCCGACGTCACCAAGCTCGCGGTCGCAAGCTCCTTCGTCGCCACGCTGGCGCGCGTGATCACGCGCCACGGCAGCCGCGTCGGCGCCGTGTTCTACGGCGCGCAGGTCGAGGGCGTCCTGCGCCCGGGTGGCACGCGCACGCACGTGCTCGAACTGCTGCAGCGGATGCGCGCGCACTCGCGCAGCGCCAGCGCGGGCAACAACGGCGGCGCCAGCCGGATCGCGGCGCGCGGCAGCGCCCGCAGGCGCGGCACCCAGGCACCGGCCAGGGGCACCGTGCTCTCGGAGCTGCTCGCCGCGGCCGAGAGCCTGATGCGCCGGCGCGCGCTCGTCTTCGTCGTCTCGGACTTCATCAGCGAGCCCGGCTGGCAGCCGGTGCTGGCGCGGCTGGCGCGGCGGCACGAGGTCGTCGCGGTGCGCGTCTTCGATCCCGCCGAGATGGAACTGCCCGACGTCGGCCTCGTCACCGTCGAGGATGCCGAGACCGGCGAGCAGCTGCTGATCGACGCCGCCGACCCCGCCTTCCGCGAGCGCTACGCGCGGCTGGCTGGCGAGCACGAGGACGCGCTGCGCCAGGCGCTGGCCACGAGCGGCGCCGACACGCTGGAACTCGCCACCGACGACGACCTGCTGGACGCGCTGCTGCGCTTTGCCGAGCTGCGCCGGCTGCGCACCCGGCAGCCGCTGCCCGGGCGCTTCCCGGCGCACCTCGCTGCGGAGAAGGCCGCATGAGCTTCTACTGGCCAAGCCTGCTGTGGTTACTGCTGCTGCTGCCGCTCTTGGTGCTGCTCTACCTGTGGCTGCTGGCGCGGCGCAAGCGCACGAGCGTGCGCCTGGCCAGCGTGCAGATCGCCCGGCTCGCCGCCGGCAAGGGACCGGGCTGGCGCCGCCACGTCCCGCCGCTGCTGCTGCTGCTGGCACTGGCGTCGCTGCTCGTGGCCACCGCGCGCCCGGCGGCCAAGATCACGCTGCCGCTGTCCGAGCGCACGATCATCCTGGCGATGGACGTCTCGGGCAGCATGCGCGCCGAGGACATCAAGCCGAACCGTCTGGTCGCGAGCCAGGAGGCGGCCAAGTCCTTCGTGCGCGCGCTGCCGCACGAGGTGCGCGTGGGCGTGATCGCGTTTGCCGGCACCGCGGCCGTGGTGCAGGCGCCGACGACGAGCCGCGACGACGTCATCGCGGCGATCGACCGCTTCCAGCTGCAGCGTGCCACCGCCACCGGCAGCGGCATCATCCTCTCGCTGGCCACGCTCTTCCCCGACCACGGCATCGAGATCCAGCACGTCACCGGACAGCGCAACTTCCCCGGCCGCCCGATCGGCCGGACCGAGGAGGAGGAAAAGCCCAAGTTCACCCCGGTCGAACCGGGCAGCTACCGCTCGGCGGCGATCATCATGCTCACCGACGGCCAGCGCACGACCGGTCCGGACCCCCTGGAAGCGGCCAAGATGGCCGCCGAGCGCGGCGTGCGCGTCTACACCGTCGGCATGGGCACGACCGCCGGCGAGATCATCGGCTTCGAAGGCTGGAGCATGCGCGTGCGCCTGGACGAGGAGACGCTGAAGAACATCGCGCTGATCACGCACGGCGAGTACTTCTACGCCGGCACGGCCGAGGACCTGAAGAAGGTCTACGAGAGCCTCTCCTCGCGCATGGTGGTCGAGACCAAGGAGACCGAGATCAGCGCGCTCTTCGCGGCGCTGGGCGCGCTGCTGGCCATCGTCGCCTCGGGCATGAGCCTGTGGTGGTTCGGGCGCGTGGCCTGAGCGGGCCAGTGCAAGGAGCAGCGATGGACAAGAAGGCCTACGTCGTCGGCCACATTAGCGTCAAGGACGAGGCGCTGTGGGCCGAGTACCGCGCGCGCGTTCCCGACACGCTCGCCCCCTGGCGCGCCGAACTCGTCTGCCGCGGCCACCGCGTCGCCGTCTGGGCCGGCGAAGGCCCGCACACCGACCTCGTCGTCATCCGCTTCGAAAACGTGGAGGCAGCGAGCGCCTGGTTCCACTCCGCCGCCTACCAGGCACTGATCCCGCTGCGGCAGCAAGCCGCCGATGTCGTGCTGGTGTGCTACGAGGAGTGAGCAGCGAAGCGCGAACGACAGCTGATCGCAGCGCGTGAACTCGACAACCTTCACCCGCAGCCTCAGCCCTTCGAGCAGCCGCAGCCCCGTGCCGTAGAGCAGTGCGGCCACCAGGTGCATGGTGCCCCTCAACTTCACCAGCAGCGCGCGCACCTCGCTCGGCGTCAGCACCACCGACAGCCTGCGCTGGGTCTTGGCGCTCACCACCTCGTCGAGAGCCAGGGCAGCTCGATGCGCAGCACCTGCCCGTAGAGAAAGAGCAGCGCCGCCCGCGCCTGCGCCTGCGCCTGCGCTTGCGTCGACGTCGACGTCGACACCCCGCGCTCGACCGCCAGCGCCGTGAGAAAGGCCGTCACCTCTGCAGCCCCCATCTCACGCGGATGACGCGCCCGTGAAAGCGCAGGAAGCGCTGCACCCAGTCGACATAAGCCGCCTCGGTGCAGATCGAGTAGTGCCGAACCCTGATTTCGTGCCGCACCCGGCCAAGCAAGCACGGCGCCGCAAACGCGGGCGGTGCGCCCGGCGCCACCGTGGAACTTGCCGCGCTGGCTTGACGGATGAAACGGCGGGGACAGAATCCCGCGCGGACCCAAGTGAACTCAGCGGCCGTGAGGCGGAGGCAGCAACAGGCTTCATGCCGCCCTGCGTTTGGCCTCGAAATCTATCCAGCACTGATGCCAGCCTACCTCTTTCTCTGGAATCCCAAGGCCGATCCCTCCTCGTTTAAGGACTACGAACGTGTGTGTGCTGCCGCTGCAGCTGGGCGCCCTATGAATCTCGCTGGATCTGCCCTTCGACGCGACCAGCGGAGGGCGACATTGCCTTCATGCAGCGCACAGGTCCTCACAACAACGGCGTCTTCGCGAGGGGTGCAGTTACCCGAGGTTCACACACGGATCGAGGAACTCGTGTTGTTCGGCTCAGGCTCGACGCATTTCTTCCTCTCGGCCGAGAAATACCGCGCTCCGCTATCGTGGCCCGCGCCAAGTACGCTGCTCCCTGGATGCCTATGGCCTCAGGAAACGTCGTCCCCGATCAGTTGCACCAAGCCATCCTTGACCTCTGGGAACAAAGCGCAGGGTACCGGGCGCTGCCAGTAGAGGCCGACTTTTCGTCCGCAGACGAACTGGTTGGGCTCGAGGGCGAAGAGCGGCGCCGCATGACGGCACATCGCAAGCGGGAGTGGGAACTGCGGAGCGCGAAGATCGCGGATACCCTGCGGCGTCACGGTCGCATCGTCTGCGAGGTACCAGGTTGTGGCTTTGACTTTGCACGCGTTTATGGAGAACTCGGAGCCGGTTATGCACACGTACATCACCTTCATCCACTCGCGCAGTCTGATAAACCCCGCGCAACGCGACTCGCCGATCTTGCAGTCGTGTGCGCGAATTGCCACGCGATGATCCACCGTAACGGAGCGTGCCGAGACATGCAAACCCTGCTTCCTCGACATCCAGTCGAGTTGCACTCCGACATGCGAACCGACCCACGAACGACGCGTAGAGGCGCCTAACTCGCGTGGCGACGCCTGATCGCTACTTCAGCGGCTCGCGGAACACCCCCGCGCGCGAGGCGGTGATCCAGGTGCCGTCACCGGCGTCCAGCGCGGCGGTGAGCGAGAGGCGGTCGGTGCGCAGTGCGGGGGTGAAGCTCGCGCCGCCGTCGTGGCTCACGGCCTGCAGGCCGTCGAGGCCGACGGCAAGCACGGCCTGCCCCTTGCGCGCGAAGCCGGTGACCGAGCTCTGGCTGCCGATGTCGACGCGCTTCCAGCTCTGGCCGCCGTCGCTGCTGCGGTAGACGTTGCCGCGCTGCCCGCCGACGAGCAGCACCTCGGGCGACAGCGCGATGCCGCTCCAGAACGAGCCGTTGTAGCCGGTGGCGAGATAGCTCCAGCTCGCCCCGGCGTCTTCGGAGCGCAGCACGTAGCCGCGCTCGGCGGCGGCGTAGAGCGTGCCCTTGTCGTCGGCAAAGAGCGCCTGCAGGTTGAGGTCGGCGCGCTTGGCGCCCGGCGGCGGCGCGAGTTCGCGCTGTTGCCAGCTCTTGCCGCCATCGGCGGTGGTCAACACGAGCGACCACAGGCCCACGGCAACGCCACGCTGCGCGTCGAGGAAGTGCACGGCAAAGAGCGGCCGATCCTCCGCGGTGTCCAGCCGCTGCACGCGCCAGCTCTTGCCGCCGTCCTCGGTGGCGAGGATCGCGCCCCAGTGCCCGACGGCCCACCCGTGGCGGTCGTCGACGAAGCCGACCGCGGTGAGCAGCGAGCTCACCGGCACCGAGCCGGCCTGACGGAAGCTCGCGCCGTCGTCCTCCGAGCGCAGCACGATGCCGTGGTCGCCGACACCGACGATCGCCTTCCCGGCGCGTGCCAGACCAAGGATCATCGCCTTGTCGGCGTTGACCGCAGCGGCGGCGGCCACCGGCACCGGAGCGCTCGGCTCGGCGGCGTGCACAAGGCTGCCGAGCAGGAGACAGGCCATCGCCATGCGGACAGCCACACGCACGGTCACACGCACGGCCACACGCGCCGCGCCCCGCTGCGCGCCGCGCGTTCGCATCCGCAGGGCCCGCGTGCGCATCACCTTGCCTCCCGCCGCCGCGCTCACTTCTTGATGCTGATGACCTGCGGCCGCGTCACCGCCTTCAGCCCCTCGACGCCGAACTCGACGCCGTAGCCCGAGCCCTTGGCGCCGCCGAAGGGCACCATCGGGTGGATCATGCCGTGCTGGTTGATCCACACCGTGCCGGCATGGATGCGCCCGGCGATCTCGGCGGCCTTGGCGGTGTCGGCGGACCAGACCGATGCGCCCAGGCCCGCGTCCAGGCGGTTGGCGCTGGCGATCGCCTCCTCGACGTCACGGTACTTGATGATGGGCAGCACCGGGCCGAACTGCTCCTCGTCGACGAGGCGGTTGCCGTCCTTCAGGCCCGTGACGAGGGTCAGCGGATAGAAGTAGCCCGGGCCGCCGGGCGCCGAGCCGCCGCAGACGATGGTGCCGCCTTCGCTCTTCGCGCTCTCGACCAGGTCGACGACCTTGTCGTACTGCATCTTGTTCTGGATCGGCCCCATCACGGTGCCTTCCTTCATGCCGTCGCCCATGGGCATGGCCTGCGCGATCTCCTTGAGCGCCTGCACGGTCGGCTCGTAGAGGTTTTCGGGCACGTAGAGGCGCTTGGCCGCGGCGCAGGTCTGACCCATGTTGATGAAGGCGCCCCAGAAGAGGCCCATCGCCATCGCCTTGGGATCGGCGTCGGGCAGCATGATGGCGGCGTCGTTGCCGCCGAGTTCGAGCGTCACCGGGATGACGTTCTTCGCCGCCGCTTCGGCGACCTTGGCGCCGGTGCGCGCCGAGCCGGTGAACATGATCTTGTCCAGCCGCGGGTCGGACACCAGCCACGAGCCGACCTCGCCGGCGCCGCTCACCGTGTTGACCACCCCCGGCGGCAGTGCCGCGCTGATCAGGCGAACGAGCTCGAGCGTGCCGATCGAGGTGTACTCCGAGGGCTTGATGACGACGGTGTTGCCGGCGCGGATCGAGGGGATGATCTGCCAGATCGCGATCAGCAGCGGCCAGTTCCAGGGCGCGATCGCGCCGATCACGCCGAAGGGCTTGCGGTGCACCTCATCGCGCCGCGTGGCGTCCTCGAACACGACCTCGACCGGCAGGTCGAGACTGGCCGGCACCTGCGTCCAGGCCTCGCAGCCCCAGACCTCGAAGCGTGCGCCCGGCACCTGGTCGGGGCCGACGCCGCCCAGCGGCTTGCCCTGCTCGCGCGTCACCCACTCGGCGAGATAGGCCGAGTTCGCCTTGATGATCTCGGCGGTCTTCATCATGAGCGCCTTGCGCTCGGCGTCCGGGCGCGCGGCCCAGGCCGGCTGCGCCGCGCGCGCGGCGGCCACCGCTTCCGCCACCTGCTCCTTGGTCGAGATCGGCACCCGTCCGATCGCTTCGCCGGTGGCGGGGTTGATGGACTCGAAGGTCTTGTCCGACCCGACGGCCTTGCCGTTGATCGTGTTCAGGTAGGTCTTCATCGGCTGCTCCTGGGGTGGGGGTTGGGTGGCATCGGCAGCACCGCGCGCGGCGCGCCGTCGGGATCGCATGGTGACAGCAAGTCCGCCTCGGATTCAATGCCCGAGCATGCCCGGCGCACGCGCCGGGCGCCGCCGCGGAAACACGCGCTCGAGCCAGACGGCAAACGCCGGCAGCACCGTCATCGCCATCACCATGTTGACCATGAACATGAAGGCCAGCAGCTTGCCCATGTCGGCCTGGAACTTGAGCGCCGAAAAGCTCCAGGTCGCGACACCGATGGCCAGCGTGATCGCGGTGAAGATCGTCGCCATGCCGGTCTCGAGGATCGCGTGCTCGACCGCCTTCACGATGCCCTGCCCGCTGGCCAGGTGCAGCTGCAGGCGGTTGTAGATGTAGAAGGCGTAGTCGACGCCGATGCCCACCGCGAGCACCATCACCGGCAGCGTGGCCACCGTCAGGCCGATCTCGAGCTCCTTCATGAACCAGTAGCCGATGAAGGTGCCCACCGTCAGCGGCAGGCAGCAGGCGAGCACCGCGCGCAGGTCGCGGTAGACGAGGAAGACGAGGATGACGATGGCCGCGTAGACGTAGAGCATCATCGGCAGCTCGCTGGCGGCAACCTCCTCGTTGATCGCCGCGAGCACGCCGGCATTGCCCGCGGCCAGGCGGATCTTCACGCCCTGCATCGGCTCGCGCGCGCGGAAGTCCTTCACCGCGGCAATCAGCCGGTTGATGGTCGTCGCCTTGTGGTCGGCGAGGTAGACGTGCACCGCCGTCATGCTGCAGTCCTTGCGCATCATGCCGGGCACGCGGCCGATCTCGGTCGACAGCGCGGCGTAGTTGGCCGGGTCGATCGGGACCGCGGCCATCTTCGGATTGCCCTCGTTGTAGCCCTCGTTGTACTGGCGCAGCATCGACGAATACGAGCTCACGCCGAGCACGCCCTGCACCGGCTCGATCGCCCAGACGAAGCGGTCCTGGTAGGCGCCAAGGTCCACGCGCTCGCACGAATCCGGCGGCGCCTCGAAGACGACGGTGAGCCAGTCCAGACCGGCGTCGTAGTTCTCGGCGATCGAGACCGCGTCGCGGTTGTAGCGGGCATCTTCGCGCAGCTCGGGCGCACCGGGCTGCAGCGTGCCGACGACGCGGTCGTGGCTCTGCCAGGCGGCCAGCACGAGCACGAGCGCGGCCAGCGCGAGTACGACCGGCGCGCGCCGCGGCTCGGCCAGGCGCACGACGGCGCGCAGCCAGGCCGCACGCTGCTCGCGCTTGACGATAGCCTTGTCGGCATACGCCTTGCCGACCTCGAAGTAGGAGGCGCCGAGCGGCAGCATCACGAGGTTGCTGATGACCTTGTAGGCCACGCCGATCGCCGCGGTGATCGCCAGTTCGCGCACCATCGGGATCGGGATCAGCAGCAGCGTCATGAAGGTGACGAAGGCGGTGAGCAGGGCCAGCGTTCCCGGGATCAGCAAGCCGATGAAGCTCGCGCGCGCGGCCTGGCTGCAGGTCTTGCCGTGCGCGATCTCGCGCACGATGAAGTTGATCTGCTGCACGCCGTGCGAGACGCCGATGGCGAACACGAGAAAGGGCACGAGCACGGCCAGCGGATCGAGCCCGTAGCCCAGCAGCCGCAGCGTGCCGAACTGCCACACGAGCGAGGCCAGCGAGCAGCCGATCGCCAGCAGCGTGAAGCGCAGCGAATGGCAGTACCAGTAGACCGCCAGCGCGGTGAGCACGAGCGCCACCAGACAGAACTCGAGCACCGCCGACGCGCCCGCGGCGATGTCGCCGACCTGCTTGGCGAAGCCGATGATCTGGACCTCGAAGTCCTTGTCCTCGAAGGGCTTGCGGATCTGCTCCTCGAGCACGTCGTTGTAGGCGACGTAATCGATCGGCACGCCCTTGGCGTCGAACTCGTTGAGCTCGGCGGTGATCATCGCGCTGGCCTGGTCGCGCGAGACGAGCACGCCGATGTAGCCGCCCTGGCTGGCCGAGCGGCCGATCATCGCGATCGCCGCCTCGTCCAGACCCGCCGGGGTGATCGTCCCGGGGATGATCGGGTCGGCGCGAAAACCCTCCTCGGTGATCTCGTTGACGAAGGCGTTGGGCGTCCACAGCGACTGCACGCTGCCGCGCGAGACGTAGGGCAGCGCCATCACCGCCTGCGTCACCTCGTAGAGCCGCGTCAGCCCTTCGCGCGTCCAGATCTTGCCCTGCCGCGCGCGCACCGTGAAGGTCAGCCGGTTGGCGCCCAGCAGGTCGTTGCGGTATTCCTTGAACGTGGCCACGTACTCGTGGCCGATCGGCATCTGCTTCTCGAAGCCGGCCTCCATGCGCAGCTGCAGCGCGAACAGGCCCATCGCGACCGTGAGCGCCAGCAGTGCGAGCAGGATCGGCGTGCGGCGGCGAAAGAGGCGGTCCTCGATCCCCTGCAGCACGCGCAGCAGCACCGAAGGCGGGTTCGATTCGGAGGCCATGCTCGGTGGCGTTCGATCGGGCGGCGCGGCGGCGTGCGCGAGCGGTCCGGCGCTTCGCGACGCCGGACCGCTGCTGGGCCCGCGTTCAGAAGTTGCGGGAGACGGCGATGCCGAAGAAGTCGCGGTCCTTCAGCGGCTGGTCCAGCAGTTCCTTGCCGTTGAAGAAGCGCGCGTAGTTCAGCGTGATCTGCCACTTCGCCGGGTTCTGGATGAAGCTGAGCATCAGGTTGACCGACTTCGCACCCTTCATGAAGAGGCCGGAGAGATTGGGTGTGCGCCCCGACACGGCCTGGAAGTAGTAGATCTCGGGCATCACCTGCCAGCCCGGGATGATGGTGCCGTCGTAGACCCAGCTGAAATCGAAGTTGAAGCCCCAGGACGTGCGCGTGCCCCTGGGCACGGGCGTGCCGTTGACGTCGGTGAGCTGACCCCAGCCCCAGCCGCCGGCGGTGACGAAGTCGCCGTCGTAGCTTTGCTTCAGATGCGGGTAGTTGATCGCCACCGCCTCGAAGAGCAGGGTTGCCGTCTGCGCGCCCAGCGCCTTCAGGATGCCGCCGCCGACGTCGGGCGTGAGGCTCAGCAGCGCCGTGCCGTGCCACTGCCAGCGCGCCTCGTCGACCCAGCAGTTGCCGTTGCGCGAGGCGCAGCCGCTCGTTGCCGGATTGAGCGAGACCGCGTCGCGCGGGCGGTAGGACAGCTCGGTGCCGATGGCCCAGTCGCCGACCGGGAAATTGGCGCTCACGCCGTAGAGCTTGCGGTCCTCGACGTGCACCCAGCCCATCGCGCCGGTGCCGTCGATGTCGAGGCTGAAGTTGGGCGTCTTGTCGTGGTAGTTCATCGCGTAGACGCCGAGGTTGAGCTGCATGCCCTGCGGCTCGTAGCGCAGCGCCACGCCCCACTGGCCGGAGTTGCGCGCCTTCTTCTCCTCGAGCCCGTAGGCCGCGTGGCCCTTGCCCAGGCCGTTGACGACCGACCAGTAGCTGCCCGTGGGCGGGAAGTAGCTCTTGTTCCAGTTCGTCTGCACGTAGGCCTCGAAGTTCAACCCGCGCGCCAGACCGCTGGCGAAGCTGATCATCGGTGCCGGCAGGTAGACCTCCTTGAGCTGCGTTCCCGGCTGCGACAGGCGCATGATGTCCATCGCGTTGGTGCTGTTGATGCCGCCGGGCAGGAACAGGCTCTCGCCCCAGGAGACGACCTGGTTGCCCACGCGCACGCGCGCCGTCTGGTCCCCGAGCTGGAAGGACTTGGAGACCCAGAGATCGAGCAGCCGCGCCTTGAACCTCAGGTCCTTGCGCGCGTCGCTGGCCAGGCCGTCGGTGAGCTCGGGCGGCGTGGTCGCGCTCAGGATGCCGGTCGTGTGCGTCGCCGCGAAGTCCTTGACCCAGTTGACGCGGCCGAGGAAGGTGATGTCGCCCGGCGCCTTCAGCAGCAGCTCGTGGTTGCCCTTCAGGTAGCCGGTGAAGAGGTCGCCGCGGCCGTAGTTGAGGTCGCCCTGGTCACCGAGCGCCGAGGTCGGCGCCAGGCAGCCCGCGGGGGCGCCGGGGCCGGTGGCGCCTTCGGTCACCGCCTCGCAGCTCGGCGAGCGCGCACGGATGCCCACGCCCGACGAGATCGTCGAGTCGAAGTTGCCGCGGACATCGCCGAACTCGAAGGTGAAGGCCTGCGCCGTGCCGAATCCGCCGGCAAGCAGTGCGGTCAGCGCAGCCACGGCCACGGGGCGGCGCGGGAATCGGGTTGCTTTCACGTCTTGTCCCTCCTCGGTTTGCTGCTGGGGCGGGCGCGCATCAGCGCTCGCTGACGGCACGCAGGTTGTCGGCGGTGTAGAAGTTGGTCGTCATGCGCGGGCCCTTGGGCTCGGTCAGGTACTGCACGTCCTTGCCGGTGCCCGCGGCGTGCATGTCGAACACGTAGCGCCCTTCGGAGAGGATGTTCTGCACGAACGCCGAGGTGTCGCAGGAGCCGGTCTCGTAGACCGGGATCAGGAAACCTTCGCGCACCTTGAAGACCTTGCCCTGGGCGTCGAAGTCATCGGCGACGGTGAGGTTCCAGCTGTCCTCGTCGAGGTAGAAGACGCGCTTGGGCGCGGTGTGGCGCATGCCCTTCTTGACCGTGGCCTCGACCACCCAGACGCGGTGCAGCTCGTAGCGGCGATGCCCCGGGTCGACGAAGTCGGGCTTGGTGATGTCCTCGACCTTGCCGCTGAAGTCGTAGGCGCCGAAGGCGTTGTAGAGGACGTAGAGCTCCTTCTTGCCCACGAGCTTCCAGTCGAAGCGGTCGAAGGTGCCGTTGAAGACGAAGGGCTCGTCCAGCGTGTAGAGGTTCTCGAAGCCGATCTGCGGCGAGTCGTACGAGTAGGTCGGCATGCGGCGCACGCGCCGCTGGCCGGGGAAGTAGTAGAAGGTCTCGCTGCCGGCGGTGTCCAGGTAGTAGGTGATCGCAAGCGCCTGCCCGGCCAGCGCGGGCGGCGAGTTGTAGCCGAAGTAGGCGTTGTATTCGATCGGCGGCAGCTTGGAGAGCAGCGTCGAGCCCTTGGCTCCCCAGGGGTAGAAGGCGGTGAACTCCTGGCCGGCGCGGATCCACTCTTCGCTGCCCTTGCGCGGCGACAGCGTCGTGACCGTGTTCTTGTAGTCCATGCCCACGCCGCGGTAGCGCATCTTGCTGTTCCACATCGCCTCGATGCCGGTCTCCGGCAGCGGGAAGGGGACGCCGGGAACGACCGCCTCCTTCAGGCCCCAGCCGTCGTCGGCGAGCTTGGAGGTACCGACGCTCTTCTTCGTGTTCTCGGCGACGAAGTCGGGCACGCCGCAGGTGCGCCGCGTCGGGTAGACGTCCATGCGGTAGCCCTTGACCTGCTTGAGCGTGGCGAGCTGTCCGGCCGAGAGCTTGTCGGCATACTTGTCGGCATTGCCGGCGTCGATCGAGAACAGTGGCTTGTCGCCCTTGTGCTTGAAGTGCTCGCTGCGCAGCTTGCCCCAGGCCCAGCTGCCGTCGGAGGCGGGCTGGTTGCCCGCCCAGGGCGGGATCGCGCCGTCCTTGTTGGCACCCTTCTCGGCGCCGGTCGGGGTGAGTTCGGTGCCAAGGCGTGAGGCGTCGGCGGCAGCGGCGCCGCTGACACCGAGACAGGCCAGCAGCAGCGCGAGGGACGCGCGGGTCAGGGCACGGTTGCGAGAGTCGCTCATGATCGTGTCTCCATTTGCCGGAATGCCCGGTAGCTTTTTGGTGTCTGCAGCGGCCGCGCTCGCGCGAACACGCTTCCCGCCGGTCGGTGCCGGGGCCGGGCGAAAGGTCCGCGCCTGCCCTGGACAGCGCAAAAGATAGCTTGCGAGCCGCCGCGACCGTGATCCCGGATCGGCAAGGGCGAGCCTCCGGCCCTGCGCCAGATCAAGAAAACGGCGCCGGCACCGCCGACTGCTTGCTCATCCGAGGGCTTTCACCGAGCACGTGTGCGCCGGTGCGGACCACACTGCCAGCCACACCTGCGGTCGTCGACTCGCCGGCAGGCCGCACCCGACCTGCGATGCTCCACGCCAGTTCCAGCACCCATGCCCCGGCGGCGCGGCCCGCCGCCGCGGACTACGCCTACACGCGCACCGCCAACCACGATGCCGACGAAGCCGCCCAGCGCCTGCACGCCTGGGACCAGACCTACCGCCAGCTCACGCCGGGCCGCTTCGAGGGCTTGACGACGGATTTCTGGTTCGAGCCGATGCAGCTCTTTCGCGAGCGCAGCAACCGCCGCATCCACCAGGCCGGGCGCTCATGGTCCGGCTCGGTCACCTTCGGCATCCTGCTGTCGATCGACGGCCCGGTGCGCTTCTGCGGCCAGGCGATGGATCTGGACTCGATGATGATGCTCAGCGGCACCGACGAGCTCGACCTCGTCACATCGCCGATGCTCGACATCGTCGGCATCGCGATTCCGCAGGATCGACTGACCTGGCTCGACGCGTCGGGCCGCGGCGCCGGCGAACGCGGGCCGATGAACCGCCTCTTGCGCCTGAGGCCGGCCGCGGCGGCGCGGCTGCGCGAGGTGATGCAATCGATCTTCGACACCATCGAAGCCGATCCCTCGCGGCTGTCCGCGGCCGCGGTTCGCGAGCAGGTGCGCGACGACGTGATCGATGCGCTCGCGGCGGCGACCTGGCAGGGCGTCGTCGAGGCCGCGCCGGGGCGGCGCCACCTCAACCGGCGCAGCGTGGTGCAGCGCGCAACCGAGCATGTGCTCGCGCACCGCGGTGAGCCGGTGTCGGTGGAGCAGCTGTGCGAATGCGTCAAGGTCTCGCGGCGCAGCCTGCAGTACGCCTTCGAGCACACGCTGGGCATCTCACCGCTCGAGTATCTGCGCGTGGCGCGGCTGCACGGCGTGCGCCGCGAGCTGAAATCGACGCCACGCGGCACGGCATCGATCCAGGACGTCGCCGCGCGCTGGGGCTTCTGGCACCTGGGTCACTTCACCACGCACTACCGGCAGCTCTTCGGCTGCCGGCCCTCGGAGACGCCAAGACCGGTCTGAGCACGGCCTGAGCACGGCCGCGGCGCGAAGGCCGCGCAGCGAGTCCGGCCGCTCCGGGCCGCGCGGTCCGGAGCGTCTGGTCGCGTCCTATCGCCCGTGCACGTTGAATTGTTCGAGGTCGGCGGCGAGGCCGTTGTAGACCGCGGGTCGCGCGCGCCGGAGGTAGGCCCCGTAAAAAATGCCGACGACGACGGCCAGCACGAGCAGCAGCGGAAGCGCGAGGATCAGCGGATTCTCCGAACCGGCGACGATCCTGAAATTCAGCACCGCCAGCGTCACGATCACCAGCAGCCCGAGAAAACCGACGCCCGGCGCGACGAGCGTGCTCCACAGTCGCGGGTCGCTGCGCTTGCGAAACCACATCACGATGGACAGCGCCGCCAGCGCCTGCAGCACGAGGATGGAGAGCGTGCCGAAGCCGAGCATCGCCGGCACCAGGGTCTCGATCGGGTTCAGTCCGGCGAGCGCGAACAGGCCCGCGACGATCGCCGCGAATCCCGCCTGCACCACGCCGGCGGTGGCCGGCGCGCCGTTCTCGCGCGTACGGCACAGGCCCACCGGCAGCACGCGCGCGCGACCCAGGGCGTAGAGGTAGCGCGTCGCCGAGTTGTGGAAGGCGAGCATCGCCGCGAAGAGGCTCACGAGCAGCAGCACCTGCATCACCACCGCCATCGTGTCGCCAAGATAGCTGCGCCCGAGCGAGAACACCAGGTCGCCATCGGCCAAGTGCTTCAAGGCGACCTCCTGCGCCTGCTCGACGCCGGTGGCGGTGACCACGGCCCAGGTCGTCACGCCCAGGATGACGCCGATCGCGATGATCGCCGTGTAGGTCGCGCGCGGGATCGTCTTCATCGGGTTCCTCGCCTCCTCGCTGAAGAGCGAGGTCGCCTCGAAGCCGAGGAAGCCGGTGGATGCCAGCAGCAGCCCGATCGGCAGCGAACCCGAGAGCGCCGCCTTCGTGCCGAAGGCCGAGACGTCGAAGCCGTGCCGCATGAAGACGGCCACGTCGAAGACGACCAGCATCAGCACCTCGAGCACCAGGAAGACGCCGAGGATGCGCGAACTGAAATCGATGCCCGATCGCGCCATCACGAAGCTCGCCACGATGGACAGGAAGCCCCAGGCGTACCAGTGCAGGTCAAAGCCGGTGAGATCGGCGATCACCACCTGCATGAAGAAGCCGCTGGTGCCGATCGTGCCGACAACGAAGAAGTTGTAGCCCAGCGTCGCGATGAGCCCGGCGATGAGCCCGCCGGTGCGCCCCAGGCCCTTGACGACGAAGGCGTAGAAGCCGCCCGCGTTGACGAGCTGGCGCGACATCTGCGCGTAGCCGACGGCGAACAGCAGCAGCACGAGCGAGACGATCAGGAAGGACACCGGCGTGCCGCCGCCGTTGCCCAGCGCGATGGCCAGCGCCGCGACGACGACGATGCCGGTCAGCGGCGCCACCGCGGCGAGCACCAGGAAGACGATGCCCGCAACCCCGAGGGCGTCGCGATGCAAGGCGCTGTGCGGTTCCTGAGTCATCTTGTCTCCTTCGTGTCCGTATGTCCGATCGCGATCCCGACCGCGATCCCGACCGGAATCACGAACCTGATCGCGCGATGCGGCTGCGCGTCGCGTCGCGTCGCGAACGCTCGACGCTAGCGCGCGCGGGCACCCGCTGCGAAGCGGTGTTTGCCTGTAGCGATCATCGCCGGCTCCGCCGCGCGAGCGCGTTCCCGCCCGGTACGACCACGCTCTTTCTTGATCTGGACAAAGCCCTGCGCTCTGGGCTTGCCGTTTCGGGATAACGCGCGCTGTGCATCGCTGCCCACAATGGTTCGCATCCCTGTCATCGCGGCGGCCGCAGCCGTGTCGCGATGCCCCCGCTTCGGATCCGATGGAGACGCGCGATGCCGATGAACCGCCGCCCCCGACCGCTGCATGCGCTGCGCGCGCTTGCAGTCTTCTGTGCCCCGCTGCTCACGGCGCTTGTCGCCGCCTTCCCGTCGACAAGCCTGGCCTTCGAGGCCGATTCGCTGGTGCGGCAGAAGTGCGGCAGCTGCCACGCACCCGATGCCGACGGGCGCCTGCCGCGCATCGAGGAAATCCGCACCACGCCCGAAGAGTGGACGGTGATCGTCGACCGCATGCGGCGCCTGCACGGGCTGAAGTACAGCACCGCGGAACTGGATCGCCTGCTCAAGGAGCTCGCCTCCACGCAGCTGCTCACGCCGGCCGAACAGGAGCGCGTGTCCTACCTGAGCCTGTGGCACAACTCGCAGCAGATGGAGCTGCCGCAAAACAAGGAGGAGGAGCGCTTCTTCGCCACCTGCGTGCGCTGCCACTCGGCGGGCAAGGTCTTCTCCTACCGCAGGACGCCCAAGGCCTGGGCCCAGGTTCGCGACAACCACCTCTACACGATCCCGACGGTGGTCTTCCAGATGCGCGAAATGCGCTGGATCGAGGAGGCCGACGCCGTGCTCGGCTGGCTCGCCACGCAGCTTCCCTACGACAAGGCGTGGAGCGCGCCGACAGCCAGGCTCGACGGCCGCTGGGGCGTGTTCGGCTGGCAACCCGGCCGCGGCGCCTGGCGCGGTCGGGCCCAGATCAGCGACGCCGGCAACGGCGAGTACCGCATCAGCGGCAACGCGACGCACGCCGACGGCCTGGGCGAGGACTTCCGCGGCGAGGCGACGCTCTACGGCGGCTACGCGCTGCGCACGCGCACCATCAACAACGGACTCGAGAGCATGGGCGCCTTCATCGTCGAAGGCGGGCGGGCGCACGGCGAATGGCATCTGCCCGCGCCGGACTTCCGCACCTCGCGCGCGGTCTGGCTGCAAGACGACGGCAGCGCGAAGATCGCGCGCGTGCTTCCGGGCTACGTGCTGACCGGCGAGAAGACGACGCTCACCGTCGAGGGGCTGAATCTCCCCGAAGTGCGCGCCGCCGACATCTCCTTCGGCGGTGCGCCGGTGAAGCTGCTCTCCGTCCGTCGCACCGGCCCCGATGCGCTGCAGCTTGTCGTGCAGAGCAGTGCCTCCGGCGTCGGCAGTGCCCCGCTCACCGTGAAGGGCATCGCCGCACCCGCGCTGACGCTGGCGCCGCGCATCGACCACATCGCGATCACGCCCGAGATCGGGCGCGCACGCGTGGGCGTCAACGAGCAGCACCCCGCCGAAGGCGTGCAGTTCGAGGCCATCGCCTACGCCCGCGACGGCAAGCGCAAGGTCGTGCTCGGGCCGGTGGCAGCCTCGTTCCAGCTCGCCGAGGAGAAGACGCGCGAGGACGACGACGACATGCGCTGGCTCGGCCACATCCAGCCCGGCGGCAGCTACGTGCCCATGGTCGACTTCGGGCCCAATCCCACGCGCGCCTTCAAGGGCGAGAACAGCGGCTTCGTGAAGGTGCTGGCGCAGTACCGCCACGGCAAGCAGACCTACAAGGCGCAGGCGCAGCTGGCGGTGACGCTGCCCGACCTGATCGGCCGCCTGCGCTGACACGCGCGCCACGCGAGCAAGGACGCACGATGACGCACTACGCCTTTCGCGACCATCGCCTCTTCACGGTGCCGGATCCCGGCGGCGACACACTGCTCTTCGGCGCCGACGACGCCAGCCTCTTCACCGTCGACGAGACGACGCGCGCGGTGATCCAGCGCTGGCGCGAGCGGTCGGCGATCGACCTCGCGGACGTGCCCGAAGCGGACCGCGAGGTGCTGCAGGCACTGCGTGACGCGCGCCTGCTGGTACCCCAGGAGCACCGCCGCCCGCCGCGACGCGCGCCCTACGATCCGGCTCGGATCCCGCTCGGCACGCTGGTGCTGGAGGCCGCGCAGGCCTGCAACCTGCGCTGCACGTACTGCTTCGCCGGCGGCGGCTCCTACGGCGGTGCGGCACGGCTGATGGATCCCGGGCTCGCGCGCCGCGCGGCGCGCTACCTCGTCGAATCCTCGGGCGAGCGTCAGCACGTCACGCTCGTGCTCTTCGGCGGCGAGCCGCTGCTGAACCTGGCGGCGATCGAGGCCGCGGTCGTCGAGGCCGAGGACGCCGCGCGCGAGCATGGCAAGACGGTGACCGTCTCGATGACGACCAACGGCACCCGCTTCACGCCCGAGGTCCTGGCTTTCCTGCGTGCGCACCCGATCTCGCTGTCGGTGAGCATCGACGGGCCGCCCGAGCTCAACGACGCCAACCGGCGCTTTGCCGGCAGCGGGCGCGGCACCTATGAGGCCATCGTCGCCGGCCTGGCCGAGTTGCGCGAGCACCTGCCGCGCCCACCGGCCGGTCGCGTCACGCTCACGCCCGAGCAGTGGCACCTCATCCCCGAGGTCTTCGACCATGTCGCGGCGATGGGCTTCCTCGAGGTCGGCATCGCGCCGGTGAGCCCGATGAACGCGAAGATGCTGCCCACACCCGAGCAGGAGCGCGTGCTGCTGGACGGGTTTGCCCGCATCGCCGAGCGCTTCGTGCAGAAGGCCGCCGAGGGCGAGCTGCTGCGCTTCTCCAACCTGCTGGACGTGCTCGCCCGCCTGCACGTCGGGCAGGTGAAGGACGTCGCCTGCGGCGCGGGCCTGGGCTATCTCGCGATCGACAGCGAGGGCCGCTTCTACCTCTGCCACCGCATGGCGGGGATGGACCACTTCCGCGTCGGCGACCTCGAGCACGGCATCGACCACGCCGGCATCGCCGAGCGCCTGGCCGAGCAGGCCGCACCGCGCCAGGACGCCTGCAGCAAGTGCTGGGCGCGCAGCCTGTGCGCCGGCGGCTGCCACCACGACAACCACATCCGCGAGCATGACCTCGGGCAGAACCCGGGCGGCATGTGCGACTTCATCCGCGGCTGGTTCGAGATCTGCATCCGCGCCTACGCGCAGCTGCGCCGCAGCGCCGACGAGCGGATCCTGGCCTTCCTCGCGCAGCGTGCGCAGGGCTGACAAGGAGACGGCAATGAAGAGGAAACCGATCGAGGCACTCAACGAGAAGGCCCGCGCGATCGAGCGCCTGGCCGAGGGCGAGCGGCCGAACGCGCAGGCGCTGGCGATCCCGCCCATGCCGCAGGGCTGCAACACGATCTTCGACACCGGCTGGGAGACGAACCCGCGGCCGACCTACCCGATCGGCAACTGCCAAGCCTCGGCGCGCGACTTCCACGGCTGCGTCGGCGACTGCTGGTGGCCGGCGCAGGCCCCCGACGGGCTCACCAACCACAAGGACTTCGACGAAGCCTGCCCGAACGTCGCGCGCGACTGGCGCAAGCTGAAGTACGACTAGGAGTTGCCCATGCGCTGCACCCGATTCCCCGCCGCGGCCGACCGCGCGCGCCTGCTGCGTGCAACAAGGCAGGCGCTGCTGGCCGTGCTCGCGTTCGTCGTCGGCGGCCTGACTTGCGCGGCCAGCGCGCAGCCGCGCGACTACTTCTACTTCCTGGGCTACGGGATGGTCCAGGTGGTCGACGGCCAGACCGACACGATCATCGCCGACATCCCGATGAAGGGCTTCGTGCGCGAGGTCGACCTGAGCCCCGATCGTCGCCACCTCTATGTCGCGACGAGCCGGCACATCATCCACAAGCTGGACCTGGACAGCCATCGCATCGTCTCCACCATCGACCTCAACCGCGACGGCTGGGAATATTTCATGTACGGCTTCGCGGTCGACCCCGACGGCAAGACCGCCTGGGGCGCGCTGATGTCTCGCAGCGCCAAGGACGGCGAGCCGGTGATCGGCAAGCCCGTCGTTGCGCAGTTCGACCTCGCCGACGGCCGCATCCTGCGCAGCGTCGAGGTGCCCTGGGGCGTGGGCCACCTGGTGCGCGTCAAGGGCGGCCAGCTCTGGGCCGTCGGCCAGGACTTGTTCAAGATCGACACCAACGGCGAGCAGCCGCGCATCGTGCAGACGCATCCGATGTTCGACAAGGGCATGAACATCCTGCCCTTCTGGGAGTACCCGTGGGAGAACGGCGACGAGATGGTCGCCGCCTACTACACGGCCACCGCGATGGGCCTCCTGCGCATCGACCAGACGAGCGGCGAGGTGCGCGAGCAGGTCTTCAAGGGCGACCCGGCGATGGCCTACTCGGTGATCCTCTCGCCCGACCGCAAGACCGGCTACGCGGTGATGGACGAGATCAGCGTGCTCGACATGGACAAGCGCGTGGTCACGAAGTCGGTGCCGCTGGTCGAGGGCACGTCCTACGGCGTCAACATCTCGAGCGACGGCAGCAAGCTCTACGTCGGCGCCGGCGGCTCCACGCTGACCGTCTACGACGCGAAGTCGCTGCGCCCGCTGAAGGTGCTGCACATGGCCACCGACGGCATGGACGTGCGCCGCATCACGCGCTGAGCGCGCCTTCGCACGGCGGCTTGCGCAACAGTGGGGGCCCGCAGGATGGAATACGGCCTGCGCCTGACGCGCAGCGAGGCGCTGCCCGCCGATCCGCGCGCGGCCTGCTCAGCGCCCTGGCGCGAACTGCTGCCGCCGGGGCGGGCGGCGGCGCTCTACTTCGGCACCGAGTTCTGCGAGGACCGGCTGCCCACGCCCGCCGAGGCGCGCGCGAGCTGCGAGCTGGCGCTGGCGCACGGGCTCGAGCCCACGCTGCTGACGCCGCTGGCCACGCCCGAGGCGCTGCAGCGCGTGCAGGCGCTGCTCGATGACCTTGATGACGGCGGCTGGCAGCCTGCGGTCGTCTTCAACGACTGGGGCGTGCTCGGCCTGCTGCGGCAGCGCTACCCGGCATTGCCGCGGCGCGCCGGGCGGCTGATGAACCGCTCGCTGCGCGACCCGCGCGCGTATCGCGACGCGCCCGAGGGCCGCGCCACGCACGAGGGCATGCGCTTTGCGCGGATGCGGCGCTTCCTCGCCGACGCGGGCGTGGCCGCGATCGAGACCGACGCCGACCTCGAAGGCGGCTTCCTCGGCGACGCCGAGGAGCCGCTGCAGCGCACCCTGCACCTGCCCTACACCTTCGCCGCGTCGGGCCGCAACTGCCCGCTCAAGGCCTTGCTCTTTCGCGACGGCGACGGCTTCTCGCAGGCGATCGCCGAGCGCTGCACCGCGCCCTGCCGCGCCGGCCCGCTGCCCGCGCCGCGCAGCGACACCACGGTGCCGCAGTGGCGCGCGGGGAACACGCTCTTCTACGAAGTGCCGCCCGCGGCGCTGCAGGGCTTTGTCGCCCACGCCGACCGCATCGTGCTGCACGAGGAGGCCGCGCCGTGAAGATCCTCGCCCCGCTGCGCGATGCCGCCGAGGTCCAGCCGCTGCTCGCGGCCGGCGCCGACGAGTTCTACTGCGGCCTCACGCCCCCGGGCTGGGAGGAGCGCTTCGGCAACGCCTGGGCCAACCGCCGCAACGCGCGCTCGGCCGGGGTGGCCAGTCTCGCCGACATGCGCCGCATCGTCGAGCTCGCGCAAGGGCGGCCGGTGTTCGCCACGCTCAACTCGCCCTCCTACCCGGCCGGCGCGGTGCCGCAGCTGGTGGCCTTCGGGCGCACGCTGCTCGACGAGGTGGGCATCGCCGCGCTCATCGTCGCCGAGATGGAGCTCATGCTCGCCCTCGTCGATGAAGGTCTCGCGCCGAAGCTGCACGTGTCGAGCCTCGCGAGCTGCCGCAACCCCGGGGCGGCGGCCTTCTACCGCGAGCTCGGCGTGGCGCGCATCGTGCTGCCGCGGCACATGACGCTTGCCGAGATCGAGGCCACCGCCATTCCCGGCCTCGAGTTCGAGACCTTCATCCTCAACGACGGCTGCGTCTTCGAGGAAGGCCTGTGCGCGACCACGCACGCGCTGGGGACCTACTGCATGCACGACCGCGTCGGCGGCAAGTACGTGCAGCTCGACGAGCGCTACGAGTTCTGGCGCTGGCTGCAGAACAACAGCGGCTGCCAGACCAGCCGCGGCTACACGCTCGGGCCCTGCGGCCTGTGCGCGCTGCCGCGCCTGGCGCGCACCGGTGTCGCGAGCCTGAAGGTCGTCGGCCGCGAGGCGTCGCTGGCGCGCAAGGCGGCCTCGGTGCGGCTGGCCGCAGCCGCGCTTGCGCGCTCGCGCGAGAGCGGCCGGCCCGAGGACATCCGCAGCCGCGTCATCGAGCTGCGCGGCGCGCCCGAGCTCTGCCACGGCGCGCACCTGTGCTACTACCCGGACGTCTGGCGCGGGGCGAAGGAGGGGCAGCCCGCCGAGCCGGCGCGCGCCGCCGCCGACGCCGCGCCGTGCTGAAGACGCTCTCGCGCTTTGCGCACACGCTGGCCGGGCGGCGACCGCAGCTCGCGCTGCTGTTCGTGCTCGGCCTCGTCGGCGCGGCGGTGTCGCTGGCGACCCCGCTGCTGGGCAAGGCCTTCATCGACGCGGTGGCCACGCGCGGCGACTACGCGGCCATTCCCGCCATCGCCGCCGCGCTGGTGGGCCTGGCGCTGCTGGACCTGCTGCTGGCCGTCGCCTCGCAGCGCCTGCACGCGCGGCTGTCGGCCGACGTGCTCGCCGCGCTGCGCGCGCAGCTCTTCGCGCGCTGCGCGAGCGGCCCGCTGGAGGCGATCGAGCCGATCCGCCACGGCGACCTGCTGACGCGCTTCGGCAGCGACCTGCCGCGTATCCAGACGCTGCTCGTCGACGGCCTGCTCGGCGCGCTGCAAAGCCTGCTCTTCCTCGCCGTCGCGGCGGTGATCACCTTCACGCTCTCGCCCGTGCTCGCGCTCTGGAGCTTCCTCGGCATTGCGCTGGCGCTCATCGCCACGACGGCGTTTCGGCGCCCGATGGAGGCGCGTGCCGAGCGCGTGCGCGAGGCGATGGCGACGCTCTCGCACTTCCTCGCCGAGCGGCTGGCCGCGCTGCGCGCGATCCGCCTGCACCGCAGCGCGGGGGAGGAACAGCAGCGCCTGGCGCAGGCGAACGCCGGCCTCACGCGCGAAGTGGTCGGCATGCAGCACGTCGACGCGCTCGGCAGCGGCGTGCCCGGGCTTGTGCTGACGGTGTCGCTGGCCTGGATCTACCTCGTCGGCGGCCGCCTGCTCGAAGCCGGCAGCATCAGCCTGGGCACCTTCGTCGCCTTCGTGCTCTACCAGGGGCGCCTGTTCGCGCCCGCGCAGGGGCTGCTTGGCCTCGTGCGCAACCTGCAGACCGCGCGCGTGAGCCTGGACCGCGTCGTCGAACTGCTCGACGCGGGGCCCGCAGCCGAGCCGGCATCGGCCACGCCCGCGGCCACGGCCGGCGCGATCGACACCGATGCGGCGCTGGAACTGAGTGCCGTCGACTTCGCCTACCCCGGCAAGCCGCCGGTGCTGCGCGGCGCGAACCTGCGCGTGCGCCGCGGCGAACGCGTGGCGCTGGTCGGCGCCTCGGGCGCGGGCAAGTCGACGATCGTGCAACTGCTCTTCGGCCTGCGCACGCCCGCGGCCGGCCGCGTGCTCGTCGAAGGTCTGCCGGCCACCCACGCGGCCTTCGCCGGCGACGCGCTCGGCTACGCCGGCGCCGAGCCCTTCCTGATGCACGCCAGCGTCGAGGACAACCTGCGCTACGGCAACCCGGGCGCCAGCCGCGCGGCCATCGAACGCGCGCTGCGCCTGGCCGAGGCCGAGGCCTTCGTCGACGCGCTGCCGCAGGGCCTGGCGACGCGGATCGGCGGGCGGGGCCTGGCGCTTTCCGACGGCCAGCGCCAGCGCCTGGGCCTGGCCCGGCTCTTCCTGCGCGACCCGCGCATCCTCGTGCTCGACGAGGCCTTCTCGGCGCTGGATCTGGCCACCGAGCAGCGCGTGCGCGCCCAGCTCTGGCGCGCCTTCGCAGGGCGCAGCGCGCTCGTCATCTCGCACCGCGCGCTCGAGCCGGGCGAGTTCGACCGCGTCTTCCTCGTGCGCGAGGGCCGCGTCGAGGAGGTCGATCCGCACCCGGCCTGCGCGCGGCCCGCACCGGCCGCCGCTCCTGCCGCTTCCCCTGCCTCCTCCCCTGCCGCACCCTGAGCGAGCATGGCCTTGCGCATCGCCATCGTCGACACCGGCGTCAACCCCTGGCACTCGCACGTGCGCGGCGCCGTCGAGGGCTGCCGCATCTTCGTCGGCGCCGATGGCCGCATCGCCGAGGACGAGGACTTTCGCGATCCCATCGGCCACGGCACCGCCATCGCCGGCCTCGTGCGCGAGGCCTTCGCCGATGCCGAGATCTTCGCCGTGCGCGTCTTCGACGAGCACGACCGCACCTACCCCTCGCTGGTCGCGCGCGGCCTGCTGCGCGCCGCCGCCGAAGGCTGCAGCCACATCAACCTGAGCCTGGCCGTCCCCGCGGGCGCCGGGACGGCGCTGCTGGAGGAAGCCTGCGCCGCGGCAATCGACGCCGGCTGCGTGCTCGTCGCGCCGCAGCACCCGCATTGGCCCGATGCCCTGCCGGCCGCGCTGCCCGGCGTGGTCGTGGCGGTCGCCGACGACACGCTGCCCCCGGGCCGGGTGCGCCGGCTTGGGCCAAAGCGTCTGGCCGCGCCGGACCGTCCGCGCGAGCTGGCGCTGGCCTATCCGCGCCGCAACCTGCGCGGCCCCTCGTTCGCCTGCACGCGCGTGCTGCTGCACCTCGCGCGCGAGCAAGGGGCCACCGACGGCTGATCCACACCTCGGCGCGCGACGTCGCCGGTCGGCGCCGCAGCGCGCGCCTTGACGCGCGACAATCGCCGCGGCTGAAGACACCGCGCGGAGATCCCCATGCCGATCTACGAATACCAGTGCAAGGAATGCGGCACCGAGTTCGAGCTGCTGGTGCGCTCGGACACGCGGCTCGCGTGCCCGAGCTGCGATTCGACGCAGCTCGAGAAGCAGCTCTCGGTCTTCGCGACCGCCGAATCGACGCCGGCCCCTGCCCCCTTCGCGCCCTGCGGCGCCTGCGGCAACCCGGACGGGCCGGGGGCTTGCGGCATGCCCTGAAACCCAGGGCGGTGCAGGGCGTCGGGCCTTTGAAATGCTGACCCCTGACCTCCGGAATCCGGACACTCTCGAGCCAGAGACGAGCCGCAACGACGTCATCGCGGCGATCGACCGCTTTCGGCGCCAGCGTGCCACGGCCACCGGCAGCGGCATCATCCTCTCGCTGACCACGCCATTCCCCGATCGCGACGCCTTCAGCGGCCGACGAGGTACTGCACTCCCGCCAGGGCGACGCCCCCGCACAGCGCTCGGGCTCGTGCATGACGAGGCCAAAGTCGCTCAGATCGCATCCAGCGGGCTGCGCACGCCGCGCCCTCCCCGCGCCAGCACGTGGGTGTAGATCATCGTGGTCGATACGTCGGCGTGCCCGAGCAGTTCCTGCACCGTGCGGATGTCGTAGCCGGCCTGCAGCAGATGCGTGGCAAACGAATGCCGCAGCACATGCGGCGAGCAGGGCTTGACGATCCCGGCCCGGCGCGCGGCCAGCATCACCGCACGCTGCACGCTGGCCTCGTTGAGATGGTGGCGTCCGCTGGCGCCGCTGCGCGGGTCCACGCTCATGCGCGTGCTCGGGAACACCCACTGCCAGCCCCAGCTTCGCGCTGCGCCGCGGACCTTCACGGCCAGCGCATCGGGCAGCCAGACGGCACCGTGGCCAGCCGCGAGATCCGCGTCATGCTGCGCCTTGGCACGCGCAAGCTGCTGCTGCAGCGGGAGGATCAGGTTTTCGGGCAGCACCGTCACCCGATCCTTGCCGCCCTTGCCGCAGCGCACGATCAGCTCGCGGCGCGTGAACTCGACATCCTTCACCCGCAGTCTCAGCCCTTCGAGCAGCCGCAAGCCGGTGCCGTAGAGCAGTGCGGCCACCAGGTGCATCGTGCCGCTCAATTCGCCCAACAGCGCGCGCACCTCGCCCGGCGTCAGCACCACCGGCAGCCTGCGCTGCGTCTTGGCGCTCACCACCTCGTCGAGCCAGGGCAGCTCGATGCGAAGCACTTGCCCGTAGAGGAAGAGCAGCGCCGCCCGCGCCTGCGCCTGCGTCGACGCCGACACCCCGCGTTCGACCGCCAGCGCCGTGAGGAAGGCCGTCACCTCCGCCGCCCCCATCTCACGCGGATGCCGCCGCCCGTGAAAGCGCAGGAAGCGCCGCACCCAGTCGACATAAGCCGCCTCGGTGCGGATCGAGTAGTGCCGAACCCGAATCTCCTCCCGCACCCGGTCCAACAAGCGCGGCGCGGGCGGCGCGCCCGGCGCGACCGCGAAACCTGCCGGCGCCGGCTTGACGGATGGGCCGGCAGCGACAGAATCCGGCTCAGAACCGAGTGAACTCGGCAGCCTTGGGGCAGAGGCAGCAACAGGCTTCATGCCGCCGAAATTTAGACAGCCCAACGCACCCGCGCCACGACCCGAAAGTGGGCTTCGGCTGGGGAAGATGGGGGCAACCGAACGGGGGTAGGGATGTTCGCAACCGACTTAGACCAAGTACGATGCCCGTCACCGATTTGGTCTATTTCACGTTGGGCAGCATCTTGGAACGTGCTATGACGAGCAAATGTTCGGTCTACTGCGGCGCAAGCGTGGACGGCTTCATTGCGAAACCGGATGGCGACATTAAGTGGCTTCATCGGCCCGAATACGCTGCTGCCGGAGCTACGGGCCTAACCTACGACGAGTTCATCTCCTCTGTGGATGCGCTCGTCATGGGTCGCCACACATTCGAGAAAGTGTTGTCCTTCCCGGAATGGCCCTACAAGCTGCCCGTCGTCGTTCTATCTTCAACCCTGCGAGAGCTGCCTAGCCATCTCCGGAGCAGAGCCAAGCTGAAAGAAGGCTCACCCAACGACATCGTTCAAGAGCTTGCCAACCAAGGGTATCAACATCTGTACATTGATGGGGGGATCACCATCCAACGCTTCCTAAAAGCGCGCCTGATTCACGAGATCACCGTCACCTACCTGCCCATCTTGCTTGGCGCAGGCATCTCCCTCTTTGGATCTATGGGCGTGGAAACGCCGCTGACGCTGGTACAAGCAGTATCATCAAGTAACGGCTTTGTTCAAGTCAGATATCGACTCGAGAATGCTGCCCAACATGTCTACAGGGACTTCCCACTGAGTCAACAGATGGAGTGGTTTTCCTGATCAGCGGTATTTGCCTTTCTTGTCGTCGTCGGACCGGCGCATCTTCAGAGCCACCATCGAAGGACAGACTGCACATCTACAGGCGGGCTTGTGTCGGCGAAATTCACCGAGGCCCCAGATACGAACCGCTCGGCAGGACTCCATTCGTTGCCCGTGCTTTGGGCACAGCCGTGTTATCGAGTTCACCTGCCGCCGGTCTGACCTGTGGTGGGCATCTTCGGACGCACGTCCGGGTGAGGAATGGGTTGTTCGGTTGTTCGGTATCGCGGCTCAGGCCGCGGCTCGAGGTTCGGGGCCGCAGCGCGCGGCCGGCGGCTCGGGCACGTGGTCGGGGTTGAAGGCCGAGCCGCGCGTGAGCATCGCCCACAGGATGCGCGCGTTCTTGTTGGCCAGCGCCACGACCGCCTTCTGCCAGCCCGCGCGCTCCTTGAGCTGCACCAGCCACCGGCTGATGCGATCCGATCGCTTTGCAGCGCTCATGACGGCGGACTTGGCGCCCTGGATCAGCAGGGTACGCAGGTAGTCGTCGCCGCGCTTGGTGATGCGCCCCAGGCTGGCCTTGCCGCCGCTGGAGTTCTGGCTGGGCACCAGGCCGAGCCACGCGCCGAACTGGCGTGCATTGGCGAACTGGCCGAAGTCGCCCACGCTGGCCACCAGGGCCGACGCCGTGACCGGCCCGATGCCCTGCAGTGTGGCCGCAGCCCGGGCGCGATCGTCGGATCGCACATGGCTGGCGATGCGCTCGTCGCACCAGTGCATCTGCAGCTCGATGTCGATCCAGTGCAGATGCGCACGCTGCAGCGCCAGGCGAGCCACGCCGGGCAGTTCGTTGCTGGCGTCCTCGATCACCTCGGCCAGCACCTTGCGCAGCGCCTCGGGGCTTTGCGGGAACACCAGACCGAACTCGGCCAGCAGGCCGCGGATGCGGTTGATGAGCGCCGTGCGCTCTTCCTTGAAGCCCTCGCGCAGGCGATGCACCGCGAGTTGGCCCTGCTGCTGGGTACTCTTCACCGGCACGAAGCGCATGTGCGGGCGACCCGCGGCCTCGCAGATCGCTGCCGCGTCGTTCGCATCGTTCTTGCCGCGCTTGCCGGCCATGCGGTACGGCGTGACGAAGTGGCCCGCGATCAGCCGCGCATCCAAGCCCAGCAGCCGAAGACGCCGCCCCACGTGGTGCGCGCCGCCGCAGGCCTCCATCGCCACCAGGCAGCCGCTGGGCAGCTCGGCGCACCAGGCAAAGAAGCGATCCGGCGACAGCGACTTGGCCAACACCACCCGGCCCGATCGATCCACCGCGTGCACCTGGTACACCCGCTTGGACAGATCCACCCCTACCCGCGCCACCGGCACCCGTGTAATCTCCGCCATGGACTTCCCCTTTCCGATCAGATTGAACTTCCGCGAGTCAATCTTGGTACCTCGATACCGTTGTAGGACTGGGGAAGTCCCTTCGTATTCGTTCCAGCCGACACCGCTTCGCGGCGCGGCTGAACTCTAGCGTTGGGCGTCATAGAGGGAGGTGAACCGTGCCTGAGTACGATATTGCGTTTGGTGAGAGGCTCGCGGAAACGGCACGCATGGTCGCGGCCGATGGATTGACACAATTGGATGCACAGCGAACCGTCCTATACCTCAGCCTTCTGTCTGTAGAGATCACATTGAAGGCTATGCTAGAGCGCGCGGGATTTCCAATCACCGGAATTCGCGCGAGGTCACACCGTCTTGCCGAACTGCTGTCTGATTTAGGGCGCTGCGAAGTCGAAGTCGAGGTAGTACCGGGGGTCAAGCATTACGTCGCGGCTTCGCGCCTCCGAGCCTGTACGCTGAAGGATGGAGCGGCGGAGTCTACCGTAGGCGACGTTATTGAGGCCGAAAGCCAAGGCGCATCAACCTATCCAAACCAAGTCCGGTATGGCGATGTTTTGTGCCATTATCCGGCCGGCGTTGTCGTTCAAATGGCTGAGAGAACTTCGGCCTTTGCGCGTGAGCATTGGGACGGTATTCGCATCAAAGTGGCACCTACGACGGTGATTCCCGTGGATCATCAACAACCCGATGCATTTCCTCGGAGCGAATAATGAAGCTCACTTCGCCATTCCGGTCAGTTCGGAGGATTAAGGTCTTAGTAATTGACGCCTACGGCGTCTATAGCGGAGCAAGAATCGAATCGGCGCATCTCAAGTCTGCCTGTGCCTACGAAATCGAAGGGGAATCAGGCGAATGGGTACGACTCAACAGGAGTTGGAGATTTCTTTACAACAAGGAATCGCTGACCACCGCGCTCTCTTCGCACTTCGGCGAGCATCCATTCATTTGCCTGCGCGATGGAAGAAGCGTCTCTCCAAGCAGCCTAATTCCATTTGCAACGCGCTTTGATAGGTTTACAGGGACTTCCCACTGAGTCAACAGATGGAGTGGTTTTCCTGATCAGCGGTATTTGCCTTTCTTGTCGTCGTCGGACCGGCGCATCTTCAGAGCCACCATCGAAGGACAGACTGCACATCTACAGGCGGGCTTGTGTCGGCGAAATTCACCGAGGCCCCAGATACGAACCGCTCGGCAGGACTCCATTCGTTGCCCGTGCTTTGGGCACAGCCGTGTTATCGAGTTCACCTGCCGCCGGTCTGACCTGTGGTGGGCATCTTCGGACGCACGTCCGGGTGAGGAATGGGTTGTTCGGTTGTTCGGTATCGCGGCTCAGGCCGCGGCTCGAGGTTCGGGGCCGCAGCGCGCGGCCGGCGGCTCGGGCACGTGGTCGGGGTTGAAGGCCGAGCCGCGCGTGAGCATCGCCCACAGGATGCGCGCGTTCTTGTTGGCCAGCGCCACGACCGCCTTCTGCCAGCCCGCGCGCTCCTTGAGCTGCACCAGCCACCGGCTGATGCGATCCGATCGCTTTGCAGCGCTCATGACGGCGGACTTGGCGCCCTGGATCAGCAGGGTACGCAGGTAGTCGTCGCCGCGCTTGGTGATGCGCCCCAGGCTGGCCTTGCCGCCGCTGGAGTTCTGGCTGGGCACCAGGCCGAGCCACGCGCCGAACTGGCGTGCATTGGCGAACTGGCCGAAGTCGCCCACGCTGGCCACCAGGGCCGACGCCGTGACCGGCCCGATGCCCTGCAGTGTGGCCGCAGCCCGGGCGCGATCGTCGGATCGCACATGGCTGGCGATGCGCTCGTCGCACCAGTGCATCTGCAGCTCGATGTCGATCCAGTGCAGATGCGCACGCTGCAGCGCCAGGCGAGCCACGCCGGGCAGTTCGTTGCTGGCGTCCTCGATCACCTCGGCCAGCACCTTGCGCAGCGCCTCGGGGCTTTGCGGGAACACCAGACCGAACTCGGCCAGCAGGCCGCGGATGCGGTTGATGAGCGCCGTGCGCTCTTCCTTGAAGCCCTCGCGCAGGCGATGCACCGCGAGTTGGCCCTGCTGCTGGGTACTCTTCACCGGCACGAAGCGCATGTGCGGGCGACCCGCGGCCTCGCAGATCGCTGCCGCGTCGTTCGCATCGTTCTTGCCGCGCTTGCCGGCCATGCGGTACGGCGTGACGAAGTGGCCCGCGATCAGCCGCGCATCCAAGCCCAGCAGCCGAAGACGCCGCCCCACGTGGTGCGCGCCGCCGCAGGCCTCCATCGCCACCAGGCAGCCGCTGGGCAGCTCGGCGCACCAGGCAAAGAAGCGATCCGGCGACAGCGACTTGGCCAACACCACCCGGCCCGATCGATCCACCGCGTGCACCTGGTACACCCGCTTGGACAGATCCACCCCTACCCGCGCCACCGGCACCCGTGTAATCTCCGCCATGGACTTCCCCTTTCCGATCAGATTGAACTTCCGCGAGTCAATCTTGGTACCTCGATACCGTTGTAGGACTGGGGAAGTCCCTTCGTATTCGTTGCGGGAAATTGCCGAGTCCGCCTCAAAACAAAACAACGAGGGTGACAGCAAAAAGGAAAGCCCGTCACAGGCATCGGGCGCCCCAGCGAAGATGCGAAAGAAGAGATCTTTTCCATGTCCCGTTTGTAGGCACGAACTCGAAGCCGCGCCCCCATTGATTTGCCCGAACTGCAAGACTGGCATTCCGGCGGATGCCAAGGACGTTTCCTTGCATTGGCCCGATCACAAGAACGTATCACCTGATAGTTCCGAAGGAAATGATGGTAGGCATATCGCGGATTGCTAAGACGCCCAACCCGGCGCTCCAGGGGACGCGCCGCAAGCGGCGCGCCCCTGAGCTAGCACGTTAGGTGCCCATGGAGACATCATGAATCGGAATTTTGTTGCCGCAGCTCTCTTGCTAGTACCACACTTCGTCTATGCGGCGGATTGCGCCATCCCCTCGTCCGACAATCCAAATATTACTTACTCGATAAATCCAGATGTGACGTACCGAGTAAATCCAGATGTCACATACGCTATAAATCCAGACGTCACCTACTCAATTAACCCTAACGTCACCTACCGCTACAACCCTGACGTAACTTACTCACTGAATCCAGAAGTTACGTACTCCCTTGACCCGAGAAATGGACGCTGGAATGGATTTCTGATCTGCTCGCCTGACGGAGACCTAGTCGGAGCTAGTGTCGTCGCAAATGATGAGGTTATGGTCATGTATGCCGGTGCCAACTGGACAGGCTACTTTGTGACCAACAAGCGAGGCGGGTTCAACTTCTTCAATCGAAGCCACGAGTGGAAAGGGTTCCTGGTCCCTACGCGCAGCGGTGGATTCGCCTTCTTTAACAGAGATAACAAATGGGTTCTTTCGCTAGTGCGCTAGCTGGGCACCTAACAATTCAATCCAGCCGACGCCCGCAAGCGGGCGCGGCTGATTTCAAGCGTTGGGCGTCACAAGCAGCGACTCCATCCACATGAACTACACAAACGTTGTTCGCGACTTTGCCTTTCGCACGCAAAAGAACCTTGAGGCCATTGATGCACTCGTTGCAGCGCACGGCGACGCATTTGAAGTCACTCAATTGATCAACTCTATGCTCGGGCTTCTTGTTTTTCCGCAACAGAAGTACGTTGAGGATATTCCGAAAACCCCTCTCGCCGAACTAGCACGAACGGGATGGCCCATTCCGCAGGTTCGAGGCGACTTTGAGCAAGTCCGCGACCTAAATCAACTGATCCGATATCTACGCAACGCAGTCGCCCACTTCAACATTCAGTTCATCGATGACGGACGTGGAAACATTGCCGCACTCCGAGTATGGAACATGGCGCCAGTCAGAGACCAGGATGGAAAGCAGATGCGTGACTCCAAGGGCAAAGCCATTGAGCGAAAGAATTGGGAAGCGGAGCTTGGTGTCAATGAACTCCGTGGAATCGCAAATCGTTTCATAGATATGCTGCTCGATCAAAAGTGACGCCCAACCCTGCTACAGGGACTTCCCACTGAGTCAACAGATGGAGTGGTTTTCCTGATCAGCGGTATTTGCCTTTCTTGTCGTCGTCGGACCGGCGCATCTTCAGAGCCACCATCGAAGGACAGACTGCACATCTACAGGCGGGCTTGTGTCGGCGAAATTCACCGAGGCCCCAGATACGAACCGCTCGGCAGGACTCCATTCGTTGCCCGTGCTTTGGGCACAGCCGTGTTATCGAGTTCACCTGCCGCCGGTCTGACCTGTGGTGGGCATCTTCGGACGCACGTCCGGGTGAGGAATGGGTTGTTCGGTTGTTCGGTATCGCGGCTCAGGCCGCGGCTCGAGGTTCGGGGCCGCAGCGCGCGGCCGGCGGCTCGGGCACGTGGTCGGGGTTGAAGGCCGAGCCGCGCGTGAGCATCGCCCACAGGATGCGCGCGTTCTTGTTGGCCAGCGCCACGACCGCCTTCTGCCAGCCCGCGCGCTCCTTGAGCTGCACCAGCCACCGGCTGATGCGATCCGATCGCTTTGCAGCGCTCATGACGGCGGACTTGGCGCCCTGGATCAGCAGGGTACGCAGGTAGTCGTCGCCGCGCTTGGTGATGCGCCCCAGGCTGGCCTTGCCGCCGCTGGAGTTCTGGCTGGGCACCAGGCCGAGCCACGCGCCGAACTGGCGTGCATTGGCGAACTGGCCGAAGTCGCCCACGCTGGCCACCAGGGCCGACGCCGTGACCGGCCCGATGCCCTGCAGTGTGGCCGCAGCCCGGGCGCGATCGTCGGATCGCACATGGCTGGCGATGCGCTCGTCGCACCAGTGCATCTGCAGCTCGATGTCGATCCAGTGCAGATGCGCACGCTGCAGCGCCAGGCGAGCCACGCCGGGCAGTTCGTTGCTGGCGTCCTCGATCACCTCGGCCAGCACCTTGCGCAGCGCCTCGGGGCTTTGCGGGAACACCAGACCGAACTCGGCCAGCAGGCCGCGGATGCGGTTGATGAGCGCCGTGCGCTCTTCCTTGAAGCCCTCGCGCAGGCGATGCACCGCGAGTTGGCCCTGCTGCTGGGTACTCTTCACCGGCACGAAGCGCATGTGCGGGCGACCCGCGGCCTCGCAGATCGCTGCCGCGTCGTTCGCATCGTTCTTGCCGCGCTTGCCGGCCATGCGGTACGGCGTGACGAAGTGGCCCGCGATCAGCCGCGCATCCAAGCCCAGCAGCCGAAGACGCCGCCCCACGTGGTGCGCGCCGCCGCAGGCCTCCATCGCCACCAGGCAGCCGCTGGGCAGCTCGGCGCACCAGGCAAAGAAGCGATCCGGCGACAGCGACTTGGCCAACACCACCCGGCCCGATCGATCCACCGCGTGCACCTGGTACACCCGCTTGGACAGATCCACCCCTACCCGCGCCACCGGCACCCGTGTAATCTCCGCCATGGACTTCCCCTTTCCGATCAGATTGAACTTCCGCGAGTCAATCTTGGTACCTCGATACCGTTGTAGGACTGGGGAAGTCCCTTCGTATTCGCTGCAGGCGCGACGGCCCTGACGGGCCGCGGCCTGAGCTCAAACGTTAGGCGCCTTGAGAACACAGGAGCATTCATGACAATTAGGGGATGGGTCTATGTCATATCAAATGCCGCGATGCCTGGTATTCTTAAGATTGGCTTTTCTCTCAAAGATCCCGCTTTACGGGCATCCGATCTCGCCAATACTGGTTCACCGTATCCTTATATAGTTGAATACGAAGCTCTAGTCGAGAATCCTAAAGAAGTAGAACAACGTGCTCACCTCGGCCTCGCTGCACAACGGGAAGGTAAAGAATGGTTTCGATGCACCCTTACTCAGGCGATATCTTCAATCAAAGCGGTAGCAGAGGGTCGAGTACTCCTTGAAAAAAGGTATAGCGAGACTGAAGAACCAGCTATTCAGGGGCCCTCGACAACATCAGATTTGTCGTCAGCTGGTCAGTCAACTTACCGCGCGCTTGGAACATATGGTGGCGTTTGCACTCACTGCGGCAACTATTTCTCCACAACTCTCCACCCTAGCGATACGGAAGTTAAGTGCCCTGAGTGTTTCCGTCAAAGTAATGTATCTGCCTTTAAACGTCGGGAGTTAATTATTTAACACAGCACCGATGCCTAACCTGCTGGTCAACCGGAAATCCCACAGCCGGCTTCGCCGGCCGCGGTCTTCCTGTTACCACCAACATTGGGCCAACAGCCGAATGCAATTCGTGGCGCTTCGAACTCGGCACGCTTCGGCTGGTGCGCGATGCGCAACCAAGCCGGTGGTCTGCAAAGGTCGCCGCGCGTTGGCACCGCTTCACCGCGCGCTTCGCGTTGCTCCGCTCGCAATCCCATCGGCCACTGTTTTGTCCGCCCGCGCCGCCGTGGGCCGCCTGTCCTACGGCAGTCGGCTCGCCGTTCGTGGTCGGGCAGCAAGCTCAACCGCGCCGTGTGCCGCGCCGCTCGGTGTGGCCGCGTCGCTGGCCATCACCTTGCGCAGCACGAACCTGCGGGTCGCCTGCCCACCAGGTGGTCCGTTGCGGCCTGCCCAACCCCGCACTCAAGCGGACGGCCTGAAGGCCGCCGCTTAGCGCGAACGTTAGCCATGGAACGTGATAAGACCTCTCAAGGAAACGCTAGCCAATTTTTCGTCGCCGGTGAGCTTTGCCGTCGCGGGTACTATGCAGTTGTCACGCTTGGCAATACACCGAACACTGACATTCTGTGCAGCAATCGCGAGGGAACGAACTTTGCACATATCCAAGTCAAAACCTTCGTTCCTGGCAATAGCACCTGTAGTGTAGGACTGAAAGCCGAAAAGGATTTTGGTCCACGTTTTTTTCTGGGTTCTGGCTGGGATACCGCTTCCGGACAGTGATGCTCCGTTCAAGTACTACATTGTTCCGAGTCAAGATATGGCAACAAATGTCGCACAAGCGCATAAACTCTGGCTCTCCGCACCCGGGAAAAATGGGCAAGCGCATGTGGACAGTAAAGTGCGTACCGTACACCTTCCGCCACGCAGTTCGTTTTCTGGTTGGAGCATCGAGCGCTATCGCAATCGGTGGGATCTTATCGAGCGGGCGCTAAATGGCTAACATTTCACTCCAGCGGACGCCAAAACCGCTGCGCGGTTTCGCCGCCGCTGAGTTCAGGCGTTAGGTGTCTTGAGGCCTGAAGTGGTGAGCGACGACTACCTGTCTATCAAGGACCTTGCGAAGCGCTTGGGGATGGATCGTTCCCATGCGCGTCGCTATGTCATGAAGCTCGGCTATTCGTTCCACAAGCGGCGGACTCCTGATTCGGGAAGCCAGTTGACGCTCTGCGTGACGAACGCCGAGGCTGACGAAATCGCGTCACTGAGAGCGGACAAGGGCTTTACTGCATCGACGGTGGTCGCCGTCTCTGATGTTGGCGTTTTCTATGTCATTCAGCTCGTGCCGGACCTTGACCCGAAAAGGTTGAAGCTCGGGTTCGCGGAGAGCTTGGAGCAGAGACTATCGCAGCACCGGACTGCAGCACCAACTGCGCGTGTGCTGCGTGCATGGCCATGCAAGCGCCCATGGGAATTGACAGCGATTGACGCCCTTACACGCGAAGGGTGCCGGCTGATACTTAACGAGGTTTTCGAGTGCGACGACCTGGACACTTTGGTCAAGCGGGGCGACGCTTTCTTCAGCATGCTTCCGGCGCCCGATGTCCGAGCACCGCTTGCGAGCGCTTCGCCGTTGAACGCGACCACTCATGATGGCGAAGACGCCGAACAACCCGCTGCAGCGGACGCGCCGCAAGCGGCGCGCCGCTGAACGGAAATGTTAGGCATCACGCGCACCGCTTGCAGACTGTTAGCGTCTGTGCTAACTTCCACTCGTGGCGTTCGAGATCGAGTACTTCCACGAGCGTGTGCTCTCCGAGATCCAGTCGTGACCAGTAGACGTTCTGGCCGACTATGCGCGCCTGGTCGAACTTCTCGCCGAGCACGGCCCGGATCTGCGGCTTCCGCATTCCCGCGCGCTTGGCGAGGGGCTGTTTGAGTTGCGGCCTCGTGGCCGTTCAGGCATCGGCCGCGCGTTCTACTGCTTCGTCATCGCGCGTCGCATTGTCGTTGTGCACGCGTTCATCAAGAAGTCGCAGCAAACACCCGACAAGGAGCTGAAGCTGGCGCGCAAGCGCGCCAAGGAGTTGACCAATGGCTAACCTCAAGTACACCCCCGTCAAGCACGATCACCAGGCTTTTCTCGCCAAGGCGCGAGCCCGTAAGGGATTCACCGAGGCGTACGACGGGTTGGAGCTCGAGTACCGCGTTGCAGACCAGCTACTCAAAGCAAGATCAAGAGCTGGGCTGACCCAGGATGCCGTCGCAGAACGTATGGGCACTACCAAGAGCGCCATCTCTCGCCTGGAGGCCTCTGGCAAGCACACGCCTTCGCTGGCCACGCTACAGCGCTATGCAAAGGCTGTTGGCTGTGATCTTCAGGTAAAACTCGTACCGCAGAAGTGACGCCCAACCCCGCATTGCACCCGACGTGCTACGGCTGGCTTCGCCAGCCTTCGCCCGCGGGTGAATGCAAACGCTGGTCGCCATCTTCGTGCGACCAACCTTGCCGTCGATCCTCTTTTCAGACATTGAGTCGCTGATCAAGGCGCTCGGCGGCAGTATCCAGGAGCGCGAAGGGTCCAGGGTCAAGCTGGTGCTCGACGGTCACGAATGGCGCTGCCATCGTCCCCACCCGGGCAAGGAGGCCAAGCGCTACCAGGTTGAAGAAGCGCGCGAGCTTCTCGAGCGCGCAGGAGTCAAGCCATGAACACGATGACCTTTCGAGGCTACACCGCTCGGGTCGAATACGACGAGCGCGACGACATCTTTATCGGCCGGGTGCTCGGGCTTCGCAGCATCATCAGCTTTCACGGAAAGACCGTCGCCGAATTGCGGCGCGAGTTCGCGGCGGCGATCAAGGACTATCTTGCAGACTGTGAAGAACAAGGTATCTCCCCCGACAAACCGGCCTCAGGAAAGTTGCTCCTGCGCGTGCCGCCCGAGGTGCACAGTCGGGCGTTGATAAAGGCTCAGGCAATGGGCAAGAGCTTGAATCAGTGGGCTACCGAAGGGCGATGTCCCGATAGCTGTTGAACGGTAGCCCGGCGGCGGCTCCAATTTGGTGATGTTACGCGGCGGCGTGCAGGTCGCGCATTTCGGCAGCTTGGAGCTTTTCAGCGTGCGAATTCAATGCAGCAACCAAGGCTTTCATTTCCTTGTGCCCGCGCAGCTTTCTGAACCGGCCCTTGGCATCATGCAGCGCGCTGGCAACCCAGCGCCGAGCCATGCTCGCATCCTTCCAGCGCTTGACGTTGCGCGTGTAGCGCGCGATCGCGCCGTTGAGGTTCTCAATCGGGTTGGTGGTGCGCAGCGTGCGGTACGGCGATGTCCCGATAGCTGTTGAACGGTAGCCCGGCGGCGGCTCCAATTTGGTGATGTTACGCGGCGGCGTGCAGGTCGCGCATTTCGGCAGCTTGGAGCTTTTCAGCGTGCGAATTCAATGCAGCAACCAAGGCTTTCATTTCCTTGTGCCCGCGCAGCTTTCTGAACCGGCCCTTGGCATCATGCAGCGCGCTGGCAACCCAGCGCCGAGCCATGCTCGCATCCTTCCAGCGCTTGACGTTGCGCGTGTAGCGCGCGATCGCGCCGTTGAGGTTCTCAATCGGGTTGGTGGTGCGCAGCGTGCGGTACAGCGCCCCCGTGATGCCCAGACCCTGCGCCGTCAGCGTCTCCGCCAGTCCTTCGCGCAGGCTGGCTGCTGCGCCCGGGTGCTGGGTCTGCAGCGAGTTGGCCAGTGCCTGCAATCGCTTGGCCGCCAGCGTCGCGTCGCGGCCGTCCCAGGCCTGGCGCATGGCCTTGCTGGTGCCCTGTTGCATCGCCTCTGGCAGGTGCTCCAGGACGTTCCTGCGCTTGTGCTCCTGGCAGCGCTGCACCAGCGCCAGGCGACCGAAGCACTCCATGATGCCGCGTCGCAGCGCCTTGCCCCCGTCGACCACCCACAGCCTGGCGCGGTCGGCCTGCAGGCCCCGCTCGATCAGATCCGACAGCAGCGCCTTGACCACGCGCGCGTTCTCGGTGGAGCCTTCGTGCAAGCCCAGAACATGCTTGTTGCCCTGGGCGTCGATGCCAAGCGCAACGAGGATGACGCTGTCGGCCAGGTGGATGCCGTCGATCATCACCACCGGCAGGTCCAGCCCGGCGATGGAGCTCGACAGCCATTCGTGCAGTTGCCGCTGGCTCAGCGCCACGAAGCGCCTGGACACCGAGCTCTTGGAGGTGGAGTCGGCCGCGGCACGCAGCACCTCGGGCAGCTCGGGCTGGATGCCGGCGTAGCGGCGCGTGGACACGCCAGCGGCCACCGCCTCGAGCGTTGCCCTGTCCAGCGGGTCGCGCTGGCTGGCCCACTCGAAGCTGGGCAGCGCAAGCTCGCCTCGTTGCAGATCGCGCACGCGCTGGCGCTGCACGGCGATGCGCCTGCCCGCCAGCACGACGCTGGCCGGCGTTGTGCCCCCGCGCACCGCCAGGCGACCCTCCTGCGGCACGCCCTTGGGTCCGCACAGCGCCGTGCGGTCCTCCTCCATCAACTGCTCCAAGACGGCCAGTCCGGCTTGGGCACACAGGCCTTCGAAGGCATGTCGCACGTCGTGCAGCACACCCAGCAGACCGAGCGAACGCTGCTCCATCTCGAGGTGCCGGCTGGCAGCGCGAAACGAGTGAACGTTCGACGACTTGGCTTTGATGCGAGACTTCATGTTGGCGGTTTCCTTTCTTTGCTTGCAAGGCATCCGCATGTTCACATGCGGGCGAAAGGAGCCGCCACCTCCACCTCAGCCGTTCAACAGATCCTGGGACATCGCCCTCCGAAGTACTCGAGCAGGCGGTACGAGCTGATGGCTAACCGGCCCATGGAGCGGGCAGTCAACCGGCTACGCCGGTTTCCTGCCGCTCATGTCGAACGTTGGGCGTAAGAATATTGGAGTCAAGTAGTGACTATCTTAATCACCGGTGCGACCGGTCAAGTGGGTGGAACGGCTGCTCGCATACTTGCTGCTTCGGGCAAATCTGTGCGTGCGCTGGTACGGGACACGTCGGCAACTCATGACCTCAATAGTGTTCAGATTGTAGGCGGCAGCTTTGAAGATAGTGCTTCTTTGAAGTTGGCCATGCAAGGCGTGGACACTTTGTTTCTTGCCGGACGAGACAGTCCAGATACCGTTGCTTTGCTGGGTAATGTTTTGCAGCAAGCTGAGAAGAGCAGCGTTTGTCATGTCGTAAAGCTGTCGGCGATAGGTGCGAGACCTGGCTCTTCAGTTGAGTTGATGCGCGATCACTATGCCGTGGACCAAATGCTTAAGGTCAGCCCGTTTGGTTGGACACTGTTGCAACCGCACCTGTACATGCAAAACCTGCTGCGATTTGCAGATAGCGTGCAACATGAAGGGAAGATATCGGCGCCTATGGCAGACCGGCGCTTTCCTCTGGTAGACACGCGGGATGTTGGAGCGGCCGCAGCAGCCGTGTTGCGCAATCCCAGCGCGCACGCCAGGAGAACTTATCAGCTTACTGGGCCAAAGGCGTACAGCTATGACGATGTGGTCAACGCCCTGTCAGCTGTTATACAGCGGCATATTCTTTATGAAGCTGTTTCTCCAGAGAGTTTCGAGAAAAAGCTGAGCGAATCTGGTGTTCCAGGTTGGCGAGCCTTTGATCTGGCACACATTGCATCGGCGTATGAGGCTTCAGACTGTCGTGTCTCTCCGGACTTTGAGGCACTGGTTGGCCACGGCCCCACGTCTATTGAAGCATTTTTTGAAGATCATATAAGCGTATTCGCTAAATAAACCGTGGCCGCTATATTCAAAATGCCCAACAAATCAATGCAGCGGACGCACCTAACGGCGGACCACTGATTTCCGGCGTTGGGGATCGCATGGAACTCGAGCCAAAAATCCTCGGCACACCTCTCTACCCAGGTTCGGTCGGCCCCTGAACTTCAACTCGACCGATCGACCAATCGACTCTTGAGCCGCCGGCCGGCCGATCAGGCGTACAAGGCCTCGATCTCGTCCTTGTACGCCTGGTGGATGCTCGCGCGGCGCACCTTCATCGTCGCGGTGACCTCGCCGTCGTCGTGGTCGAGCTCCTTGGTCAGCAGGTGGAAGCGCTTGATCTGCGAGACCGAAGCCAGCCGCTCGTTGCCGCGCGCGATCTCCTGCTCGATCAGCTCGCGCACCTGCGGCGTCTCGACCAGCGAGCGGAAGTGTGTGAACGCCAGGCGCCGCGCCTCGGCCCACTTGGCGACGGTCTCGAAGTCGATCTGCACCAGCGCGCCGACGTACTTGCGCCCTTCGGCGACGACGATGCACTCCTTGATGTAGGGGCTGGCCTTCATCGTGTTCTCGATCTCCGAGGGCGTCAGGTTCTTGCCGCCGGCGGTGATCATGATGTCCTTGAGCCGGTCGACGATGCGGATGTGGCCGCCCTCCTCGCGCACCACGTCGCCGGTGTGCAGCCAGCCGTCGACGATCGTCTGCGCACTGGCCTGCGGGTTCTTGTAGTAACCCTCGAAGACCATCTCGCCCTGGATCTGCAGCTCGCCGCTGGCGGCGACGCGATGGCGCACGCCCAGCGTCACCGGACCGACCGTGCCGATGACCACGTCGTCCAGCCGGTGGCCGGTGATCATCCCGGTCGACTCGGTCAGCCCGTAGACCTCGACCAGCGGCACGCCCAGCGTGCGGAAGAAGCGCACGACGTCCGGCGCGATCGAGGCCGCGCCGGTCAGCGCCACGCGCGCCTTGCGCAGCCCGATGAAGTTCTGCAGCGCGCGGAAGACGAGCAGGTAGGCCAGTGCGAAGCGCAGCCGCTCGGCCAGCGTCCAGCGGCTGCGCGGCTTCTCGGCCAGCGGCGCGCAGGCGGCGAAGCCGCGCTCGAAGAGCCCGCGGCGCAGCGCGCCGGTCTCCTGCATCTTGATCGAGATCGCCGAGTGCAGCTTCTCCCAGATGCGCGGCACGCCGAGGAACATGCTCGGCGCGACCTCGCGCAGGTCCTCCTGCACGGTGCGGATCGATTCGCCGAAATTGACCTGCGAGCCGAGGTACAGCGGCACGAAGGTCGTCAGCATCTGCTCGGCCACGTGGCACAGCGGCAGGTAGGACAGGTGCGAGGTGTCGCGGTCGATCTGCAGCCGCTCGACGATGCCGGGCACGACGCCGCGGATGTTGCGCCACGAGATCATCGCCCCCTTGGGGCGGCCGGTCGAGCCCGAGGTGTAGATCATCAGCCCGATGTCCGAGAGCCGCTGGCGCGCCAGCGCCTCGTCGATGCGCCCCTGGTGCTCGGTCCCGGCGCCGAGCGCCAGCACCTCGTCGAAGGTCGAGATGCGCGCGCGCTGCTCGGGCGAATAGCTGCGCAGGCCCTTGGTCTCGATGACGATGATGCGCGCAAGGCGCGGCAGCCCGGGCAGCGCCTCGAGGATCTTGTCGGTCTGCTCCTGGTCCTCGCAGACGACGATGTCGACGTCGGCGTGCGCGACGACGTAGGCGACCTCGGGCGTCGGGCTCGTCGGGTAGACGCCGACGGTGACCGCGCCCAGCAGCCCGGCGCCCATCTGCGCCAGCACCCACTCGACGCGGTTCTCCGAGATCACGCCCAGGTGCCCGCCCTCCGGCAGGCCGAGCGCCGCCAGGCCGCGCGCGAAGGCGCTCGCGCGCTCGTGGTACTGCGCCCAGCTGATCGGCTTCCAGATGCCGAAGTCCTTCTGCCGGATCGCCACGCGCGCGGCGTCGACGCGCGCGCGCTCGCGCAGCATCTGCGGCAGCGTCAGCTCGGGCAGCGCGGCGCGCGCGATGCCCTCGGCGGGAGCGGCAGCAGCGGCAGCAGCGGCATTCACGACAGCCACCTCTTGCGCCGCTTGTAGTGCTTGATGTCGCGAAAGCTCCGCGTCTCGCCGCTGCCGCCGACGCCGAGGTAGAACTCGCGCACGTCGCGGTCGCCGGCCAGCCGCTCGGAGCTGCCGTCGATCACGATCTTGCCGTTCTCCATGATGTAGCCGTAGTGCGCGACGGCCAGCGCCACGGTCGCGTTCTGCTCGACGAGCAGCATGCTCGTGCCGCGCTCGGCGTTGATGCGCGCGACGATGCCGAAGATGTCCTCGACGAGCCGCGGCGAGAGGCCAAGCGAGGGTTCGTCGAGCAGCATCAGCTCCGGCTGCGCAACGAGCGCGCGCCCGATCGCCAGCATCTGCTGCTCGCCGCCCGAGAGGTAGCCGGCCAGGCCCTTGCGGCGCTCGTAGAGGCGCGGGAAGTACCCGTAGACGAGGTCGAAGTCCGGCCTGCCCGCCTGCGCGCGGCCGGAGAGGGCGTAGGTCGAGGCGACGAGGTTCTCCTCGACCGTCAGGTCCTCGAAGACGTGGCGCCCTTCCATCACGTGCGAGAGGCCGCCGCGCACCAGCTCCTGCGGCGCGCGGCGCGCGGTGTCCTGCCCCTTGAAGCGGATGCTTCCCGACGCAAGCTCGCCGTCCTCGAGCGTGAGCAGGTTCGACACCGCCTTGAGCGTCGTGCTCTTGCCCGCGCCGTTGCTGCCCAGCAGCGCGACGATCCGCCCCCGCGGCACGGCCAGCGACAGCCCGCGCAGGGCCTGCACGACCTTGTTGTAGACGACCTCGATGTTGTTGATCTCGAGGATCGCGTCGGGGGGCGGCGTCGTCATGCGGGTTCGGCGGCCGGGGCGCGAGCACCCGGGCAGGCTCAGAGCTTGATCCAGTCCGATGCGGCGACCATCTTCTGCGCCTTCATGTCGGCCTTGTAGACGCGGCCGACCGCGATCGAGTTGCCGGGGATGCTGATCGGCACGCCGATGATGCCGCCGGTGTCGAAGTCCTTGATCGTGTTGAGCGCGGCCTTCATGTTGTCGCCGGTCAGCGGCTTGCCGGCATCGAGGCAGCGCTTGACCGACTCGAGGAAGAGCATCGTCGCAAGGAAGCCCTGCATGTACGCCGTGCTCTGGTACTGCGGGCGCATCGCGCGGATCTTGTCGAGCATCGGCGCGGGTTCGGTGTCGTAGTAGTAGCGGTAGGGCATCACGCCCATGAAGCCGTCGCCGTCGGGCCCCATCTTCATCACGGTCGAGCTGTCCATCGTCCAGAAGGTGCCCATCCACTTCGAGTGCATGCCCTGCTGCTTGCCCTGGGTGATGAACTCGGGGATCGGCGCCAGGACGTAGCCGTGGAAGATCGTGTAGTCGGGCGCGGCCCGGCGCAGCTTGATGACCTCGGTCGAGACGTCGACGCTGCCCGGCGCGGTCATGATCTTCACCGGCACGGAGAGGCCCAGCTGCTTGGCCGCGGCCTCGCTCTTGTCGATCGGGTCGCGCCCGAACTCGGAGTCCGAGTAGACGAAGGCCACCTTCGCGCCCGGCTTCTCCTTGGCGATGTGCTTGAGCAGGATGCCGAACATCTCGGTGTAGTCCGGCCCGAC
>JAIXKN010000043.1 GCA_026932425.1 Burkholderiales bacterium
CGGTGGCGACGACGAGGAAGTCGTAGCCGATGCGCCGCCCCGACGCGGTGACGACCGTATTGGCCTCGGGCTCGAAGCCGGTGACCATCTCCTTGACCCACTCGACGCCCGCGGGTTGCAGCGCCACGTTGCGCTCGCGCACCTTCTCCACCGGCCAGACACCGGTGGCCACCAGCGTGTAGCCGGGCTGGTAGTTGTGCTCCTCCTTGGCGTCGACGATGGTGATCCTCACGCCGTCCAGCAGCGCCTGCAGACGGTGCGCCACCGCGAGGCCGCCCAGGCCGCTGCCGGCGATCACGACGTGCGCCTGCGTCCGGGTGCGAGCTGCCGCCACCGGGGCCGCCAGCAGCGCACTGGCAGCCACCGGTGCGGCGACGGCCAGACCCAGCACATGCCTGCGGCCCAGCGCGGGCGTGATCCCGGGAACAGGCTTCGATTCCTGGCGCCTCATCGCGTCCCCTCCGCTTGGTCGGTGATACTGGGTGGAGTATACCGACAATACCCCATACGGTATCAAGTCCGAGTGCCCTGCTCAAGCTTCGCCGATGTTCGCGAGGCCCGGCGCGCGGGCGCCTGCCGCGCCGTGCCACCTAGAATCCGCGGTCTTCGCCGTGCCTGCGCCCGCCCGATGCCGACGAGCCCCCCTGCCTCTTTCGCGCTCACCGCGCTCACCGCGCTGTCGCCGCTGGACGGCCGCTACGCAGCAGCGCTGGCGCCGCTGCGTCCGCTGCTCTCCGAATACGGACTGATGCACCGGCGCGTCCAGGTCGAGATCGAGTGGCTGATCGCGCTCTCCGACGCCGGCTTTGCCGAGTTCGCGCCGCTGCCCGAATCGGCGCGCAGCCTGCTTCGGGCGCTGGTGCAGGATTTCGGCGAGGCCGACGCGCAGGCGATCAAGGACATCGAGAAGACGACCAACCACGACGTCAAGGCGGTCGAGTACTGGATCAAGTCGCGCGTTCGCGCGCATGCGGACGCGTTCCCCGGGCTGATGCACTCGCTCGAGTTCATCCACTTCGCCTGCACCAGCGAGGACATCAACAACACCAGCCACGCGCTGATGCTCGCCGCCGCACGCGAACAGGTGCTGCTGCCGGCGCTGGACCGCGTCGCCGCGCAGCTGCAGGCGATGGCGCATGCGCACGCCGGCGTCGCGATGCTCAGCCGCACGCACGGCCAGACCGCGAGCCCGACGACGGTCGGCAAGGAGGCGGCGAACGTGCTCGCGCGGCTGCGCCGGGCGCGCGAGCAGATCGCCGCGGTCGCGCTGCCGGCGAAGATGAACGGCGCGGTCGGGAACTACAACGCGCACCTGGCCGCCTGGCCCGGTTTCGACTGGGAGGCCTTCAGCCGCCGCGTCGTCGAGGAGCGCCTGGGGCTCACCTTCAACCCCTACACGATCCAGATCGAGCCGCACGACGGCATGGCCGAGCTCTTCGACGCCATCGCGCGCGCCGACACGATCCTGATCGACTGGTGCCGCGACGTCTGGGGCTACATCTCGCTGGGCTACTTCAGGCAGAAGACGCGCGCCGGCGAGGTCGGCAGCTCGACGATGCCGCACAAGGTCAACCCGATCGACTTCGAGAACGCCGAGGGCAACTTCGGGCTGGCCAACGCGCTGCTCTCGCACCTGGCGCAGAAGCTGCCGATCAGCCGCTGGCAGCGCGACCTCACCGACAGCACGGTGCTGCGCAACATGGGGGTGGCGATCGGCTACGCGCTGCTGGGGCTCACGAGCCTCTCGCGCGGCATGGACAAGCTCGAGCTCAACGAGGCAGCACTTGCTGCCGACCTCGATGCCGCCTGGGAGGTGCTGGCCGAGCCGGTGCAGACGGTGATGCGGCGCTTTGGGCTGGCCGATCCCTACGAGCGGCTGAAGGACTACACGCGCGGCAAGGCGATGACGCGCGAGGCCATGCACGCGTTCATCGACAGCCTGCACGAGCTGCCGGACGCGGAGCGCGTGCGCCTGAAGGCGCTGACGCCGGCGAGCTACACGGGGCTGGCGCAGGCGCTGGCGCGACGCATCTGACCGGCATCCGGACCCGACGGGATCTTGTTCATGCGTTTCACCGAACAGCTTGCGGCGGCGCAGCAGCGCAACGGCTCGATGCTCTGCGTCGGGCTCGACCCGGACCCGGGCCGCTTCCCGGGCGCGTGGAAGGGCGAAGCCTCGCGCATTGCCGAGTTCTGCGCGGCGATCGTCGACGCGACGCGCGACCTCGTCTGTGCCTTCAAGCCGCAGATCGCCTACTTCGCCGCGCACCGCGCGGAGGACCAGCTCGAGCGCCTGCTCGCGCATATCCGCCGCGTCGCGCCCGAGGTGCCGGTGATCCTGGATGCCAAGCGCGGCGACATCGGCGCCACCGCCGAGCAGTACGCGCGCGAGGCCTTCGAGCGCTACCGCGCCGACGCGCTGACGCTCTCGCCCTTCATGGGCCTGGATTCGATCGAACCCTATCTGCGCTGGGAGGGCAAGGGCCTGTTCCTGCTCTGCCGCACGAGCAACCCGGGCGGTGAGGACCTGCAGGCGCAGCGGCTCGAGGGCGGCGAGCTGCTCTACGAGCGCGTCGCGCGCCTGGCCGCGGGGCCCTGGAACCGCAACGGTCAGCTCGGGCTGGTCGTCGGCGCCACCTACCCGCGCGAGGTGCAGCGGGTGCGCGAACTGGCGCCGACGCTGCCGCTG
>JAIXKN010000034.1 GCA_026932425.1 Burkholderiales bacterium
GGTGCAGATGCACGGCAAGGCGAGCACGATCTCCGCCGACGGCCGCGGCGTCTACGCCGGGCTGCCGCCGCGCTTTCACGTCATCCGTTACCACTCGCTGGCGATCGAGCGCGAGTCGCTGCCCGCGGAGCTCGAGATCAGCTCGACCAGCGACGATGGCGAGATCATGGGTGTGCGACACCGCGGGCTCGCGGGCACCGCGGCACCGCTCGAAGGCGTGCAGTTCCACCCCGAATCGATCCAGAGCGAGCACGGGCACGCGCTGCTGAAGAACTTCCTCGACATGGGCGCTGCCCGCTGAACCAGGAGCAGGACAGGGATGACGATCACCAACACCGAGGCGCTGACGCGCGTCATCGAGCACCGCGAGATCTTCCACGACGAGATGCTGACGCTGATGCGGCGGATCATGAGCGGCGAGATGTCGCCGGTGATGATCGCGGCGCTGGCCATCGGCCTGCGCGTGAAGAAGGAGACCATCGGCGAGATCGCCGCCGCGGCGCAGGTGATGCGCGAGTTCGCCACGCCCGTGCCGGTGGCCGAGCGCACGCACCTGGTCGACATCGTCGGCACCGGCGGCGACAGCTCGCACACCTTCAACATCAGCACCGCATCGATGTTCGTCGCCGCGGCGGCCGGTGCGCGCGTGGCCAAGCACGGCGGGCGCAGCGTCTCGAGCACCAGCGGCTCGGCCGACGTCGTCGAGGCGCTCGGCGCCTACATCCAGCTGACGCCGGAACAGGTGGCGCAGTGCCTGGCCGAGACCGGCATCGGCTTCATGTTCGCGCCCAACCACCATCAGGCGATGAAACACGCGGCGCCGGTGCGCCGGGAGCTGGGGGTGCGCACGCTCTTCAACATCCTCGGGCCGCTGACCAACCCGGCCGGTGCGCCCAACCAGCTGCTGGGCGTCTTCCACCCCGACCTCGTCGGCATCCAGGTGCGCGTGCTGCAGCGCCTGGGCAGCGAGCACGTGATGGTCGTCTACGGGATGAACGGGATGGACGAGGTGTCGCTTTCCGGCGAGACGATGGTCGGCGAGCTCAAGGACGGGCAGGTGCGCGAATACACGATCCACCCGAGCGACTTCGGGCTGCCGGTCTACGACTCGCGCGTGCTGCGCGTGGCCAACCACACGGAATCGGTGCAGTGCATCCAGCGCGCGCTGGCCAACGAGGACGGGCCGGTGCGCGACGTGGTGCTGCTCAACGCCGGTGCCGCGCTCTATTGCGCCGGGGTAGCCGCCGATGTCGCCGAGGGCGTGCGTCGCGCACGGGAGGTCGTCGCCTCGGGCGCGGCGCTGGCGCGGCTGTCGCAGTTCGTCGCCACGACCAACCGCTTTCGCCCGGCGGCCTGAACCGGAGGCCGCGATGTCCGACATCCTGCAGCGCATCGTCGCGGTCAAGCGCGAGGAGGTGGCGCTGCTGCGTGGGCAGCAGCCGCTCACGGCGCTGCGCGCGGCAGCCGAGGCACGTCGCGGGGATCTCCGCGACTTCGAGGCGGCGCTGCGCGCCGCGATCGGCGCCGGGCGCAGCGCCGTCATCGCCGAGGTCAAGAGGGCCAGCCCGAGCAAAGGCCTGCTGCGCGATCCCTTTGTTCCCGCGGACATCGCCGCGAGCTACGCCCGGCATGGCGCGGCCTGCCTGAGCGTGCTCACCGACGAGCGCTTCTTCCAGGGCTCGCGTGCCTTCCTCGAGGAAGCGCGCGCGGCCTGCGCGCTGCCGGTGTTGCGCAAGGACTTCATCGTCGACCTGGCGCAGGTCTACGAGGCGCGTGCGATCGGCGCCGACGCGATCCTGCTGATCGTCGCCTGCCTCGAGGACGCGGCGATGCGCGAACTCGAGGCCGCGGCCGCGGAACTGGGCATGGCGGTGCTCGTCGAGGTCCACGATGCCGCGGAGTTGGAGCGGGCACTCACACTCCGCACGAGGCTTATCGGTGTGAACAACCGCAACCTGCGGACCTTCGAGGTCTCGCTGCAGACAACGCTCGACCTGCTGTCGCGGTTGCCCGCGGACCGGCTGCTGGTGACCGAATCGGGCATCCTCGAGCGCGCCGACGTCGAGCGCATGCGTGCGGCCGGGGTGCACGCCTTCCTGGTGGGCGAAGCCTTCATGCGCGCCGCGGACCCGGGGCAGGCGCTGTCCGCGCTCTTCGCGTGAGGTCCTCGCCGAACTTGCGTGTGCTATACTGCCCGGCTCGCCGGAGGAGTGCCCGAGTGGTTAAAGGGGGCAGACTGTAAATCTGTTGGCTTACGCCTACGCTGGTTCGAATCCAGCCTCCTCCACCAGGGCAGCGGTGATGCCGGACGGGGAACGCGCGGGAGTAGTTCAATGGCAGAACCTTAGCCTTCCAAGCTAATGACGCGGGTTCGATTCCCGTCTCCCGCTCCACGGAAGGCTGCTCGAGTTTTGCGGAGCAGCCGGCAGTCCAAGCGTCGCTACGGGCCTGTCGATCGACGGGCGCAGCCAGTCGACAGGCCCGTATCGATGCCCATGTGGCTCAGTGGTAGAGCACTCCCTTGGTAAGGGAGAGGTCGCGCGTTCGATCCGCGCCATGGGCACCATTGAATCGAGGCGCCGTACCCCGGCCCATCGTGAGTTGTCAACCTTCAGACGCCAGGAGCGCAAGAAATGGCAAAAGACAAGTTCGAGCGTACGAAGCCGCACGTGAACGTGGGCACGA
>JAIXKN010000102.1 GCA_026932425.1 Burkholderiales bacterium
CCTGAAGAAGATCGGCGAGGAGGCCACCGAGACCGTGATGGCGGCCAAGGACGGCCAGCCCGAGAAGATCGTCTACGAGGTCGCCGATCTGTGGTTCCACTCGCTGGTGGCGCTGGCGCACTTCGGCCTCGGGCCGGCGCAGGTGCTGGCCGAGCTGCGCCGGCGCGAAGGGATCTCGGGCCTCGAGGAATTTGCCGCGCGCAAGGCCGCGGCGCGCGAACAGGAAGGAAAAGGCTGAACGCATGAGCCACGACCCGAACTGCATCTTCTGCAAGATCGTCGCCGGGCAGATCCCGTCGAAGAAGGTCCACGAAGACGAGGAACTCGTCGTCTTCCACGACATCAACCCCTGGGCGCCGGTGCACGTGCTGATCGTGCCCAAGGCGCATGTGTCTTCGCTGGACGCGACCGGGCCGGAGCACGAGGCGCTGCTCGGACGCATGCTCACGCTGGCGCCCCGGCTGATGCAGCAGCTGGGCGTCGTCAACGGCTTTCGCGTCGTCATCAACACCGGACGTGACGGCGGCCAGGAGGTCGACCATCTGCACGTGCACGTGATGGGCGGCCCCAGGCCCTGGATTCGGGGGTGATCGCCCGCCCGATGGCCAGCCCTTGAGGCCGGGCCGCGGGCCCTCACCTAGAATGACCGGTTCCTCTGCAGGAGAACACTCATGGGATCGTTCAGCATCTGGCATTGGCTGATCGTGCTGCTGGTGGTGGTGATGATCTTCGGCACCAAGAAGCTCAAGAACATCGGCTCGGACCTCGGCCAGGCCGTCAAGGGCTTCAAGGAAGGCGTCAAGGGCGGGTCCGAAGGTGAGCCCGACTCGCCGCCGCCGCAGGTCACCCAGGCGCAGCGCAGCGCCGAGTCCAACACCGTCGACGTCGAGGCCAAGCAGAAGAGCTGACGCACGGACGCCCGGCGGTCGCGTCGCACGGCGTTACTGCCCGCGTACTCACGCCCACGGATGATCGACTTCGGTTTCGACAAGCTGGCCCTGATCGGGGCGGTGGCGCTGATCGTCATCGGCCCCGAGAAGCTGCCGCGCGTGGCGCGCACGGTCGGCCACCTGCTGGGCAAGGCCCAGCGTTACGTGGCCGACGTCAAGGCCGAGGTCAACCGCTCCATCGAGCTCGAAGAGCTCAAGAAGATGAAGACCCAGTTCGAGGACGCGGCACGCGAAGTCGAGCAGAGCGTGAGCCGGGAGGTCGACGAGGCCAGGGCCGAGTTCGACGACATCTCGAAACCGTGGTCGTCGGACGGATCCACCCACGACTCGGCGCTTGCCGAGCCGGTGCCCGAATACCGGCACCCGAAGAAGAACTGGCGCCTCAAGCGCGGCGCGACGCCGCAGTGGTACAAGCGGCGCCACGGCATCCGTACGCAGGCGCAGTCCGCAGCGGCGCGCGTTGCGCGCTTTCGCCCGCCGGGGACCAAGCCCGGCGCCAAGGGTCGGCCGTGAGCGAGGAACGCAAGGATCCCGAGGACGAACTGGCCGGCACCGAAGCGCCCTTCGTCTCGCACCTGATCGAGCTGCGCGACCGCATCATCCGCTCGCTCATCGCGATCGGCATCGCCTTCGGTCTGCTCGCCTTCTGGCCCGGCTTCGGCGCGCTCTACGACCTGCTGGCGCAGCCGCTGGTGGCCAACCTGCCCGAAGGGGCACGGCTGATCGCCACCAGCGTCATCTCCCCGGTGCTGGTGCCGCTGAAGATCACGCTGATGGCGGCCTTCCTCGTCGTGCTGCCCTACGTGCTCTACCAGGTGTGGGCCTTCGTTGCGCCGGGCCTCTACTCGCACGAGAAGAAGTTCGTGCTGCCGTTGGTGGTCAGCAGCACCGTCCTCTTTTTCATCGGCGTGGCCTTCTGCTACTTCCTGGTCATCCCGGCGATGTCCAAGTTCATCCAGGCTTTCGCCCCGACCGCGATCACTGCGGCGCCGGACATCGAGCAGTACTTCGGCTTCGTGCTCACGCTCTTCCTCGTCTTCGGCATCGCCTTCGAGGTCCCGATCGCCGTCGTCGTGCTGGCGCGCATCGGCATCGTCAGCATCGAGCAGCTCAAGAAGATGCGCGGCTATTTCATCGTTGGCGCCTTCATCGTCGCGGCGGTGGTGACACCGCCCGACGTCATCTCGCAGCTGGCGCTGGCGGTGCCGATGTGCATCCTCTACGAACTCGGCATCCTCGCCGCCGGCGCCTTCATCAAGCAGACCACGGCACCCGACGACGCCGCCGACGACGGCAAGCCGGCGTCCTGAGCGGCCTCAGCGCCGCGCTCGCGGACGCGGGCGCAACGCGACCCGGACCTGCACGTCCAGCCGGTCCGGCCCGCGCTGCAAGGCCAGCAGCGCATGCGAACCGGGCGGCAGCGCGGCGACCGTGTCCAGCAACGCGCTCGCGCTGGCGACCCGGATGTCGCCGACCCGCAGTACCGCGTCGCCGGGGCGCACGCCCGCCGCTGCGGCCGGGCCGCCGGCGAGCACCCCGGTGATCAGCACGCCCTCGTGCACCGGCAGCGACAGGCTTTCGGCGAGCTCGGCCGTGAGCTCGCGCAGCTCGACGCCGATCCAGCCACGGCGTACCTCGCCGTCGCGCAGCAGCGCCTGCATCACCCGACGAGCGGTGTCCGTCGGGATCGCGAAGCCGATGCCCAGACTGCCGCCGCTGCGCGAGAAGATCGCGGTGTTGATGCCGACGAGCCTGCCCTGCGCATCGACGAGCGCGCCGCCCGAATTGCCGGGGTTGATCGCCGCGTCGGTCTGGATGAAATTCTCGAAGGCCGAGAGCCCGAGCTGCTTGCGCCCGAGTGCGCTGACGATGCCCGAGGTCACGGTCTGGCCGACGTTGAACGGGTTCCCGATCGCCAGCACCACGTCGCCGACCTGCAGCGCAGGGGCGTTGCTCAAGCTCAGCGCCGGCAGCGAGGCGAACCCGACCTTCAGCAGCGCAAGGTCGGTCTCGGGGTCGGTGCCCAGCAGGCTTGCCTGCGCGCGCCGGCCGTCGGCGAGCTGCACCTCGATTTCGGTGGCGCCCTCGACGACGTGGTTGTTCGTCAGCAGGAAGCCCTCGGGCGCGACGATCACGCCCGAGCCGAGACCCGCCTGTGCCAGACCGTCACGATCGGGTCTGCTTGCCATGATGCTGACCACCGCCGGCGCCGCGCGCCGGGCCGCGGGCGCCAGGCTCGGCATCGACGCGGGCCTCTGGCCATCGGCCGTTGCCGGCTTGTCCGCCGGTGCGTGCGACAGCGGGGGCAGCCATCCGGGCGCGAGCGTCGCAAGCACGAACACCACCGCCAGCGCGATCGTGACCGCCTGCGAGAATACGAGCCAGTACGAACGCCACCTACGCCACATCGCCCGAGGATCGGCAAGCATGGCCGAGCGTGAACAGATCGAATCCAGCCTGGCAGAGCTGCTGCAGCCGGAACGCTTCAAGGATTATGGGCCGAACGGTCTGCAGGTCGAGGGCCGGCGGGAGGTGCGCTGCCTGGCCAGCGGCGTCACTGCGAGCCTGGCCTTCATCGACGCGGCGATCGCCGCCGGCGCCGATACGCTGCTGGTCCATCACGGCCTGTTCTGGCGCGGGCAGGATGGCCGCATCGTCGGTTGGCTGAAAGCGCGCGTCGCGCGCCTGCTCGCGCACGAGCTGAACCTCTTCGCCTACCACCTGCCGCTGGATGCGCATGCCGAGCTCGGCAACAACGCCCAGCTCGGGCGGCGCCTGGGCCTGCAGGCCGATGCGCGCTTCGGCGAGCAGGATCTGGGCTTCGCTGGCCCTGCGCAGGCGCTTGCCGATGTGCAGACGCTGGCGGCACGGGTGCGGCTGGCGCTCGCGCGCGAGCCGGTCGTGCTGCCAGGCGACGGGCGACCGCTGCGCCGCATCGCCTGGTGCAGCGGCGGTGCGCAGGGCTTTTTCGAGGCGGCGATCGCGGCCGGCGCCGACGCCTTCATCACGGGCGAGATCTCGGAGCCGCAGGCGCACCTTGCGCGCGAGACCGGCGTGGCCTTCCTCGCCTGCGGGCATCATGCAACCGAACGCTACGGCGCGCCGGCGGTCGCGGCTCACATCGCCGAGCGTTTCGGCCTCGAGCACCGCTTCATCGAGATCGAGAACCCGGCGTGAAGACGGGGCCCTTGCTGATCACGATGGGAGACGCCGCCGGCATCGGCCCGGAGATCGTGCTGCGCGCCTTCCTCCAGGGCAGGGCGCGCGACTGCGTCGTCGTCGGTGACTCCGCGGTGATGCAGCGCGCGGCGCATCGGCTGCAGCCGCTGGGGGTGCCGATCGCGCTGCTGGACGAACCCGCCGACATCGCCGCAGTGCCGCCTGGGGCACTGCCCTTGCTGCGGCCGGACGGTCTCCCGGCAGGCCTCGCCGAGCTGCCTTGGGGCCAGGTCGATGCGCGTTGCGGCGCTGCTGCCGCAGAGTGCATCCGCGCCGCGGTGGCGCTGGTACGCGAGGGCCGGGCTTGCGGCATCGTCACCGCGCCGATCCACAAGGAGGCGCTGGCGGCCGCCGGTGTCCCCTATCCCGGTCACACGGAGATGCTGCAGGCGCTGGCCGCCGGCGAGGACGGCGTGCTGCTGCCGGTGCGCATGATGCTGGCCAACGAGGAGCTGCGCGTCGTTCTCGTCACCATTCACGTCGCGCTGCGCCGCGCGATCGAGCTCATCAGCTTCGACGCCGTGCTGCAGACGCTGCGCATCGCGCACGCGTCGGTGCCGGGCTGGCGCGGCGGGCCGCCGCGGATCGCGGTCGCCGGCCTGAACCCGCATGCCGGCGAGGGCGGGCTCTTCGGCGACGAGGAACTGCGCATCATCGCGCCCGCGATCGAGGCGGCACGTGCCGAGGGCATAGCCGCCGCGGGGCCGTTCCCGCCCGACACCGTCTTCATGCGCGCGCGCCGGCGACCCGGCTACGAGGAACCCTTCGACCTCGTCGTCGCGATGACGCACGACCACGGCCTGATCCCGGTGAAGTACCTCGGCGTCGAGCACGGCGTCAACGTCACGCTCGGGCTGCCCTTCGTGCGCACGAGCCCCGACCACGGAACGGCCTTCGACATCGCGGGGCAGGGCATCGCCGACGCTTCGAGCCTGATCGCGGCGATCGACACCGCGCGCGCGATGGCCGCGGGGGCGGCCTGAAGCCGCCGCGACCTGCGTTCAGCGACCGGCGCGGCCGGCCAGCGCGGCGAGCTGACGCCGCGCGCGCGCGGTGGCGCGCTCGAGCAGCTGCGCGCTCTCGAAGGCGCGGAAGCGGTCGGATTCGCACAGGCGCGCGAGCATGCGCTGCGTCAGCGAGATCGTGCGCTGGTGGCGCTTGCCGTGCGTGAAGACGAAGAAGCTGCGGCCGGGGCTCACGTGCGCGAGGCGCACCTTCTGCCACTGCCCTTCGAGGTGCATCTGGTAGCTGAAGCCGATCTGCACGTGATCGACGAGGCTGCGTCCGCGCGCCGGTTCGGCCGCCTCGGCAGGCGCGGGCAGGCCCGGCAGTTCGAGGTCCGCCGCCTTCACCTCGGGCTCGGCGGAGAGGTCGATGTCGACGGTGCCGTCCCAGTCGAAGCGCTCCTCCTGCACGAGACCGATCCGTGCCGCCTCCTCGGGGCTGAACGCGGCCTCGGCGACGTCGCCGTCCAGCGGCGCGGCGGTCGACGGCGGCGGAAGCTCGGCAGCCGTGGGCATCAGGCGTTCCAGCGCCTGCTCGACCTGGCGCGCGAGCAGGTTCTGGTCGAGCACGCTGCCCGACAGCGACTTGATCGCCTCGGCGTGCGCCGGCATCAGCTGGCCGAAGAACTGCCGGCGCCGCTCCTCCGGCCAGCCGATGGTGTTCAGTCCCTCGTTGATCCGCTGCACCATCTTCGGCAGCCCGGCCATGAAGGCCTTGCGCTGCGCCGGCGAGGTCTTGGGCTGCACGCTCATGAAGAGCTCGCGGCCGGTCTGGCGCAGCTCGCGCACGCGCTCGCTGGTCACGCCCTCGCGCTCGGCGGCCTTGAGGATCACCCGGCTCCAGACGCGCGAGACGAAGTCGCGCACGAAGGCCGGTGCCGCCAGCGGCTGCAGCTCCTGCTCCAGGCGCTGCTCGTAGTGCTGCGACATTCGCAGCTCCTGCTCGCGCTGTTGCAGCAAGGCGGTGGCCCCGGCATGCTGCGACTCGACGCTGCGCCGCGCCTGCTCGGCGACGAAGGCCTCGAGCGCGGACAAGCGCACCGAGTAGGTCTCGATCTGGTCGAAGTCGCCCTTGACGATCTCCTGCACCAGGTCGCGCACCTTGGCCAGGAAGGCCTGGGCCTGCTCGTCGCCGAAGTCCTCGAAGGCGTTGCCGAGCGACGCGATGCGGTTGACGAACTGGCGCACCGGGTGCTTGCGCGTCGAGAAGAAGCTCGGGTCGCCGAGCGCGGCGCGCAGCACCGGCAGCTGCAGCCGCGCGATCTGGCGCGCCAGCTGCGGCGGCACCTTAGGGTCGGAGAGGATCTGGTCGAAGAGGCTCGCGATGACGTCGATCACCATGTGATCGAGTGCTCCACGCGAGGCCTGGCGAAGCTGGTCGCGGTTGGCGTGGATGAGGTTGGGCGCGATGCCGCCGCCCATCTCCTCGCCCGCCTGGCTCCAGCCCGAGGTGTCGAAGCCGGCGGGTTCGGCCTGCGCCAGCCGGCGCAGCAGGTCCATCATCATCGGCTCGACGTGACCGATCGGCGTGCCGCGGCCGCTGCCGAACACCCCGTGGCTGCTGTGCCCGCTGCGCGTGCTGGCGCCGAATGCGCCGGGGCCGCTGCGCGCGCCGAAGCCGCCCATCGTCGAACCGGCAGCACCCGTGCGGCCGGCACCGAGCGCCCCGTGCACGCTCTGCCCGGTGTCGGGCCCGCGCCCGGCGGCGTCGAGCGCCCCGGCGCGGCTGTGGGCGCCGGCGGTGGGCGATTCCTGCGTGCGCACGCTCAGCGAGATCGGCTGCACGCCGGCACGGCGCAGGTCGGCGACGATGTCCGCGTAGGTGCTGCGCAGGATCTCGGCCAGCGAGCGCCGCAGCTCGACCTCGAGCACCTTGCGCACCTCGGGCCGGTCGGTGACGGTGTCGATCGCGCGGATCACGCCGTGGCCGATCGACTCGGGACGCAGCGGGTTGTGCTCGCGCTCGGCGCGCTGGTGCCCGAGCACCGAGCCGACGTAGGCTTCGAGCTCACGCAGCTCCCACTCCAGGCCGTGCGTGATCTCGAGCGCGAAGCGCTCGGCCTGGACCTTGATCTCGAGCTCGCGGTCCTCCACCAGCGTCAGCGCCTCCCAGGCCTGCGGGACGGTGCGCGCACGCTCGCCATCGCTGCCGCGCAGTTGCGCGTCGAAGGACTGGTCGAAGGCCTGCTCGAAGAGCGGGCGCTTGCGCCCGAGCTCGAAATGCGCGGCCAGCAGCGCGTCGCGCTGCGAGCCCAGCGCCGTCATCGCGGAGAGGTTCAGGCTCTCGAGCGTGCGCTCCGTCGCCACGCGCACCGCCAGCCGCACGCGTTGCACGGCGGCTTGCAGCAGGGGCGGCAGCGACAAGGGCGTCGGCGAAGTCATGGCGCAGCAGTCGAGCCGCTATTCTGTGCCATGCATCGCCGCGCGTGAGCCCCCGTCCGGGCTCGAGCCGGCCCCAAGCGTGCGCCGGGTCGCGCTCAGCCCTGTTTGCCGCCGCGGTTCAGCGCGTCGCGGATTTCGCGCAGCAGCACCACGTCCTCGGGGGTGGGCGGGGGCGGTGCCGGAGGCTCGGCGCGCTTGAGGCGATTGATCTGCTTGACCATCAGGAAAATGATGAAGGCCAGGATCACGAAATTCAGCGCGACGGTGATGAAGTTGCCGTAGGCGAGCACGGCTCCCTGCTTCTTCGCCTCTTCGAGCACGGTGGCCGTCTGCCCGGCCAGCGGGATGAAGTAGTTGCTGAAATCCAATCCGCCCGAGACCTTGCCGACGACCGGCATGATCACGTCGCCCACCAGCGAGTCGACGATCTTGCCGAACGCGCCGCCGATGATCACGCCGACGGCGAGATCCATGACGCTGCCCTTGAGCGCGAACTCCTTGAATTCCGATGCGAAACTCATTTGCTGGATCCTCCTGACCCGAATGTTTGTCGAAATGGCAGCGGTGTTGCCGCGTGGCACGGTAGGAGGCGCCTGTGGTGGCGTCAAGTGGCACGGTGTCAGGGAAAGCCTGAAATCGCTCCGTTAGAATCCTCCGTTGACCCGCACACGCATCCGAACTCACCTCCCGAGAATCCCATGAGCGAATCCGCACCGGCCCCGGCGGGCCATGGCAGCATCGACAAAGATCGCCGGACCTGGATCGCGATCACCTGCGGCGCCGGTGCCGTCGGTGGCGTCGCGGTCGCGGTCCCCTTCGTCAGCAGCTTCGCGCCGTCCGAGCGCGCCAAGGCGGCGGGCGCTCCGGTCCAGGTCGACATCAGTGCCTTGCAGCCCGGAGAGAAGCTCACGGTGGAGTGGCGCGGCAAGCCGGTGTGGATCATGCGGCGCACACCCGAGCAGCTCGAGTCGCTGAAGAAGACCGACGCGCTCGTCGCCGATCCCAACTCCGACCGCACGGCCTATCCGACGCCCGAATACGCGAAGAACGAGTGGCGCTCGATCAAGCCCGAGATCCTGGTCACCGTGGGCATCTGCACGCACCTGGGCTGCTCGCCGGTCGACAAGTTCCAGACCGGCGCGCAGCCCTCGCTGCCCGCTGACTGGCCAGGCGGCTTCTTCTGCCCCTGCCATGGCTCGACGTTCGACCTCGCCGGCCGCGTCTACAAGGACAAGCCCGCGCCCGACAACCTCGAGGTGCCGCCGCACATGTACCTGTCCGACAACGTGCTGCTGATCGGCGAAGACAAGAAGGCTTGAGGAGCGAGGACCACCCCATGGCTGAATTCAAGGAAGCGCCCGCCGGCGCCTCGGTGCTCGAGAAGACCACCGTCTGGTTCGAGAACCGGTTCCCGACCGCGTTCGCCGAGTACAAGAAGCACATGTCGGAGTACTACGCTCCGAAGAACTTCAACACCTGGTACTTCTTCGGCTCGCTGGCGCTGCTGGTGCTGGTGATCCAGATCGTCACCGGCATCTTCCTGGTGATGCACTACAAGCCCGACGCGAACCTGGCCTTCGCCTCGGTCGAGTACATCATGCGCGACGTGCCCTGGGGCTGGCTCATCCGCTACATGCACAGCACGGGCGCGAGCGCCTTCTTCATCGTCGTCTACCTGCACATGTTCCGCGGCATGCTCTACGGCAGCTACCGCAAGCCGCGCGAACTGGTGTGGATCTTCGGCTGCCTGATCTTCCTGTGCCTGATGGGCGAGGCCTTCTTCGGCTACCTGCTGCCCTGGGGCCAGATGTCCTACTGGGGCGCGCAGGTGATCGTCAACCTGTTCGCCGCGATCCCCTTCGTCGGCCCGGACCTCGCGCTGCTGATCCGCGGCGACTACGTCGTCAGCGACGCCACGCTCAACCGCTTCTTCAGCTTCCACGTGATCGCCGTCCCGCTGGTGCTGCTGGGCCTGGTCGTGGCGCACCTGCTGGCGCTGCACGACGTCGGCTCGAACAACCCGGACGGCATCGAGATCAAGGCCAAGAAGGATCCGAAGACCGGCATCCCGCTGGACGGCATCCCCTTCCACCCCTATTACACGGTGCACGACATCGTCGGCGTGGCGGTGTTCCTGATCCTGTTCTCCGCGGTCATCTTCTTCGCGCCCGAGTTCGGCGGCTTCTTCCTCGAGTACAACAATTTCATTCCCGCCGATCCGCTGAAGACGCCGGCGCACATCGCTCCGGTGTGGTACTTCACGCCCTACTACTCGATGCTGCGCGCAACCACCGACCCGATGATCAACGTCTTCGTCGTCATCGTCGCGCTGGGTGTCGTCGGCGCCCTGCTCAGGGGTGGATTCAGCGCGATGGCCAAGGGCGGCATCGTCGTCGGCGGTCTGATCGTGATCGCGCTGCTCAAGACCTTCGACGCCAAGTTCTGGGGCGTGGTGGTCATGGGCGGTGCGGTCGTCATCATGTTCTTCCTGCCCTGGCTCGATCGCAGCCCGGTCAAGTCGATCCGCTATCGGCCGGGCTGGCACAAGTGGCTCTACGCGGTCTTCGTCATCGTCTTCTTCATCCTGGGTTACCTGGGTGTGCTGCCCGTCTCCGACGCGCGTACCCTGGTTGCGCAGATCGGCACCATCTTCTACTTCGCCTTCTTCGTGCTCATGCCGTTCTGGAGCCGCATCGGCGAGTTCAAGCCCGTGCCCGACCGCGTGACCTTCCGTCCGCACTGACGAACCGCCAGCAAGAGAGGGTTAACGCATCATGAAGAAACTCATCCTCAGCCTGCTTGCCAGCCTCATGCTGGTCACGGGCGCGCAGGCAGCCGAAGGGGGCATGGCCTGGGACAAGTTCCCCGCCGAGCGCGTCAACGATGTCGCCGCGCTGCAGCGAGGCGCCAAACTCTTCGTCAACTACTGCCTGAACTGCCACGCCGCGGCGTTCATGCGCTACAACCGCCTGCGCGACATCGGCCTGACCGAAGACCAGATCAAGAGCAACCTGATGTTCGCGACCGACAAGGTCGGCGACACGATGAAGGTCTGGCTCGCGACCAAGGACGCCAAGGAGTGGTTCGGTGCCGAGCCGCCCGACCTGACGCTGATCGCGCGCTCGCGCTCGGCGCCGGGCCAGGGCAGCGGTGCCGACTACGTCTACACCTACCTGCGTACCTACTATCGCGACGACACCAAGGCCACCGGCTGGAACAACCTGGCCTTCCCGAGCGTGGGCATGCCGCATGCCTTGTGGGAGCTGCAGGGCCAGCAGCGCGCCGTCTTCGCCGAGGAGAAGGACCCGCACGATCCGAACCTGACGGTGCAGGTGTTCAAGAGCTTCGAGCCGATCTCCGCCGGCACGATGAACGCGAACGAGTACAACGAGGCGGTCGCCGATCTCGTCGCCTTCCTGCAATGGATGGGCGAACCCAACCAGGCCGGGCGCGTGCGCCTCGGCGTCTGGGTGCTGATCTTCCTGGCCATCTTCACCGTCATCGCCTGGCGCCTGAACGCGGCCTTCTGGAAGGACGTCAAGTAGCATCGCAGTCCCGGCGCCAGAGCCGGGCAAGGCGCAGTGGGGGCAGATCGCGTCCACTGCGCTTGGTTTTTTCGGGGCCCGACCTTGGATGGCCCCCCAACCGATCGAAGGCTCCAAGCCATGATGGTGCTTTACTCCGGAACCACCTGCCCGTATTCGCATCGCTGCCGCTTCGTGCTCTTCGAGAAGGGCATGGACTTCGAGATCCGCGACGTCGATCTCTTCGCCAAGCCCGAGGACATCGCGCTGATGAACCCGTACAACGAGGTGCCGATCCTCGTCGAGCGCGACCTGATCCTCTACGAATCGCACATCATCAACGAGTACATCGACGAGCGCTTCCCGCACCCGCAGCTGATGCCCGGTGACCCGGTGGCGCGTGCCCGCGTCCGGCTCTTCCTCTTCAACTTCGAGAAGGAGCTGTTCACGCACGTCAACCTGCTCGAGAACCGCGGCGTCAAGGCCACCGACCGCCAGCTCGAGAAGGCGCGCAGCCAGATCCGCGACCGCCTGACGCAGCTCGCGCCGATCTTCCTGAAGAACAAGTACATGCTGGGCGACGACTTCAGCATGCTCGACGTCGCGATCGCGCCGCTGCTCTGGCGCCTGGACTACTACGGCATCGAGCTGAGCAAGAACGCCGCGCCGCTGCTCAAGTACGCCGAGCGCATCTTCTCGCGCCCGGCCTACATCGAGGCGCTCACGCCCTCCGAAAAGGTGATGCGCAAGTAGGCGGCCGCACCCGGCGGACAGAAACGAAGGAACGGCAGGCGGGCAGACAGATGAACGCTCCGCAGTCCCCCGAGAACCAGGGCAGCTCGACGCGGCCGTACCTGCTGCGTGCGCTGCACGACTGGTGCACGGACAACGGCTTCACGCCCTACATCGCCGTGCACGTCGATTCCTCGGTGCGGGTGCCGATGGAATACGTGAAGAACAACGAGATCGTCCTCAACATCGGTTTCGAGGCCACGAGCGGCCTCAAGCTCGGCAACGAGGCGATCGAGTTCCGCGCCCGCTTCGGCGGCGTGGCGCGCGACATCCTCGTCCCGGTCGACCACGTCGTCGCGATCTACGCGCGCGAGAACGGCCAGGGCATGGCCTTTCCTGTTCCCACCGGCGTCCCTGAAGGCGAGGAGGAGGAGGGCGACTCCGCCGCCAGCCCCGGCCCGCAGGGCGGGTCGCCCCGCGGCCTGCATCTGGCCAGCGTCGAAGCCGACGAGGACGACGCACCCGACGCGGAGTCGGCCGAAGATCCCGACCGTCCCGACCCGGCTCCCCCGCCGGGCCCGCGGCGTCCGAAGCTCAAGCGCATCAAGTAGCGCCGCGTGGATCCGCACGCCGCCGCACCGACGTCGGGCGGCCGCGACGCCCGGAGTGAGGGGCATCGGCGACCTAGAATCGGTCGCCTGGGCAGCCGGCTTAGCTCAGCTGGTAGAGCACCCGCCTTGTAAGCGGAAGGTCGTCCGTTCGAGTCGGACAGCCGGCACCAACCCTAGGCTGCATCGGTGAACCACCGGGACACTGCAGGTTCCGGGAAAACTCGAGGTGCGACAAGCACTTGCAGCACCCGGCGGCGCGCTTCCCGTGATCGCGCCGCCCCCAATAACCCCACACTCTACCGTGTCATCCGGGGCCGCTGAAGGCCCCTCGCGACCCGGTTTTCACCAAATGCGCACCAAATGCGCACCAAACGCCGGCCCACCGGCGACGCCGGCGATGCCGGCGGGCACCGGCTAAACCTTCTCGCTACGCGGCTCCTGACACCCCAACAGGAGCAAGAGCGATGGAACTCATGACGATGGCCGACGTGTGCCTGGCGCTGAACGTCAGCCGCAAGACCGTCTACCGGATGATTCGGGCCGGCGTCCTGCCCGCGCCCCGGAAGATGCACAACTTCCGGCAGGTCTACTTCGTCCGCGCGGAATTCGAGAAGGCCTGCCGCAAGGCGCTGCGCTGAGAGGTCGGTCCGCGCTGGCTGCGAGCAAGAACTCGTTCGCCGCCCTTGCCCTCGAACCGAAGGGAACCGAGGAGATCGGGTGGCACGGGCCGGGCCGGTTGCGACGCTCCAGGGCCCGAGCTTCGGAGGGCCCCGGTCGCGCACCTGGTACGCTGTCTGCCGAGCGGCAGCTGCCGACCCCACCGCCGGCGATGGACGACACGCACGCGTACTACGAGCGCTTTGCGGCCGAGTTCTTCGGCTCCACCGTCGGCGTGGACATGGGCCCCTTGCACGAACGCTTTCTTTCGAGGGTCGCAGCGGGCGGCCGCATCCTCGATGCGGGTTGCGGCTCGGGGCGGGATGCCAGGGCCTTCGCACAGGCCGGCTTCAGGGTCGATGCGTTCGATGCCTCCGCCGAACTCGCGCGCCTGGCCAGCGACCACTGCGGGTTCGAGGTGGCGGTGCGGCGCTTCGAGGACGTCGACGAGCTGGCGCAGTTCGACGGCATCTGGTGCTGCGCAAGCCTGCTGCATGTGCCGATCGACCAGATGTCCGGCACCCTGTTGCGGCTGTGGAGTGCGTTGCGCCCGGGCGGCACGTTCTACGCGAGCTTCAAGCACGGCCGCGGCGAGCGCAGCGACGGCGCACGCCGGTTCACGGATGCCGACGAAGCGCTGCTGCGCCAGTGGTTCGGCGAGCTCGCCGATGTGCGGGAGATCGAGGTCTGGCTTTCCGAGGATCGGCGCCCGGGTCGCAACGACCCATGGATCAACGTGCTCGCGACGCGCAGGGCGAACACGCCGCGGCGGCTGGTCACGGGCGGCGAAGACCACTTCCTGCCGCACCTGTCGGAGGCGTTCGCCTGGGCGACGCAGGCGGACCTCGCTGTTGCGTTCGTGAAGACGACGGGGTTGCGTCTGCTGCTGCCCGACCTGGAGGCCATGATTGATGTCGACGCATCGGGCGGCCAGTCCCGGCGGGTGCGTGTGCTCACCAGCGACTACCTCGACATCACCGACCCCGAGGCGCTGCGCCTGCTGCTGCTCTTGCAGGAGCGTGGTGCGCAGGTGCGTGTCTACACCACGCAGCAGGGCAGCTTCCACCTCAAGGCATACATCTTCGCCAAGCTGGATAGCCGCGAGCTTGTCGCTGGCGCCGCGTTCATCGGCTCGAGCAACATCAGTCGCCAGGCCTTGCAGGACGGGCTCGAATGGAACTACCGGGTCGTGTACCCCGACGACCCGGGCTTCCTCGAGGCACGCGAGCGCTTCGAGGCGCTGTTTGCGCATCCGAACACGGTGCCGCTGTCCGACGCCTGGATCGAAGGCTATGAACGACGGCGCCTGCCGCCATCGCGCGCGGTCGCGCCGGGGAGCCAGGAACTGGACCCGCCGCCCGAGCCCACTCGCGTCCAGCGCGAAGCACTCGACGCGCTGGCTGCCACGCGCAACGCGGGTTATCGGCGTGGCCTCGTCGTGCTGGCCACGGGCCTTGGCAAGACCTGGCTGTCGGCCTTCGATGTCGCCGCCGTCGGTGCGCGCCGCATTCTGTTCGTCGCGCACCGGGAGGAGATCCTTGCCCAGGCTGCGGCGACCTTCGTCCGCATCCTGGCCGGCAAGCGCGTCGGCTACTACACGGGTCGCAGTCGTGACGCCGACGTCGACGTCTTGTGCGCCTCGGTGCAGACCCTGGCCAGGGCCGAGCACCTGGAGCGCTTCGCGCCGCAGCACTTCGACTACATCGTCATCGACGAATTCCACCATGCGGCAGCAGCCACCTATCGGCGGCTGTTGGCGCATTTCGCTCCTTCGTTCCTGCTGGGGCTGACGGCCACGCCCGACCGGACGGACCAGTCGGACATCCTCTCGCTGTGCGACGACAACCTGGTCTACAGCTGTCACCTGTTCGCCGGCGTCGAAGCCGGGCTGCTGGCGCCGTTTCACTATTACGGCATTCACGACGAATCGGTGGACTATCGCGAGGTGCCGTGGCGCAACGGCCGCTTCGACCCCGAGCAGTTGTCCAACAAGCTCGCGACGCTGGCGCGCGCACGGCACGCGCTGCGCGAGTGGCGCAGCAAAGCACAGCGGCGCACGCTGGCGTTCTGCATCTCCACACGCCACGCCGACTACATGGCCGAGCAATTCGTGCGTGCCGGCGTGGCGGCCGCGGCCGTGTATTCGGGTTCAGCACTCGGGCGTGCGCAGGCACTGGAGGCCCTACAGAGCGGCGCGCTGCAGGTCGTCTTCTCGGTCGACCTCTTCAACGAAGGCGTCGACCTCCCCAGCATCGACACCGTGATGATGCTGCGCCCGACCGAATCCAAGATCCTCTTCCTGCAGCAACTGGGTCGGGGCTTGCGGCGAAGCGAGGGCAAGGGCCATCTGGTCGTCCTCGATTTCATCGGCAATCACCGAGGCTTCCTGCAGAAACCGCAGGCTCTGTTCGGCGTCGGGTCCACTTACGCGGCGCTGGCCGAGTTCGCGCGCATGGCCCGGAAGAACGCACTCACCCTGCCGCCGGGTTGCTACGTCAACTACGAGCTGGCGATCATCGATTTTCTCGAATCGTTGGACAGCAGCGGGCCGCAGAAGGACTACGAGGCTTTGCGCGACGCCCTCGGCCGACGACCGACCCTCAGCGAGTTCTACCGCTCCGGCAGCAGCATTTCGGCCATGCGCCAGCAGGTCGGGCAATGGTTCGCGTTGGTCGATCGAATGGGCGACCTGACCGAGCTGGAGGCGCGCGCGCTGCGCGAGTTCGAAGCCTTGCTGCGCGAGGTCGAGATCACCGCGATGACCAAGAGCTTCAAGATGGTGCTGCTGGAGGCGCTGCTGGAACTGGACGGCCTGACGCAGCCGGTGGTGCTGGACATGTTGGCGCAACGCTCACGCGTCGTGCTGGAGCGCCGCCCGCCCTTGCTTGTCGATCTGCCGGACTCGATCCGCACGTCCGCGTCGACCGACCCAGCCTGGCTGCGTTACTGGCGCGACAACCCGGTCCAGGCGTGGATCGGCGGGAACCGAGCCCGGGATGCCAAGCGCTTCTTCAAGCTCGAAGGGACAAACTTCAGGCTCGCACAGCAGGTCCGCGAGGAAATCGCGCCCGCCCTGGTGGCGATGCTGCAGGAGCTGGTCGACTACCGTCTGGCAAGCTACGAAAAGCGGCTGGAGCCGCAAGACGCAACCGGCAACATCATTCCGTTCCCGGGCAGGCCGCGGGCCGCCGTCGAACTGCCGTATTTCCCGAACCTCAAGATTGCCTGCGGTCACTTCAGAGCCGGCCGCACCGATGCCGAGGAGCATCGCAGTCTGCCTGTCTCCTACGGTCTGTTGGACCCGGGTCGCCACTTCATTGCCCGTGCGACCGGCAACTCGATGGACGGAGGCAAGAACCCCGTGCGCGACGGCGACTACCTCTTGCTGGAGTTGATCAGCCCGACGCGTGCGGGCTCCATCACCGGCAATGTCGTCGCCATCGAGCGGCAGGACGAAGCGGGCGACAACCAGTATCTGCTGCGGCTGGTGACCAAGACCCGCGAAGGGCGCTACATCCTGAAAGCCAACAACCCCGACTACGAGGACCTGCCAGCCACCGACGAGATGCGCACGCTCGCGCGCCTGCGCGGCGTCATCGATCCACTGGACCTCGCCGTCGGCCGCTCGTTCCAACGCGAGGAGATTCCCGCGCTCTTCGGTGAAGCGTACAACCCGGGCAACTGGAACGTCGGGCACGTCACGCTGAACGACAAGAAGGCTCACGTGTTGCTCGTCACGCTCGACAAGCAAGGCAAGGATCCCGCGCACAAGTATCTCGACCACTGGATCGACGAGCACCATTTCCACTGGCAGAGCCAGAACCAGACAACGCCCGAGAGCAAGCGCGGCAAAGAGATCATCGAGCACGAGCGTCGCGGCATCGCGATTCACTTGTTCGTGCGCGACGCCAAGCTGGCGGCGGGGAAGGCTGCGCCTTTCGTCTACCACGGCCGGGCCACCTACGAATCACATCGAGGCAGCGGGCCGATGAGCGTGGTGTTTCGAGTCTGAGGTCATCCGCGCCGCTTGGCAGCCTTCAGAGCTTTTTTCGTTCGACCTCCTGCAGGATCTGCTTGTCCAGCTTGAGGTCCGCGACGATGCGCCGCACATACCGAGCAGATATGCGTTCTCGCCCGCGGGCTGCTTGAAACTGCGCAGTTCGCTGACGCCCATCTTGGTGTACTTTCCCCACTTCTAGGACGTTGCTTCGTAAATGCCGATGTGGCGGCAAACCTTGACCACTGGCGAACGGCCATCGGCCAGCCGCTGCGCGTAGGCGATCCGCTCTTCGGTAAACCTGCTCCTCTTCATCGCTTCTCCTGGGCCCCTTCGGGGCGCTTGGAAGCGACCGTACCTCTACTTCTGACTTGCCCAGGTTTTTCGGGGCAACGTCACAGCAGACTTACAGGTCCAGATCGTCCGCTTCGTCGTGGCGATCGCGGCGCGTGCCCTTCACGTGCGCCCAGAAGGCCGTCTTTCGTCCGTGGCGTGCCCGGATCTCCGCCTCGAAGTGCTCGTGCGACGACAGCGGCAGCAGGCTGGCGCCGTCACCCGCGATCTCCTTTAAGCGCCTCCAGTAGCGCGCCGCGTGGCCGTAGGCGCGCGCGTAGGCACGATCCAGGATGGCCTTCAACAAGGCGCGATAGACGACCGTCTCGCCGCGCGGGCAGTCGTGGGCGTGCAGGGCCTTGGCCAGAGGAACGAGCTTGCCGTAGTCGTTGCCGTCGATGCGCCCGGGTTCGGCCAGCAGCCTTCCCTCGGCAGCGTCCGCGTCTCCGAGTTGCAGCAGCAGCGTGGCCGCGGCCGCAAGGTCGTCGTGGCTGCGCGCGAGTTGGCGGGCATGGGCGACGGCGCCGTCACGTTCCGACTCGGGCAGGTGCTCCAGCCAGCGCTGGAAGTCGAAGCCCGACAGCGTGCGCTCGAACATCCGTTGCCGGATCGGTGAGCTCTCCTGGAAGCGGCCAAGCCGCTCCAGGGCTTCGGCGAGGAGATCCTGCCGGCTGCCGTCGAGGTAGCCCCAGGCGTCCTGCAGCCAGGCGAGCGCGTCGGCGGGCCGGTCGGCGTCGAGATAGGCCTGGACGAACGCCTGCCGCTGCGCCGGGTTCGGGTTCGGGCTGTAGCGCAGCGTGGCACGAACCTGGATGTCGGGGTCGCGCAGCGACTCGGCCAGCAGGGACAGTGCGCCCGAGATGCGGAACACTCCGTCCGGCGGACTCTGCCCACGCGGGGATGCATCCATGACCTGCGCCAGCTGCAACTCCAGCCGGGCGACGAGCCCGCGCTGGGCCGGCTCGTCGAGCAGAAGGCCGGCGCTGCGCAGCAGTTCCTCGCGCGCCCCGTACTGGTCGGCGTCGTAGAGCTTCAGCAGGCGCTCGGGCCAGACCTCGCGCGGGGTTTCGCAGCGGGCGGCCGCCTGCAGCCAGTGGCGGCAGGCCGCGCGCACGGCGTCGCCGATCACGCCGCCGGAGTCGTCGGCGCGATCGAACCAGGCCGAATCGGCCTCGATGAAGGCCTCGAAGAGCATGAGCGCGGCTGGCGGATCCTTGGGCAGCAATTCGCGCGCGACCTGGTCCAGCCAGCCGTCGAGCATGCGGCCGAACTCGCCCGCCTCGCGATAGCCGTAGAACCTGGTCGAACGCCGCCAGCCGGACAGCGTCTTCCTGAACCCGGCCGCGAGCTTGTCCGGCCGATCGGCCAGCTGCATGCGCGCCAGGCGTGCCCGAACCGCCTCGTGGTCCTTGGCGAGCTCGAGCAGCAGCGCGATCAGGTCGCCCGCGCCCTGGCGGCGGAGGAAGGCTTCGAGGTCTTCGGTGGGTGTCTTCGCCATGAATCGGGGCGGGTACTTCGGGGTCAGCTCGACGGCGTGCCCTGGCTCGAGTCCCAGAACGTGCCTTGCCAGTTCGAGATCTGCCAATCGGCTGAGTGCAGCAGGCGCAGTGTCATGCCTTTCCTCGTTCCTGTGCGTGGGTCCGAAGTATTTGCGCCATTCTGCGTGGGCGGGAACTTCAGATGCATCTAGGAGTCTGCGCGGCAGAAGTTCAGCGCACGAGGGATCTGCAGTAGTGGAGCG
>JAIXKN010000083.1:0-9573 GCA_026932425.1 Burkholderiales bacterium
TCGAGGCGCAGGACTTCGAGAACCGCATGCTCAAGGCCTACATCCGCGACTGGCCGGAGGACGAAGGCCAGAGGGCCGCGGCGGGCTGAGCGCGCCGTCCGGGCGCGGGCGAAGAACGCCGATCGAAGGTCGGGTGACCGCGTGCCCGCGCCGGCGCGCGGGCATACACTGCGGACCCCTGTTCCCGCGATCCCGCGCACGATGTCCGGCTCGACCTTCGGCGAATTCTTTTGCGTCACCAACTTCGGCGAGAGCCACGGCCCGGCGATCGGCTGCGTGATCGACGGCTGCCCGCCGGGGCTGGCGCTCTCCGAATCGGACATCCAGCACGACCTGGATCGCCGCCGCCCGGGCACGAGCCGCCACGTGACGCAGCGCAACGAGCCCGACGCGGTCGAGATCCTCTCCGGCGTCTACGAAGGCCAGACCACCGGCGCACCGATCGCGCTGCTGATCCGCAACACCGACCAGCGCAGCAAGGACTACGGCAACCTGCTCGACACCTTCCGCCCGGGGCATGCCGACTACACCTACTGGCGCAAGTACGGTCTGCGCGACCCGCGCGGCGGCGGGCGTTCGTCGGCGCGGCTGACGGCGCCGACGGTGGCCGCCGGTGCGGTCGCGCGCAAGTGGATGAAGGAGCACTGCGGCACCACCTTCGTCGGCTGGATGAGCGCGCTGGGCGAGATCGAGATTCCGTTCGAGGGTTTCGAGCACATCCCGCACAACCCCTTCTTCGCCGCGAACGCGAGCCTCGTGCCGCAGCTCGAGGCGCACATGGACGCGCTGCGGCGTTCGGGCGATAGCTGCGGTGCTCGCATCGAGGTGCGCGCGCTAGGCATGCCCGTGGGCCTGGGCGAGCCGGTCTACGACCGGCTCGACGCCGACATCGCCTGGGCGATGATGGGCCTGAACGCGGTCAAGGGGGTCGAGATCGGCGACGGCTTCGACGTCGTCGCGCAGAGCGGCAGCTATCACGGCGACGAGCTGACGCCCGAGGGCTTCGCCAGCAACCACGCCGGCGGCGTGCTCGGCGGCATCAGCAGCGGGCAGGACCTGGTCGTGCGCCTGGCGGTCAAGCCGACGAGCTCGATCCGCCTGCCCAAGGCCTCGATCGACCGCGAAGGCAGGCCGACCGTCGTGCAGACGCTGGGCCGTCACGACCCCTGCGTCGGCATCCGCGCCACGCCGGTGGCCGAGGCGCTGCTGGCGCTCGTCGTGATCGACCACGTGCTGCGCCATCGCGCGCAGTGCGCCGACGTGCGCCTGCCGATCCCGCCGATCCCCGCGCAGCGGCCACTGTGACCCTTCCTGCCGCCGAACCGGCGCCCGGGCCGAGGCTGGGCGCCTTCGGCGCCCTGTGGTTCTGCTACTTCGCGTCGATCGGGATCTTCAACCCCTTCGCGCCGCTGTGGTTCAAGGAGCTGGGCTTCTCGACCCTGGCGATCGGGAGCATCGCCTCGCTGCAGGCCTGGACGCGCGTGCTCGGACCCTACGGCTGGGGGTGGCTGGGCGATCGCGGCGGCTCCCGCGTGCGGCTGTTGAAGCTGGCCGCCTGGTTCTCCCTGGCGGGCGCCTGCGGCCTGCTGTGGGTGCGCGGCTACACCGCGGTGGCCTGGGTGACGGCGCTGCTCTTCCTCGCCAACAGCGGCATCGTGCCGCTGACCGAGGCCTCGCTCGCGCACCACCTGACCAGCGGCGGCGGGCTGGACGCCGGCCGATACGGGCGCGTGCGCGTCTGGGGTTCGCTCGGCTTCATCGTCGCCGTCGTCGTGCTGGGACTCGTCTTCGAGCATGGCGGGATCGGCCTCTTCCCCTGGGCGATCGCGCTCGCCTACCTCTCGCTGCTGGCGATGACGCTGCGACTGCCGCCGGGGTCCGAGTCCGGCGGGTCGCGCGAAGGCGCCCCGGCGGTGCTCGGGGTGCTGCGCCAGGGAGCGGTGCGCTGGTTCTTCGTCTCGGTCTTCTTCACGGTGCTTGCGCACAGCAGCGTCTACACCTTCTTCTCGCTCTATCTGGACGCGAAGGGCCACGGCAAATCCACCGTGGGCACGCTGTGGGCCGTTGCGGTCGCGCTCGAGATCGCCTTCTTCTGGTGGCAGGGGCGGGTCTTCGGGCTGCTCTCGCCGCACGCCTGGCTGCAATGGGCCGCCGGGGCGTCGGTGCTGCGCTTCGTCGTCACCGCAGCCTTCGGCGCGTGGCTGCCGCTGCTCGTGTTCGCGCAGGCGCTGCACCTCTTGAGCTTTGCCGCGCACCACGCCGCTTGCATCGCGCTCATCACGCGCTGGTTCCCGGGCGCGCTGCGCGGGCGCGGCCAGGCGCTTTACACGGTGCTCGGCTACGGCTTCTCCGGCGTGCTCGGCGGGGTCGGCGGCGGCTGGATCAGCAGCCGGCTGGGCCTTGCCGCGGTGTTCTGGGTGGCTGCGCTGGCGGCGCTGCTGGGCTGGTGGTGTGCACGCCACTCGCAGCGGTTGGACGTCCGCAGCGACGAGGCGGCCGTGAGGCCGTGAGGCCGTGACATAGGTGGCATTCGCGCCGGCCCGACGGCCGGCCGGGCGGGGCCTGGCCCTACAGACGGCCGGTCAAGGTGTCGATCCCCAGTGCTCGGGCCCCGCGCATCCGGGGCCCGGCCCGACGATGTCTGTCTCCGAGCCGCCCACCGCATCCCCAAGCACGACGTCGACGTCGACGTCGAACGGCTGGCGCCGGACCCGGCTCGCCTTCTACCTCGCGATGCTCGGGATCGCGCTCGGTGCGCTCTGGCAGCACTGGCAGATGCAGCGCATCGTCGAGCGCCGTGCGGCGGTGGTCGAGCTGCTGCAGCTTCCCGCGCGCGACATGGTCCAGGGCTGGCAAGTCGATCGCGCGGCCGCGGCGCTGCTTGCCCGGGCCGTGCGGGCGCCATCCGGTGCGCCCGACGCGCCGCCTCGCAGCGACGCGGTCGCGGGAATCCAGGCGGCGCTTGCCCGGCTGGTCGACGTCGCCGACGCGGACGCGCGCAAGGGCGAGCCGCTGCTGGCCGTGATCGCCGCGGGCGCGGGCGAAGGCACGCAGCCGCTGCGACAGGCCTGGAAGACATGGCAGGAAGGGCGCATGCAGCTCGTGCACCAGCTTCGGATGCTGGCCGACGAGGCGCGCGGCGGCGGTGCCGAGCAGCTGCCGCAGACGGTGATGACCGTGCACGCACAGCTCGGCGTCGCGAGCCAGCACTCGGCCGCACTGATGGGCCAGCTTCAGCAGCGCGCCGCGGCGCTGCTCGCGCGCCAGACGGAGGTGCAGCGCTGGGGCACCGGGCTGACGCTGGCGCTGCTGCTGCTGAGCTGTGCGGTCATCGCGCCCGCGCTGCGCGTGCTGCAGGCGCAGGCGCGGCGTCTGGCTGCCCAGGCCGCGGACAATGAACGCCTGGCGCTGGTGGCCGAGCACACCGGCAACCTGGTGCTGATCACCGATCGCGAGCAGCTCATCACCTGGGTCAACGACGCCTTCGTCCGCGTGAGCGGCTTTGCGCTGCGGGACGTGATCGGCAAGAAGCCGCGCGAGGTGCTCGTCGGTGACGACGCCGATCCGCAGGTGCTGGCGCGGCTGCAGCAGGCGCTGGACGAGGGCCGATCGGTGCAGATGCCGCTGCTGCACCGCACGCGCGAGGGCAAGCCCTACTGGGTCTCGGTCGACATCCAGCCGCTGCACGACCGCCTGGGTGCGCTCAGCGGCTTCATCAGCGTCTCGACGGTCATCACCGAGCAGCTCACGCAGCAGATGCGGGGCCAGGCACTGCTGGCGGCCTTGCCGACCGCGGTCGTCGTGCATGGGGTCCGTGGCGAAGTGGTCCAGGTCAACGCGGCCGCCGCTGCGCTGCTGGACCTGCACGCAGGCGACCCGGCCGACAGCCTGCTGCAGCACGGGCCGCTGGACGACGAACTCGAGCCGATGGAGGTGGAGGACCTGCCGGTGCAGCGCTGCCTGCGCACCGGGCGCGGCGAGCGCGGCCAGCTGATCGCGATCGACGACGGCGACAACGGCCGGCGCTGGCTGCTCGTCCACACCGAGATGCTGCACGACGCGCTCGGGCAGCGCGACGGGGTCGTCGCCTGCTACGTCGACGTCACCGAGCGGCGCCGCCTGCTCGAGCAGCTGCGCGATTCGGCGATGCACGACGCGCTCACGCGCCTGCCCAACCGGACCGTGGTGCTCGAGCGCATCCAGCGCGCGATCGAGCACCGCCGGCGCCACCCGGCCTACGGCTTCGCGGTGCTGTTCATGGACGTCGACCGCTTCAAGCAGGTCAACGACACGCTCGGGCATGCCGCCGGCGACGAACTGCTGTGCCAGGTCGCCGTCCGCGTCGTGGAGACGCTGCGCCCAGGCGATGCGATCGCGCGCGTGGGCTCGCAGCTGCGCACCGCGGCGCGCATCGGCGGCGACGAGTTCGTGATCGTGCTCGAGGGCATCCGCCATGTCGACGAGTCCTGCACCATTGCCGACCGCTTGCTGCGGGCGCTGGCGCAGCCGTACCGTATCGGCTCGCACCAGGTGCACGTGAGCGTGAGCATCGGCATCGTCGGAGCCGACCAGGCCGGCGGCGATGCCGGCGAGGTGCTGCGCGACTGCGACACCGCGATGTACGAGGCCAAGCGCGCCGGCCGCAACCGCTATGCGGTGTTCGAGCCCTCGATGCACGAGCGGCTGCGCCTGGCGCTGGAACTCGAGAGCGAGCTGCGGCAGGCGCTGGCGCGCAACGAGATCGACGTCGCCTTCCAGCCGATCGTCGAGCTGCAGGGCCGGCGCCTCGTCGGCGTCGAGGCGCTGGCGCGCTGGCGCCATCCCGAGCGCGGCGACATCCCGCCGTCGCAGTTCATCGCGCTGGCAGAGGAATGCGGGCTGATCGACGCCCTCGGCTCGCAGGTGCTGGCCAAGTCCTGCGCGCAGTTCACGGCCTGGCAGCAGCGCTGGGGTGAACACGCGCCGTCGCTGCTGGCGGTCAACCTCTCGCGCGCCCAGCTCCGGCAGCCGGGGCTGGTGCCGGAGGTCCAGGCGATCCTGCAGGTCAGCGGGATGCGGCCCGAGCAGCTGCAGCTCGAAGTCACCGAGAGCTTTGCCGCGCAGGACGTCCAGGTCCAGGTCACGCTGCGCGCGCTCAAGGCCGCCGGCGTGCGCCTGGCGCTGGACGACTTCGGCACCGGCTATTCGTCGCTCGCCTGCCTGCACCAGCTGCCGGTGGACACGGTGAAGATCGATCGCTCCTTCGTCGCCCACGCGCGCGAGGTCGAGTACCACCGCGTGCTGATCGCCGCGACGATCCGTGTCGCGCGCACGCTCGGCATGGTGACGGTGGCCGAGGGCATCGAGTCCGAGGACCAGGCCGAGCTGATGACCAGCCTCGAATGCGACCGCGGCCAGGGCTGGCTCTTCGGCCGCCCGATGAAGGCCGAGGCGCTGGAGCGCTGGATCGAGGCGAGCTGCGCCGACACGCTGGCCTAGCGGCGGTCCGGTCCCTCCTGCGGGGGCTCAGGGCCTGACCAGGAACTTCTCGCCGGTGGCGCGGCGGCTGTAGACGGCCACCGCGTCGGCGGCGAGCATGCCGGGCAGCGTCACTTCGCGGCTGTAGCGGCTGGCGAAGGTGGTGCTCAGCTCGTCGGCGACCCGCTGCATGAGGCGCTGCGTCGTCGCGCTGCCGGCACGCGCCAGAGAGGGCGTGAGCAGCCAGCCGCCCATCGCCCACGCCATGCCGAAGGCGCGGCGGAACTCGGTCGGGCCGAGGTCGAGCGCGCCGTAGAGGTAGACCTGCTTGAGCGTCTCGCTGCCGTAGCGGTGGTAGCCGCCGGCCTTGCGCAGCAGCGCCAGCTCCATCGCCTGCAGGATCTGCCCGGCCAGGCGTCCGCCGCCGATCGCGTCGAAGGCCAGCGTCGCACCGGTGGCTGCCAGCGCGTCGATCAATCGATCCTCGAAGTCGGGGTCGCTGCTGTCGCACACATGCTGCGCCCCTTGCGCACGCAGCAGCGCCGCCTGCTCGGGCCGGCGCACGATGTTGACCAGGGCGATGCCGTCCTTCAGGCAGACGCGGTTGAGCATCTGGCCCAGGTTGGAGGCCGCCGCGGTGTGCACGAGCGCCCGGTGGCCTTCGCGACGCATCGTCTCGACCATGCAGAGCGCGGTGAGCGGATTGACGAAGCAGCTTGCGCCCTGCACGGCGCTGGCGCCTTCGGGCAGCGGCAGGCAGGCGCTGGTCTTGGCCGCGCAGTGCGACGCGTACATCGCGCCGCCGAGTGCCGCCACGCGGCGCCCGAGCAGCGCCTGCGCGGCCGGCGACGCGCCCGCGGCCACGACCGTGCCGGCGCCCTCGTTGCCGGCGGGCAGCGCCTGGCCGACGCGACCGGCCATCGCCTTCATCGCCGCCGGCGGCACCGGGGCGTGCAGCACCGGGCGCTCGGCGCTGCCGCCCACGCGCATCCCGGCGAGGTCGGCCGCGCCGAACAGCAGCAGGAGGTCCGAGGGGTTGATCGGCGCGGCCTCGACGCGGATCAACACCTCGTCCTCGCCCGGTGGGTGCAGCGGCTGCTCGTGCAGTGCCAACTCGAGCTGGGCGTCGCTGCGGATCAGCGAGCGCAGCTGCAGCATCGTGGGGGGCAGGGTCGTCATGGTGGCGGCCTCGTGGCGTTCTCGTGGGGGTTCGTGGAAAGCGTCGAAACGGGTCGGCAGGCCGATTCTGGCGTGCGCCGACCGCCGGCCCGGCGCAAGCTGCGCGCTCGGTCCCGGCGATGCTTCCTGCCGTTCATCGGCGTGGGCTGCAGTCTGTCGCAAAGCGCCGCCTGGGCGCAGGCGCGCCGGCCGCGCAGTCCTTACACTGCGCGCCGCCGCGGATCCGACGCGGGTCCGGCAAGGGTGGAATCGATGAAAAGGAAGTCGTGGTGGCTTGGCGGCCTGGCGCTGGCGATCGTCACCGCATCGGCCACCGTGCTGTGGAGTGCCGGCTTGCAGCGCGGCCTGGCCGCGGACAAGACCACTGCCGGGCAAGCGGCGGGGAAGGCCACGCCGCTGGAGTTCACCGCGCGCGAAGTCGTGCAGCCCAGGCGCATGCGGCTGTCGGCGCGGCTCGAGTTCTCCGGGCCACTGGTGGCGCCGCGCACCGCGATCGTGCGCGCCAAGGCCGGCGGCACGCTGCTTGCCCTGGCGGTCGAGGAGGGCAGTCGCGTCGCCGCCGGGCAGGCGCTCGGGCGCATCGACCTCGCCGAGCAGACCAGCCGCGTCGCCGAGCGCAGCGCAAGCGTCGAGAGCGCGCGCGCCACCTTGGCGCAGGCCGAGCGCACGCACGCCTCCAACGAGCGCCTGGCGGCGCAGCAGTTCATCAGCCCGATCGCGCTCGAGAACTCGCGCGCGGCGGTCGACACCGCGCGTGCGGCGCTGCACGCGGCGCAGGCGGCGGCCGACACCGCGCGCATCGGCCTGCGCGAAGCGGCGCTGGTGGCACCGATCGCCGGCATCGTCGCCAAGCGCCATGTGCTGCCGGGCGAGAAGCTGGCGCCCGAGCAGCAGGTGCTGACCATCGTCGACCTCGCGCGGCTGGAACTTGCCGGCCTCGTCGGCACCCACGAGGTGAGCCGGCTCGCCGCGGGCATGCCGGTGCAGGTGCAGGTCGAGGGCCTGGTGCAGCCGGTGGCCGGGCGCATCGCGCGCATCGCCCCGGCGGCCGAGCCGGGGACGCGCTCGATCGGCGTCACCATCGAGCTGCCCAACCCCAAGGAGCGCCTGCGCGCAGGCCAGTACGCGGTCGCCTGGGTCGAACTGGCCGACGACGCCGAGCGCCTGACGCTGCCGCTGGCGGCGGTGGCCAGCAGCGGCGGCCAGAACCACGTCTGGATGATCGAGTCCGGCAAGCTGGCGCGCCGCGCGGTCACGCTCGGGCGGCGCGACGAACGGGCGGCGCGGGTCGAGATCGTCGAGGGCGTGCGCGAGGACAGCCAGGTGCTGGCCGCGCGCTTCGACAACCTGCGCGAGGGTGCGCCGGCGCGGGTTGTGCCTGTGGCGACGTCGCCGCAGGCCTTGCCGACGGTCCGGCCTGCCTCCGGCGCGGGCTAGTGCCGGGCGACGCAGCATGTGGATCACCCGCGTCTCGATCAACAACCCCGTCTTCGCCGCCATGGTGATGGTGGCGCTGTGCGTGCTGGGCCTGTTCTCGTTCGCGCGCCTGGGCGTCGAGCAGATGCCCGACATCAGCTTCCCGATGGCGTGGATCGAGGTCTCCTACCCGGGCGCGAGCCCCGAGGCGGTGGAGCGCGAGATCGTCAGGCCGCTCGAGGAATCGGTGAACAGCGTGGCCGGCGTCAAGCGCATCACCTCGCGCTCGCTCGAGGGCCTGGCGCAGGCCGGCGTCGAGTTCGATCTGGCCACCGACATGGGCCGCGCCATGCAGGACGTGCGCGACCGCGTCGCCGCGGTGCAGAGCCGCTTCCCGCGCGAGGCCAAGGCGCCGATGATCCAGCGCTTCAACGCCGACAACGGGCAGCCGGTGGTCAACGCCGCGCTGCTGTCGAAGACGCGCAGCGCGCGCGAGCTCTCGGTGCTCGGCGACGAGCTGGTGGGCAAGCGGCTGCAGCGCGTGGCCGGCGTGGCGCGGGTGGAGATCAACGGCCTCACGCTGCGCGAGGTGCGCATCGACCTCGACCCGCAGCGCCTGCGCGCCTACGGCGTGACGCCGGCCGAGATCGCGACCGCGCTTGCCGCAGCCAATGCCGACCAGCCGGTGGGCCTGCTCTCCGACCCGGTGCGCGATGCGCTGCTGCGCGTCGAGGGGCGCGTGCGCGATCCGCGCGAGCTGGAGCGCATCGTCGTCGCGCGGCGCGCGGGCCTGGCGCTCACGCTGGCCGACCTCGGTACCCTGGTCGAGCGCGAGAAGGAGCCCGACTCGCTGGCGCGCGTGAACGGCCAGCGCGCGATCGTCTTCAACATCTTCAAGCAGCAGGACGCCAACATCGTCGCCGCCGGGCAGGCGATCCAGAAGGCGATGGACGAGGTGCGCCGGCAACTGCCGCCCGACGTCGAGCTGCGCCTCATCTTCGCCACCAGCGACTGGGTGCGCGGCTCGCTGGACGGGCTGCTGGGCACGCTGATCGAGGGCGGGCTGCTGACGGTGGCCATCGTCTTCCTCTTCCTGCACAGCTGGCGCAGCACCATCATCACCGGGCTGACGCTGCCGATCGCCGTCATCAGCAGCTTCATCGCCGTCTACGCCTTCGGCTTCACGCTGAACTTCATGACGATGATGGCGCTGTCGCTGTGCATCGGCCTCCTGATCGACGACGCCATCGTCGTGCGCGAGAACATCGTGCGCCACGTCGCGCTCGGCAAGGACCACTTCACCGCCGCGCGCGAGGGCACCGACGAGATCGGCCTGGCGGTAATGGCCACCACCTTCGCCATCGTCGCCGTGTTCGCGCCGGTGGCCTTCATGGGCGGCATCATCGGCAAGTTCTTCTACCCCTTCGGCGTCACCGTCGTGGTGGCGGTGCTGGTGAGCCTGTTCGTGAGCTTCACGCTCGACCCCATGCTCTCCAGCGTCTGGAAGGACCCGCCCTCGTC
>JAIXKN010000083.1:9976-10872 GCA_026932425.1 Burkholderiales bacterium
ATGCCCGAGGTGAAGACGGTGTCGACCTGGATCGGCGGCGCCGGCCAGCGCAACCTCGCCTGGCTCAACATCGTGCTGAAGCCGCGCAAGGAGCGCAGCCGCAGCCAGAAGCAGGTCGAGGACGCGATCCGCGAGGCGATCGCGCACATCCCGGGCACCGACGCGGCGCTGGGCTTCGAGCGGCCGATCTACGTCGCACTGCTGGGCAGCGACCCGGACGTGCTGGCGCAGCTCAGCAAGGACTTCGCCGAGAAGGTGAAGAAGATCCCGGGCGCGGTCGACGTCGAGAGCTCGGTCAAGGACGGCCTGCCCGCCTACGCCGTGCGCCTGAAGGACTCGGCCGTGCGCGAGCTCGGCCTGACCGCGCCGCAGCTGGCCTCCAGCCTGCGCGCCTACGTCAACGGCGAGGTCGCGACCTACTGGACGACGCCCGACGGCACGCAGGTCGAGGTGGTGCTGCGCCTGAACCAGGCGCAGCGCCAGCAGCTTGCGCAACTGCGCGACCTGCCGGTGGCCTTCGCCAAGGACGGCACGCCGATCGCGCTGGACAGCGTGGCCGACATCGTCCCCGTCTTCAACCCCGAGATCATCCGGCGCCAGAACCTGCAGCGAAGAGAGGCGGTGTTCGCAGGCGTCAAGGACCGCAGCGCGGGCGACGTCGGCGCCGACGTGCAGAAGCTCATCGAGGAGACGACGCTGCCGCCGGGCTACAGCTTCGACGTCGGCGGCCAGATGCAGGAGCAGGCCGAGGCCTTCGGCGGCCTGCTCTCGGCGATGGCGCTGGCGGTGATCTTCATCTACATCGTGCTGGCCAGCCAGTTCGGCAGCTTCCTGCAGCCGATCGCCATCATGGCCAGCCTGCCGCTGGCGCTGATCGGCGTGATGCTGGCGCTGCT
>JAIXKN010000083.1:10882-18960 GCA_026932425.1 Burkholderiales bacterium
TCGCCATCATGGCCAGCCTGCCGCTGGCGCTGATCGGCGTGATGCTGGCGCTGCTCTTCTGGCGCAGCACGCTCAACGTCTTCAGCATGATCGGCCTCGTCATGCTGATGGGCCTGGTGACGAAGAACGCGATCCTGCTCGTCGACTTCGCCAACCAGGCGCGGCGCGCCGGCGCGAGCGTGAAGCACGCGCTGCTGCAGGCCGGGCAGACGCGCATGCGGCCGATCGTCATGACGACTGCGGCGATGGTCTTCGGCATGCTGCCGCTGGCGCTGGCCTTCAACGACGGCGGCGAGCTGCAGGCGCCGATGGGCCGCGCCATCATCGGCGGCATCCTGACCTCGACGCTGCTCACCCTCGTCGTCGTGCCGGTGCTCTACAGCTACCTGGTGCGCGACCCGGCGCGGCGAGCAGCCGCAGCCGGCGCGGTGCCACTCGGCGCGGCGATGCCGGCCGATCGGGATTGAGGGGGCGCGGCCTCAGCCGCGATTGCGCTTCTCGCGCTCGAGCCAGGCGAGCATGCCCTGGGCGTTGAGCGCGAGGTCGACTTCGAGCAGTTCGAGCACGGTCGCTGCCGGCAGGGTGCAGCCGTGCCCGGCCAGGCTCTCGAGGAAGATCGCCGACAGGCCCTCGTGCAGCCGCGAGAGCCGCCGCTGCGGGTCCGACTCGGCCGCGCGCACCGCTTCGCCGAGCGCGACCATGCGCTCCAGCATGCCGAGCAGCGCCTGCGCCAGGCGCGGCACCTCGTCGACGCGACCGAAGTGCGTCAGGTACATGCAGGCCGGATCGGCGTCCATCAGCCGCTGCACCGACGCGCGCAGCGCCTCGGGCTCGAACTGCACCGGCGTCGTCGTCGGGAAGATCCAGCGCCCCTTGGCCGTCGTGAACTGGTCGAAGCTGATGCCGAAGGTGTCGCCGGTGAACCAGCCGCGCGTGTCCTCGTCCCAGATGCAGTGATGGTGCTTGGCATGCCCCGGCGTGTCGATCAGCCGCAGCGTGCTGCCCCCGAGCTCGAGCGTCATGCCGTCGCTCGAGGTCGCGACGCGCTCGGCCGGCACCGGCGTCAGTTCGCCGTAGCTGCGCGCCATCTCCTCGGCGCCGTAGATCGCCAGCGCCCCTTCCCAGAGCGCACTCGGGTCGATCATGTGGCGTGCACCGCGCGGGTGCACGAGCATGCGCGCCGCCGGCAGTTCCTGCATCAGCGCACCCGCGCCGCCGGCGTGGTCCAGGTGCACGTGCGTCGGGATCACCCATTCGACCGCCTCGCGCGGCACGCCCACTTCGTCGAGCGCGCCGAGCAGGCGCGGCAGCGCAAAGCGCGTCCCGGTGTCGACGAAGGCCGCGCGCCCCTTGCGCACGATCAGATACGCGGCGTCGAAGGCGTCGCGCACGAAGGCGGTGTCGATCGCGTGCACGCCGCTGCCGAGGTCCTGGAGCCAGCTCTTCGTCTCTGTCTTCATCTCTGTCCTCAACCCGCGATCAGCCACAGGTGCGCGATGTCGGCGACGCCGTCGGTCCCCTTGATGCCGCGCAGCGTCGCCGCTGCCTTGCCCTTCGCCGCCGGCGACTGCAGCTGGGCCATGCCCAGGCGCAGGCGCGCGTCGGTCGGGTGCTTGAGCCCGCCCTTGGCGATGCCCTGCTCGATCATCGCGATGCCCTTGTCGGCCTGCCCGAGCGTGACCAAGGTGTAGCCGAGCTTCACCAGGTCGTCGCCGCTGCCTTGCGACGCCGCCTGGTCGCCTTGCGCGGCGATCGCGCTCTTCTGCTCGGCCAGCTGCCTGATCGCCAGGTCCTTGAGTCGCTGGTGGCGCGCGGCCTCGGCGCCGGTGCCCAGGGCCCCCGCCTTGTAGCCCTGCTCGACGATCGCCAGGCCCTCGGCCGGCAGGCCGGCCTGCAGCGCGAGCTGCGCCATCTCCATGAAGTCCTCGGTGCGCGTCAGCGTGCCGCTGGCCAGGCGCAGCCGCATCACGTCCAGCGCGAAACGGTCGGAGAACCCCGGTTTGCGCGGCAGCCGCGCCAGGTAGGCGTTCCAGTAATCCTTCTTCGGATGGTTCAGCAGCAGCTTCTCGAGCGTGGCGACGTAGCCCGCGTTGTTGCCGGTGCGCTGCTGCGCATCGGCCAGGCGCAGCAGGTCGCCCTCGTCGGGGCGGCGGCCGGCCTGCTCGGCGGCGGAAACCGCGGCGCCGGCGTCGCGCGCGATCGCCGCGTAGTCGCCGCTGGCGCCTTGCAGGTAGGCCTGGAGCTGCTTGATCGTCGGGCCGTTGTTGCCCGCGGCGATCGCCTTGTTCATCCACTCGGTGGCCTTGGCGTTGTCGCGCTGCTGCGCGTAGGCCGAGGCGATCTGCTCGGCCAGCGCGCCCATCTCGCCGGCCGGCGCCTTCGCCGCCACCGCCTCGAGCGCGGTGACCGCGGTGCGCAGGTCGCCTGCGCGCTGCGCCGCGGCGGCCTTCATGCGGTCGATCGTCAGTTGCTCGGCGGCCGTCCTGCCGGGCACGGCCTCGGCTTCGCGCACCTTGGCCAGCGCCTCCTTGGCCTTGCCGGCCTTGAGCAGCTCGCCGGCCTGCTGCAGCGGGCGGCCGACCTCGGCGCGCAGGCCCTGCGCCTGGGCCTGGGCCGCGCTCACGCTCAGGACGGCGGCGGCGATGAAGGGGAGGGCCGTGTGGGCAAGGGTGCGCAGCGTGCTCATCGGATGGGTGTTGGATCGCAGGTCGGTTCGTCTACATGCGGATGATCGCCGGACGGGAGGCCGGCCGGCGAACACGCCCGCTGCCTCGATGGCCGCCCGGCGGCTCGTCGTGCGCAAGGGTTCCCGCGCACGACAAGGTGCGTGCGCAGGGCGCGGATCGGATCAATCGAGGAACTGCTCGTTCCCGACGATGCCGATCTTCGTCACGCCCAGGCGCTGTGCCGAGGCCATCACCATCGCGACGTACTTGTAGGTCACGAGCTTGTTCGGGCGGATGTGGACCTCGGGCTGGTCCGGCTGCGCCGCGACCTGGCGCAGCCGCTGCTCGAGCGTCGCACGGTCGGGGATGATCTCGCCGTTCCAGCCGATCGTGCCGTCGAAGTCCAGGTCGATGCGCACGATCTCCGGCGGCACCGGCGGCGGCGCGGCGCTGTTCGGCACCGGCATGTTCATCTTCACCGCGTGCGTCTGGATCGGGATCGTGATGATGAACATGATCAGCAGCACCAGCATCACGTCGATCAGCGGCGTGGTGTTGATGTCCACCATCACCTCGTCTTCGTCGTCGCCCTGCGTGAAGCTCAGGCTCGTTGCCATGCTTGCCCTTTCTCCTCGGAGGCTCTTCAGTCCTGGCGCGCGGCGATGCCCGCGGGCGGCTCGGTGATGAAGCCGACCTTGAAGATGCCCGCGCGCTGGCAGGCGACCACGACGCGGCCCACCGACTCGTAGCGCACCTCGTTGTCGCCGCGGATGTGCACCTCGGGCTGCGGTTCCTTCACCGCCTCCAGCTTGAGCCGCGCCACCAGCGTCTCGGTGTCGGGGATGCGCTCCATGCCCCAGAAGACCTCGCCGTCGCGGTTGACGGCAATGACGATGTTCTCGGGCCGCGTCTGCGTCGGGACGTTGCGCTCCTTGGGCAGCTCGAGCTGGATCGTCTGCGTGACCACCGGGATCGTGATCAGGAAGATGATCAAGAGCACCAGCATCACGTCCACCAGCGGGGTCGTGTTGATGGTGTTGTTCAGCTGCTCTTGCCCGTCGCCCGCGTCCGGCGAGCCCACGTTCATGGCCATCTTGCGTGCTCCGCGAGCGCAGGAAGGTGGCGGCTCAGCGCTTGCCGGCGATGAGCACGTTGTGCAGGTCGCCCGCGAAGGCCTTGACGCGGTCCATCACCGCCTTGTTGCGGCGGATGAGCCAGTTGTAGCCCATCACCGCGGGCACCGCGACCGCCAGGCCCACCGCCGTCATGATCAGCGCCTCGCCCACCGGGCCGGCGACCTTGTCGATCGAGGCCTGGCCGCTGATGCCGATCTTCACCAGCGCGTTGTAGATGCCCCAGACCGTGCCGAAGAGGCCGACGAAGGGCGCCGTCGAGCCCACGGTGGCGAGGAAGGCCAGGCCGTCGGTGAGGCGGCTCTGCACGCTGCCGGTGGCGCGGTCGATGCTCATCCCGATCCAGGTGTGCTTGTCGACGGCCTCGACCATCGTGCCTTCGTGGTGGTCGTTGGCGGTGATCCCGGCCTCGGCGATGTAGCGGAAGGCCGACCCCTCCTGCAGCGCCGAGAGCCCGGCCTTGACCGAACTCGCCTTCCAGAAGGCGTCGGCGCCGGTGGCGGCACTCTTGAGCATGCTGTGCTGCTCGAAGACCTTCGTGAAGATGATGTACCAGCTTCCCATCGACATGATGAGCATGATCAGCAGCGTGGCGCGCGCGACCCAGTCGCCCTGCGTCCACAGCGCCTTCAGTCCGTAGGGGTTGTCGACCGCCTCCTCGCCGACGATAGGCGTCGGTGCCGGTTGAGCCTCGGGCGCCACCGGGGTTCCGGTCGCCGCGGCGGGGGCGGGTTCGGCGGCAGCCGCCGGTTCCGAAGCCGCCTGGGCGAGCGCGGGCGACGGGCTTGCGCCGATGAAGGCGGCGGCAGCGATCACTGCCGCCGCGAGGGAGGCGCGAAGGGCATGGAACGAGGGCATGTGGACTCCGTGAAATCAGCGCGGTGACGGGGTGGGCGCCGGTACAGGGGCAGGATAGGCGGAAGAGGCCGGGGCGGGAGCGCGAACGCCGCTCGAGACGCCGTGATGCAGCGGGCGCGCCCCTGTCACTCCAGCTTCCAGACGTAATCGACTTCGAAGGATCCGCCGACGGGCTTGCCCGTCTCGTCGCGGCCGGCGCTGAAGCTGCACTCGCCGAGCTTGGCGACCGCGATGCGGTCCAGCATCTTGTGTTCGCGCGTCGGCCCGGCGCTGCGGACGACCTCCGGCGGGCCCGAGAGCTTGCCGTCCGGCCCGACGTGAAAGCGGATCTTGGTCGTGCCGGTGGCGTCGGCGCGCCGCGCCGCGGCCGGGTAGTCGTCGCCGGTGGGCGCGCAGGCCCGGACGTTGGCGATCGCCGGGCGCGCGGCCACGCGCGGCGGCGGTGGCGGCGGTGGCGGAGGTGCCGGCGGGGCCGGCGGCGCCTCGGGTGCCGGCGGCGGCGCGATCGTCACCGGTGCCGGCGGCGGCGCCACGGTCGTCGTCGTGATCGTCGGCGCCGGCGTCGGCGGCGGATTGACCTGGATCTCCGGCGGCGGAACGAAGGACGGCGGCGGCGGCGCGAACTTCGGCGGCGGCGGCAGGTTCTCCGGCGGCGGAGGGGGAGGCGGCTTGACCTCCTCGATGATCTTGGTCTCGATCGGCGCGCGGATCACCTCGACCATGCGCTGCGCCAGGCCGGTGAGCAGCGCCCAGCCCAGCAGCACGTGCATCGCGATCACGATCACGATGCCGATCAGGTGCTTGCCCGGTTGGCGTTGTTGCTGGGCAAAATCCACGGTCTGTCGTTCCTTCCGATGCGCGGGGGCTTCGTCGGCCCGGCGCACGGCCGCTTTCCCGAGCCGCGGCCTCGTGAGCGCTTGCGGCCCTGCTGCGCAAAACGCGTGGACTATACGTGCAGCGCCGGTACGCGCCCTCGGGGTAGCCCCGAATCGCGGGGAGGGTAACTGCCGACCCCCGCCCGGGCCGGCCGGCGCGGAACTCACCCAAGGAGCAAGAGACTTGCACTGGATCGCCCCGACCGAGAAGGACGCCGCCACCGCGTCGCTGGAAAAGCGCCTGTGGGACGCCGCCGACCAGTTCCGCGCCAACTCCGGCCTGAAGGCGCAGGAGTATTCCGGCCCCATCCTCGGCCTCATCTTCCTGCGCTTTGCCGACCTGCGCTTTGCCGCGCTGCGCGCGCAGCTCGAGGCGGCGGGCGCAAGCGCGCGCCGCGGCAGCCGCGTCGACCTGCCCGAGGCCTACCACGCGCAGGGCGTGCTCTACCTGGCGCCCGAGGCGCGCTTTGCGCAGCTGCTCGCGCTGCCCGAGGCCGCCGACATCGGCGCGCAGGTCAACGCGGCGATGCGCGCGATCGAGCAGCACAACCCGCAGCTCTCGGGCGTGTTGCCCAAGACCTACACGCTCTTCACCGCGACGCTGCTCAAGGAACTGCTGAAGAAGGTCTCGGAGATCCCGGCCAGCGTCGACTTCGACGCCTTCGGGCGCATCTACGAATACTTCCTCGGCGAATTCGCGCGCACCGAGGGGCAGAAGGGCGGCGAGTTCTACACGCCGTCCAGCATCGTGCGGCTGCTGATCGAGGTCATCGAGCCCTTCCACGGCCGCATCCTCGACCCGGCCTGCGGCTCGGGCGGCATGTTCGTGCAGTCGGCGCGCTTCGTCGCCGAGCATCGGCAGAACCCCGCGGCCGAGCTTGCGATCTGCGGCGTCGAGAAGACCGACGAGACCGGCCGCCTGTGCCGCCTCAACCTCGCGGTGCACGGCCTGGAGGGCGACATCCGCCACGGCGGCAACGTCAACAGCTATTACGACGACCCGCACGACGCCGTCGGCGCCTTCGACTTCGTGCTCGCCAATCCGCCCTTCAACGTCAACGCCGTCGACAAGGAGCGCCTGGCCGCGCAGGTCGGCCCCGGGCGGCGCTTCCCCTTCGGCCTGCCGCGCAGCGACAACGCCAATTACCTCTGGATCCAGCTCTTCTACTCGGCACTGAACGCGCGCGGCCGGGCCGGCTTCGTGATGGCGAACTCGGCCTCGGACGCGCGCGCCTCCGAGCAGGAGCTGCGGCAGCGGCTGATCGAGTCGCGCGCGGTGGACGTGATGATCGCGGTCGGCCCCAACATGTTCTACACGGTGACGCTGCCGTGCACGCTGTGGTTCCTGGACCGCGGCAAGGCCGCAAGCGAGCGGGCCGACACCGTGCTCTTCATCGACGCGCGCCACATCTACCGCCAGGTCGATCGCGCGCACCGCGACTGGACGCCCGCGCAGATCGGCTTCATCGCCAACCTCGTGCGCCTCTACCGCGGCGAGGAACCGGACCTGACACTGGGCGGCGACGAGGCCGGCACCCGGCTGCAGCAGGTCTTCGGCGAGGACGACGACGGCCAGCCGCACTACGCCGACGTGCCCGGCCTGTGCAAGGTGGCGACGATCGCCGAGATCGAGGCCCAGGGCTGGTCGCTCAACCCCGGCCGCTACGTCGGCGTGGCGCCGGGCGAGGACGTGAGCGACGAGGACTTCCGCGAGCAGTTGCAGGCGCTGAACGAGGAACTGGAAACGCTGAACGCGCAGGCGCGGGCGCTGGAGCAGACGATTGCGGCGAATGTGGCGGGGATTTTGGGGGCGTGAAAGTGACTGGATGGCAGCAACTTCGACTTGGATGTTGTCTGACATTGATATCGGGTGGGACTCCTTCGAAATCACGCAACGATTATTGGGGAGGTGATATTCCTTGGGTTTCGTGTAAGGACATGAAGGTTGATCGGATCTACGATACTCAAGACTACCTGACGCCTTTAGGCGCAAGAAACGGAACACGGCTTGTTCCCAAGGACACCATCCTGTTTGTCGTTCGCGGAATGATCCTTGCTAGTGAATTTCCGGTCGCGCTAACGAAGCGAGAAGTAGCGTTCAATCAAGACCTCAAGGCGGTTAGGCCCGCGGACTTTATCGACACAGATTTCTTGTTTCACTGGTTCAGGGCAAATAGCTACGAAATACTTGGACGTGCCGATGAAGCGGGACATGGAACGAAGCGAATACAAACAGATCGACTACTTGCATTACCAATCCACGTCCCGCCGCTCCCTACCCAACGCCGCATCGCCGGCATCCTGTCGGCCTACGACGAGCTGATCGAAAACAGCCAGCGGCGCATCCGGATTCTGGAGACGATGGCCCGCACCCTCTACCGCGAGTGGTTCGTCCACTTCCGCTTCCCCGGCCACGAGGACGTGCCCCGCGTCCCGTCCCCCCTCGGCGAGATTCCGCAGGGGTGGGAGGTGACGACGGTCGGGGACACGTTCGATATTTCCGGCGGTGGCACGCCTTCGCGCAAGAACGAAGAATATTGGGACGG
>JAIXKN010000058.1:0-1054 GCA_026932425.1 Burkholderiales bacterium
CTCGCCGCGCGCCAGGCGTCGCTGGCGCAGCGCCTCGGCGACTGCGTACCCGTCCCCGCTGCCGAAGCCGTCGGGCCGCACCGAGGGCAGCGGCAGCGTTCGCGCCTGGTCCCAGGCTTCGAGCAGTTCGTCGGCCAGCCGCTCGATGTCGTCCTGGGTCATCGCGTCGCCTCCCGCATCGGATTGCCACGGCCATTATCCGAATCGGAAGCCGCGGTTTCGAGCGCCGCCTGGTGCCGTGGCAGCTCACGAGCGGAATCGGCGTGCGGTCCACCGGCAGCGCGCAGCCGAACGCAGGGCCATCCTGCAGGCCGTTGGCCAAAACCACCGATGCACGCGCTGCCCTTGCGAGCACGCGTGCCCCGCGGATCGGCGGGCCCGTGAAGCGGCCGAGGGCGTACCGGCGCGCACGACGACGCGCACGGTCTGCGCAGATCTCGGCGCAGCGGCGGACGGCTTGATTTTGGGCAGCCGCGCCCCACCTTGATTGCACTCCGGCTTACAGGACTGCCATGAGCTCCGACACCACCATCCGCATCCCGGTCCGCCTGCAGACGCTGGCGGCAACGGCCATGCTGCTGGAGAAGCTCGAGCGGCTGCCGCGCTCGGCAAGTGCCGACCAGTACCAGCAGCTGGTCGCGCAGCTGCATCGGCTGCTCGACGACGCCGAAGGTGACCCCGCGCTCGAAGGATTGCTCGAGCGGCTGCCGGCGCTGTCCGAGTTGCACGAGAACCGGCATTACGAGCAGGCGGGCCTGTGCCGCTCACGGCTCGAGGACGCGATCGAGGCCGAACAGCAGGCGCGGTCGCTGATCGAGCGCATGCGCGCTCGCTGACGAGCGACCGCTTCGAGGCGATGGAGGTGCGCCCCGCTGGCGCGTCTCATTCCGACTTGAAGCCAAATTCGCCTCTGCTCATATTCGAGCGCGTATAATGTCCCCACGGTGGCGCACCGCACTGGTTGTCAGGCGGTCGGTCGTGGTTCATCCTTTTCGTTGACCGCACCGTTAGTCGACTGATTCGCCCGACGCCCGGCGATCAGGAGCGCCCCGAG
>JAIXKN010000058.1:1064-2622 GCA_026932425.1 Burkholderiales bacterium
CCGCACCGTTAGTCGACTGATTCGCCCGACGCCCGGCGATCAGGAGCGCCCCGAGGACTTGCTGGAGCCACCGCGCGCTCCACATCGCCCGCCCGGGAGTCGCGTGACGGCCAAGCCCGTCGTTTCCGGCCCCCATACGACACGTTTGCCGCGCCGAGCGCGCGTGGCCTGGGCATTCGTCGCCCTGGCCTTTGCGTCTCCTTCCTCATCCACCAAGGGGGGTTCATGGCCAAGACGATCCGGATCGAAAATGTGTTCAAGGTCTTCGGCGATCAGCCGGAGCAGGCGCTCGCACTGGCGCGCCAAGGCCTGTCCAAACAGGAGATCGTGCAGAGGACCGGCCAGTCGATCGGCGTCTTCGACGCCAGCTTCACGATCGAGGCCGGCGAGATCTTCGTCGTCATGGGCCTCTCGGGCTCGGGCAAGTCGACGCTCGTGCGCCTGCTCAACCGCCTGATCGATCCGACCGACGGCCGCATCCTGGTCGAAGGCGAGAACATCAACGACTACGACGAGGCGCGGCTGCGCGAATTCCGGCGCAAGGACATCAGCATGGTGTTCCAGTCCTTCGCGCTGCTGCCGCATCTGACGGTGCTCGAGAACACGGCCTTCGGGCTCGAGCTGGCCGGCGTCGACAAGGCGACGCGCCTGGCACAGGCTCAGGCGGCGCTGGCGCAGGTCGGGCTCGAGGTCTGGGGCAAGGCCTACCCCGACGAGCTCTCGGGCGGCATGCAGCAGCGCGTGGGCCTGGCCCGGGCGATGGCGGCCGATCCGTCGATCCTGCTGATGGACGAGGCCTTCTCGGCGCTGGACCCGATCATCCGTACCGACATGCAGGACGAGCTGCTGCGGCTGCAGCAGGAGAAGCGCCGCACGATCGTCTTCATCTCGCACGATCTGGACGAGGCGATGCGCATCGGCGACCGCATCGCGATCATGAAGGACGGCCAGGTCGTCCAGGTCGGGACGCCCGAGGAGATCCTGCGCGCGCCCGCCGACGAATACGTGCGCAACTTCACCCGCGGCGTCGACGCGGCCGCGGTCTTCAAGGCCGGCGACATCGCACGCAAGACGCAGGTCGAGGTCTCGGAGAGCCCGAGCCGCGGCTGCCGACCGGCGCTCAAGCGGCTGCAGACGCAGGACCGCGAATGGGGCTACGTCGTGACCCCGGATCACCGCTTCCTCGGCGTGGTGTCGGCCGATTCGCTGCGCGAGGCGCTTCGCGGGCACGAAGGGCCGCTCGGCCTGCGGCACGCCTTCCTCGAGGGCATCGAGCCCGTCTCCGCAGACACGGTGATCAGCCAGCTCTATGCGCGCATGGTCGCGTGCCCCTGCCCGCTGCCGGTGGTCGACGGCGAGGGGCGCTTCGTCGGCGCGATCAGCAAGACCACGCTGCTGAAGTTCCTCGATCCGACGACCGATCCGCACGGCAACCCGCTGCCCGCGCTGACACCCGAAACCTCCGCGGCAAGCGCCGCGGCCGAGGCCTGATCGGCGATCGGCCGCCCCCCGAGCCACCGGCCCACGATCTTCCAGGAAACCCGCTCATGAGTGACCA
>JAIXKN010000040.1 GCA_026932425.1 Burkholderiales bacterium
GGGTTGTGCACCTCGCAGCCGCCCTCCTCGTCGCCGTTGCCGATGTTGATGTAGCAGCCGGGCACCTGCTCCAGCATGAACGAGAAATCCTCGCTGGCCATGATCAGCGGCGGGTTGCGGTCGACCTTCTCGGCGCCGACGAGCTCGGTGCAGATCGCCGCGGCGAACTCGGCCTGCTTGGCGTCGTTGATCGTCGGCGCGAAGGGCACGCGGAAGTCGAGCGTGGCGCTGGCGCCGAAGGCCGCGGCCGTGCCCTCGGCGATGCGGCGCATGTGCCCCTCGATCGCCTCCATCGTCTGGCGCGAGAACGCGCGCACCGTCCCGCCGAGTTCGGCGGTCTGCGGGATCACGTTGTAGGCGTCGCCGGCGTGGATGCGCGTGACCGAGACGACGGCGTTGTCCAGCGCCGAGAGGTTGCGCGCGACGATGCTCTGGATGCTGACCGCGATCTGCGCGGCCACGAGCGCGGCGTCGACGCTGCTCTCGGGCCGCGCGCCGTGCGAGCCGCGGCCGGTGACGCGGATGTCGAAGAAGCCGCCGCCGGCCATCATCGGCCCGCTCTTCACGGCGAAGCGACCGAGGCCGAGCTTGGGGCGGTTGTGCATGCCGAAGATCGCGTCGCAGGGGAAGCGCGTGAAGAGCCCGTCCTCGACCATCGCGCGCGCGCCGCCCAGGCCCTCCTCGGCGGGCTGGAAGATGAAGTGCACGGTGCCGTCGAACCGGCGCGTGCGCGCGAGATGCACCGCGGCACCGAGCAGCATCGCGGTGTGCCCGTCGTGGCCGCAGGCGTGCATCACGCCCTCGTTCGTCGAGCGGTGCGCGAAGCGGTTGCCCTCGGCGATCGGCAGCGCGTCCATGTCGGCGCGCAGCCCGATGCTGCGCGTGCTGCTGCCGGCCCTGAGCGTGCCGACGAGCCCGGTGCGCCCGATGCCGCGTGTGACCGTGATCCCCGCGGCTTCGAGCAGCGCCGCGACGCGCGCGCTGGTGCGCGTCTCCTGGAAGCCGAGCTCGGGGTGGGCGTGGAAGTCGCGCCGCCAGCCGGTCATCTCGGCGTGCAGCGGCAGCAGGGTGTCGCGCGTCGTGGGCATTTCGAGTCTCCGGGTACGGATCGGCGGGAAGGCCGATGCTAGTCCGCAGAGAAGCCCTCCGGCCGCCACGCCAAGGCGCCGGTGGGGCGTCGGCGCGCCCGCGCCTGCTCAGCCGGCTGGCCTACTGCACGAGCGGCGAGTCGCTGCCTTCCAGGGCAACGCCCTCGAGCCGGGCATCGCTCGCCAGCACGCGCAGGTACTGGCGCAGCGCGAGCGCCCAGCTCTGCTGCTGCAGCGCGCTGCGCACCGCCGCCTGCACCTCCTCGAAGGGCAGCGGCTGCCCGCCCTCGCGCGCGAGCACCTCGACGACGTGCAGGCCGAAGCGGCTGTGCACGAGCCGCGGCAGCACGCCGACCTCGCTGCGGCCGAAGACCTCGCGCGCGAACTCGGGCGCGCAGTCGCGGCTCGTCAGCCAGCCGAGCGCGCCGCCGTCGGCACCGCTCGGGCAGTTCGAGAGCTCGCCGGCGCGCTTTGTGAAAAGCGCGCCGCCCGCGTCGCAGCGCAGCTCGAGCAGCGCCTGCTCGGCGCGCGCGCGCAGCGCGGCCAGGTCGACGCCTGGCGTCACGGCAAACAGGATGTGGCGCAGGCGCACGCGCTCGTCGCGGCGGTAGCGTGCGGCGTTGGCCGCGTGGTGGCGGCGGCAGGCCTCATCGTCGGGTTCGGGGACGCGCAGCTCGCGCGCCAGCAGCGCCTCGATCGCGTCGCTGGCGGCCTGGCTCGGCACGCCGTCCTCGCTGCCGGGATCGTCAGCGGCCAGCAGGCCCGCCGCCTGCGCCGCCTGGCGCAGCAGCTCGGTGCAGGCGCGCTGGCGCAGCTCGGCCGCGGTCAGTGCCTCTCCGGCGCGGTGCAGGGGCTGGCCGTTGACGCGGGCCATGGATGCGGTGGTCTCGACGCTCATCGCAGTCGCTCCCCGGGCGCTCACAGCACGCGCTGCGGGCGGTCGTGACCCGGCGGCAGGTTCAGCCGGCGCGAACGCACGAGCTGGTAGGGCCGAAACACGTAGGCGATCGACGCCAGCCCGCTCCAGATGTGCACGAGGCGGCTGAAGGGGAAGAGCAGGAAGATCGTCATCCCCAGCACCATGTGCACCTTGTACGGCCAGGCCAGGCCGATCAGGTTCGCGGCCAGCGGGCGGAAGGTGACGATGCGCTGCGCCCAGTCGGCGAGGATCATCATCACGCTGCCATCGGCGTGCGAGAGCGAGAAGGGCAGCGTGATCAGTCCCAGGCTCAGCTGCACCCACAGGATCACGAGGATCGCGATGTCGGTGCGGTGGCTGGTGAGGCGGATGCGCGGATCGAAGAGCCGCCGCCACAGCAGCATCGACAGGCCGATGAAGCACAGGAAGCCCGCGATGCCGCCGGCGACGACCGCGAGCATCTGCTTCTGCGCCGCGCTGATGAAGGGCTCGTAGAGCGCATGCGGCGTCAGCATGCCGACCGTGTGCCCCAGGAAGAGGAAGAGGATGCCGCCGTGGAAGAGGTTGCTGCCCCAGCGCAGCGTGCCG
>JAIXKN010000016.1 GCA_026932425.1 Burkholderiales bacterium
GGGCGCGCTGCTCGTCACCAGCCGCGCCAGCTACGAGATGGTGCAGAAGGCGGCGTCCGCGGGCGTCGGCGTGCTCGCCGCGGTCTCTGCGCCCACGGCACTGGCCATCCGCACGGCGCAGGCGCTGAACCTCACGCTGGTGGCCTTCGCCCGCGGACAGCGCCACGTCGTCTACAGCCATGCCTGGCGCCTGCAGGCGTCGGGCCTCGAGCAAGGAGCCTGCGAATGACCCGCTATGCGATGGTTGCCGACCTGCGCCGCTGCGTCGGCTGCCAGACCTGCACTGCCGCCTGCAAGGAATCGCGCGCCACGCCGCCGGGCGTGCAGTTTCGCCGCGTGCTCGACCTCGAGGTCGGCGAGTACCCCGAGGTGCAGCGCGTCTTCCTGCCCACCGGCTGCCAGCACTGCGACGAGCCGCCCTGCCTCGAGGTCTGCCCCTCGACGGCCACGCGCAAGCGCGACGACGGCATCGTCACGATCGACGAGTCGCTGTGCATCGGCTGTTCGGCCTGCATCATGGCCTGTCCCTACGACGCGCGCTCGATGGTCGATGCGCAGGCCTTCGCCTACGGCGACGAGGCGATGGCCAACGAACGGTATCGTGCCAACCCGGACCGCATCGGCGTGGCGATGAAGTGCGACTTCTGCGTCGACCGCGTCGACGCCGGTGTCGCCAAGGGTCTGGTCCCTGGCGTCGATCCGGCAGCGACGCCGATGTGCGTGCAGAGCTGCATCTCGGGCGCGCTGCACTTCGGCGACCTCGACGACCCCGACAGCAACGTCTCGCGCCTGCTGGCCGAGAACCAGTCCTTCCGCATGCACGAGGACCTGGGCACCGGCCCGGGCTTTCACTACCTCTGGGACAAGGGAGCGCTGTGATGAGGCAGAACGAGACCGCGCGCCGTCAGCGCAACTGGGACCTGCGCGCCGCCGGCAACTTCATCGGCGGCGGCAGCGGCACCGGCCTGCTCATCGCCGCGGCGCTCGCGACGCTGCTGCCGCAAGCCGGCCCCGGCGTCGCCGTCTGGCCCGTGCTGGTCGGCATGGGCTTCGTCATGATGGGGCTTGGGCTCGTCTGGCTCGAGATCGGCAAGCCCTGGCGCGCCTTCAACGTCTTCTTCCACCCGCAGACCTCGTGGATGACGCGCGAGGGCTTTCTTGCCGCACCCCTGCTGGGCTGCGCCGCGGCTGCGGTCTGGTTCCAGAGCGCACCGCTGCTGTGGCTGGCCGGCTTGCTCGCCGCCGGCTTCCTCTACTGCCAGGCGCGCATCCTGAAGGCCTCGAAGGCGATCCCCGCCTGGTCGCACCCGCGCACGGTGCCGCTCATCATCGCGACCGCGCTGGCCGAAGGAAGCGGCCTCTTCCTGCTGCTCGGCGCGGCGGGCTCGCGCACGATGATCGCGCTGGCGCTCGCCGCCGCGATCGCGCGCGAGGCGCTGCGCGAGTCCTACCGCAGGGGACTCGTGCAGGCCGGCGCGCCCGCAGGCACGCTCGAATGGCTCGGCCACCCCGCGACGCGCGTGCTGCAGGGCACCCGCCTCCTCGCCATGGCGCTGCTGCTGGCGGCCTTGCTCGGTGTCGCAGGCACGCTTTCGCCGCTGCTGGCGGCCCTGGGCGGTGGCCTCGCGGCGATCGGCGGCTTTGGCCTGAAGATCATCCTCGTCACCCGCGCCGCCTTCACCCGAGGCCTGCGCATCCCCTTCACGCCCTCCCGCGGCCGCGGCCCGACGGCGGCCGTGCTGCCGGCGGCGATGCTGCGGCAGGGGAAGCGCTGAGCGGCGGCCTTCGCGTCGCCCCACGCATCCCGCGCCTTCATCCCGCGCCCTCTCGGCCGAACGGGTAGAGTGGGCGCCATGAAGTTCCTGATCGCGATCGAACCGGGAAGCGAGCACAGCGCCTTCGGCGTCGTCGTGCCCGACCTGCCGGGCTGCTTCTCGGCAGGTGACACGCTCGAGGAGGCCGCAGGCAAGGCCCGCGAAGCGATCGAGGCGCATGGCGAGGTGCTCGCCGAGGACGGCCAAGACCTTCCGCGTGCTGCGCCGCTGGCCGAGCACCAGGCCGACCCCGAGCTTGCGGGCTGGATCTGGGCGATGGTGGACGTACCGGTGGCAGCATCGCTTCGGCCCTTTCGCGAGCAACGATGACATCTGCCACCATCACTGCGACGACGCCACCTGAGGAGTCCACGAGGCGGCTGGCGCTGCTCATCGACGCCGATAACGCGCAGCCTTCGGTCATCGAGGCCCTGCTTGCCGAGGTCGCCCGCTTCGGCGAGGCGACCGTACGCCGAATCTACGGCGATTTCACTTCGCCTGGCAGCGCGGGGTGGAAGAAGTGCCTGAACAGATACTCGATCAAGCCGATCCAGCAATTCGCCTACACGACGGGCAAGAACGCCACCGACGGCACGATGATCATCGATGCCATGGATCTCCTCTATACCCGTCGCTTCGACGGCTTCTGCCTGGTCACGAGCGACAGCGATTTCACGGGGCTTGCGGTGCGTCTGCGTGAAGAAGGGCTGCAGGTTTTCGGCTTCGGCGAGCAGAAGACACCGGAGGCCTTCCGCAATGCCTGTCACCGGTTCATCTTCACGGAGGTGCTGCGTCCCGCGCCGCCACCCTTCCCCGAACCCGGTGAGGCGAGCATCGTCCAGAACAAGCTGCACGATGACGGCTCGATCCCGATCGACTCCACCACTCCTGTCGAGCCGAGCCACAGGCAGTCGCCTCTCGATTCGCCACCCTTTCCTCGCGACTTTCTCCTTCAGGCCCTGGAGCAGTCCGCCGACGAGTCGGGCTGGTCGCACCTGGGCACCTTCGGCAGCTACCTGCGCAAGATTCAGCCGGACTTCGATTCGCGGCTCCACGGCTTCCGCAAGCTCTCCGACCTCGTACGCGGACGCCCGGACCTGTTCCTGGTCGAGGATCGACCATCGGCCACGGGAAGCCACGGGATCCTGTACGTCAAGGCACACGCAAAGGGCTGATACGGTCTGGCGCCGATCCCGGGCACCGAGCTTCGAGCCCGCGAGCGAGGCCGACAGGGGCGGTGCTGCCGGCGGCGATGCTGCAGCAGGGGGGGCGGTAAGCGAGAGGCGCCTGCACTCGAAACACCCGCCCCTACTGATTGGTGGGTAGAATAACCACCATGCGCAGCGCGGACCTCATCAAGCTGCTCGAAGACGCGGGCTGGACCTTGCGCAGCGTGAAGGGTTCGCATCACGTGTACAGGCATCCGAATCGATCCGGTCATGTGAGCGTGCCGCATCCGAAGAAGGATCTGGGCGCTGGCCTCGTGCACAAGCTGCTGAAGCAGGCCGGTCTGAAGTGATGGAGTGCGGACCATGAAGTTCCTGATCGCGATCGAACCGGGAAGCGAGCACAGCGCCTTCGGCGTCGTCGTGCCCGACCTGCCGGGCTGCTTCTCGGCAGGTGACACGCTCGAGGAGGCGTTCGACAACGCCCGCGAAGCGATCGAGGCGCATTGCGAGGTGCTCGCCGAGGATGGCGAAGATCTTCCGCGTGCTGCGCCGCTGGGCGAGCACCAGGCCGACCCCGAGCTTGCGGGCTGGATCTGGGCGATGGTGGACGTTCCGGTGGAGCGCTTCTTCGGCCCTGCCGAGAAGATCAACATCACCGTGCCGGCCCGCATCCTCGCGCGCATCGACGACTACGCCCGCCGCCACGGCGAGTCGCGGTCGGGCTTTCTCGTGCGCGCCGCGCAGGCGGCGATGGAGTAAACGACGACGCGACGGCGGCGCGCGGCCCGAGGCCGCAGCACCCGTCGCCCTCGCTCGGCGCTGCGGCCGGCCCGCCTCAGCTCCCGCCCGCCACGAAGCGGTAGCCGACGCCGGCCTCGGTCAGCAGGTGGCGCGGGCGGGCGGGGTCGGCTTCGATCTTCTTGCGCAGGTTGGCCATGTGTACGCGCACGTAGTGCGTGTCCTCGGCGTGGCCGGGGCCCCAGACGGCCTGCAGCAGTTGGCGGTAGGTCTGCACGCGGTCGGGCTGGCCGACGAGCTGCGTCAGCAGCCGGTACTCGATGGGCGTCAGGTGCAGCGGCTGGCCCGCGCGCGTGACGCTGCGCCGCGCCAGGTCGAGTTGCACGTCGCCGAAGACGAGCACCGGCTCGCCGGGCTGACCCAGGGCGCGGCCGCGCCGAAGCTGGGCCCGCAGCCGCGCCAGCAGCTCGCCAGCGCCAAAGGGCTTGACGAGGTAGTCGTCGGCGCCGAGGTCGAGCGCCGCGATCTTGTCCAGCTCGCGCCCGCGCACCGAGAGCACGAGGATGGGCATGGCCGACCAGGCGCGCACTTCGCGGATCAGCTCCAGCCCGTCGCCGTCGGGCAGGCCGAGGTCCAGCACCAGCGCGTCGGGCTGGCGCGTGCCGGCGTCGATCAGCCCGCGCTGGACGGTCTCGGCCTCGAAGACCTCGTGGCCCTCGCTCTGCAGCGCCAGACGCACGAAGCGGCGGATGTCGGCCTCGTCCTCGACGATCAGGATGCGGGCGGCCTTCATCACGCGCGATTCTCGGTGAGCGGGGCCGGAAGCTCGCTGCCATCGCCCGGCGGGGGATCGGCGCAGGGCAGCGTGATGCGCATGCGCGTGCCGAGCACGCGGCCCTCGGCCAGCCGGTTCATGCCTTCGATGCGACCGCCGTGCGCCTGCACGATGGCACGGCAGATCGCCAGGCCCAGGCCGACGCCAGGCGTCGCCGACTCCTTGCCGCCGCGCTCGAACTTCTCGAACACCGCGTCCTCGCGCCCAGGCGGCAGGCCCGGGCCTTCGTCGTCGATGCACAGCTCGAGCTCGCGCCCGCGCTCGCGCAAGGCGGCGCTGATGCGGATCGGCGTGCCGGCGGCGGTGTACTTGGCGGCGTTCTCGAGCAGGTTGACGAGCACGCGCTCGAACAGCATCGCATCCAGATGCAGCAGCGGCAGGTCTTCGGCCAGCGCGAGATGCACGGGGTGCGCGCGCAGGGCGGTGGCGCATTCGGCCAGCGCGCTGCCGAGGATCTCGTCCAGCGGCAACCACTCGCGGCGCAGCCGCACCGTGCCCGATTCGAGCCGCGCCATGTCGAGCACCTTGCCGAGCATCTCGTTCATGCGCAGCGCCGAGTGGCGGATGGCGGTGGCGATCTCGGCCTGCGCCGAGGGCAGCGGTGGCGACGTCAGCCCCAGCGTGTCGGCAAGGCCGACCAGCGCCGCCAGCGGCGTGCGAAGGTCGTGCGAGATGGTGGCCAGCAGCGAATTGCGCAGCCGCTCCGACTCGATCTGCACCGTGCTCGCCTGCGCGACCTGGATGTAGTGGATGCGCTCCAGCGAGATCGCCAGCAGCGAGGCGCAGGTGTCGAGCAGCTGCCGCTGCTCGGGCGCTAGCAGCTCACCGTGCGCGGGCTGCACGGCGAGCACGCCGCGCACGCGCATGGGCGCGGAGAGCGGCAGCATCAGGCAGGCGCTGGCGGGCAAGGTGTGCGTACCCAGGCCGGCGGCCTCGCGCCTGTCGTAGGTCCACTGCGCGACGGCGAGGTCGACCTCGGCGCTGGCGCCGGGCAGCACGCGCAGCCGGTCCGCGTCGTCGAGGTCCAGCAGCGCCGCGCGCGCGCCGAACTCGCTGGCCAGTACGCGCACGCCGACTTTGGCCACCTGCTCGGGCACGAGCGCTGCCGAGAGCTCCCGCGCCAGCCGGTAGAGCGCGCGCACGCGGCGCTCGCGCTCGCTGGCCGCCGCCGCCTGCGCGCGCAACCCGGCGGTGAGCTGGCCGATCACCAGCGCCACCACCAGCATGACGGCGAAGGTGATCAGGTACTGCACGTCGCTGACGTTGAACGACATGCGCGGCGGCACGAAGAAGAAGTCGAACAAGGCCACGCCGAGGAAGGCCGCCAGCATCGCCGGCACGCGCCCGTGGCGCAGCGCCACGCCGACCACCGCGAGCAGGAAGAGCATGACGATGTTGGTGGGCTCGAGCACGCCGTGCAGCGCGGTGGCCAGCAGCGCCACCGCGGCGCAGGCCGCCACGGCGGCGGCGTAGCCCTGCCAGCGTCGCGCGGAGTCGCCCAGATGCGGCAGGCGCGCGCGCCAGCTCCGTGCGGCGGCGCGCGGCAGCGGCACCTGCAGCACGTCCATCTCGGGCGTGAGCTCGGCCACGCGCTCGGTCAGCGAGGGCCGCCAGCGCCAGCGTCCGCTGCGCCGCCCGAGCACCAGGCGCGAGAGATCGTGCTCGCGCGCGTAGCGGGCCAGCGTCTGCACCACCTCGGCACCGGAAGGCGTGGCGGTGACGGCACCCAGCTCGCGCGCGAGATCGAGCGCGCGCAAGGCCTGCCGCCGCTGCGCCTCGTCCACGCGCTGGCGCGAGGGCGCATCGACGAACACCGCGTGCCAGGGCAGCCCGGTCTGCGCAGCCAGCCGCGCGGCGCTGCGCACCACCGCCTCGCCACCGGCGCCAGGCCCCACGCAGGCCAGCAGCGCATCGCGCGTGGACCACATCGGCTGCCCCTTGCCCTGCGCGCCGGCCTGGCGGCGCCAGTGCTGCATCTGGCTGTCGACGCGATCGGCGGTGCGCCGCAGGGCCAGCTCGCGCAGCGCGATCAGGTTGCCCTTGCGAAAGAAGTTGGCGGCGGCGCGCTCGGCCTGCGCGGGAATGTAGACCTTGCCCTCCTTCAGCCGCGCCAGCAGCTCGTCGGGCGGCAGGTCGACCACCACCACTTCGTCGGCGGCGTCGAACAAGGTGTCGGGCACCGTCTCCCAGACGCGGATGCCGGTGATGCCGCCGACGATGTCGTTGAGGCTCTCCAGGTGCTGCACGTTCATCGTCGTCCAGACGTCGATGCCCGCATCCAGCAGCTCCTGCACGTCCTGCCAGCGCTTGGGGTGGCGCGAGCCCGGCGCATTGCTGTGCGCCAGCTCGTCCAGCAGCAGCAAGGGCCGAGGCGATCCCTGATCGCCCTGCGCACCCGGCGCGTTCGCTGCGCCAAAGGCGAGTGCTGCGTCGAGATCGAACTCCTGCAGTTCACGCCCGCGGTAGTCGACGCGCGCCAGCGGCAGCCGCGGCAGCTCGGCGGCCATCGCCTCGGTCTCGCTGCGGCCGTGGGTTTCGACCAGCCCCACCACCAGCGGCACGCCCTGCGCCCGCGCGCTGTGCGCCGCCGAGAGCATGGCGTAGGTCTTGCCGACGCCGGCCGAGGCACCGAAGAAGATCTTCAGCCGCCCGCGCTGCGCATGCGCCTGCTCGTCCTGCACCCGCAGCAGCAGCGCATCGGGGTCGGGCCGCTGCTCCTCGTCGCGCTCGTCGGAAGGAATGGGCATGATCGATCGTAAGGTCGTGCGGCTAGAACGTCCGGCCGACCTGCACCACGAGGGCGTTGCGATTGAGAGCGCGGCGGGCGCCGTCGGTCGCCGAGAGCCCTCCGCCCGGCGGCCGATAGAGGCGGTCGTTGCTGGCACCGACGACGCCGATGGACGCCGTCCAGCCGCCTTCGAAGCTGCCGCCCACGGCAAGTCGCCAGTCGACGTAGTCGGCCTTGTGGGCGCCGTAGCGCTGCGGCAGATCGGTCAGGCCGACGTGCAGACTCAGGCTGAGCGCGTCGTGCAGCGGAACGGTGGCGCCGAAGTCGTGGTAGCGGGTGCCGCGCGTGCTGCCGCCGTAGCCGCTGCGTGTGCTGGCACCGAAGTAGTCGGTTGCCGCCAGCGAGAGCTTGTAGGACAGCCATCGCCAGCTTGCGCCGGCGTTGATCTCGACGGTCTCGTAGCGCTGGCCGTCCAGGGCGCCGCACGGCGCTTCGAAGGCGGCCGACGGGCAACGCGCGTGGCGCAGATTCGCACCCGGATAGGCGTAGCCGTAGACGCCGAAGGTGTAGCTCCAGTCGTCATCGATCCTGCCGTTGAAGCCGCCGTAGAGGTCGAGCTCGACGCTGCCGCCCGGGTACGAGCGCCGGCTCACGTTGGAGCCCCAGATGCCGGCGTACCAGCCGTCGGCATGGTTCCAGTCCAGGCCCGCCTGCAGCGCCGGCCTGCCCCAGGTCTGGTCGATGCCGCGAAAGCGATAGTGGCTGGCGAGGCTGGCGTTGCCGCTCCAGGCCCCATCGGCCTGAACAGGCAGGGCGGCGGCGGTGAGCGCGGTTGTGAGGAGCAGGGATCGCAGAAGCGTGGGCATGGTGAAGTCGGGAGGTTGACGATGTCGCGTACGGACACGGACGCTGCGCGCGCCTGTGGGTCCGGGCTCAGGGGCGGCCGTCGCGCGACGATGGCCGCGACGATCGTGGTGATGCGGGCGGCGAGCGGCCTGGCGGTGGGTGCGGCGGCGGCCCACGCTCGTCGCCACGTCGCAACAGCACCCAGGCCAGCGCCAGCGGCACGGCCACGACGGCCAGGGCGCTGAGCGCGACGAAGAGATCCTCTGGCGTCATGGCGGACGCTGCCTTGAGCTTGCCGCAAGCCTCAGGCGAGCCCGAGCCCGAGCGCAGCCAGCGCGAGGTCGATCGCCTTGATGCCGACGAAGGGCACGAGCAGCCCGCCCAGGCCATAGACCAGCAGGTTGCGGCGCAGCAGCGCGGCGGCGCCGACGGCGCGGTACTTCACGCCCTTGAGCGCCAGCGGGATCAGCACGACGATGATGAGCGCGTTGAAGATCACCGCCGAGAGGATGGCCGAGGACGGGCTCGTGAGCCCCATCACGTCGAGCGCGGCCAGCTGCGGGTAGGTGCCGACGAAGGCCGCCGGAATGATGGCGAAGTACTTGGCGACGTCGTTGGCGACGCTGAAGGTGGTCAGCGAGCCGCGCGTCATCAGCATCTGCTTGCCGGTCTCGACGATCTCGATCAGCTTGGTCGGGTTGCTGTCGAGGTCGACCATGTTGCCGGCCTCCTTGGCCGCCTGCGTGCCGGTGTTCATCGCCACCGCGACGTCGGCCTGCGCCAGCGCCGGGGCGTCGTTGGTGCCGTCGCCGGTCATGGCCACCAGTTGCCCGCGCGCCTGGTGCTCGCGGATGAGCGCCAGCTTGGCCTCGGGCGTGGCTTCGGCGAGGAAGTCGTCGACGCCGGCTTCGGCGGCGATGGCGGCTGCGGTGAGCCGGTTGTCGCCGGTGATCATGACGGTCTTGATGCCCATGCGGCGCAGCTCGGCAAAGCGCTCCTTGATGCCGCCCTTGACGATGTCCTTGAGTTCGACCACGCCCAGCGCCCGTGCGCCGTCGGCCACCACCAGCGGCGTGCTGCCGCGGCGCGCGACCTCCTCCACCGTCTGCTGCAGCGCGGCCGGGAATTGGCCGCCCTGCGCCTGGACGTGCGCGCGCAGCGCCTCGGCCGCGCCCTTGCGGATGCGGCGGCCGTCGCCGAGGTCGACGCCGCTCATGCGCGTCTGCGCCGTGAAGTGAACGAAGTGCGCGCCGAGGGCCTCGACCTCGCGCCCGCGCAGCTCGAACTGCTGCTTGGCGAGCACGACGATGCTGCGCCCCTCGGGCGTTTCGTCGGCCAGCGAGGCAAGCTGCGCGGCGTCGGCGAGCTGCGCCGCGCTCACGCCCGGCACCGGCAGGAAGGCCGCGGCCTGGCGGTTGCCCAGGGTGATGGTGCCGGTCTTGTCCATCAGCAGCACGTCGACGTCGCCCGCGGCCTCGACCGCGCGGCCCGAGGTGGCGATCACGCCGGCCTGCATCATGCGGCTCATGCCGGCCACGCCGATGGCGCTCAGCAGCCCGCCGATGGTGGTCGGGATCAGGCACACCAGCAGCGCCACCAGCACCGTCGCGCTGACCACCACGCCGCCGCCCCCGGCGGCCCGCGACTGCGCCACCGCGAAGGCCGAGAACGGCCCGAGCGTGACGATGACGAGCAGGAACACCAGCGTGAGCCCGACCAGCAGGATGGTGAGCGCGATCTCGTTGGGCGTCTTGCGGCGGCTGGCGTTCTCGACCATGGCGATCATGCGGTCGACGAAGGTCTCGCCGGGGTTCACCGCCACGCGCACGACGATCCAGTCCGAGAGCACGCGCGTGCCGCCGGTGACGGCGCTGAAGTCGCCGCCGGATTCGCGGATGACCGGTGCCGACTCGCCGGTGATGGCGCTCTCGTCGACCGAGGCGACGCCGTCGACGACCTCGCCGTCGGCGGGGATCACGTCGCCCGTCTCGACGAGCACGAGGTCACCCTTGCGCAGACTCTCGGCCTCGAGCGGCGTCCACTTCAGCTCGCTGCGCGCGCGATGCTCGCGCTGGCCTGCGGCTTGCGGTCCGCCCTCGATCCGCTTGGCCCAGGTCTTCTGCTTGAGCCCGCGCAGGCTGGCCGCCTGCGCCTTGCCGCGCCCCTCGGCCAGCGCCTCGGCGAAGTTGGCAAAGAGGACGGTGAACCACAGCCACAGCGCGATCGCCAGGATGAAGGACGGCGGCGCCTCGCCCGGGCCGGCGAGGGCCTGCACGAACAGCAGCGTCGTCAGGATGGAACCCAGGTAGACGACGAACATCACCGGGTTGCGCCACTGCGCGCGCGGCGAGAGCTTGCGCAGCGCGTCCCACAGGGCCGTGCGCAGCAGCGTGCGGTCGAACAGCGCGAGCGCCTTCTTCACCGACTGGTTCTCCGACATGATCGAGACTCTCCGGACGTGACTCAGGGGCGCGCGGCAAGGCCGTCGAGCGCGAGGTTCAGGCGCAGCACGTGCACGCGCGGCTCGCCCAGCAGGCCGAGCACGCGCGGCTCGGTGTGGGTGTCGACCAGCGCCTGCACGGCCGCCGGGGCGAGTGCGCGTGCGGCCGCGACGCGGGCCAGCTGGGCGCGCGCGTTGGCCGGCGAGATGTGCGGGTCCAGCCCCGAGGCCGAGGCCGTCACCGCATCCACGGGTACACGGGCCTCGGGCGGCAGGCCGTTGACGCGGCGGTAGTCGGCCACGCGCGCGGCCACCGCCTCGGCCAGCGCCTGGCTGGTGGGGCCGAGGTTGCTGCCGGCCGACAAGCCGGCGTTGTAGGGTGAAGCGACCGTGCGCGACGGATCCTGGGGGTCGGGCGCGCTGGTGCTGCTGGGCCGGGGGTGGAAGTAGCGCGGCTCGGTGAAGGACTGCCCGATCAGCAGCGAGCCGCGCAGCGCGCCGTCGACCTGCAGCAGGCTGCCCTGGGCCTGCTGCGGCATCAGCGCTTGCGCAACGCCGGTGGTGACCAGCGGATAGGCCAACCCCGTGACCAGCAGCACGAAGACCGCGCCGCGCAGGCAGGGCGCGAGCAGGCCGGCCAGCGGCGCCGCGTCGGAGGCGGGCAGCGGGCCCGGGACCTGGCCCTGGGCCTGGGTCTGGCCTGCGCTCGCGGCAGGCTGCGGCGCAGGGCGTGCGGAGGATGTGTTCGGCATGATGGCTCGAGGCGGATTCAGGGTTGGAGGTGGCCGGAGAGCATCTGCAACTGCTCCACCAGCGGGCCCAGCGCAAGCGCCGGCAGGAAGGTCAGGCCGCCGACGACCAGGACCACGAAGACCAGCAGCCCCATGAAGAGCGGCGTGGCCGTCGGGAAAGTCCCGGCGCCCGCGGCCACGCTCTTCTTGGCCGCCAGCGAACCCGCCACGGCGAGCATGGGCAGCAGCGTGAGGTAGCGCCCCACCAGCATCGCCAGGCCGATGGTGGTGTTGAAGAAGGGCGTGTTGGCGTTGAAGCCGGCGAAGGCCGAGCCGTTGTTGGCGGTGCCCGAGGTGTAGGCGTAGAGCACCTCGGAGAAGCCGTGCGCGCCGCGGTTGGCGAGGCTCGCGCCGGTGTCCGGCCAGAGCATGGCCAGCGCGGTGAAGCCCAGGATGGACGCCGGGTGCGCCAGCACCGAGAGCATCACCAGCTTGATCTCGCGCGCCTCGATCTTCTTGCCCAGGAACTCCGGCGTGCGGCCGATCATCATGCCGGCGAGGAACACCGTCAGGATGGCGTACTGGATCAGGTTGATGAAGCCCACGCCATCGCCGCCGAAGACGCTGTTGAGCATCATCTGCGCCAGCGGCACGAAGCCGCCCAGCGGCGTGAGCGAGTCGTGCATGGTGTTGACGGAGCCGGTCGTCGCCGCCGTCGTCGTGGCCACGAAGAGCGCGCTGTCGGCGATGCCAAAGCGCAGCTCCTTGCCCTCCATGTTGCCGCCGGCCTGGCTCGCGCCGATCCGCGTATCGGCCCCGGCGCGCTCGAGCATCGGGTTGCCGGCCTGCTCGGCGCCGAAGACCATCGCGAGGAAGCCGACGAACATGATCAGGAAGGCGCCGAAGAAGACCCAGCCCTGCCGGCGCCGCGCCAGCACGTGGCCGAAGGCCACCGTCAGCGCCGAAGGGATGAGCAGCATCGACAGGATGTGCAGGGTGTTGGTGAGCGGCGTCGGGTTCTCGAACGGGTGCGCGGCATTCATGCTGTAGAAGCCGCCGCCGTTGGTGCCGATGTGCTTGATCGACTCGAAGCTGGCCACCGGGCCCAGCACCAGCGGCTGGCGTGCGCCCTCCGCCGTCGTCGCCACGGCCACGCTGTCCAGCGTCTGCGGCATGCCCTGCCCCACGTAGACCAGGGCGAGCACGAAGCACAGTGGCAGCATCACCCGCCACAGCACGCGCATGAAGTCGACCCAGTAGTTGCCGAGGTCGGCCGCGCTGCTGCGCGCCAGCGCGCGGATGAAGCCTGCTGCCGCAGCCACGCCTGCCGTCGCGCCGCAGAACATCAGGAAGGTGATGGCCAGCATCTGCGTCGCGTTGGAGAGGCTGGCCTCGCCCGCGTACGCCTGCCAGTTGGTGTTGGTGATGAACGAGGCCGCGGTGTTGAAGGCCAGGTCCGGCGCCTGCGCCGCGTTGCCGAGCTCACCCAGCGGCAGCAGCCCCTGCAGGCGCAGCACGGCGTAGGCCAGCAGCATCATCGCGGCGTTGGACAGCAGCAGCGCCAAGCCGTAGCGCGGCCAGCCCATGCGCTCGCCGGGGTCCACGCCCAGCGCCCGGTAGCTCAGGCGCTCGAGGCGCCAGTGGCCGGTGTCGGTGAACGCGTGCGCGAGCCAGCGGCCCATCAGCACCGCCAGCACGGTCATCAGCGCCAGCACGGCGCCGTACTCGAGAACGATCAGGGTCATCTTGCGGTCCTTGCCCGAAGCTCACCGGGGTCACAAGGGTCAAAGGCGACGCAGCGCCAGCACCAGCGCGGCGGTGGCGGCGAAGAAGAGCAGCGTCAGCGCCACGAAGATCAGGTCCGTCATGGTGCGAGGCCCTCAGAAGTCCTCGGGCCGCAGCAAGGCGTAGCCGAGGTAGACGAACAAGGCCAGCGCCACCGCGCCGCTCACCGCGTAGATGAAGGCCAGCGAACTCATGGCCGTGCCCCGGGGTCGCGGGGGCAGGTGCGGGGAAGAGGGTTCGTGCTCATGCGGATCTGGCCTTGCTCGGCTCCTGATGACGAAGACCCGATGCTGCGCGGGCCTCGTTCAAGATGTCGCCAAGACTCGCGGAACAGGTATCAAGAAGCTGTCAAGACCCGGAACACGCGGGGCACGTGACCCGACGCCGTGGAAATCCCGATGGATGAAGGCGAGGCAGGTCATAGACTGCCGCGATGAAGCGCTTTCATTTCGATACACGGCGCGAAGAAGCCGCGCACCGGGCGCAGGCGTGGGGCGTCGTCAACCACGACTACTTCGGCGACCTGCGCGTGCAGTGCTTGGACGACGGCCCCTTCGACGCCGAGTTCGCCGCCTACGAGGTCGGCCCGCTGCGCATGTACCGCATCGACGCGCCGGCGCACCGCGTCTGGCGCGACGCGGCCGTGCGCGAGCTGCCCAGCGACGGCTTCTACAAGCTGGTGCTGCAACTGGCCGGTCGCGCCGAGATCCGCCAGCACGGCCGCGGCCCGACGGCGGCCGTGCTGCCGGCGGCGATGCTGCGGCAAGGGAAGCGCTGAGCGCTGCGTCGACCCGCACCGAGCAATCCCGCGTCCGACGACCGGCCGGGCACGCGCCAGACCGAGCAGGCAACTTCGCGGCACAAGACCTCGTGTGTGTCTCGGCCGTGACGGACCGCACTGCGCATCGAGCCTCTGCCTGAGGGCCTCGCTCGGCCTGCTTCGAAGCGTCTCGGAGAGAAGCCTCGCCGGCCTGAACGCGATCAGCGCGCGAGCTCGCGCGCGTGATGCGCGATGTGCTCGCCGATGAAGCTCGCGATGAAGTAGTAGCTGTGGTCGTAGCCGCGCTGCATCCGCAGCTCGAGCGGATGACCGGCGGCATTGCAGGCCTGGCGCAGCAGTTCGGGCCGCAGCTGCTCCTGCAGGAACTCGTCGCTCTCGCCCTGATCGACGAGGATCGTCAGGCGCTCGCTGGCGTTCGCGATGAGCTGCACCGCATCCCACTCTGCCCAGCGGCTGCTATCCGCGCCCAGGTAGGCGCCGAGCGCCTTGCGCCCCCAGGGCACCTGCGAGGGTGCGACGATCGGCGAGAAGGCCGAGACGCTGCGGTAGCGACCCGGGTTTCGCAGCGCGGTGACCAGCGCGCCGTGCCCGCCCATGCTGTGCCCGGAAATGCCGCGCACCGCGCTCGCCGGGAAGTGCTGCTCGACGAGCGCCGGCAGCTCTACCGCGACGTAATCCTGCATGCGGTAATGCGGCGCCCAGGGCGATTCGGTGGCATTGACGTAGAAGCCCGCGCCCTGCCCCAGGTCGTAGGCCTCGTCGTTGGCCACGCCGGCACCGCGCGGGCTCGTGTCGGGCGCGACCACGATCAGCTCGTGCACCGCGGCAAACTGCTGCGCGCCCGCCTTGGTGATGAAGTTCTGCTCGGTGCAGGTCAGGCCCGAGAGCCAGTAGAGCACCGGGCGCTTCTCGCCGCGCAGCGCCGCCGGCGGCAGGTAGACCCCGAAGCGCATCTCGGTCCCGGTGCTGCGGCTCGCGTGCTTCCAGACCTCCTGCCGTCCACCGAAGCACATGTGCTGCTCGACGCGTTCCATCGTGTCTCCCCGCGCCGCGGCGCCTTGCCTCAACCGTGATGAACCACGCTGCGGATCGACTTGCCCTCGTGCATCAGGTCGAAGGCCTTGTTGATGTCCTGCAGCGGCATCGTGTGCGTGACGAAGGGCGCGAGCTGGATGCGGCCGCTCATCGCGTCCTCGACCATGCCCGGCAACTCGCTGCGGCCCTTGACGCCGCCGAAGGCCGTCCCCATCCAGCGGCGCCCGGTGACGAGCTGGAACGGCCGGGTCGAGATCTCCTGCCCGGCACCGGCCACGCCGATGATCACCGACTGGCCCCAGCCGCGGTGCGCGCACTCGAGCGCCGCGCGCATCACCTTGACGTTGCCGATGCACTCGAAGGAGTGATCGACACCCCAGCCGGTCATGCCGACGATGACCTCCTGGATCGGCTTGTCGTGATCGTTCGGGTTGACGAAGTCGGTGGCGCCGAAGACGCGTGCCAGATCGAACTTCGCCGGGTTCGTGTCGATCGCGATGATGCGCCCGGCGCCGGCGAGCTTGGCGCCCTGGATCACGGCCAGGCCGATGCCGCCGAGGCCGAACACCGCGACCGTGTCCCCGGGCTGAACCTTCGCCGTGTTCTTCACCGCCCCCAGGCCCGTGGTGACGCCGCAGCCGAGCAGGCAGACCTGCTCCGGGTTGGCCTTCGGGTTGATCCTGGCCAGCGACACCTCGGCCACCACCGTGTATTCGCTGAAGGTGCTGCAGCCCATGTAGTGGTAGATCGGCTGCCCCTTGTACGAGAAGCGCGTCGTGCCGTCGGGCATCAGCCCCTTGCCCTGCGTCGCGCGCACGGACACGCACAGGTTCGTCTTGCCGCTCTTGCAGAACAGGCACTCACCGCATTCGGCGGTGTAGAGCGGGATCACATGGTCTCCGGGCTTGACGCTCGTGACGCCTTCGCCGACCTCGACAACGACGCCGGCGCCTTCGTGGCCGAGCACTGCCGGGAAGACGCCCTCCGGGTCGTCGCCGGAGAGCGTGAAGGCGTCGGTGTGACACACGCCGGTGTGGCTGATCCTGATCAGCACCTCGCCCTTGCGGGGCGGCTCGACGTCGATCTCGACGATCTGCAGGGGTTTGGCGGCCTCGAAGGCCACGGCGGCGCGGGATTTCATGTGCAGGACCTCTGTTCTCCGCTTCAATACGTTTTGGATGCAGCGTAGCGCATACGGCCATGCCTCACCAGTGCCCGAGCTGTCACACGCCGACGAGATGTCGCCGCCGTGCTCTCGGCGTCCTGACGCCGGCGCGCGCCACCGCTCGAGGAGGCGCAAGGATGAAACGCAGATTCGTACCGCTCGCAACCACAGCCTGTCTTCTCGCCACGGCGCTGGCGGCGGCGGGATGTGTCCGGCGGTGATCAACAGCAACCGGCACATCCGCAGGCGCCCCGGCTTCGCGATCGATACGGAGTGAAACTCCCGATGGAGGACCCGGTCCGCAACCCTAGACTGAGCCGATGAAGCGTTTTCACTTCGATACGCGGGGCGAAGAGCCCTCCTATCGTGCAGCGCACTGGGGCCACGTCAACCGCGACTACTTCGGCAACCTGGGCGTGCAGTGCCTGGACGACGGCCCCTTCGATGCCGAATTCGCGGCCTACGAGGTCGGGCCGATGCGCATGTATCGCATCGACGCGCCGGCGCACCGCGTCTGGCGCGACGAAGCCGTGCGCGAACTGCCGAGCGACGAGTACTACAAGCTCGTCCTGCAGCTCGACGGCCACGCGCAGATCCTGCAGCACGATCGCGCCTTCGACCTGCGTCCCGGCGACTGGAGCCTCTACGACCCCCAGGTGCCGTATTCGATCACCAACTTCGAACGCGCCGGGCTGCTCGTCGCGCAGTTCCCGCGGCGAGCCTTCAAGGGTTTCAAGGTTCCGAACCTGCACACGAGCCAGGCGCACACGAGCGCGCTCCAGGGCTTGTCGGCGGTTTTCGGCTCCTTCCTGCGCTCGCTGGCCGAGCAGCTTCCGACACTGCCGGACGCGGTGGGGCGGCCGGTGAGCGAGACCGCGTTCGGACTGCTTGCGTCGACGCTGGCAGCCGAGCAGCAGGGCATGGAGAGTCACACAACCCTGCCGGCGGTGCTCAAGCTGCGCGTCAAGCAGCATGTGCAGGCGCACCTGGGCGAGTCGGACCTGACGATCGAGCGCATCGCGAGCGATCTGCGCTGCTCCAAGCGTTACCTGCACCGCGTCTTCGAGGACGAGGACTGCTCGCTGGACCGCTACATCTGGCTCTCACGCCTCGAACGCTGCCGTGCCGCACTCGCCTCGCCGGCAGCGGCCAGCCGGTCGATCTCCGAAATCGCCTTCGCCTGGGGCTTCAACAGCAGCCCGCATTTCTGCCGGCTCTTCAAGAGCCAGTACGGCGTGTCGCCGAGCGAATACCGTCAGCAGCAACAGGCGCTGGCTCAGCGCTCACCCGCCGGGGACGAGTCCCCGCAGCACTGAAGCGCGCGGCCGGTGCTGCCGCGCGAACCTCACCCCTGTGTCAAAGGCTGCGCCTCGCGCCGCCGCGCATCGAGCGAGCGCAGGAAGCGGTGCACGAAGAACAGGGTCACGAGCAGCAGCCCGGGATAGCCGGTGCCGCCCATCACGTACGGGAGCAGCGGCCTTCCATCCTGCACCGTCGCGAGGTTGAACGACAGCAGGCCGAGCGTGATCAGGCCGCCGAAGATCCACATCGCGAGCACCCAGCTCCCCGTTTCCCATCCGCCGAGTGGACGGCCCCAGCCGGTGGCACGTGGTGGCTCGTTCGTCGGCGCCGCTTCGCCTTCGGCCAGCCGCTGCCGCACGCCCAGCGTCAGCAGGTCGTAGGTCACCAGGCAGACGCCAGCGGCGAACAGCAGGCCGAAGATCGGCACCATGGCCTTCGCGAAGAGCATCGCCGGGGCCACGTCGCCGCCGAACCAGTCCAGGCCGAGGGTGCGATAGACGAAGACCTGCACCGTGCCGCCGATCGCGAAGGCAAACGCGAGCCCGAGCATCCCGGTGAAGGTGAGCCAGAACGCGAGCCGGCCCGGCCGCTGATCGAAGTCGCGCATGCCGCGCATGATCGGGACCGCGTAGTACGCGGCCGAAAGCCCCAGCATCCCGAAGGTGCCGAAGAGCGCCAGGTGCGCGTGGCTCAGCGTGACCCAGGTGCCGTGCGACCAGACGTTGGTGAGCGCGAAGGTCATCGTGAAGCCGAGGATCCCCGCACCCACCTGTTCCATCACGACCGAGCCGAGCAGGAAGGCGAAGGCCGGCATGTTCTCGATCGGCCTGCGATCCTGGTGCGCGTCCAGGTAGAGGTGCCAGAAGCAGAAGATCAGCGGCAGCGGCTCGAGCGCGCTGAAGAGCGAACCC
>JAIXKN010000012.1:0-890 GCA_026932425.1 Burkholderiales bacterium
TCGACTGCAGCCTCTTCAAGCGCTGGACCGGCAACGAGGAACGCGAGCATGCCCGCGCGCGCAGCGCCGGGCGCGGCTGAGGCGACCCAAGTCCTGGAGGCAGCCGAGGTGCTCGACGCGCACGAAGCGGCCAACGCCTTGCCATCTCGCGCGGCATCAGGAGCAGCCGCCGCGGCCGAAGGCCCGTCCGCCTCGAACGCCGCCGATGGCGAAGGCGGGCCGGCCGTCTTTTCCGGCCTGGTCTGCGGTGGCGTCGGCGAGGCCGCGGGTTTCCTTTCGATCGACTGGGTGCGCGAAGGCATGCGCCGCGCCTTCGGCTTCGAGCCCTGGCCTGGGACGCTGAACCTGCGCATGGAAGGCGCCGACTGGCAGCGCTGGCGCGCGCGCCTCATGGCGCATCCGGCGATCATCCTCGAGCCTGCGCCCGGCTTCTGCCCCGCGCGCTGCTTCGCAGTGCGCCTGGCCGACCGCATCGACGCTGCGATCGTCTTCCCGGACGTGCCCGGCTACCCCGAGGACAAGCTCGAGATCGTCGCGCCCCTGCACCTGCGCACCACCCTCTCGCTGCGCGACGGCGACCGCCTGCGCGTGCAGGTCCAGCCCGCCGCGGCGGCGTGAGACCAGCGCCGCCGCCCGAATCCAGGCCGCACGCTCGCGCGGCCCGCGCCCACCGACCGCCGGAGACCCAGCCGTGAGCCGCAGCGCGAAGACCCTCGACGAACCGACCCTGGCGCTGCTGGCCAAGGGCAGCCCCGTGCTGCTGCTGAGCGCCGATGCCCGCGGCCGGCCGCACGCCACCTACTCGTGGGCGATCGCGCTCAGCGACAAGCGCCTGCGCATCGGCGTCGACCGCGGCGGCCACACCAGCACCAACTGGCAGAAGAGCGGCC
>JAIXKN010000012.1:900-18277 GCA_026932425.1 Burkholderiales bacterium
CGCATCGGCGTCGACCGCGGCGGCCACACCAGCACCAACTGGCAGAAGAGCGGCCACGCCGCGGTGCAGATCGTCGGCCAGGGCGGCCGCAACCTGCTGATCGACGGTCGCGCCAAGCGCCTGGCCCCGGCGCTGCAGTGCGAACCCGCGATGGAACCCTGGGAACTCGCGATCCGCAGCGTGCTCGACCAGTCCTGGCCCGGCGTTGCCACGAGCGTGCTGCGCTACCGCTGGCCCCCCGAACGCGCCGCGGCGATGCGGTGCTTCGAAAGGCAGCTCTACCAAGAACTGCAACAAGACAACTGAGGGACGCAGATCGTCCGCCTGCGCCTTGGGTCCCTCGGGCCCCTTGCCATCGGCATCGTGCGACGGGTCATCGGCACAGGCTGCTCGATGCCAGGGGCAAGCTCGCATCAAGCGAAAGCGTGCTGCTCGGAAGTTCCTTCAAGCGCCCGCGCTTGTGGCATTCTTGCCCGAGCACCGGTACACGGGGAGACAACCATGACTGCGCGCGTGCATGATTTAGAAATGGAAGTCCTCAGCCTGCCCGCTGAGGACCGTGCGCGCCTCCTCGAACGCCTGATCGCGAGCTTCGAGCCACAGTCCCCGGCGCAACGCGCATGGTTGGAACTGGCGCAGCGCCGCCATGCAGAAGCAATGGCCGGCAAGGTCACCATGGTTCCCGGTGACGAAGCGCTGGCACGAGTCAGGGCACGTCTGGCGTGAGCCATTGGCTGCATCCGGAGGCGGAAGCAGAACTCGGCGACGCCGCGGTCTACTACGCCACGCATGCCAGCCGCGCGATCGCCGAGGCTTTTCTTGCGGAGTACGAGCGCGTTCGCGATCTGATCGTCGAGAACCCGCGGCGAGGCTCCCACCTTCACGGCGAGCTTCGCGTCTACCACTTCGATCGCTTTCCCTATTCGCTGATCTACGCGGAAGACGGGAAGCGCGGACCGCAGATCTATGCAATCGCACACCAGCGACGAGCGCCCGGCTATTGGAGCGACCGTGCATGATCGCACCGCGCGGTGGGACACGATCCGAACGAACTGCTTCAACGCTGGTGAGTTTCGGCCTGGATCCTGACTCCTCACGGGCCCCTACGGTCTTCGCGACCTGTCACACGTTCTCAAGCCGGCTGCGCGTGAAAGCGGACTCCCAGTGCTCGCGCCACTCTGAGCACGGTTGCAAAGCTCGGGTTGCCTTCGGCGCTGAGGGCCCGGTACAGGCTCTCGCGACTCAGACCTGCCTCTCGCGCGACCAGCGACATGCCTTTGGCGCGGGCAATATCCCCCAGCGCTCGTGCGATGCCGGCTGCATCGTCAGGTGCTTCCTCGAGCCAGGCATCGAGGTACGCGGCCATCTCTTCCGGTGTCCGCAGATGCTCCGCGATGTCGTAGGGCGTGGTCTTGACCTTCGTGCTCTTCTTTCGTGAAACCGAAGTCGCCATCGCTTCACCCTTCATAGTTTTTGCTCAAGCGAATCGCCTTCGCAATATCCCTGTCCTGGGAGGACTTGTCGCCTCCACCCAAGAGCAGCAACAAACGGTTGCCTCTCTTCGAGTAATAGACCCTGTACCCCGGCCCGTAGTCGATCTTCAGCTCCGAAACACCGTCGGTCAGGTTTCGGCCAGAACCAGGATTGCCGTGAATGAGCCGGTCGACCCGCATCAGGATACGGGCGCGGCCCGCCGGATCCTTGAGCCCGTCGAGCCACTTGCGGTAGTCGCTGGTTTGTTCGACGCGCATGTGCGCAGTGTAGCCCAGCGGCTACGAAATCGACCAGCGAGATCATCCCGCGTGAGAGCAGCCAGCGCGTGTCCTCCGTACAGGTCATCGACAAAGCCACGAAGTGAGTCTCGCCGCGGCCCTCACACCGTCAGCATCGCCTACGTCGCACCGGCCTGCGCTTCCCCGCCTTCGCCCGCTCCATCCTCGCTCCGGGCTTCGTCCCCTTCCTCCCGCCGGACGACCGTGACCGGCATCGACGCTCCCGCGAGCACCGCCAGCGCGACGCGGCCAAGGCCGGCGGCATCGGTGTCTCCGATGCCGCGGGCGCCGATGACGATGTGGTCGCAGCGGTAGTTCTCCGCCAGCTCGACGATCAGGTTCTCGGGCGCGCCGCCCGCGACCTCGCTCTCGAAGCGCTGCCCTGCCGCCTCGACCATCGCCTCGGCTTCGCGCAACAGGTCGGCGCCGGCGGCGCGGCGCACCTCGTCGATGCGCGCGGCGTCGTGAGCGGTCATCACCTCATACAGCGATGCCGGCGCCTGCACGTTGACGAGCACGTACTCGCAGGGCAGGCCCTGCGCCGCCAGGCCCAGCGCCCAGCGCACCGCCTGCAGCGCGTGCACCGAACCGTCGATCGCCAACAGAAGCCTCATCGCTCGTTCCCCGGTCGTGAATCCGGCGCCGATCATGCCAGCCCGCGCGGGCAAGGCATCATTGCCTCTTTCCCGACAGCACAACCCCCGACATGAGCATCCGCAACCTCGACGCCCTCTTCGAACCGGCTTCCGTCGTCGTCATCGGCGCCTCGGCGCGGCCGGCCCGCGTGGGCTCCACCGTCTGGCGCAACCTGCGGCACGGCGGCTTCCCCGGCAAGCTGATGGCCGTCAACCCGAACTACACCGAGCTCGACGGCATTCCGGTCGTCCCGCGGGTGCAGGACCTGCCCGAGGCGCCCGAGCTGGCGGTGATCTGCACGCCGCCGGCCACGGTGCCCGGGCTGATCGCCGACCTCGGCGCACTCGGCACCCGTGGCGCGGTGGTCATGACCGCCGGCCTCACGCGGGAGCAGAAACAGGCGATGCTGGACGCCGCGCGCGTGCACCTGCTGCGCATCGTCGGCCCGAACTGCCTGGGGCTGCTCGCGCCGCACGCCAAGCTCAACGCCAGCTTCTCGCACGTTCAGGCCAGCGCCGGGTCGCTGGCCTTCATCTCGCAGTCGGGCGCGCTGGCCACCGCGATGCTCGACTGGGCCAGCGGCCGCGGGGTCGGCTTCTCGCAGGTGGTGTCGCTCGGCGAGCGCGCCGACGTCGACTTCGGCGACCTGCTCGACTGGCTGGCCAACGACGCGCGCACGCGGGCGATCCTGCTCTACATCGAGTCGATCGACGCGCCGCGCAAGTTCATGTCGGCAGCGCGCGCGGCGGCGCGCAACAAGCCGGTGCTGGTGGTCAAGGCCGGACGCTCGGCGCATGGGGCGCAGGCTGCCGCCTCGCACACCGGGGCGCTGGCCGGCGCCGACATCGTCTTCGACGCCGCGATCCGCCGCGCCGGCATGCTGCGCGTGGACACGCTGCAGGATCTCTTCGTCGCCGCCGAGACGCTTGCGCACTATCACGAGGGCCCGGCCGAGGGCGCCGGGCTGGCGCGGAACCTGACGCTGGTCACCAACGGCGGCGGCGCCGGCGTGATGGCCGCCGACGCCGCGGCGAACACGGTGCTCGAGCTGCCCGAGCTGCCGGCCGCGACGGTCGAGGCGATGGACGCCTTCCTGCCGGCGAACTGGTCGCGCGCGAATCCGGTCGACATCATCGGCGACGCGCCCGTCGAGCGCTACGTGCAGACGCTGCAGGCGCTGCTGGCGACACCCGAAACCGGGACGCTGCTCTTCATGCACGCGCCGACGGCGATCGTGCCCAGCGCCGAGATCGCGCGCGCGCTGCTGCCGCTGGCCGGCGCGCAGTCGCGGCGCGTGGTCGCGTCCTGGCTCGGCGGGCCGGGCTTGGCGCAGGCGCGCGAGCTCTTCCAGTCGGCCGGCATCCCGAGCTACGACACGCCGGAGCAGGCGGTGCAGGCCTGCGCGATGCTGGCGGTCTACCGGCAGAACCAGGAGCTGCTGCTCGAGGCGCCGCCGGCGCACACCGCCGCCGCGGCACCGGACCTCGCCAAGGTCGACGCCATCATCTCCGCGGTGCTCGCCGAGGGCCGCGAGATGCTGACCGAGCCCGAGGCCAAGGCGCTGATGCGTGCGGCCGGCATCCCGGTCACGATCACCGAGGTCGTCGGCCCCGGCGAGGACGAGGCGGTGCGCGCGGCCAGCGAGATCGGCTACCCGGTGGTGCTGAAGATCCTCTCGCCCGAGATCAGCCACAAGAGCGACGTCGGCGGCGTCGTGCTCAACATCGAGAGCGAGGACGAGCTGCGGCACGCGGTGCAGGCGATGCTCGCACGCGTGAAGCGGCTGCGGCCCGACGCGCACATCACCGGCTTCACCGTGCAGACCATGGTGCGGCGCCCGCAGGCGCTCGAGCTGATCATCGGCAGCCACGTCGATCCGCTCTTCGGCCCCGTGATCCTCTTCGGCCACGGCGGCACGGCGGTCGAGGTCGTCGCCGACCGCGCCGTGGCGCTGCCGCCGCTGAACGAGCCGCTGGCGCGGGCGCTGATCCAGCGCACCCGCATCGCGCGGCTGCTGGCCGGCTGGCGCGACGTGCCGCCGGCCGACCAGGCGGCCGTGGTGCAGGTGCTGACGACGCTGTCGCAGCTGCTGGCCGACGAGCCGCGCATCGCCGAGATCGACATCAACCCGCTGCTGGCCGACGCGCAGGGCGTGATCGCGCTGGACGCACGCGTGCGCGTGTCGGCATCGGCGCCCGGCGGGGCGGCGCGCTTCGCGGTGCGGCCCTACCCGAGCGAGCAGGTCGAGACGGTGCAGTGGCACGACCGGACGCTCGTGCTGCGGCCGATCCGGCCCGGCGACGAAGCCCGGCACCTGGCCTTCCTCGAGCGGCTGGATCCGATCGACATCCGCATGCGCGTCTTCTACAGCCGCCGCAGCATCGAGCGCAGCGAGCTCGCACGCCTGACGCAGATCGACTACGAGCGCGAGCTCAGCTACATCGCGACCGCGGGCCAGGGCGAGCACGAGGAGACGCTGGCCGTGGTGCGCGCGTCGATCGACCCCGACAACGTCGACGCCGAGTTCGGCATCGTCGTGCGCAGCGACCTGAAGGGCGCGGGCCTGGGCGAGCTGCTGATGCACAAGCTGATCCGCCACCTGCGCGAGCGCGGCACGCAGCGCCTGGTCGGGCGCGTGCTGCGCGAGAACGCGCGCATGCTCGAGCTCGCGAAGGACCTTGGCTTCGAGCTGCTGCCCGCGCGGGCCGACGACGACACCCTCTCGATCGCGCTGGCGCTGCAGTAGCCCTTGAAAGCTCGCGCGGCGCGTCCATATCCGTCTCATCCGGGCGGCAGCGATGCCGCTCGCTGCCCAGACGGAGGAACCGCATGTACCGCAGCCTGTTTCCGCGCGACCTGTTCGCCGAGCTCGATCGCCTGCAGCGCGATCTGAGCGGCGTGTTCGAGTATTCACCCGCGATCCGCGGCCTCGGCCGCGGCGGCTACCCGGCGCTCAACGTCGGCACCACGCCCACCGGCGTCGAGGTCTTCGCCTTCGCGCCCGGCATCGACCCGGCGTCGATCGAGGTGAACCTCGACCGCGGCGTGCTGACCATCGCCGGCGAGCGCAAGGCCGCCACGCCGGCGGCCAGCGACGAGAAGACCACCCTGCACCTGAACGAGCGCTTCGCCGGCCGCTTCCGCCGTGTCGTCAGCATGCCCGACGACATCGACCCGGCGAGCGTGCAGGCGAACTACCGCGACGGCGTCCTGCGCGTGCGCGCCGAACGCAAGGCGGCCGCGCAGCCGCGCCGCATCGAAGTGCAATGAATCCGAGGAGTCCAGCCATGAACGACATCACCCGCACCGCCGAAGCCCCCGCGCGCACCGAGCCCGCGCTGCTGCCGCCCGTGGACGTGATCGAGGACAGCTCGGGCATCACGCTCTACGCCGACATGCCCGGCGTACCGCGCGAGAAGCTCGGCCTGCGCGTCGAGGGCGACCAGCTGACGCTCGAAGGCGAGATCGAGCTCGCGACGGCCGAGGGCCTGCAGTCCACGCACGCCGAGCTGACGCTGCCGCGCTACCGCCGCGCGTTCACGCTGAGCAAGGAGCTGGACCCGTCCAAGGTCAGCGCCGAACTCAGCCACGGCGTGCTGCGCGTGCGCATCCCGAAGATGGAGCACGCACAGCCGCGGCGCATCGAGATCAGCGTCGGCTGAGCCTTCGCGCCAGCGCCGCGCCGGTGTCCCGTTCTCGCACGTCGACACCGGCGCACCCGTCGTTCCGTTTCGGGACGGCGGCAGCGGGCTTGTCCCGATCACCCACTCGGCAGGCGCTGGGGCTACCATCGCCGCATGGAAGTGAAACTCGACAAGCGCTGGCCGCTGGCGGTCAGCATCGAGCAGGCCTGGGCCGTGCTCTCCGACATCCGCGCCACCGCCGCGTGCATGCCGGGTGCGGCGATCACCGAGCAGGTCGACGAGAACAACTACAAGGGCACGGTGCGCACCCGCATCGGTCCGGCGCAGATGCAGTTCGGCGGCGAGATCGAGGTCAAGGGGATGGACGCGGCCACGCACAGCATGCAGATGCTGGGCAAGGGGGCCGACAAGGCCGGTTCCTCGGCGTCGATGGATCTGGCCGCGCGGCTCGAACCCGGCGAGGCGCCGAACACCTCGGTGCTGGCGGGCACCGCGACGGTCGTCGTGAGCGGCAAGCTCGCGCAGTTCGGCAACCGGCTGCTGGTGCCGGTCAGCGACGCGATGCTCGCCCAGTTCGCCGACAACTTCCGCGCCGCAGCGGCAGCGGTGGCGGCGGCAGCAGCGCCGGCACCGGCCGAAGGCGCCGAGGCCGCACCGGCAAGGCCGGCGCCGCCGCCGGCGCCGCCGGTGCGCGAGCTCAACGCACTCGCGCTGATGTGGCAGGTGTTCAAGAACTGGCTGGCCGGGCTCTTCGGCCGCAAGCGCTAGACGGACTTCCGGCTGCGGGGCGCAGCGGGGCTGATCCGGCGCGCGCATATTCAGCATATCCATGAAGGCGGCGCACGCTTGACGGCAAGCCCTGGCCATGCGATGGCGACGCTGGCATGCTGCAGCGATCGGGCGCCGCAGGCGCACAGGAGTGGCTCATGAACGGCATCGACGTCGACGTCCTTCGCACCGCGATCGACTGGCAGGACCGCGGCCACCGGGTGGTGATGGGAACGGTCGTGCGCACCTGGGGATCGGCGCCGCGGCCGCCGGGCTCGCTGATGATCATCCGTGACGACGGTCAGGTCGCCGGCTCGGTCTCGGGCGGCTGCATCGAGGACGACCTGATCGGCCGCGTCGCGCGCGGCGAGCTCGCCGCGCAGCTGCCGCAGGTGACGACCTACGGCGCGACGGCCGAGGAGGCGCAGCGCTTCGGCCTGCCCTGCGGCGGCACGGTGCAGGTGGTGCTGGAGCCGCTTTCGGCGCGCTCGCAGCTGCGCGAGCTGCTCGCGGCGATCGAGGCGCACCGGCTCGTCGCGCGGCGCCTGGACCTGGCCACCGGCGTCGTCAAGCTCGAGGACACCGACGGCGGCACGACGCTCAGCTTCGACGGCGCGACGCTCGTCACCGTGCACGGGCCGCGCCTGCGCCTGCTGATCATCGGCGGCGGCCAGCTCTCGCGCTACCTCGCAGTCCTTGCGGTGATGCTCGACTACCGCGTCACCGTCTGCGAGCCGCGCCCCGAGTACCACGAGGGCTGGGAGGCGATGGAAGGCGTGACGCTCTCGCGCTCGATGCCCGACGACCTCGTGCTCGCGATGCACCTGGACGCCAACAGCGCGGTGGTCGCCGTCACGCACGACCCCAAGCTCGACGACCTGGCGCTGATGGAAGCGCTGCGCACGCCGGCCTTCTACGTCGGCGCCCTCGGCTCGCGCCGCAACAACGAGATGCGCCGCGAGCGCCTGCTGCAGTTCGACCTCACGCCCGAGGAGATCGCGCGCATGCGCGGCCCGGTGGGCCTGAAGCTCGGCGGCCTGACGCCGCCCGAGATGGCGATCTCGATCATCGCCGAGATGACCGCGATGCGCCGCGGCGTCGACCTCTCGGGGCCGCTTGCCGACTGGAGCGGCTCGACGACGAGCTGCGCGATCAGCGCCGCGGCAACGGCCGCAGCGAAGCAGGGCTGAGCCGCCGGCTTCAGGCCCTTCAGGCCATCGCCACCCGCATCGGCACGCGCCGGCGGCCAAGCCGCCCGGCAAAGGCCGCGTCGAAGCGGCCCGGAATCACCGTCCCGCAGTGCGGGCAGGCGCCGCGCGCATCGAGCTCGTAGCGCAGGATCGCGTGCCAGTCGCGCTCGATCAGCGCCGCCTGGCAGTCGGGGCAGAAGGTCGTCCCGCCCTCGGTGTCGTGGACGTTGCCGGTGTAGACATGGGCAAGCCCGGCGTCCTGCGCGATGCGGCGCGCGCGCTGCAGCGTCTCTGCCGGCGTGCGCGGCAGTTCGCCGAGCTTGTAGTCCGGGTGGAAGGCGGTGAAGTGCAGCGGGACCTGCGCGCCCAGGTTCTCGCGGATCCAGCGGGTCATCGCCTGCAGTTCGGCGCTGCTGTCGTTGAGGCCGGGGATCAGCAGTGTCGTGATCTCGAGCCAGCACGAGGTCTCGTGCACGATGTGCTGCAGCGTATCGAGCACCGGGGCGAGGCGCGACGCCGTCTGCTCGGCGTAGAAGCGCTCGCTGAAGGCCTTCAGGTCGACGTTGGCCGCGTCCATCTTCGCGAAGAACTCGCGCCGCGGCTCGGCGTGGATGTAGCCCGCGGTCACCGCGACCGTCTGCACGCCGAGCGCGTGACAGGCATCCGCGGTGTCCATCGCGTACTCGGCGAAGATCACCGGATCGTTGTAGGTGAAGGCCACGCTCGCCGCGCCGGCCTCGCGCGCGGCCTGGGCGATGCGCACCGGCGAGGCCTCGTCCTGCAGGCGGTCCATCTCGCGGCTCTTGGAGATGTCCCAGTTCTGGCAGAAGCGGCAGGCGAGGTTGCAGCCCGCGGTGCCGAAGGACAGCACCGCCGAGCCGGGGTGGAAGTGGTTCAGCGGCTTCTTCTCGATCGGGTCGATCGCGAATCCCGAGCTGCGCCCGTAGGTCGAGAGCCACATCGCGTCGCCGCGGCGCTCGCGCACGAAGCACAGCCCGCGCTGGCCGTCGTGCAGCTTGCAGTCGCGCGGGCAGAGGTCGCACTGCAGCCGGCCGTCGGGCAGCGCGTGCCACCAGCGTGCGGGATGGGGTTCAGTGCGTGCGGACATGGTCACCCTCCTCGAAGGCGGTGACGCGATAGCGCCACCATTGGATCTCGGCCGACCAGCCCTCGCGGGCAAGGCCGGCCTTCTGGAGCAGCGCGGCGAGGAAGTCGCCGGCCGCGGGTAGCGTGGACCACACCTGCGGCAGGAAGGTGCCGCGCCGGCCGCGGTGCTCGATCAGCACGCCATCCACGCCGGGTTGCAGCTGCGCGGCCGCCTCGTCGAGGCGCGCGGCCGAGGGCAGCGGCACGAGTGGGCCGAGCACCGAGACCTCGAGCTGCAGGCCTTCCCATTCCCGGGGCCGCAGCGGTGCAAAGCGCGGGTCCTCGAGCGCGGCGGCGCGCGCGTTGGCGCGCACGTCCTGGCCGAGCGGACGCTCGGCCAGGAGGCGCCCGATGCAGCCGCGCAGCCCCTGCCGCGCATCGCGCAGCGTCACGAAGCTCGCGCCGGGTGCAAGCAGTCGCGGGTGGTCCGGCGGCACGGCCGCCGGCAGGCCGAGCGCCGCCGCGATCGACGCCCGCGCGTGCCCGAGCAGCGAGCGGCCGAGCGCCGGGTCCGCCGGCACGGCTCCGTCTTCGGCACCATCCCCGGCTCCGGCACAGGTTTCGTCTTCATCACGATCCCGACTCCGGGCCGGCTGCGGAACAAAGGCGATCGCGCCGTAACCGACGACGCGGTCGCGCGGTCCCGCGGTGTCGCCCGAGTTGCGCAGGTCCAGCAGCCGCGGCTGCAGCCCGTGGCGGCGCGCGGTGCGCAGCGCGCCGTTGAGCGCGCGGCAGCCGCAGGCCTCGTCGCCGCGCAGGTCGTCGGCGAAGGCGAGGATGCGCTCGGCAGTGCGTCTGTCCTTCGCCGCCGCCTCGGCGTAGGGCAGGTAATGCGAGAGGTCCGACGAGACGAGCACGAGCGTCTCGTCGCCGCCCCAGACGCGCTCGAGCAGCTCGTCGACCTGCGCCGGGCTCGCGTCGCCGACCGCCAGCGGCAGCAGCGCCCAGCCGCTGCCAAGCACCGTCTGCAGGAAGGGCAGCTGCACCTCGAGCGCGTGCTCCTCGGCATGGACGCGGTCGCTCATGCGCACTTGCGGCAGGCCGGCGATCGCGGCGCGCCCCGCAGCATCGATCGGCACCGCGCCCAGCGGCGTCTCGAACGCGGCGACGCTCGGCAGCGCGATCCCGTCGACCGCGACGCGATGCGTCGGCCCGAGCAGCACGACGCGCCGGATGCGGCCGGCAAGCGGTGCCAGCTGCGCATAGGCGCTGGCCGCGACGTCGCCCGAGTAGATGTAACCCGCGTGCGGCACCACCAGCATCTTCGGCGGCGCGCTCCGCCGGTCGAGGCCATCCGCACCCGCCTGCGACTTCGCCGTCGCCCTCGCGCTGGCCTTCGCGTTCGCCAGGTGCCGAGCTACGGCCGCGCGCAGCGCTGACGCCTGGCTCGGGTAGAAGCTGCCGGCCACGGCAGCAGGTCGGATCGAATCCATCGCATGGCCCTCCATGTACTTCAGTTTGGGCGCATGCGGCCGCGGGTCAAGGCCCTGCCGCGGCAGGGCCACCCGGCTGCCGGACAAGTCGGGGGCAACGGGGCTGCAGCCCGGGACCGCGTCCCGGTCGTGCAGTCAGGGCCGCGGTTCGAAATCCCGCCGGTGCAGCGCCCGCCACACGGTTTCACTCGTGAGCGGCATGCTGATGCGCTCGGCCTCGCGGCCAAGGCCGCCGGGGCCGGCGAGCGCGTCGACGACGGCGTTGACCACTGTCGGCGTCGCGCCGACGGTGCCGAGTTCGCCCACGCCCTTGACGCCCAGCGCGTTCGTTAGGCAGGGAATCGAGGTGTCGAAGCGCGTGACGAAGCCGCGGAAGCCGTCGGCGCGCGGCAGCGCGTAGTCCATGAAGCTGGCCGAGAGCAGCTGCCCGGTGTCGCGGTCGTAGACGACGCGCTCGCACAGCGCCTGGCCGATCCCCTGCACCGCACCGCCCTCGATCTGGCCCTTGACGATCTGCGGGCTGACGATGCGGCCGATGTCGTTGACCGAGGCGTAGGCGACGATCTCGACGACGCCGGTCGCCGGGTCGACCTCGACCTCGCAGACATGGCAGGCGTTGGGCCATGAGGGACCGCCCACGCGCGCGGTGCTGTCGACGACGATGCGCTGCCCGGGCTGGCGTGCGGCAAGCGCTTCCAGTTCGATGCCCAGGTCCGTCCCGGCCACCGCGAAGCGGCCGGCGCGGTACTCGATGTCGGCCAGCGGCGCCTCGAGCGCCTCGGCGGCGAGCTCCCGGCCCTTCTGCACCGTGCGCTCGGCCGCGATGCGCAGCGAGGTGCCGCCGGTGAAGAGCGAGCGGCTGCCGGCCGAGCCGAAGCCGGTGTAGCGGTCGGTGTCGCCCTGCAGGATGCGCACGCGCTCGGGCGGCACGCCGAAGACGTCGACGACGAGCTGCACGTAGCTGGTCGCGATGCCCTGCCCCATCGCCTGCGTCGCCGAGCCGATCTCGATCAGCCCCTCGGCAGTGACGTTGACGATCACCCGCTCCTCGAGCGCGTTGCCGCCGGTCCATTCGAGGAAGGTCGAGACCGCGCGCCCGCGCAGCCGCCCGCGGGCACGGCTTTCGGCTTCACGCGCCGGGTAGCCGGCCCAGTCGGCGAGCTGCAGCGCCTGGTCGAGGATCTGCTCGAAGCGCCCGCTGTCGTAGACCTGCCCCATCGCGTTCGTGTACGGCATCTGCTCGGGACGGATCAGGTTGCGCCTGCGCAGCTCGGCCGGGTCGAGACCGATCTCGCGCGCGGCGGCATCCATCAGCCGCTCGATCAGGTAGATCGCCTCGGGGCGCCCCGCGCCGCGGTAGGCGCCGGTGGGCGCGCAGTTGGTCAGCACCGCGCGCAGGTGCAGGTCGATCGTGCCGATGTCGTAGACGCTGGTCGAGACCCAGGGGCCGACGAGCAGCGGGATCGCAAGCGCTCCCGAGCCGGGATACGCGCCGACGTTGGCCACGGTCCGCACGCGCAGCGCCAGCACGCGGCCCTGTTCGTCGAGCGCGAGCTCGGCGTGCGCGCGCTGGTCGCGGCCGTGCACCGCCGAGAGGAAGTCCTCCAGGCGCTGCGCCTGCCACTTCACCGGGCGGCCGAGCGTGCGCGCCGCGTGCGCGACGACCACGTCCTCCGGGTAGAGCGCGATCTTCATGCCGAAGCCGCCGCCGACGTCGCCGACCAGCACGCGGATGTCATCGACCTCGAGCCCCGGCAGCGTCTGGGCCAGGCCGCTGCGGATCCCGGTCGGGCCCTGGCTCGAGAGCCGCACGACGAGCCGTCCGCCCGCTATCCACGCGAGCACGCTGCGCGGCTCGAGCGGCGAGGGCGCCAGGCGCTGGTTGACGAGCTCGAGCGCGACGCGGTGCGCAGCGCGCGCGAACGCCGCCTCGGCCGCGGCGGCGTCGCCGTGGCGCGTCTCGGCGGCGACGTTGTCGGGCGCGTCGGCGCACAGCACCGGCGCATCGGGCTGCAGCGCGCGCAGCGGGTCGACGTTGGCCGGCAGAGGATCGATCTCCACCTGCACCGCCGCGGCCGCGTCTCGCGCCATCGCGAGGCTCTCGGCGACGACGGCGACAAGCGGCTCGCCGACGAAGCGCACGAACTCGTGCGCCAGCGCCCGCTTGGGCGGCACCGCCAGCGGCCGGCCGCCCGGCCCCTTGAACGGGACCGACAAGGGCAGCGGCTTGACGCCGGCGGCCACCAGATCGGCGCCGGTGTAGATCGCGACGACGCCGGGCAGCGCGTGCGCCGCATCGAGATCGATCGCGGTGATGCGCCCGTGCGCGACCGGGCTGCGCACGAAGACGAGGTGCAGCTGCCCGGGCAGCGCGTGGTCGTCGGTGAAGCAGCCCTGACCCTGCACCAGCGCCGGGTCCTCGACGCGACGGACCTGCTGGCCGCTGCCAAAGCGCGCGGCAAGGCTTTCGGTCGCCGTCATCGCGCAGCCTCGCCCAGCTTGCGCGCCGCAAGCTGCACCGACTCGACGATGTGCACGTAGCCGGTGCAGCGGCAGAGGTTGCCTTCGAGCGCGTGCGCGATGCGCTCGGGCGTGGGTTCGCGCTCCTCGCCCAGCAGCTCGACCGCGTTCATGATCATCCCCGGCGTGCAGAAGCCGCACTGCAGGCCGTGGCAGGCGATGAAGGCGTCCTGCACCGGGTGCAGCTCGCCATCCTGCGCGAGACCCTCGATCGTCGTCACGCAGCGGCCCGCGGCCTGCACCGCGAGCACGCTGCAGCTCTTCACCGCGCGCCCGTCGAGCAGCACGGTGCAGGCGCCGCACTGGCTGGTGTCGCAGCCGACATGCGTGCCGGTGAGGCCAAGCACGCCGCGCAGCAATTCGACCAGCAGCAACCGCGGCTCGACCTCGACGTCGACCGCACGCCCGTTGACGTTCAGCGAAAGACTCTGCTTCACGACCCTTCCTCGTTCCCGCCGCGCTGCCGACCCCGATGTTCGCCGCAAGGTCTGCCCATCAGCGCCCACGCAGGAAGAGCGCGTCCAGCTCCTTCATCGAGAGCTGGCGCCAGGTCGGGCGGCCGTGGTTGCAGTGGTCGGCGCGCTCGGTGGCCTCCATGTCGCGCAGCAGCGCGTTCATTTCCTCGATCGTCAGGCGACGGTTGGCGCGCACCGCGCCGTGGCAGGCCATCGTCGCGAGCAGCTCGTCGCGGCTGCGCTGCACGACGCGGCTCGCGCCCACGCTCTGCAGCTCGGCCAGCACCGCGCGCACGAGCTCGACGAGGTCGGCGTCGGGCAGCGCCGCCGGGCGGCTGCGCACGGCCAGCGTCGCCGCCGAGAGCGGCGCGACGTCCAGGCCCAGGTCCAGCAGCGCCTGCTGATGCTCCTCGGCCGCGGCGATCTCGGTCGGCGTCGCGGCAAAGCTCACCGGCACCAGCAGCGGCTGCGCCGGCATGCGCGCGCGATCCGCCTGCGCGGCCTTCAGCCGTTCGTAGACGATGCGCTCGTGCGCGGCGTGCATGTCGACGATCACGAGCCCCTGCGCGTTCTCGGCGAGGATGTAGACGCCCCCGATCTGCGCCAGCGCGCGGCCCAGCGGCCAGTGCGCCGCGTCCTCCGCAGCCGCATCGGCCGGCGCCGGCTCCTGCGGGGCGCGCAGCGCCGCCCAGGCCGCCAGGCCCGCCACCCCGCTCGTTCCTGTCGCCGCAGCCGGGCGAGCCCAGGCCGGCGAGGGTTCGCGCGCGTGCACGAGCGTCAATGTCGACTGGGCGCCCTGCGCCGCAGGCCAGCGCGAGGGTGCTTCGCGCACGGGCGTGGGCATAGACGTGGATACAGGGGCAGAAACTGCCGCCGAATCCGGCTTCGCCTCCGTTGCGCGGCTTACCGCCAGCGCCTCCTGCACCGCGGCCTGCACCGCCGCGTGCACCGCGCCGCCGTCGCGAAAGCGCACCTCGATCTTCGTCGGGTGCACGTTGACGTCGACGAGCTCGGGTGCGATCTGCAGCATCAGCACGTAGGCCGGCTGGCGGCTGCCGTGGAGCTGGTCCTCGTAGGCGGCGCGGATCGCGTGCGCAACGAGCCGGTCGCGCACGAAGCGGCCGTTGACGAAGAGGTACTGCTGGTCGGCGCGGCTGCGCGCGGCCTCGGGGTGGCCGATGCGGCCAAGCAGCGCCAGCGGCCCGCGCCGCGCGGCGATCGCCCGGCTCGCCGCGATGAAGTCGCCGCCCAGCACCTCGCCGATGCGCTGCGTCAGCGCGTCGTCCAGCAGCGGCGCGCGCAGCGCGCGCCATTGCGCGACGAGCCGCCCCTCATGCCAGAGCGCAAAGCCCACGTCCGGCCGCGCCAGCGCGTGCCGGCGCAGCGCCTCCAGCGCGTGCGCCAGCTCGGTCGCCTCGCTCTTGAGGAACTTGCGCCGCGCCGGGGTGTTGAAGAAGAGCTCGCGCACCTCGACCGTCGTGCCGACGCCGCGCGCCGCCGCCTGCAGTTCGCCGCCGCGGGCGTCGAGCCGCGTCGCATGTGCATCGGCCGCGGTGCGGCTCGTGATCGCGAGCTCGGCGACCGAGGCGATCGCCGCCAGCGCCTCGCCGCGAAAACCCATCGTCGCGACCGACTCCAGCTCACCCAAGCTGCCGATCTTGCTCGTCGCGTGCCGCTGCAGCGCAAGCGGCAGCTCAGCAGCCGGAATGCCGGTGCCGTCGTCCTCGACGACGACCGCGCGCACGCCCCCGCCGGCAAGCCGCACCGTGACCTGGCTCGCGCCGGCATCGAGCGCGTTGTCGACCAGCTCGCGCACGACCGAGGCCGGGCGCTCGACGACCTCGCCGGCGGCGATCTGGCTCACCAGCTCGTCGGGCAGGGCGCGGATCGGGCGGCGCGTGACCGATGGCACGGCATTCATCGCAAGCGATTCTAGGAGTCGGCCCTCCGCCGCGGAGAAAGGCCGTCCGGACGCAGAGCGGCCAGGATAATCCGCGCTGATGGATTGGCTGCTCTGGCTCGTCGACTTCGTCCTGCACGTGGACGTGCACCTGCGCGACTTCGTCACCGCCTACGGCGCCTGGGTCTACGCGCTGCTGTTCGCGATCGTCTTCGTCGAGACCGGCGTCGTCGTGATGCCCTTCCTGCCCGGCGATTCGCTGCTCTTCGTCGCCGGTGCGCTCACCGGGCTCGGGCTGATGAACCTGCCGGCAACACTGGTACTGCTCGCCGCCGCGGCGATCCTCGGCGACCAGCTCAACTGCGCGATCGGGCGACGCGTGGGCCCGCGCGTCTTCCGCTGGGAACAGTCGCGCTGGTTCAACCGCCGCGCCTTCGACCAGGCGCACGCCTTCTACGAGAAGTACGGCGGCATCACGCTCGTGCTCGCGCGCTTCATGCCCTTCCTGCGCACCTTCGTGCCCTTCGTCGCCGGCGTGGCGCAGATGTCGCGCGCCAAGTTCACGCTCTACAACGCCGCCGGCGGCCTGCTGTGGGTGTTCGGCCTCGTCGGTGCGGGCCATCTCTTCGGCAACCTCGGCTGGGTGCAGGCCAACCTCTCCAAGATCATCTGGGCGATGATCCTCGTCCCGGGCCTTATCGTGCTCTACGGTGCCTGGAAGGCGCGGGCGGCCGCGGCGGCATGAGAGCAGCACGCTGAAAACGTTACCGCAGCCAAGCGGCCAGTGAATGGCGTCGCCTGATGTTGGTTCGCTCGACAACGTGCGCAGTCGTTGGCATCATCGCCAACAATGAAGGCCCGGGAGCTGCTGCGTCGTCGCATCGTCTACTCCGCGCATTCCTTTGCGGAGCTGGTTCTGTGGCAGTTGCCGCAGCCGCTGCCGGGCTCGATGCACTCCTACAAGTACCGGCTCGCCTTCGTGGTCCGCGGCGTCTGTGTCCTGCGCTACGACAACGAAGCCGGCAAGGGGGATCACCGGCACTGCAGGGGCAAGGAGCAGGCTTTCGAGTTCGAAAGCCCCGAGCAACTGATCGAGGCATTCCAGCGCGACATCGCGAGGTATCGACGTGAAAACCGTGACGCTTGAAGTGCGTGCGCCCGAGGATTCGCTGGCCGGCTTCGTCCAGGCCTGGAAGACCGGCAAGGCGCAAGGCGGGGATCGCATCGCGTTCGCGAATCCGGAGTTGCTGTGGAAGGTGCTGACCGCCAAGCGCTGGGAATTGCTGAAGGCGATGTGCGCCGCCGGACCGATGACGGTGCGGGAAGCGGCGCGCAGGGTCGGCCGCGATGTCAAGGGCGTGCATGGAGACATGACGGCCTTGTTCGAGGCCGGCGTGCTGACCCGCAGCCCGGGCGGCCAACTCGAGTTCCCGTACGACGCCGTCAAAGTCGAGTTCCTGCTCCAGGCCGCCTGACCGGACCCGCTTTTCACGAAAGGCGCAACATGAGCTCCACCGTCCGCTTCGGCCTCGAAGGCCGCGTCTTCATCGTCACCGGCGGCTCGCAAGGCATCGGCGAGGCCTGCGTGCGGCGGCTTGCGGCCGACGGCGCGCGCGTGGCGATCTGGGACATCGCCGGCGCGCGCGGCGAGGCGCTCGCGAGCGCGCTGCGCGGCGACGGCGCCGACCTGCGCTACCAGCACTGCGACGTGTCGAGCAAGGCCGAGGTCGACGCGGCGCTTGCGGCAACGCTTGCTGCCTTCGGGCGCGTCGACGGGCTCGTCAACAACGCCGGCATCTTCAAGGCCTGTGATTTCCTCGAGATCAGCGAGACCGACTGGGACGCGGTGCTCGCGGTGAACCTCAAGGGCAGCTTCCTCGTCGGCCAGGCGGTGGCGCGCGTGCTCGCGGCGC
>JAIXKN010000012.1:18287-20954 GCA_026932425.1 Burkholderiales bacterium
AACCTCAAGGGCAGCTTCCTCGTCGGCCAGGCGGTGGCGCGCGTGCTCGCGGCGCAGGGGCGCGGCGCGATCGTCAACATGAGCTCGGTCAACGGCACGCTGACGATCCCGACGATTGCCAGCTACAACGTCAGCAAGGGCGGCATCAACCAGTTGACGCGGGTGATGGCTCTCTCGCTGGCCGAGCGCGGCGTGCGCGTCAACGCGGTCGCGCCGGGGACGATCGCCACGGAACTGGCCGCGCAGGCGGTGCTGACCAGCGACGAGGCGCGCCAGCGCATCATGAGCCGCACGCCGATGAAGCGCCTGGGCGAGCCCGCCGAGATCGCCGACGTCTGCGCCTGGCTGCTCTCGGACGCGTCCAGCTACGTCACCGGCGAGATCGTCGTCGCGGACGGCGGGCGCATGACGCTGAACTACACGATGCCGACGTGAGCGACCGCCAACATCGAGAGTGTCGATCTGCTTTACACCTCGGGGCAGCGTAGGTCACGTGGATGCCATCCCCCTGATCGCGGGGTGGATGACCGATTCGGCGGTTTTTGCCTCGCCGAAGGCGCGCAATGCGCCGAGAATCAAGGCTGTACGCGCGGTTGGCAGCCCCTGCCGGCCGCGCCCGATGGCTCGCAGCGGGGCACAGTGCCGTTCTTGGCGCGAAACTTGCTTGCAAGCCCGAGTAGATTGAAGAGGCTCGCGATGGACAACCAGACCCCCACCCCCGACGACAAGTTCAGTGCCCGCCGCCGGCTGCTGCGAGGCTCGTTTTCGGTGCCGGCGGTGCTGACGCTGGCCAGCGGCAGTGCGCTTGCGGCCAAGAGCGCAACCTGCCTGGCCAAGGCGACGAATCAGCCATCGACGGAGGAGCTCACCACGAGTCCGACAGCGGATACGTTCATGCGCGTCCAACTCATGGCGCGTCCACCCTCCAACCCAGGTGGCAACCTGAGGTACTTGGTCACTAGGGCCAGTTTCGGATTGATTCCCGTTAGTACATCGTTCTGGCCCACTGGGACGGTGTGGTGGCGATTCAATATCAACACCAATAAACTTATTGACCCTAACGGGCAAAGAACTACTCCGGTGCCAGTCGATGCGCAACTGGTCAACTACTGGGTAGCGCTGCGATTCAATTCGGCGGGCGAGATTATCGGAGTCGGCAAGTCTGGCGATGGGTCGGTCGTTGGTCAGAGCTGCTGGAACTCTATCAATCTCTCGCCTTGAGCACGGGCGACACCATGCGCACGCCGTTTGGCGTGCGCATGACCGAACTTGATGATCTCTGGGGCGCCTTCAGCCCCCTGACCGGCCAGACCGTGCTGCTCAACACGGAAGCGGTGGCCATACTCGAAGTGCTGCGGGAGCAGCCGGGCGATCTCGCTCAGGTGTGCCAGACTCTGGCCATGGACACCACCCTCGACGCCACTGAACTGATGGAGCGCTGCGCGCACGCCTGGCAGCAGTTGCTTGACTCCGGGCTGGTGGAACCCGCGCAAGCGTGAGCGCGCAGCCGCCTGGCCGGCGCCTTGACGACTGTGACCTGCGCGAGCTCGCAAGCCGCCTGCGCGCAGGACGTCTCTGGCTGGATTTCGGCGCGACGAGCACGCGCCTGGCAAGTGACGTACCCGCACTGGCGGAACACCTTCGGCAGGTGTACGCGCAGTTCCCGTTGCTGGACGATCCGGGCTGGGCCGACCACCACGTACGCATCCTGCGGCCGCGGGGCCTGCGGCGCTGGCTGCGGCCGCAGGCCGAGTTCGAATGCGACCTGCAGCGCCCCTTCGAACCCTTCCCGGCCGACACCGCGCTGCCGCTCTTCGAGTGGGGCAGCAACTGGCTGATCGGCAAACGCCTGGCCAACCTGCTGCTGCTACACGCGGGTGTCGTCGAGCGGGACGGCCTGGCCCTCATCCTCCCTGCCGTGCCGGGTTCGGGCAAGAGCACGCTCACCGCAGCACTCTCGTTGCGGGGCTGGCGGCTGCTCTCCGACGAATTCGGGGCTTTCTGCCCCGAACGCCGGCGCTTCATCGCGATGCTCAAGCCGGTGGCACTGAAGAACGATTCGATCGACCTGATCCGCGCCTTCGAACCGCAGGCTCCGATCGGCCCGCTCTTCCCGAAGACGCGCAAGGGCACCGTCGCGCATCTGGGTGCGGACCGCGAGGCCGTCGACCGCCGTCATGAGTGGGTGCGTCCAGGGGCTGTCGTGATGCCGCGCTGGGTCGGCGATAGCCCTTTGAGTCTGACGCCGCAACCCGCGCACCTCGTGTTCGGATCGCTTGCCTTCAACGCCTTCAACTACCAGGACAACGGCGAGAGGGGCTTCGATGCGGCCTCATATCTGGCCACGCAGTGCCGAGGCTGGAGGCTCGAATACAGCCGACTCGATGATGCCCTGGCGGCCCTCGAGCGACTCTGGGAGGAGGTGCGCGAAGCGCGCGCCGTCAAGGCCGCGGCGGAGTCCCCTGCATGACCTGGCCCTGGCTGCAGGCCCTTGGCCGACCGGAACTCGTGCGTGGCTGGTCGCTTGCGCAATGGCAGGAAGCGACGCGGCAACTCCGACGCCTGCGCCTGTTGGCGCGCCTGGCCGAAGCGTTGGAGGCGGCGGGATTGAACCCAAGCGTTCCGGAGCCCGCGGCGCGGCTGCTGCTGGCCGAACGGCAGACCTCG
>JAIXKN010000012.1:20964-22520 GCA_026932425.1 Burkholderiales bacterium
CCCAAGCGTTCCGGAGCCCGCGGCGCGGCTGCTGCTGGCCGAACGGCAGACCTCGCGCTACCGGCGGCGCGTCGTCTCCTGGGCGGCGACACGGATCGCGCGCACGCTGCAGGATCTGGGCGCGCCGCTCGTGCTGCTCAAGGGCTCGGCCTACCTGGCGCAGGAGCTGCCGATCGCCGCCGGTCGCCTGCCCTCGGACCTCGATATCCTGGTGCCGCGGGACGCCTTGCAGCGCGCGCAGACCATGCTCGTCGCCGAGGGCTGGCAGGAGCCCGATCTCGACGAGCACGACCGGCGCTACTACCACGATTGGAGCCACGAGGTGCCGCCGATGCAGCACCCGATGCACCCGGTCGAGCTCGACCTGCACCACAACATCCTGCCGCCGCTCGGTCCGGTGACGATCGACATGCCGCCGCTGCTGGACGACCTTCATGCGTGCAGCTGGCCCGGCTGGTCGGCGCTCGCCCCGGTCGACCAGGTGCTGCACAGCGCCGCGCACCTGTTCTTCGACTCCGAGCCGCTCGAACGGGTGCGCGATCTCGTCGACCTCGACGGCCTGATCCGTCATTTCGCCGCCAGCGATCCGGGCTTCTTCACCACGCTGCAGCAGCGTGCGCAGGCGCTGGGTCTGATGGAACCCCTGTTGCTCGCGGCGTACTTCTGCCGTGCATGGCTGCAGACACCGATCGACGAAACGCTGGCGGAACGCGTACGAAAGGCCAGCGTCTCCCATCGCCTGTTGCGCACGCTCTTTGCGGCGGTGCTGGCGCCGGCCGAACTCGATCGCCCTCGGCCTTGGCGCCAGCGTCTTGCCGCAAGCCTCATCCTCTGGCGCTACCATCTGCGCCGCATGCCTCTGCGGCTCCTCGTGCCGCATCTCTGGCACAAGCTGCACAAGGCCCGCCTGGACCCGACGCCGCCCTGAGCCCCAAGCGCGACGGCGTGTGGGCCTCACGCTCTCGAAAGCGCCCCATGTCCGTCGAACTCATCCCTGTCCCGCACGCCCCCGCGCATGCCTCCCTGCGCGCCCTCCTGCGCCGCATGCCCAAGGCCGAGCTGCATCTGCACATCGAGGGCAGCCTCGAGCCCGAGCTGATCTTCCGGCTGGCGCAGCGCAACGGTGTGGCGCTGCCCTACCCGAGCGTCGAGGCGCTGCGCGCGGCCTACGCGTTCACCGACCTGCAGAGCTTCCTCGACCTCTACTACGCGGGCGCCTCGGTGCTGCTGACCGAGCAGGACTTCTTCGACCTCGCCTGGGCCTACTTCGAGCGCGCCGCAGCCGACAACGTCGTGCACGCGGAAGTCTTCTTCGACCCGCAGACGCACACGGCGCGCGGCGTGCCGATCGGCACGGTGATCCAGGGCCTCGCGCACGCCTGCCAGCGCGCGCACGTCGAATTCGGCATCAGCTCGGCGCTGATCCTGTGCTTCCTGCGCCACCTGAGCGAGGACGAGGCCTTCGCGACGCTCGACGCGGCGCTGCCGCACCGCCGCCACTTCATCGGCGTGGGCCTGGACAGCAGCGAGCGCGGCCACCCGCCGGAGAAGTTCGC
>JAIXKN010000012.1:22941-36085 GCA_026932425.1 Burkholderiales bacterium
GCGCAGAAGGCGCGCTGGGCGCGCGAGCTGGACGCGGTGATCGAGCGTCTGGGGGCTTGAACGTTCGAGCGTATAGGGCCTGGCCGCCTCGGACGCGCGGGCGCCTGAGGCCCTGCGCTCAACCGGTGGCGTCGGCCAGCGATCTCAGCCGCCTGTTGCCGGCGGCGCCTTGGGCGGTGCGGTGCTGCGCCGCACCAGCACGACGATGAAGTGCAGCACCGCGCCCAGCGCGAGCAGCGAGAACGTCCCCACGCCCCAGGCGATCCACACCAGCCAGGGAGCCGTACTGCCCAGCCAGGTCAGCAGCGTCTGCAGCGCATCGAGCAGCGCCTGCATCGTCATCGACCAGCCGGGCATCCAGCCTTCCAGCGTCTCGCGCCAGGGGGCGTCGAAGAGCCAGGCCTGCAGCGTGTCGATCCAGCTCGCGTCGCCCTGCACCAGCGTCGCCAGCCCCCACGCCATCAGCGTCCACACGCCCAGCAGCAGCAGCGTGGTGATCCAGATCGCAACGATCATCGCAGCGGCTCCATCGGGGCGGAAGTGGCGAAGCCGCTCATCCTAGCGCGGTCGCCGTGGGCTCCTGCAGTGCCTGCTGCAGCGATGAGCCCTGCGGCCCGAAGGCGTAGGCATCCATCGCCAGGCAGCCGTAGGTGACGCTTTCGTGCAGCCGCGTGCCCGCGGCGTTCTCGCCGGCAGCGCCGGCGGCGACGTAGAAGGGCAGCCAGTGCTCGTCGCTCGGGTGCATCAGCGCGGCAAACGGCGCCTGGCGCCGGTAGTCGAGCAGCGCGGCCCAGTCGGCTGCCGCGGCGCGCTCGGCGACCCAGGCGCGGAAGGCCGCGCTCTGCGGGAGCTCGGGCGCGTCCATCGGCAGTCTTCCTCCGCCGCCCTGCAGCAGCCGCAGGTTGTGCGTGAGACTGCCGCTGCCGATCACGAGCACGCCTTCGGCGGCCAGCGGCGCCAGCGCCCGCCCCAGCGCGAGCAGCCGCGCCGGCGACCAGCTCGACACGAAGCCCAGCGGCAGCACCGGAACCTCCGCCTCGGGAAAGGCGAAGGACAGCGGCGTCCAGATGCCATGGTCCAGCCCGCCTTCGGCCAGGCGCTCGCACTCGATCCCGGCCTGCGCGAGCAGCGCCTGCACGCACCCGGCCAGCGCCGGCGCGCCCGGCGCGTCGTAGCGCAGGCGGTAGAGCGCTTCCGGAAAGCCGTAGAAGTCGTGCACGGCCTCGTGCTGCGCCGCGGCCAGCAGCACCGGCACGCGCGTGAGCGTGTGCGCCGAGACCGCGAGGATCGCCCGCGGCGCGCCGAAACGCGCGCGGATCGCCGGTCCCAGGCGTCGCAGGAACGCGCCGGCCGCGCCGGGTTCGAGCGCGGTCATCGGCGAGCCGTGCGAGAGGAAGAGCGGAGGAAGCGGCATCGACGGACTGCTCATGTTTCGATTGGAGCACCGCGCCACCGCCTGCGTCTTCAAGGGCCTTGCACGCTGCATTCGGCCCCGGCCGAGCCGGATGCGCTACCGTGACGGCTTCGATCCGCTCCCTTTGCATCGGCCTTGACCGCAAACGCCGCCGTGACCCCTGCCGCCGCCTCGTCCTCATCCGCGCCCGGGCCTGCGCCGCGCCCGCCGGGGGCGTGGCTGCTCGCCTGGCGGCAGACGCTGCGCGACCTGCGCGCCGGTGAGCTGCGGTTGCTCGCGGTCGCGGTGATGCTCGCGGTCGCGGCGCTCACCGCGGTGGGCTTCTTCGCCGATCGGCTGGCCGGGGGCCTTGCGCGCGACGCCCGGCAGCTGCTCGGCGGCGACGCCGTCGTCGGCAGCGACCAGCCGCCGCCGCCGGAATTCGCCGCGAAGGCGCGCTCGCTCGGCCTGCGCATCGCGACGAGCGCGAGCTTCCCGAGCATGGCGCGCGCCGACGACGCGCAGGGCGGCGCCGCGCGCCTGGTCGCGGTGAAGGCGGTCAGCGCCGACTACCCGCTGCGTGGGCGGCTGCAGCTGCAGTCCGCGCCCGGCGGCGCGGTGGAATCGGTCGCGGCCGGGCCGGGCGCGGGCAAGGTCTGGGTCGACGCCGCGCTGCTCGAGGCGCTGCAACTGAAGGTCGGCGATCCCTTGCTGCTCGGCGACGCGACGCTGCAGATCGAGCGCATCATCGCCGTCGAGCCCGATCGCGGCGCCGGCTTCATGGCCTTCGCGCCGCGCGTGATGCTCTCGGACGCCGACCTCGCCGCGACGGCGCTGATCCAGCCCGCAAGCCGCGTGGCCTGGCGGCTCGCGGTCGCCGCGCGCGGCGCAAGGGAGGCGCCGGTGGCCGCGTTCACGCAGTGGGCCGAGGCGCACATCCAGTCGGCGGGCCTGCGCGGGATGCGCATCGAGACGCTCGAGGGCGGTCGCCCCGAGATGCGCCAGACGCTGGACCGGGCGCAGAAGTTTCTCAACCTCGTCGCGCTGCTGGCCGCGCTGCTGGCGGCGGTGGCCGTGGCGATCGCCGCCCGCGACTTTGCCGAGCGGCACCTGGACGACTGCGCGATGCTGCGCGTGCTGGGCCTGCCGCAGCGGCGCATCGCCGCGAGCTACACGCTCGAATTCGCCTTCGTCGGCCTGCTGGCGAGTAGCGCCGGCGTGCTGCTCGGGCTGTTGGTGCACCAGGTCTTCGTCTGGCTGCTCGCTGGGCTGGTCGAGACCGAGTTGCCGCCGCCGGGGCCCTGGCCGGCGCTCTTCGGGCTGGGTGTGGGCATGACGCTGCTGCTGGCCTTCGGCGTGCCGCCGGTGCTGCAGTTGGCGCGCGTGCCGGCGCTGCGCGTGATCCGCCGCGAGCTCGGCAGCCTCAAGGCGGGTTCGCTGCTGGTGCTGGCCGCAGGCGCGGCGGGCTTTGCCGCGCTGCTGCTGGCGATCTCGTCGGACGTACGCCTCGGCGCGATCGCGGTCGGCGGCTTCGCCGTCGCGGTCGCCGTGTTCGCGCTGCTGGCCCTGGTCGCGGTCAGGCTGCTGCGCCGGCTCGTCGCCGATGCCGGCAGCCCGCACTGGTGGCTGCTGGGCGCAAGAGCGCCGCGCTGGCTGGTGCTGGCGACGCGGCAGATCGCCGCCCGGCCGGCGTTCGCGGTCGTGCAGGTGAGCGCGCTGGCGGTCGGGCTGCTCGCGCTCGTGCTGCTCGTGCTGCTGCGCACCGACCTGATCGGCGCCTGGCGCCAGGCCTCACCGCCCGATGCGCCCAACCGCTTCGTCTTCAACCTGCAGCCCGACCAGGGCGAGGACTTCAAGCGCCTGCTCGCCGATGCGGGCGTCACCCGCTACGACTGGTATCCGATGATCCGCGGCCGGCTGGTGGCGATCAACGGCAGGACGGTCGGGCCGGGCAGCTTTGCCGACGAGCGCGCGCAGCAGCTGGTCGAGCGCGAGTTCAACCTGAGCCACGCCGCGCAGCTGCCGCCGCACAACCTGCTCGCCGCCGGACACTGGACGCCCGAGGAGCGCGACGGCATCTCGGTCGAGGAGGGGCTCGCCAAGACGCTTTCGCTCGCGCTCGGCGACACCCTCACCTTCGACATCGCCGGGCAGCTGCGGCAGGCGCGCATCACCAGCCTGCGGCGCGTGGACTGGGCATCGATGCACGTCAACTTCTTCGTGATGTACCCGCTCTCGGCGATGCCCGAGCTGCCGGCGACGACGATCAGCGCGTTTCGCGCGCCGGCGCAGCCGGGCTTCGACAACCGCGTTGCGCGCCGCTTCCCCAACGTCACGCTCGTCGACGTCTCGGCCTCGGTCGCGCAGGTGCAGCGCGTGCTCGAGCAGGTGATCCGCGCGGTCGAGTTCCTGTTCGGCTTCACGCTGGTGGCCGGGCTCGTCGTGCTCTTTGCCGCGGTGAGCGCGACGCGCGAAGCGCGTGCGCGCGAATTCGCGCTGATGCGCGCGATGGGCGCGGGCGGCCGGCTGCTCGCGCAGGTGCAGCGCGCCGAGCTGCTGGGCGTGGGCGCGCTGGCGGGGCTGCTCGCGACCTTTGCCGCGATCACGATCGGCTGGGCGCTGGCGCGCTACGCCTTCGAGTTCGCCTGGAATCCCGAACCCTGGGTGCCGCTGGCCGGCGCCGTCACCGGCGCGCTGCTGGCGCTGGCCGCGGGCTGGTGGAGCCTGCGCGACGTGCTGCGACGGCCGGTGCTGCAGACGCTGCGCCGCGTCGGCGCGGTCTAGCGCCGCGGCGGACCGCCGGGCTCGGAACGTCTCAGAACGTCTCCCAGTCGCCGTCCACGGCCGTGGCGGCGCTGAGCGCCGGCGGGGTCGCCGCGCGTGCAGGCGCAGGATCGACGGCAGCCCGGCCCGCGGACGCGAGCAGCGGCTGCGGTGCGGCGACGGACGCTTCGGCGCTGCGGCCGGACGCTGCCGGCACGCGCGGCGTCGCGAGCGCGGCCGACCGCTGGGCCTGCGCGAGCGCGTCCGCCGCCGCCTGGCGTGGCGTGCGCGCCTCATCGACGCAGAAGCCCGCAACGAGCCCCGCGAGTTGGCGCGCCTGTTCGCGCAGCGATGCGGCGGCCGCGGCCGACTCCTCGACGAGGGCGGCGTTCTGCTGTGTCGCCTGGTCGAGCTGCACGACCGCGGCGCTGACCGAGCCGATGCCGCCGCTCTGCTCCTGCGCCGCGGCGCTGATCTCGCCGATGATGTCGGTCACGCGCTGCACGCTGCCGACGATCTCGCTCATCGTCGAGCCCGCCTCGCCGACCAGGCGCGCGCCGGTCTCGACGCGCTCGACGCTGGCGCCGATGAGAGTCTTGATCTCGCGCGCCGCCTCGGCGCTGCGCTGCGCGAGGCTGCGCACCTCGCCCGCGACCACCGCAAAACCGCGGCCCTGCTCACCGGCGCGCGCGGCCTCGACCGCGGCGTTGAGCGCGAGGATGTTCGTCTGGAACGCGATGCCGTCGATGACGCCGATGATGTCGGCGATCTTCTTGGAACTCGCGTTGATCTCGTCCATCGTCGCAACCACCTGCGAGACGACCTCGCCGCCGCGCGCGGCGACGCTGCTGGCCGAGGCGGCGAGCTGGTTGGCGGTACGCGCCGAGTCGGCCGTCTGGCGCACGGTGCCGCTCAGCTGCTCGATCGAGCTCGCCGTCTGCTGCAGGCTCGCGGCGGCGGTCTCGGTACGCCGGCTCAGGTCGGCATTGCCCTGCGCGACCTCGCCGGCCGCGTGCTGGATGCTGTCGGTCGAGCCGCGCACCTGGCCGACGACCTTGCGCAGCGCGTCGCGCATGCCGGCCACCGCGCGCAGCAGTGCGCCGATCTCGTCGCCTCGGGCGGTGTCCACCGGCACGGTCAGGTCGCCTTCGCCGATGCGCCGGCTGAGCTCACCGGCTTCGCGCAGCGGCCGCACGATCGAACGCGCCAGCGTCGTCGCGGCACCGAGAATCAAGGCCAGTGCGGCGAGCGCCGCACCGCCGAGCGCGAGGTCCGGCCCGACGCCGAGCGCCGCAAGCGCGGCGAGGACCGCCAGCGGCAGCAGGCCGGACGCGCCGAGCGCAAGCCAGAGTCGTGTCTTGATCGAGAGGGCCGCTTTCATGGGGGCATGGCTCCGGGAATGGGGAATACGTGGGCCGGGTCGCGCGGCGCGCGCCGCATCGGCAGGAGGTTCAGGGCATCAGCCCCATCTCGGCGCTGCTCATCAGGCCCTCGATGTCCATCAGGATCAGCATGCGCTCGCCGACGCTGCCGATGCCGGTGATGAAACCGGCATCGACCTTGGTACTGAGCTCGGGCGCGGGCTTGATGTGCCCGGTGCCGAGCTCGAGCACGTCGGAAACCGAGTCGACGACCGCACCGACGACGCGACCCCTGACGTTGAGCACGATGACGACGGTGAAGGCGTTGTACTCGGCGTTCTCGCAACCCAGCTTCAGGCGCAGGTCGATGATCGGCACGATGACGCCGCGCAGGTTCACGACGCCCTTGATGAACGGCGGCGCGTTGGCGATGCGCGTCGGCGGCTCGTAGGAACGGATTTCCTGCACGCGCAGGATGTCGATGCCGTATTCCTCGCTGCCGAGGCGAAAGGTGAGGTACTCGCCGTGCCGTGCGGTCGGGGTCGCGGGCTTGCCGCCTGCACGCGCCGCCTCGTGGCGGGCAACGACTTCGGCTTCGGTGACCATCTCCATCAGCTTGCTCCTGCGTGATCGAGCCCCGTGGGGCGTATCCAAGGACTATCGGCCGCGGAGGCCGGGATTGAAGATCGGTGCCTGGGCCAGGCGCTCAATGCCGGCTTCGCCGCACCAGTGCGCCGACGTCCAGGATCAGCGCGACGCGCCCGTCGCCGAGGATCGTCGCTCCGCTCACGTCGTCGACGCGGCGGTAGTTGGCTTCGAGGTTCTTGACGACGATCTGCTGCTGGCCGATGAGTTCGTCGACCAGCAAGGCCGCGCGGCCACCTTCGGCCTCGACGACGACCATGATGTCGGCCGTCTTCTCGAAGTCGAAGCGCGGCACGTCGAAGACGCGCTCGAGATCGATCACCGGCATGTACTCGTCGCGCACCTCGACGACGCGACCGCTGCCGCCGATCGTGCGGATCATCCCCGGCTGCACCTGGAAGGACTCGACCACGCTGGACAGCGGCAGGATGTAGCACTCGTCGGCCACACCCACGCTCATCCCGTCCATGATCGCCAGGGTCAGCGGCAGGCGCACGCGCACCGTCATGCCGTGACCCTCGGCGGAATCGATCTCCACCGAACCGCCGAGCGCGACGATGTTCTTCTTCACCACGTCCATGCCGACGCCGCGGCCGGAGACGTCGGTGACCTCGGAGGCGGTGGAGAAGCCCGGCGCGAAGATGAGGCCGTAGACGTCCTGGTCGCTCATGCCGTCGTGCACGTCCAGGCCGCGCTCGCGCGCCTTGGCCAGCAGCTTCCGGCGACTGAGCCCCTTGCCGTCGTCGCGCACCTCGATCACGATGCTGCCGCCCTGGTGGCTGGCCACGAGGGTCACGATTCCCGTCTCGGGCTTGCCCCGCGCCAGGCGTTCGGCGGGCAGCTCGATGCCGTGGTCGCAGCTGTTGCGCACCAGGTGCGTGAGCGGGTCGGTGATCTTCTCGATCACGCCCTTGTCGAGTTCGGTCGCCTCACCCTGGGTCACGAGCTCGACCTTCTTGCCGAGCTTGCCGGCCAGGTCGCGCAGCATCCGCGGGAAGCGGTTGAAGACCACCGACATCGGAATCATGCGGATCGACATCACCGCTTCCTGCAGGTCGCGGGTGTTGCGCTCGAGGTCGGCCAGGCCCGAAGCCAGCTGCTGGTAGAGCGCCGTGTCCACGCCCTTGCCGGTCTGCGCGAGCATCGCCTGCGTGATCACGAGCTCGCCGACCAGGTTGATCAGCTGGTCGACCTTCTCGACCGAGACGCGCAGCGTGCTCGATTCGGCGCCGGATGCTGCAGGGCGCGACGGCGCGGTGCGCGGCGTGCTCGCTGCACCCGGCACGACAGGCGGGGCTGCGACCGCCGCCGGGGCGGGCGCGACGGCCTCATCGCCCTGGCCCTGCGGCCCGCCCGGGGCGTTCTCGAAGAAGCCATAACCGGGGTCCGGCGGGTCGGGTTCCGGCGGCGCCCCGGGTGCGCCGGCGTGAAAGCCGTAACCCTCGGTCGCCGGTTCGAGCCGCAGCGCCTCGCGGGCGACGTGGAAGGTGCAGAGGTCGATCAGTTCGGCGTCGGGCGTCGTCGTGACGATACGCAGCCGCCGCACGCCGTCGATCGCCTGCCCGCCGTCCAGCGGCTCGATCGTCCCGAGATCCGGGATCTCGCGGAAGAGCTCGAAGAGATTCTCGGCCTGGCGCGGGTCCGCCAGGGGACCGACCGTCAGCACGAGCGCGCGCACCGTCGTCACGATCGGAGCCGGGGACGAAACCGAAGCGCAGGCGCCGCGCGAGACGGCATCCTGCACCGCCAGGGGTCGCGCAAGCGGCGCTCCCACGCCCCCTTCGCCCCCTTCGACTAGGGCGCGAATCGTCCGCAGCAGCGCCTCGGTCTCGATCGGATCGTCGCCGCTGCCCTGGTGGCGCGCGAGCTGCGCCTTCAGCGCGTCTCCGGATTCCAGCAGCACGTCGACCATCGCCGTCGTCGGTTGCAGCTCGTGGCGGCGCAGCTTGTCCAGCAGCGTCTCCATCTGGTGCGTCAGCTCGGCCACGTCGGCGAAGCCGAAGGTCGCCGCGCCCCCTTTCACCGAATGCGCGCAGCGGAAGATCGCGTTGAGCGTCTCCTCGTCGGCGGCCTCGATGTCGATGGCCAGCAGCATCTGCTCCATGCGCTCGAGGTTCTCGCCCGCCTCCTCGAAGAAGACCTGGAAGAACTGGCTCAGGTCGATGCCGGCGCCCTGGCTGGCGGCGCTGTGCGGCGATGGCTCACCCATGGGGTCGTCTCCTGGCGGCGTGGCGCTGCTCGACGCGGTCGGCTCAGCGGATGACCTTGCCGATCACCTCGATCAGCTTGGACGGGTCGAAGGGCTTCACGAGCCAGCCGGTGGCGCCGGCGGCGCGACCGGCCTGCTTCATCTGGTCGCTGGACTCGGTGGTCAGGATCAGGATCGGCGTGCTCTTGAACCTGGGGTTCTCGCGCAGCTTCCTCGTCAGGCTGATGCCGTCCATCCGCGGCATGTTCTGGTCGGTCAGCACGAGGTCGAAGTCGGCCTTGCCCGCCTTGTCCCAGGCATCCTGGCCATCGACCGCCTCGACGACGTTGAAGCCGGCGTTCTTCAGCGTGAACGAAACCATCTGCCGCATCGAGGCGGAGTCGTCGACGGCGAGGATCGAGTGCATGGGGTGTGCTCCTGAAAGGCGTGTCGGAATGCGTGCGGGGAGGGCTGCTCTAGAAAAGCTCGATCGAGCCGGCGTCCATTTCGTCCTGCGTCACCGGGTTCGGCCGCAGCGGGGCCTCGTCGACGACGGCCGCGCCGTCCTCGTCGTCGCCCAGCGCGTCGCGCGCGAGGCGGTCGGCGCAGCTGCGCAACCGCCGGCTCGTGTGCGCGATCAGCTGCGTCGCCAGGTCCTGGAACTGGAGCGCGGTGATCGCGCTGGCCAGCGTCTGGCGCGCCTCCTGGATCGTCGGCGGCTCACCGTGCGCGCCGCCATGCAGATGCACGACGGCGGCATCCATGTGCGCTGCGGCATAGGTGAAGTGCCGCATCAGCGCCTGCGCCGCGTCGTCGAGCAGGCGCTGCAGGCGCTCGAGGTCGTTGTGCGCGACGAGCAGGTGATCCTGCAGTTCGGTGGCCGCGAGGATCGACAGCCCCGCGGATGCAGGCGGCACGGGCGACACAGGGGGCGGTTCTTCGGGCGTCGCGAGCATCGAGGGTCCTGGACAACGGGGGTGGACGCGGGGACATGGCGCCGGCACGTCGTGGCGAGCGCACCTGCCCCTGCGTTTTCGGCAGCATCGGGCGCGGAATTGAGCGCAACAGCACGGCGATCGGGCCGCTTCTCGTGCCGTCGAGGCGTCCGTGACGGCGCGCCGCACTGCGCGATACTGGCCGCATGCCCGACACCCGTGACACATTGCGCATCCTGCACCTGGAGGACTCCGAGCCCGATCACGAGCTGGCGCTGGCGCAGCTGCGGCGCAGCGGCCTGACGATCGATGCGCAGCGCGTGGAGACGCGCTCCGAGTTCGAGGCGGCGCTGGCCCGGCGCTGGGACGCGATCGTCTCCGACTACCGCCTGCCGGGCTTCTCGGGACTGCAGGCGCTGCGCCTGGTGCGTGCGCGCGACCCGATCGTCCCCTTCATCCTCGTCTCCGGCGAGATCGGCGAGGACGTGGCGGTGGCGGCAATGCGCGAGGGCGCGAGTGACTACCTGCTGAAGAACGGGCTCGCGCGCCTCGCGCCGGCGCTCGAGCACGCGATCGACGCGGCGCGCACGCACGCGGCCAAGCTCGAGGCCGACCGCGAGGTCGCCGCGTCGCACCAGCGGCTGGCCGAATTCGCCCGCCACCTGCAGACGCGCATCGAGGCCGAGCGCGCGGCGATCGCGCGCGAGATCCACGACGACGTCGGCGGATCGCTGACGGCGCTGAAGTTCGAGATCGACTGGATCCGGCGTCACAGCAGCGAACCGGCCGTCCGGCAGCGCGCCCTCTCGGCGCTGGAGACGGTGACGCACGCGATCGGCGCCAGCCAGCGCGTGATGCACAACCTGCGCCCGGCGATCCTCGAACAGGGCCTGGTGCCGGCGCTGCAATGGCTGGCCGGCCGCTTCGAGAAGCGCACCGGCGCCGAGTGCGTCTTCCGCACCCGCGACGAGCGCATCGGCACGCGCGGACACGAACTCCCGGAGGGCGTGCCGCTCGTCGCCTACCGCACCGCGCAGGAGGCGCTGACCAACATCAGCAAGCATGCGCAGGCGACGCGGGTGACGATGGATCTCTCGGTCTCCGGCGGCGTGCTCTCGCTCGAGATCAGCGACAACGGCCGCGGCTTTTCCTCTTCCGATCTGGCCAAGGCCAGCAGCTTCGGAATCCGCGGCCTGCACGAGCGCGCCGGGACCGTCGGCGGGTGGATCGAGCTCTCCAGCGGCGGCCGCGGCACGACGCTGATGCTCTCGGTGCCGCTGGATGGCGCGCCGCCGGCCGATGAGGCCGCGCTCCGCGACGACGAGGACGAGGACCGCGAGCACGATCCCTCGGCCTGGTCGGACCTATGATCGGCCACGTCAGGAACCGAGCCGAAGCGACCCGACCGCACCCGCCATGATCCGCGTCATCCTCTGCGACGACCATGCGCTGATCCGCCGCGGCATCCGCGACACGCTGGCCGATGCGCCCGACATGCGCGTCGTCGGCGAGGCAGCCGACTACGCGAGCCTGCGCAGCCTGCTGCGCAGCGAGAGCTGCGACGTGCTGGTGCTGGACATCAACCTCCCCGGCCGCAGCGGGCTGGACGTGCTGCACACGCTCAAGGACGAAGGATCGCCGATCAAGGTGCTCGTGGTCAGCATGTACCCCGAGGACCAGTACGCGATCCGCGCGCTGCGGGCCGGCGCCTACGGCTACGTCAACAAGGGCGGCGACCCGCAGGCGATCGTCAACGCCGTGCGCACCGTCGCGCAGGGCCGCAAGTACGTGACCCCCGAGATCGCGCAGATGCTGGTCGACAGCCTCACCGCACCGGCCGACGAGCTGCCGCACCACAAGCTCTCCGACCGCGAGCTGCAGACGCTGCTGCTGATCGCCTCGGGCAAGCGGCTCTCGGACATCGCCGAGGAGCTGCTGCTGAGCCCCAAGACGGTCTCCGTCTACCGCGCGCGCGTGCTCGAGAAGCTGCAGCTGGCCAACAATTCCGAGCTCACGGTCTACGCGATCCGCAACGGCCTCGTGGGTCAGTAGATGGGCAGGCGCCGGCATGCGCTGCACGAGCGTGCCGGATCGCTCCAAGGCGCTCGGCCGGGAGCGCGCAGCGCAAAGGGGCGCCGAGTGAGCACGCGATGAGCCTGCGCACGCGCGCGCTGGACGATCCATTCTCGATCCGCCACGCCGACACCGGACTGCTGTCGCTGGCGCTGATGGACGCGCGCAACCTCACGCTGCGCTGGCTCGCGGTGTTCGAGGCGCGCGGCGCGCAGGCGCGCACCGACGGCGGAGCAAGCGCGCTGTGGCTCGTCGCCCGCGCCGGCTGGTACCAGGAGCGCTGGATCGCGCGCAACCTGCAGCGCGCCCGAGGCGATCGCGCCGACCTCGACGCAGCCTGCCTGTCGTCGATCGAACCCGGCGCCGACGGCTGGTTCGAGGCCGAGGATGGCCTCCCCGACGCGGAGGGCCTGCGCGCCTACCTGGAGCAGACGATGGAGACGACGCTGGACCTGCTGGCCAGCACCGCCTCCGCCGACGAGGATCTGCACTTCTACCGCGCCGCGCTGCTGCACGAGGACCGCATCGGCGAGGCCCTGGCCGAGCGCGCCGCGGCGCTGCAGCTTCGACGCCAGGGCGACCCGCCGCCGCCCTGGGCGACGCTGCCCGGCCGCAGCGATCGCGAGCCGCTGCTGATGCCCGCGGCACGCCTGCGCCTGGGCAGCGAGCACGGGGGCTTCGTCCCCGATGCCGAGCGCTGGGCCGAGGAGCTGGCGGTGCCCGAGTTCGAGATCGACGCCCAGCCGGTCAACTGGGCGCGCTTCGCCGAGTTCGCCGAGGACGGCGGCTACCAGCGCGCCGAGCTGTGGAGCGAGACCGGCTGGGCCTGGGCGCAGCGCAGCGCGCGCCGGGCGCCGCGCGACGTCGAACAGCTGCGCGGCGGCGTGCTCGTGCAGCGCGGCGGCGAGCTGCAGCGCGCCGGCGCCACGCAGCCGGTGATGCACGTCAGCCGCCACGAGGCCGAGGCCTGGTGTCGCTGGGCCGGCCGCCGGCTGCCGACCGAACCCGAGTGGGAGCTCGCGGCGCTGACCGCACGCAACCGCGGCTTCGTCTGGGGCGACGTCTTCGAATGGGTCGCCGGCAGCGCGCGGCCCTGGGCCGGCTACGCACCCACCGCCGGCGCGCTGGACCGCATGCCGCCGGCCGGCACGCAGGGCGTGCTGCGCGGCGGATCGTTCATGACGCCGGCACGCCAGCGCCACCCGAAGGCGCGGCGCTTCCTCGCTCCGCACGCCGACCATGCCTTCGCGGGCTTTCGCAGCTGCGCCCCCTGAAGCAGGCGCCGCCACTCGTCCGCGCAGCGGCAAGCCTCATCCGGCACACTCCGTCCACGTCCACGATCACTTCCCCCCCATTCCCCCGACAAGCGCCGAAGGAGGCTCGCCGATGAACTACGAAGACATCCTGTACGAGGTCAGGAACGGCCACACCGCCTGGATCACGATCAACCGTCCGGAGAAGATGAATGCCTTCCGCGGCAAGACCTGCGACGAGCTGATCCACGCGATCATCAAGGCCGGCTACGACAGGAGCATCGCCTGCATCGTGCTCGCCGGCGCCGGGGACCGCGCCTTCTGCACCGGCGGCGACCAGTCGGCGCACGAGGGCCAGTACGACGGCCGCGGCACGATCGGGCTGCCGATGGAGGAACTGCACGCGGCGATCCGCGACGTGCCCAAGCCGGTGATCGCGCGCGTGCAGGGCTACGCGATCGGCGGCGGCAACGTGCTGTGCACGCTGTGCGACCTGACGATCGCCGGCGAGCGCGCGCAGTTCGGCCAGGTCG
>JAIXKN010000012.1:36095-71959 GCA_026932425.1 Burkholderiales bacterium
TGCACGCTGTGCGACCTGACGATCGCCGGCGAGCGCGCGCAGTTCGGCCAGGTCGGCCCCAAGGTCGGCTCCGTCGACCCCGGCTACGGCACCGCGCTGCTGGCGCGCGTGGTCGGCGAGAAGAAGGCGCGCGAGATCTGGTACCTCTGCCGCCGCTACACGGCGAGCGAGGCGCTGGCCATGGGCCTGGTCAACACCGTCGTCGCCGACGACCAGCTCGACGCCGAAGTCCAGCGCTGGGCCGACGAGATCGCCGAGAAGAGCCCGACCGCGATCGCCATCGCCAAGCGCAGCTTCAACATGGACACCGCGCACCAGGCCGGCATCGCCGGCATGGGCATGTACGCGCTCAAGCTCTACTACGACACCGAGGAATCGCAGGAAGGCGTCAGGGCCTTCAACGAAAAGCGCAAGCCGGAGTTCCGCAAGTACGCGAAGTGAGGGCGCCCCCGGCGCCGCAACCCGCACCGCGCCGCGCTGGCGCCCTCTCGGCGGCCGGATCGTCGTGCAGCGAGGCGCGCGGCACGCCGCGCGCTCAGGCGGGGACGGCCCGTCAGTCCAAGGAGGAGGCATGGCCATCCCGACCTACGACCGGTTCATCGAGCCGCTGCTGCGCCTGCTGGCATCGCGTCCGGACGGGCTCCCCGCACGCGAGGCCCATGCGGTCCTCGCCGACCGCTTCGAGCTGAGCGACGCCGACCGGCAGGAATTGCTGCCAAGCGGGGCACAGGCGATCTACAAGAACCGCATCGGCTGGGCGCACGATCGGCTCAAGCGGGCCGGGTTCTCCGTCAGCCCCAAGCGTGGGTTGTGGCAGATCACGCCGCAGGGGCAGGCCTTCATCGAGACGCATCCCGAACCCTTCGAGAACGCGATGACCGCCCAACTGGCGATGGGCTACCTCGGGGTGCGACTCCGCACGTCGGCCGCCGATGGTGCGTCGCAGGAAGCGGCTTCAGCGCCTGCGGCCGATCCGCAGGCGATCGTCGCCAGCCCCGAAGACCGACTCGGGCAGGCGCTGGCCGAGCTGCGGCAGGCAGCCGAATCGGAGCTGCTCGAATTCATCTCGCGCGTGTCGCCGGCCTTCTTCGAGACCATCGTGCTCGATCTGCTTCACCGCATGGGTTACGGCGCGAGCCGCGCCGACCTGCAGCGCGTCGGCGGTGCCGGCGACGGCGGCATCGACGGCGTCATCTCACTGGACCGTCTGGGGCTGGAGAAGGTCTACGTCCAGGCCAAGCGCTGGCATGGCAACGTGGGCCGCCCGGAACTGCAGGCCTTCTACGGGGCGCTCGCGGGGCAGAAAGCGCGAAAAGGCATCTTCATCACGAGCTCGGCCTTCACGCCCCAGGCCGTGGAATTCGCGCGCAGCGTCGAAGGCATGGTGTTGATCGACGGGTCGCGCCTGGCGTCGCTGATGATCGACCACGACGTCGGCGTCACCGCCCGCAGCGTGCGCATCCCGAAGATCGACAGCGACTACTTCGACGAGGAGGGCGTCTGATCGCTGGGGCTCGCCGCGGCCGGCGCACCCTCGGGTTCGATCCGGAGTCCCCTTCCGAGCAACCATTTGCTCAATATGGATAATGCCTGCCGAACCTGCATCCGACAACGAAGCACAAGGCCATGAAACTTCTGCAAGACCTCTTTGGCACCGGGCCCGGCCTGATGAGCCTGATCGGCATCGCGTTCATGATCGGGATGGGCATCTGGTACGTGCGCTTCTTCCTGCGCAAGATCGACGAATCGTCGAAGCAGCAGGAGAAGCAGTAGGCCGAGCGCCGCCGCATTCGGCGCCGGTCGAGCTGAAGGCGTTGCGCATCCCGGCTCGTCGGCACGGAGTTGCGCGATAACGGCAAGGAGCAGCCGGGCCGCTAGCGCAGACGCTGTGCCCGGATCCTGCCGCCCTTGCGTCCGGCCCCCAGCGGTGCCGGTGGACGCCGCCAGGGCCGCGATGGCGCGGGCGCTGAGGGCTGTGCGGCCTGGCAGGCGCGGCGGAAGGCCTGCAGCGTGCGCTGCGCCATGCCCAGCACGGTGTCGGCTGCGTAGCCGCCAGACCCGAGGCGGCCGTAGGCGCGGCCGGTGAGCAGCTCCATGCCCGCGCCCGCGGTGTCGGCCGTGTAGATGTGGAAGCGCCCCGCGGCAACCGCCTCGCAGAGCTCGGTGCCGAGCATCAGGCGGCGGCGGCTGCGCGCGGGAATCAGCACCCCCTGCGAGCCGTCGAGCCCCTGCTGCATACAGGTTCGGAAGAAGCCCTCGATCTTCTCGTTGACACCACCCACCGGCAGCATCTCGCCGGCCTGGTTGATGGCGCCGGTGACGGCAATGCCCTGGCGCAGCGGCAGGCCTGCGAGGCTGGAGAGCAGCGCGTAGAACTCCGCGCATGAGGCCGAGTCGCCTTCGATGCCGCCGTACTCCTGCTCGACCACCACGGTCGCGCTCAGCGCCAGCGGCGCGACATGCCGGAACAGCGTCGCCAGATGGCTGTGCAGGACGAGCACGCCCTTGTCGTGAGCCGGCCCCGAGAGCGCGACCTCGCGCTCGATGTTGAGCAGGCCGTCCTCACCCGCGTGGGTGCTCGCCACCACCCGCACCGGCAAGCCGAAGCGATGATCGCCGAGGTCGACGACGCTCAGCCCGTTGAGGACCCCGATCCGTTCGCCGCCTGCCTCGATCAGCCGCTCGCCGTCGGCGATCGCTTCCTGCAGGCGTTGCTCGGGATAGTCGTGCCGGCGCGCCCTCGCCTCCAGCGCCGCCCGCACATCAAAGGCTTCGACGCGCGCGGCACCGCGCCCGCGCGCGATCGCCGCGGCCTCCATCACCAGCGCCTCGGTGCGTGCGAAGACCGCGCTCTGGCGCGACTGGTCCTCGGCCTCGCGGTGCGTCTCCTCGATCAGCCGCGCCACTGCCCCCGCGTCGAAGGGCGGCAGACCCATGCGGCGACAGGCATGGGCGACGAAGATCGCGGTGGCGCGGCGCGACTCGTCGGTGGCGCGGAAGCTCCCGGCGAAGTCGACCTTGCAGCGGAAGTGGCGCGCGACCTCGGGGTCGCCTTCCTGCACGAGGTAGTAGTCCGCGACCGAGGCGATGAGCACGATCTTCACGTCGACGTCGACGGGCTCGGGCTGCAGCGAGACGGCGGAGATCGGCGCGAACATCGTGCCCGGCTCCTCGATCTGCAGCCGCCCGCTGCGCAGGAAGCGGCGCAGCTTCTCCCACACCGCGAGGTCGGCGAGCAGGTCGCTCAGGTGCAGCAGCAGGAAGCCGCCGTGCGCCCTGAGCAGGCTGCCGGCGCGGATGCGGCTGAAGTCGGTCACCAGCACGTCGCTCTCGGCCTCGTATTCGACGCTGCCGAAGAGCGAGCGGTACACCGGGTTGTCGTCGACCACCACCGGCGCCCCGGTCTGATCGTGATGATCGACGGCGACGTTGACGCGCAGCCGCGCGAGCAAGGCCAGCAGCGCATCGACGCGCGCGCCCTCGTCGGCCGCCTCGCCAGCGACGAAGAGCTCGAGGTTGTCGAGCACGTGCTGCTGCACCTGTTCGAGCCAGCGGCCGAGCTTGACGGTGTCCTTGATCCGCTTGCGCAAGGCGGCGCGGATCGTCTGCAGGCCATGCTCGAGCAGCGGCTTGACGGCCTGCCGGCGCAGCGACCCCAGGGTCTCGTTGGCCGATTGCTCGCGGGCGCGGCTGCGCTCGGTGAAGCGGCCGACCTCGGCGCGCAAGGCCTCCTCGTCGGCGTCGATCGCCGCCCGCTCCTCGGGCGCAAGCGCCGCGGCCTTCTCGGCCGTCAGCGGCTGGCCGTCGGCGGCACGCCGCGTGAAGACCATGCGCCCCGGTTCGCGTCCCGGCCCTTCGCGCGCCGGCTCGGCGGTGTGTTCCCTCGAGGGTTCGTGCACCAGCGCAAAACGGCGCGATTCGGCGAAGGCCCGCAGTGCGGCGAGGTCGCGCTCCTCCTCGGCCTGCGCGGCAGCCTGCACGCGATCGGCGGCGACGGTGTAGTCCGGCGCCAGCAGCCGCCTCGGGATCTGCGTCTGCAGCGTCTTGGCCAGCTCGGCCATCAGCTGCCTCAGCTCCCGTCCCTGGCCGGGCGGCAGCCGCAGCGCACGCGGGCGCTCGGGCGCCTCGAAATCGTTCAGGTAGACCAGATCCGGCGGCACCGGCCGGGTGGCGGCCACCTCTCGCACGAGCCGCTGCAGCAAGGTCGTGCGCCCGCAGCCGGTCTCGCCGAGGACGAACAGGTGGTAGTCGGGCTCCTCGATCTTCAGCCCGAACCGCGCCGCCTGTTCGGCACGCTCCTGGCCGATCCAGGGCAAGGGCAGCTCCTGGAGCTCGTCGGTATCGGCAAAACCGAGCGCCTGCGGGTCGACGCGGGCTCGCAGCGCGCTGGCGGGCAAGGTCTCAATCGGCATGATCGGATCGCGGCCGGGGCGGGCGGCGGCGGGTGAAGGTGAATCGGGGGCGGGTGGTGACGGATGCCGCGCCGGAGCCGCAACGGGATCGGATGCGAGTATCGCCACCCTTCGCGCACCTGCGTCCGCGGACGCAGACGCGGCAATCGCCATCGTGGAGGCTTCGCGTCAGCTTCTGCTGGCATGCTGCGCCCGGCGCAATCCGGAGCGCACCGGCTCGCTCGAAGGCCCGGATAGCCGCCACAATCGCGCCTGCACGCCGCGGCCCGCGCGGCGGCCCAGCCCCTCCCCCGGTAGCCATCGTTGTTCACGAGAGACTCGCCATGACGACCAAGCAGCCCACCATCATCTACACCCTGACCGACGAGGCGCCGCTGCTGGCGACCGCCGCCTTCCTGCCCGTGGTGCGAGCCTTCACGAAGCCGGCAGGCATCGCGGTGGAGACGAGCGACATCTCGCTGGCGGCCCGCATCCTCGGGCAGTTCCCGGATTACCTGACCGAGGAGCAACGCGTGCCCGACACGCTGGCCGAACTGGGCCAGCTCACGCTGCAGCCCGAGGCCAACATCATCAAGCTGCCCAACATCAGCGCGACCGTGGCACAGCTCAAGGCGGCGATCAAGGAGCTGCAGGGCAAGGGCTTCCCGATCCCGGACTTCCCCGACAGCCCCAAGGACGACAAGGAGCGGGAGATTCGCGCCCGCTACGACAAGTGCACCGGCAGCGCGGTCAACCCGGTGATCCGCCAGGGCAATTCCGACCGCCGCGCGCCGCGCGCCGTCAAGGAGTACGCGCGCAAGCACCCGCACAAGATGGGCGAGTGGTCGGCCGCCTCGCGCACCCATGTCTCGCACATGAAGCGCGGCGACTTCTACAACGACGAGCTGTCGATGACGGTGGAAGGCGACCGTGAGGTGCGCATGGAGCTGATCACCAGGAGCGGCAAGACCCAGGTGCTCAAGCCCAAGGTGCAGCTCAAGGACCGCGACGTCATCGACTCGATGTTCTTCAGCAAGAAGGCGCTGCTCGAGTTCTACGAGGAGCAGATCGAGGACGCGCGCAAGACCGGCGTGATCTTCTCGCTGCACGTCAAGGCGACGATGCTCAAGGTCTCCCACCCGATCGTGTTCGGGCACTGCGTGCGCGTGTTCTACAAGGACGCGTTCGCCAAGCACCAGAAGCTCTTCGACGAGCTGGGCGTGAACGTCAACCACGGCATGGTCGACCTCTACAACAAGATCGCCAAGCTGCCCAAGAGCGTGCAGGACGAGATCCGCGCCGACCTGCACGCCTGCCACGCCAACGGCCCGGAGCTGGCGATGGTCGACTCCGACAAGGGCATCACCAACTTCCACTCGCCCAACGACGTCATCGTCGACGCCTCGATGCCCGCGATGATCCGAAACGGCGGTAAGATGTACGGCGCCGACGGGCGCCTGAAGGAGGTCAAGGCGGTGATGCCGGAATCGACCTTCGCACGCATCTACCAGGAGATGATCAACTTCTGCAAGTGGCATGGCGCCTTCGATCCCGCGACCATGGGCACGGTGCCCAACGTCGGCCTGATGGCGCAGGGCGCGGAGGAATACGGGTCGAATGACAAGACCTTCGAGATCCCCGAGGACGGCACCGTCAACATCACCGACAACGCCACCGGCGAGGTCCTGCTGACGCAGCACGTCGAGCAGGGTGACATCTGGCGCATGTGCCGCACGACCGACGCGGCGATCCGCGACTGGGTGAAGCTCGCGGTCACGCGCGCGCGCAACTCCAACACGCCCGTGGTGTTCTGGCTCGACCCGTACCGCCCGCACGAGAACCAGCTCATCACCAAGGTCCGCATGTATCTGAACGAGCACGACACCGAGGGCCTGGACATCCAGATCATGAGCCAGGTGCGTGCGATGCGTTACACGCTCGAGCGCGTGGTCCGGGGCCTCGACACGATCAGCGCCACCGGCAACATCCTGCGCGACTACCTCACCGACCTGTTCCCGATCATGGAACTGGGCACCAGCGCGAAGATGCTGTCGATCGTGCCGATGCTCGCCGGCGGCGGCATGTACGAGACCGGTGCCGGCGGGTCGGCGCCCAAGCACGTCGAGCAACTGGTGGAGGAAAACCACCTGCGCTGGGACTCGCTGGGCGAATTCCTCGCGCTGGCGGTCAGCCTCGAGGAGCTGGGCATCAAGACGCACAACGAGAAGGCCAAGGTGCTCGCCAGGACGCTGGACGCGGCGACCGGCAAGCTCCTGGACAACGACAAGAGTCCGCGCCGCAAGACCGGCGAGCTCGACAACCGCGGCAGCCAGTTCTATCTGGCGATGTACTGGGCTCAGGAGCTGGCCGCACAGAAGGACGACGCCGAGCTCGCCGCCTGCTTCGCACCGCTGGCCAAGTCGCTGGCCGAGAACGAAGCCAGGATCGTCGACGAGCTTCGCGTCGTCCAGGGCCACAAGGTCGACATCGGCGGCTACTACCAGCCCTCGCCGCAGAAGCTCGAGACCGTGATGCGCCCGAGCGCAAGCCTCAACGCGGCGCTGGCGGCGATGCCGGGCTGAGCGGAGCCCGGGCACATCCGCTTCTTGGCGGCCAGCGGCGCAAGCGGCTGGCCGCTTCGCCTTTTGCGCTTGCCCGTGTCATCGTCTCACCCGCCGCCCGGTGGCACGGACCGCGATCCGGCACGATCAGCGCGCGCAGGCTGCGCCCTCAGTCGCCACGGGCCGGGCGCAACCGCCACAGACCCCATTGCGCGAGCGCGCCGACGAGCGTCCAGGCCAGCATCAGCAGCGCCAGGTTGAGCGCTCCGCGGTGCGGCACGAGGCCGACGATCCAGCCGCCGGCCGCACCCATCCCCTGCTGCAGCAGGCCGGCCACCGCCGCCGCGGCACCGGCCAGTGCCGGCAGCACGCCGACGGTGCCCGACAGCGCCGTCGGCATCAGGAAACCGTGGCCGACGCCGAGCAGGGTCAGCGGCAGCGCGAACGCGAGCGGCGAATGCCATCCTGCCAGCGCCAGCGCCGCCGTCAGCAGCAGGCTGCCGATCGCGAGGACCTGCCCCATCAGCATCACGCGCGCCTCGCCGGCACGGTGGACCAGGCGGCTCGTCAGGTAGTTGCCGATGATGTAGAAGACCGGGATCGCGCCGATGTACCAGCCGACGCCCTCGGGGCCGATGCCGTAGCTGCCGAGCACCAGCGGCGCACCGCCGAGAAAGGTGTAGAAGGCCGCCGAGGTCGTCGACAGCACGCCGACGTAGAGCAGGAACACCGGTTCGCGCGCCAGCCGCGCGTACGACGTCTGCATCGTGCGCCACCAGGGTGGTTGCGGTACCGCGCCCGAAGCCACGGTCACGGTCGCGTTCGGGATTGCCGATGCACCGTGCGGCGCCGGCTCGCGCTCCGGCGCCGCCAGCATCTTCGGCGACAGGCCGCGCCACGCGGCAACGATCAGCACGAGCGCCAGCACCGCCATCAGCACGAAACCCGCCTGCCAACCCAGGCGCACGTGCAGCAGGCCGCCGATGATGGCCGCCCCCGGCGGCACCAGCCCCATCGCCATGCCGATCCAGGCCATCACGCGCGTGCGCTCCGGACCGTCGAAGAGGTCCTGCACCAGCGCTCGGCCGATCACCATGCCCGCGGCCGCGCCCGCACCCTGCAGCACGCGTGCCGCGATCAGGGCATCCAGCGAGGTCGACAGCGCCGAGAGCACCGAACCCGCGAACGCGAGCGACAGGCCGGCGAGCAGCACGCGTCGCCGCCCCAGACGATCCGACAAGGGCCCGTAGAGCAGCTGCAGCGCGCCGTAGGCGATCACGAAGCCGCTGAAACTCAGCTGCACGCTCCCCTGACCGGCGCCGAAGAGCGCGCCCCATTCCTGCATCGACGGAATGCAGATCGTCATCGCCAGCAGCCCGAAGGCCAGCTGCGCGACCAGGTTGACGACCAGCGGGCCGCGGGAATGGGAGGAGAACACAGGGCGGAAGCGGCAGCGGCCGGATGCTCGGCGCACCCGTGCCCGGAGGGGCGAGGATAGGACAGAGCCTAGGCCAGTCCCACCACCCGCCCGTCGCCGTCGACGTCGATGCGCTCGGCCGCGGCCACGCGCGGCAGCCCGGGCATCGTCGTGACGTCGCCGGCCAGCGCGACGACGAAGCCGGCACCTGCAGCCAGGCGCACCTCGTGAAAGTCGATCACCTGGCCTTCGATCGCGCCGCGCTCCTCAGGCTTGGTGCCGAAGCTGTACGGGGTCTTCGCGATGCAGACGGCCATCCCGCCGTAACCCTCGCGTTGCCAGGCCTCGAGCTGTTCGCGGACCTGGGCCGGTGCCTCGATGCGGGCGGCGCGGTAGACGCGCTGCGCGACCTTCTCGAGCTTGGTCCACAGCGGATCGGCGCTCTCGTAGACGAAACGCGGTGCGGTGTCCCCACCCGCCGGCTGCTGCAGCAGGCGCAGCAGCGCCTGCGCCAGCGTCTGCGCACCCGCACCGCCCTCCGCCCAGTGGCGCGCCTCGATCACCTCGACGCCTTCCGAACGCCCCCATTCCTGCAGCAGCGCGCGCTCCTCCTCGTGGTCGTCGGCGAAGGCGTTGATCGCGACGACGCAGGGCAGGCCGTAGACTTCGCGCACGATCTGCACGTGCCGCTGCAGGTTGGGCAGGCCGCGGCGCAGCGCGTCGAGATCGGGCTCGGCGCGCCGCGCGCGCTCGTCGCCGCCCTGCCAGGCCAGCGCCCGGACGGTGGCCACGACGACCGCCGCGGCAGGCCACAGCCCGGCGCTGCGGCACTTGATGTCGAGGAACTTCTCGGCACCCAGATCGGCGCCGAAACCGGCTTCGGTGAGCACGATGTCGGCCAGCCCGAGCGCAGCACGCGTGGCCATCACCGAGTTGCAGCCATGGGCGATGTTCGCGAACGGTCCGCCGTGCACGAACGCGGGCGTGCCCTCCAGCGTCTGCACGAGGTTGGGAGCCAGCGCATCCTTCAGCAGCACCGTCATCGCGCCCTGTGCCTTCAGGTCGGCGACGGTCACCGCACGGCCGTCGAATGTGCGCGCGACGACGATGCGCGCCAGCCGCGCACGCAGGTCCTGCAGCGACTCGGCCAGGCACAGCACCGCCATCACCTCGGAGGCCACGACGATGTCGAAGCCGGCCTCGCGCGGCACGCCGTGCGCCGGGCCGCCCAGGCCGGTGACGATGCGGCGCAGCGCGCGGTCGTTGACGTCGAGCACGCGCTTGAAGACGACGCGCCGCGGGTCGATGCCAAGCGCGTTGCCCTGATGCAGGTGGTTGTCGATCACCGCGGCGAGCAGGTTGTTGGCCGCGGCGATCGCATGGAAGTCGCCGGTGAAGTGCAGGTTGATGTCCTCCATCGGCAGCACCTGCGCGCGCCCGCCGCCGGTGGCGCCGCCCTTGCGCCCGAACACCGGCCCCATCGACGGCTGGCGCAGCGCGATCGCGACCTTCTGCCCGATGCGCTGCAATCCGTCGGCCAGGCCGATCGTCGTCGTCGTCTTGCCCTCGCCCGGCGGCGTCGGGGTGATCGCGGTGACCAGCACCAGCTTCCCGTCGGGACGCGAGGTCAGCGACTGCAGCAGCGGCAGCGGCAGCTTGGCCTTGTCGTGGCCGTAGGGGACGAGGTCGCCGGCGTCGATGCCCAAGCGCTGGCGCGCGATCTCCGCGATCGGCTGCGCTCGTGCCGCGCGGGCGATGGCAAGGTCGGTCAGGCTCATGATGGCTCTCCGGCGGCCGCTGGGAAAGCTCATTGTGTCCGCGCACCGGGTCGAACCCGAAGCAGGCTCATCCGCGGGGCGCGCGGCGGCCCGTCCCTAGAATCGAAGCTCTCCCCCTACCCCCGCGCCGCGCGAGCCTGCCCATGGACCTGCAGCTTCCCATCAGCCTGACCGACGAGCTCGACGACGACGAGGTGCAGGCGCAGGGCGAACTCGACATGGCCAGCGGCGAGATCCGCAACGTGCGCTACGAGGATTACGACCTCGAGGCCGAGGGCCTGCCCGCGGCGCGCCCGGACTACGCCTTCACCGTCGGCCGTCTGGCCAAGGGCGACCGCGAGGTCGAGTTCAAGGTCGACGTCGACCGCGCCAGCGGGCGCTACTCGGTCTCGGCCAGCGAGCTGCTCGAGCTGAAGAACCGCGCCGCCAAGCTCTTCACCCAGCGTCCGGGGCACTGAGGCGCGCTCAGGTCGCCGCCTCGCGCCGCTGCGGCGGCAGGTGCGGCATCGACGCCGGAGCGGCTGTCGACGCGGCGGCGGCCTTCTCGCGCGCGAAGCCCGTCTCGAGCTGCGACTTGGCGCGTTCGTAGGTGCGCGGCCACGCGACCGCGCCGACGCCGATCTTCGCCAGCTCGATCAGCGTCCATGCCGGATTGGCCAGATGCGGCCGGCCGATCGCGCACAGGTCGGCGCGCCCGGCGGCGATGATCGAGTTGACGTGGTCGGCCTCGCTGATCGCACCGACGGCGATCGTCGCGATGCCGGCCTCCTGGCGGATGCGGTCGGCGAACGGCGTCTGGTACATGCGGCCGTAGGTCGGCCTCTGCTGTGGGCTCACCTGCCCCGACGAGCAGTCGATCAGGTCGGCGCCGGCGGCCTTGAATGCGCGGGCGATCTCGACCGCGTCGGCGGGCGTGATGCCGCCCTCGACCCAGTCGTGCGCCGAGATGCGCACGGACATCGGCCGCTCCGCGGGCCAGGCCGCACGCATCGCGGTGAAAACCTCGAGCGGGTAGCGCAGCCGGTTCGCCAGCGAACCGCCGTACTCGTCGTCGCGATGGTTCGTCAGCGGCGAGATGAAGGCCGAGAGCAGATAGCCGTGCGCGCAGTGCAGCTCGAGCCAGTCGAAGCCGGCTTCGGCGGCGCGCCGCGTCGCGGCGACGAAATCGTCGCGGATGCGCAGCATCTCCGCGTGGTTGAGCGCGCGCGGCACCGCGCTCACGCCGGGCTCGTAGGCCAGCGCCGAGGCCGAGACCAGCGGCCAGTTGTGCGCAGGCAGCGGGCGCTCGGCGCCGTCGCCCGCCCAGGGTTCGTTGGTCGAGCCCTTGGGCCCGGCGTGCCCGAGCTGCATGCCGATCGCGGCGTCGGTGTGCTCGTGCACCCAGTCGACGATGCGCTTCCAGGCGTCGCGCTGCTCGTCGTTCCACAGCCCCGGACAGCCGGGCGTGATGCGCGCATCGGGGCTGGTGCAGGTCATCTCCACCATCACCAGCGCCGCACCGCCCATCGCCCGCGCGCCGAGATGCACGAGGTGATACTCGCCGGGCACGCCGTCGACGCAGGAGTACTGCGCCATCGGCGAGACGACGACGCGGTTCTTCAGCTCCAGCGAGCGCACGCGAAACGGCGTCAGCATCGGCGGCGCGATTCCGGATGCGGTGCTCGAGTCGGGTGCCGATGTCGGCGCCGGCGCCGTCGCCGGCGCAGTGGCCGATGACGCCTCGCCAACCTGCGGCTGGCGCTGTGCGAACCAGCGCTCGTAGCCCTCGAGCCAGGCCCGGTCGCGCAGGCGCAGGTTCTCGTGGCTGATGCGCTGGCTGCGCGTGAGCATGCTGTACATGAACTGCTCGGGCTCGAGCTGGTCGCAGTAGCGCGCGCCGCAGACCTCGAACCATTCCATCGCGTTCCAGGCCGCGTTCTGGATGCGCAGCGTCTCGATGCGGCGCGCATCCTGATAGGCCGCCAGCACCTGCGCGATGCGCTCGGCACCGCCGCCGGCCTGCTCGAACCGGCGCGTGAGCTCGATCGCGTCCTCGAGCGCGAGCTTGGTGCCCGAGCCGATCGCGAAGTGCGCGGTGTGCACCGCATCGCCCATCAGCACGACATGGCTGCCGTGCTCGTTGCGCAGCCACCATTGCTCGCAGACCACGCGCTGAAAATTGAGCCAGGCCGAGCCGCGCAGGTGGCGCGCGTTGGAGCGCAGCGGCTGCCCCTGCAGGTTGTCGGCGAAGAGCCGCTCGCAGAAGGCGATCGACTGCTGCGCATCGGCCCGGTCCAGGCCGTGCGCGCGCCAGACGGTCTCCGGGCACTCGACGATGAAGGTCGAGGTCCGTTCGTCGAACTTGTAGATGTGCGCCTGGAACCAGCCGTGCTCGGTGCGCTGGAAGTCGAAAGTGAAGGCGTCGTAGAGCCGGTCCGTGCCGAGCCAGATGTAGCGGTTGGGACGCACGACGATGTCGGGCCGGAAGACCTCGGCATGCCGCGTGCGGACCTTCGAATTGATGCCGTCGGAAGCGATCACGAGATCGGCGTCGGGGAAGTCGGCGTCGGAGTCGGCCTCGCGCTCGAACTCGAGCCTCACGCCCAGCTCCTCGCAGCGCGCCTGCAGGATGTTGAGCAGCCGCTTGCGTCCGATGCCGACGAAGCCATGGCCGCCGCTGCGCATGCGCCGGCCCTTGAAGCGCAGCTCGATGTCGTCCCAGTGGTTGAAGGCCTGCTCGATCTCGTCGGCGGTCTTGCGATCCCAGGCGCGCATGTTCTCCATCGTCGCGTCGGAGAAGACCACCCCCCAGCCGAAGGTGTCGTAGGGCTTGTTGCGCTCGACGACGACGATCTCGTGCGCCGGGTCGAGCTTCTTCATCAGCAGTCCGAAGTACAGCCCGGCCGGGCCGCCGCCGATGCAAACGATCTTCATCCAGGGTCTCCTGCGGACCGCCGCGAGCATGCGGCCGGGTCATTCTGGAAGCGCCGCTTTCGGCGTGTCAATCGACGGGGACCCCGAAGCCCGAGCGTGCCGCTGCCCGCCAGGAGCGTTGCTCGGCGCTCGACCTGGCGCTCGGCCCGCCGTTCGGCAAGCGGTTGCGTTCAGGCCAGCCGCAGCGCAACGACGCCGGCCAGGATCGCGACCGTGCCGAACGCCCGCTGCAGGCCGAAGCGCTCCTGCAGCAATCGGGTGCCGAACAGGGTGGCAAAGAGCACCGAGGTCTCGCGCAGCGCTGCGATGCTGGCCACCGGCGCGCGCGTCATCGCCCAGAGCGCGATCGCGTAACTGCCCAGCGACGCCGCGCCGCCGATGGCGGCAAGCGGCGCGCGCGCGCACGCGTAGGCGAGCAGCGCGCCGCGCTGCGCGCGCTCGCGGCGCAGCAGCACGAGCAGCGGATACGGCAGCGCATTGAGCACGAAGAGCCAGAGCACGAAGCGCGTCGCCGCGCCGCCCGCGGCCACGTCGGCGCGCACCCCGAGGCCGTCGACGAAGGTGTAGGTGGCGATGATGCCCGCGTTGCCGAAGGCAAACGCCAGCGCCTTGCCGTGGTGCAGCGTCTGCCCCGGATGCGACAGGCCCACGAGCGCCACACCCAACGTGATGCCGAGCACGCCGCTCCAGGCGGCCGCGCTCGGCACCTCGCCGACGATGAGCGCGCTGCCCAGCGCCACCAGCAGCGGCGCGAAGCCGCGCATGATCGGGTAGGTCATGCCGAGCTCGCCGTGCCGGTACGCGCCCACCAGCGCCAGGTAGTAGCCGAAGTGGACGAGCATCGAGGTGCCGAGGTAGGGCCAGCTCGCGCGCTCCGGCAGCCCGCCGGCGAGCGCGAAGGGCAGCGCCACCAGCCCCGCCATCAGGATCACGAGCGCGTTGTCGACGCTCTTGTCGCCGGCGGACTTCACGAGCACGTTCCAGCCAGCGTGCATCGCGGCGCCGCACAGCACCGCGAGCACGATGCCCCAGCTCAAGCCCATGCCGCCGTCCGCACCCTGCTGCCCGCGCTCAGCGCACCCGCTCGTCGAGCGGGGCCACCTGCGACGGGCGGATGCGGGTGGTGGCGAGCACGCCCGCGTACTCCAGGATCGGGTAGGCGATCGAGCAGATGTGCGAGTTGATGCGCTTGAACTCGCCGATCAGGTCCAGGTGCAACGCGCTCGTCTCGATGCTCGGGCCGGTGTTGTCCTGCAGGCGCATCATGTGGTTGGCCGCGTACTCGCGCTCGAGCGCGCGAAAGCGCGCCTTCTCCTCGAGCAGGCGCTGCGCATCGCGCACGTGGCCGTCGAGGAAGACGCTCATCGCCAGCCGCAGGTTGGCCAGCAGCCGCTCGTGCAGGTGGCAGAGCTCGGCCACGCCGGCCTCGGAGAAGCGCCGGCCCTTGCGGATCTTCTTGTCCTCCAGATCCTGCAGCACGCGCTCGATGCAGTCGCCGATCTGCTCCATGTTGATCGTGAAGCTGGCGATGTCGGTCCAGCGCCGGCTCTCGCGCTCGGAGAGTGCGTCGCGCGAGATCTGCGTCAGGTAGAACTTGATCGCGGTGTAGAGCTCGTCGACGCTGTCGTCCATGCGCCGCAGCCGCTCGGCGAGCTCGAGGTCGTTCTCGCGCATCACCGGCAGCACGCCGCGCAGCATCGTCTCGACGACGTCGGCCTGGTGCAGCGCCTCGCGCGCCGCGCAGCTGATCGCCAGGCTCGGCGTCTCCAGCGCCACCGGGTCGAGGTGGCGCGGCCCGTCGCCCTGGCCGAGCAGCTTGGGCTTGGGCAGCAGGCGCTCGGTGATGCGGGCCACCGGGCCGACGAAGCCGATGAAACACAGCGCCATCAGCACGTTCATGCCCAGGTGGAAGAAGACCACCTGCTGATGCGCGTCGGTGACGTGGTTGCGCAGCAGCAGCTGCGCCTCGGGCAGCAGCGGCACGAGCAGCGCCGCCCCCGCCGCCTTGAAGACGAAGTTGCCCAGGGGCAGCCGCCGCAGCTCGGGGCCGCCGGTGGCGGTGACGATGATCGCGAGCAGGCCGCTGCCGACGTTGGCGCCCAGCACCAGGCCCAGCGCCATCGGCAGCGGCACCAGGTCCTGCGCCGCGAGCGTGGCGGTCAGCAGCACGATCGCCAGGCTCGAGTAGCTGAGCATCGCCAGCACCCCGCCCACCAGCATGTGCAGCATCACCTCGTCGGGCAGCGCCAGCAGCAGCGCCCGCACCGCCGGCGAATCGGTCATCGGCCGTGTGGCCGTCGTGATCAGCTGCAGCGCGAGCGTGATCAGTCCGAGGCCGATCAGCACCCGGCCCACGCGCCCGAGCACGCCGCGCTCGCGCGCGACGAAGAAGACCACGCCGAGGAAGATCAGCAGCGGGCTCAGCCACGACAGGTCGAATGAATAGACGAGCACGACGAGCGCGCTGCCGACGTCGGCGCCCAGCATCACGGCCAGGCCCGCGGTCGTGTCGACCAGGCCCGTGCCGACGAAGCTGGCGACGATCAGGCAGGTCGCGGTGCTGCTCTGCACCAGGCCGGTGACGCCAAGCCCGGCGAGCGCGGCCGAGATGCGGTTGCCGAAGCTGCGCGCCAGTAACTGGCGCAGGTTCTCGCCGAAGAGCCGCAACATGCCGGTGCGCACGTTGTGGATGCCCCAGACGAGGAGGGCGATGGCGGCGAGCAGGTTGAGGAGATGGATCACGTGGGCCTTGCACCCGGCGCCGCACAGGGGCCACCGGGTGGCCCCCGATGTTAGTGATTCCTCCGCCGGAAAAGGCGCGTGGGGGCGATCATGAACGCCGTCCGGCGCGCATAATGCGCGCGCCGAACCCGATCCCCATGCCTGCGCCCCCGCTGCTCGTCGGCGTCTCCGCCCGCATCTACTACCCCGGCAGCCAGGGGCCGCTGCCGGGCGTCTTCACCAAGACGCTGCACTACCTGGAGCAATCGGTCGCGCACTGGGTGCTCTCGGGCCACGCGATGGCGGTGATGGTCCCGGCCGTCACCAAGGACAGCATCGTGCAGCGCAGCGACCTGGACCTGGACGATTACGCGCAGGCGCTCGACGGACTCGTGCTCCAGGGCGGCAACGACGTCGCGCCCGAGTTCTACGGCGAGCAGCCGCTGCGGCCCGAATGGGCCGGCGACGCGGTCCGCGACCGCTACGAGATCGAGCTCATCCGAGCTTTCATCAAGGCCGGCAAGCCGGTCTTCGGCGTCTGCCGCGGCTTCCAGTTGCTGAACGTGATGCACGGCGGCACGCTGTGGCAGGACATCGCGACGCAGCGCCCCGACTCGCGCGCGCACCGCGAGCTCGGGCAGTACGAGCGGCATTTCCACGCGATCCGCATCGAGCCGGGCACGCGGCTGGCCGAGCTCTACCCCGGCGTCGGGCTCACGCGCGCCAACAGCATCCACCACCAGGGCATCAAGGACCTCGCGCCGGGCTTCGTCGTCGAGGCCCGCTGCCCCGACGACGGCATGGTCGAGGCCTTCCGCCGCACCACGCCCGGCGCCTACGTCGCCGGCGTGCAGTGGCACCCGGAGTTCCACGACCCGAAGGACCCGCAGACCATCGACGACACGCCGATGTTGCGGGACTTCCTCGACGCCTGCCGCTCAGCGCGCCAGGCACGCTGAGCCGCCCCCCGCGCCGGCGGCGGCTTCAGGATTCCTGCAGCTGGGCCGGCGAGCGCGGCTCCCGCTGCGGCACCGCCGGCAGGGCGCGTACGGATTCGGATTCCCCGCGGCCATGCCGGCGCAGGCAGCGACGCCCGTCCTGCTTGCCGGCGTACATCGCGGCGTCGGCCTGCGAGAGCAGCAGGCTTGCCTCGTTGCCATCGAGCGGCGCCAGCGCGTAACCGATCGTGATGCCGACCTCGCAGTCCTGCCCGCGGACGACGATCGGCGTCGCGACCGCGGCGAGCAGACCGCAGCCCAGTTCCTGCGCGTCGCCTTCGTCCCGGATCGACTCGGCGAGTACGACGAATTCGTCCCCGCCGAGCCGGGCGACGACGTCGCCCGCGCGCAGGCAGCGCTGCAGCCGCTGCGCAACCTCCACCAGCAGCTCGTCGCCGGCCTCGTGCCCGAGGCGGTCGTTGACCGCCTTGAATCCGTCCAGGTCCAGCATGTAGAGCGCGAGCAGGCGCGTGGCCGCCGGGCGTCCGTCGGCAGGCGTGGCCTCCGGGGCCAGGGCACGGGTGAGCGCATCGAGCAGGCCGCGGCGGTTCAGCAGCCCGGTCAGCGGGTCGGTGTAGGCCAGCGCGCGCAGGTGCAGGCGGTCGCGCTCGGCCAGCTCGGCAGCGTCGCGCAGGGCGCGAACGCGCAGCGAGAGCACGCGCACCCAGACGAGCATCTCGATCGTCATCGCGAACTGGAAGAGCTGCTGCGTCCAGAAGTTCGCGCTGATCCACCCGCGCAGCAGCGCCGCGATGCCGAGCGCGCCGACGAGCGAAGCGCTCCAGCCGACGAGCAGGCTGCGCGCGGTGGCGCTGCCGCGGCGCGCCTGGATCAGCGCGGGCCGCAGCGCCAGCAGCATCGGCAAGGGGCCGAGCATCGTCACCGCCGTCTGCGTGAAGCCGTAGGAGCTCGCGCCGGTCAGGGCGAGCACGATCACGACGGCGCCGGCCGCCGAGACCGCGTACAGCAATCGCGTCATCCACCGGTGCTCGTGGGCCAGACCCAGCGCGTTGGCGAAGAAGGGACCGCTCGCGACGATGCTCACCGCCACGCTCAGCGGCGCGATCAGCAGCATCAGCCCGGTGTGCCGCTCCCACAGGTGCTGCTGGCCGATCCCCGAGAAGGCCGTGAAGAACACCGCCATCCCGAGGAGGATCAGGCTGTAATACGCGAACAAGGGGTCGCGCAGGCTCAGTCCGTTGCTCAGCGAATAGGCCAGCAGCGCGACCATCACGCCGAGCATCAGCCCCTGCACGATCTGGCCCCTGGCCTCGTGCCGCCAGAAGCCGTCGCCACGGTAGAAGCCCAGTGGCACCACCATCGACGACTGGCTGCGCACGCGCAGCAGCAGCTCGTAGCGGGCACCGGCGCGCAGGTCGAGCTCCACCGCATGCGTGCGTGCCGGGATCGGGCGTGCCGAGAAGGGCTGGTCGTTGCCGAGCCGTCGCTGCATCACGACCACCCCGCCTTCGAGCAGATGGAAGTCGGCACGGTTGAGCGTCGGGTACTCGATCTCGAAGAACCAGCGCCCGCCCTCGCGCACGCGCACCGGCAGCAGCAGCCAGACGCTGTCGTCGCGACGGCCCAGGTTCCCCGAAGGCGACGCGGGAGGAACGAATTCGGAACGGCGCGCCAGCACATCGGCGAGCTGCAGCCGGTGCGAGGGGTCGCTGAGCATCGTCGCCGCGCCGAAGGCATCGACACGGTCTTTCTGGCCGTGGAGCACGAGTTCGGGCGCAGCGCCCACCCCAACCACGGCGCCCACTGCGCCCGCTGCCGATCCCAGGCAGAGCAGGAGCAGGGCGAGGAGGCGCAACAGCAGCGGCATGAAGGGGCAAAGAATCCAGGCACGCGACCGTGCCGCCGCAGGCGTCGGGCACGCGATGCCGGGAGCGGGGCGCGGTCGCCTCGGTTATCGGCAGGCGGGCCCAGCGCTTGATCGCGCGAAGGCCGTGCATGCGCCTTGCACCGGCCCCGCGCTGCCGCGATCGGCAGCGGGCACGAGCCTGCGTGACCGAATCCACGCACGGCAGCGGGCTCGGCGTCGGCGGTGTGATCGTCGGCAAAACCTCGCGTCGCGCCGGCCGCTTGCCTGCCCGCGCATTGCGCGAGCGCAAACGGCCGCCTGCACGCTCTTCCTAGAGTCGGGTCATCGTTGCCTGGCCCCTTGCAGGAGGTGTGACCATGTACCAACGCATCCTGGTGCCCGTCGACGGGTCGGCGCTGACCGAGCGCGCGATCCAGGCCAGCATCGGCCTGGCGCAGCAGCTCGGCGCGGCGATCACCGGCTTCGTCACCGCCCAGTGCCCTTCGGCTGGCCGCGCGCGAGCGCACGCGAAGCCGCAAGCGGTCGACGAAGAAGACGCGCTGACCCCCGCGCACGCGCGCGAAGTGCTCGAGCGCTTCGCCGCGGCAGCGCAGGCCGCGGGCGTGCCCTTCGAGGGGCATCATGTGCAGGTCGAGCATATCGACGAGGCGCTGCTGGCCGAGGCCGAAGGGCGCGGCTGCGACCTGATCGTGATGGTCACCGAAGGCCGCGGCCCCTTCGGCGAGTTCCTCTACGGCTCGCAGACCAAGGCCGTGCTCTCGGGCAGCAAGCTGCCGCTGCTGGTGCTGCACTGAGCGGCCCGATGCCGGGCTGCGCCGGGCACGCCCGACGCGGCGCGGGCGTCCGGCGCGTCTGATTCGTCAGGCGCTCGTCTCGCGCGCCGCGTCCTCGCTGAAATCCGCGCCGCTCAGCATGTTCAGCGTCGCGTTCGGGTGGTAGCACTTGAAGCCTTCGATGATCTCGGCCAGCGGCACCTCATTAAAGACGCCACGCTGGTTCACGTACTCCATGTGCCGGTTGCCGGCCTTGTCGTAGGGGTGGTAGATCGAATCGCCGCGGCCGTCGAACTCGAGCGGCAGCAGCCCGAAGCGATCGCAGAGCTCGATGTTGAAGGCCGGCGTAGCCTTGACCCAGCGGCCGTCGAGCCAGATGTCGCTGTAGCCGTGCCAGACGTAGACATCGCTGTTCATCGCCTTGCGCAGGCGCTCGGTGCTCAGATGGTTGCGCACGTCGGCGTAGCCCACGCGCGCCGGGATGCCCACCGCGCGGCAGGCGGCCGTGAGCAGCGCCGCCTTGGGCACGCACCAGCCGTAGCCGTTGGACAGCACCGTGCTCGCGCGCATGCCCTGGGGCGAGAGGTCGATGCGATAGGGGTCGTAGCGAAAGCCGTCGCGCACCGCGAGGTAGAGCGAGACCGCACGTTCGCGCGGATCGGCGCCGCGGTCGTGCTCGCGCGCAAAGGCCACCACGGCCGGATGGTCGCTGTCGATCAGCGCGGTCGGCGCAAGGGCTGCCGGCGTCGGCGGCGTCGTCGTGGGGTCGCTCATGCTTTCTCCTTCGCAGTCACACGGTTCGATTCTCGCGCGGCGGCCTGCCGGGCCGACACGGGCAGTGGCATCGTCGCGATCCAGCCTTCGACCGGGTCGATCGCCTCGGGCAAGCCGAAGCCGGGTTGAGCCGAAGCCCACGCCGCCTGCACCAGGCACAGCAGCGCATCCAGATGGTCGCCGGCCGCATCGGCGAGCACCGCCCGGCGCAGCGCCGCCGGAATGCGCAGCGGCAGCGCCAACCGGGTGCGAGCATGCACCAGCGCCTGCACGATCGTCTTGCGCGCGGTCAGCCGCGCCTCATCGTCGCCGTTCTTGTACGAGCGCGTGCCGATGATCTCGTGCGCGAGCAGCCCCGGGTAGGCCTCGACCGCCTGCCGCGCCGCATCGCCCTCGTGCAGTCCCGGCAGCGCCACGCCCGCCTGCAGCAGCCGCCACAGGCCTTCGTAGTACATGAAGCCCACCGGCACGTAGCGCGTCTGCAGCGGGCTCGTGCTGCTGATGCCCGGCATCATGCGGTCGCAGACGCGGTGCGGCAGCCTCTGTCCTGCAGGCCGCGTCGACCCCCAGGCGTCGACGAGCGCGCGGAATTCCATCCGCGTCGGGCAGCGCCGCCGCAGTTCGGTGACCACCGCCAGCGTGCTGGCCCCGAGCCGCTGCGCCTCGACGAAGGCGCGCGGCAGGCCGAAGGGGAAGTCGAAGGCACCGATCCAGGGGCCGGGCTCTCCAAGCAGGGCCTCGAAGCCGTCCATCGACGGCAGCGCATCGATCTGCTGCACTTGCAGCACGCCCTGCTCGATGCGTCCCCGCGCGACGGTGATCGGCTTCCTGCGCGTCGGCGCACAGCTGAAGTCCACGCCGAGCAGCATCGGCCCGGTGCCCGAGCTCCTTCCCATCGCCCGATTGTCGACGGCGCTACAGTCGCACTCATGAACACCGCCACCGTCGACCCGATCCTCGTCCAGGCCACCCGCGGCGGCATCGTCGAGTCCTTTCACCGCGGTGCGCTCGCCGTCGTCGATGCCGATGGCGCCTTGGTGCTCTCGATGGGCGACATCGAGCGGCCGATCTTCCCGCGCTCGGCGATCAAGCTGCTGCAGGCGCTGCCGCTGGTGGCCAGCGGCGCCGCCGACGCGCTGGCGCTGACCGACGAGGAGCTGGCGCTGGCCTGCGCCTCGCACAGCGGCGAGGAAGCGCACGCGCGCACCGCCGCGGGCATGCTCGCCAAGGCCGGCGTCGACGTCTCGGTGCTCGAATGCGGCACGCACTGGCCCTACAACGAGGAGGCGCAGCGCGAACTCGCGCGACGCGGCGAAGCCCCGAGCGCGCTGCACAACAACTGCTCGGGCAAGCACAGCGGATTCGTCTGCCTGGCCTGCCGGATGCACGGCGCGGGCAAGGGCGCGGAAGGGGGCGCGGCGTCGCTGCGCGGCTTCCTCTCGGGCTACGTCCGGCCCGAACACCCGGTGATGCGCGAGGTGAGCGCGGCGCTGCAGGCCGCGACCGGCTGGGACCTGACAAAGAGCGCGCGCGGCATCGACGGCTGCTCGATCCCGACGCACGCGGTGCCGCTGAAGAACCTGGCGCTGGCCTTCGCGCGCGTGGCCACCGGGCAGGGCCTGAGCCCGGAGCACGCGCGCGCCGCCACGCGGCTGCGCCGGGCCGCCGCGCGCGCGCCCTTCTTCACCAGCGGCAGCGGCAAGTTCGACGCCCGCGTGCTGGAGCACTTCGGCGAGCGCGTCTACTGCAAGGTCGGCGCCGAGGGCGTGCACTGCGCCGCGGTGCCGGAGCTGGGCCTGGGCATCGCGATCAAGATGGACGACGGCAACAACTCGCGCGCCTGCGAGGTCGTGCTCGCCGCGCTGCTGCAGCGCCTGCTGCCGGCAAGCGACGCCGACACGGGCTTCCTCGCCGGCCTCTCCGACCAGCCGCTGCGCAACCGCAAGGACATCGAGGTCGGCCGATTGCAGGCGGCGGCTGCGCTTCGCACCGCCTGAGCCTCAGCCCGGCGATCGCCTCGCGGCGACCCGAAGGCGCTCAGCTCAGGGCGCGCTCCGGACCTCGACGCGGCGCGCTTCGCGATCGTCGCCGCTGCCGGTGGTCGACTCGGGTTTGCGCAGCACGAGGCGCGAGGCGTCGACGCCCGCCGCCTGCAGCGCGGCGCGCACGGCCTTGGCGCGCTCCTTGGCGAGTTCGGCGTTCTTCGCCGGATCGCCGGTGGCGTCGTGGAAGCCGGAAATGACGAGGCGCTGGCCCGGCGCCGCGTCGGCCGCCGCCTTGATCGCCTCGATCACCGGCGCGGCATCGGCCGGCAGCGTCGCCGAGGCGAAGTCGAAGTAGAGCGTGCCGGCGACGTCACCGACGAGCGGCTCGTCGACGAGGATCACTTCTTCCTCGATCACGACAACCGCCGGTGCTGTCGTCGAAAGCCCGGCCGCGGCCTGTCCTGCGCCTGCCTTGGCGTTCAGCGCGCGAATCCCGAGGCCGCCGAGCAGCCCGAAGAGCAGCAAGGCGATGATGCCCAGCACCGTCCACACCGCGATGCGCGGGCCATCGTCGAGTTCGTCGAACATCGTTTTCCTCCGAATGAATTCCGTTTGCTGGCCCGCAGTCTGCCGTGCGCGCTTGTCACTCGGCTGACGGTTCGGCGCCGCCCTGCCCGAGCAAGGGGATGCTGCCGCTGGCACCCGCCAGCAGGCCCGTATGGCTGTAGATGCCGAGCTTGGCGCGCGTGTCGGCGATGTCGAGGTTGCGCATCGTCAGCTGCCCGATACGGTCGGCCGGCGTGAACGCGCCCTCGACCTTCTCCATGCTCAGCCGCTCGGGCGCGTAGGTCAGGTTGGGGCTCTGCGTGTCCAGGATCGAGTAGTCGTTGCCGCGGCGCAGTTCGAGCGCCACTTCGCCGGTGATGGCGCTCGCCACCCAGCGCTGCGCCGTCTCGCGCAGCATCAGCGCCTGCGGGTCGAACCAGCGCCCGTGGTAGAGCAGCTTGCCCAGCACGCGGCCGTTGGCGCGGTACTGGGCGATGGTGTCCTCGTTGTGGATGCCGGTGACCAGGCGCTCGTAGGCGATGTGCAGCAGCGCCATGCCCGGGGCCTCGTAGATGCCGCGGCTCTTGGCCTCGATGATGCGGTTCTCGATCTGGTCGCACATCCCCAGGCCGTGCCGCCCGCCGATGCGGTTGGCCTCCTCGAAGAGCTCGACCTCGCTGGCGAACGTCCGCCCGTTGATCGCCACCGGGCGCCCTTCCTCGAAGCGCACCGTCACCTCCTCGGCCTTGACCGGCACGTCCTCGCGCCAGAACGCCACGCCCATGATCGGGTTGACGATGCGGATGCCCTGGTTCAGGTACTCGAGGTCCTTGGCCTCGTGCGTGGCACCCAGCATGTTCGAGTCGGTGCTGTAGGCCTTCTCCACCGACATCTTGTAGTCGAAGCCGTTGGCCACCAGGTACTCGCTCATCTCCTTGCGGCCGCCGAGCTCGTCGATGAAGGCCTGGTCCAGCCAGGGCTTGTAGATCTTGAGCGCCGGGTTCGCGAGCAGGCCATAGCGGTAGAAGCGCTCGATGTCGTTGCCCTTGTAGGTGCTGCCGTCGCCCCAGATGTGGACCTCGTCCTCCTTCATCGCGACGACGAGCGCCGTGCCCGTCACCGCGCGCCCGAGCGGCGTCGTGTTGAAGTAGGTGGCGCCGGCGGTGGTGACGTGAAAGGCGCAGCTCTGGATCGCGGCGATGCCCTCGGCCACGAGCTGCGGCCGGCAGTCCACCAGGCGCGCGATCTCGGCGCCGTAGGCGCGGGCCTTGCGCGGGATGTCCTCGTAGTCGCTCTCGTCGGGCTGGCCGAGGTTGGCGGTGTAGCAGCAGGGGACGGCGCCCTTGGCGCGCATCCAGTGCACCGCGGCACTGGTGTCCAGCCCGCCGGAGAACGCGATGCCGACGCGCTGGCCGACGGGAAGCTTTTGCAGGATGGTGGCGGACATGGGGTGACGATCGGGTCGTGGGCGGGGGATGGCGGGAAATTGGTAATTGTCGCCGGTCCGCGGCAGCTCCATTGCACCGACGCGCCGCACACCCATCGTGAATGGTATTGCGCGTAGTATCATTCATCGGTGAACACGGCGGCCAAACTGCTGACGTCGATGCGCCGCAACCCGCGCGACTGGCAGCTTGCGCAGCTTCAGGTGATCGCGCGCCAGCACGGCATCCAATGGCGCCATGAAGGCGGGAGCCATTGCGTGTTCGTCCGCGACGACGGCCAGACCCTGCCCGTCCCGGCGCGGCGCCCGATCAAACCGATCTACATCCGCAAGTTCCTCGAACTCGTCGACGGAGCATGAAACATGAGCAAACCCAGCGACTACCCCTTCGAGATCCGCCCGCTGACCGAGGAGGAAGGCCGCGGCTACCTCATTTCCTATCCCGACTTCGCCGAATGCTTGTCCGATGGCGAGACGATCGAGGAGGCACTGGCCAACGGGCGCGAGGCGCTCATGGAGACGATCGCCGCGCTCAAGGCCCGCAAACTGCCCATCCCTCGACCGAACAGCGGCGGCGTGGCCTCCGGCAAGTTCGTGACTCGCATCCCAAAGACCGTGCACGCGCAACTGACGACACGTGCCAAGTCCGAAGGCGTATCGCTGAACGCGCTCGTCCTCTCGTTCATCGCGCAGGGGCTGGGCCGCAGCGAGCGGCGTTCGTGATGCACGCCAGACGATCCTCCACGGTCCCGCGCGCGCCCAACCAAATGCCCACGCTCGCCCCCCTTCTCCACACCCTGCCCGGCGGCGCGCGGCTGCTCGCGATCCCGATGCCGCAGCTTTCGACCGTCACCGCGGCGGTCTTCGTGCACAGCGGCAGCCAGAACGAATCGGCGCGCGAATCGGGCATCAGCCACGCGGTCGAGCACATGGTGTTCAAGGGCACGAGCCTGCGCGATGCGCGGCGCATCAACCTCGACGCCGAGCGCCTGGGCGCCGAGGTCAACGCGCACACCGACAAGGACCACACCGCCTTTTACATGCGCGGCTTGCCGCAGCACGCGATCGCCTTCGTGCGCATGCTGGCCGAGCTGGTGCTCTGCCCCACCTTCCCCGCCGACGAGCTCGAGCGCGAACGCGAGGTGCTGCTGCACGAGTACACCGAGGACGAGGACGACCCGCTCTCCAGCGCGTTCAAGCTCTTCGACAAGGGCTGCTGGGGCACGCATCCGCTGGCGCAGCCGGTGATCGGCAGCCGCCGCAACCTCGAGCGCTTCACGCGCGAGGAACTCGCGGCCTGGGTGCAGCGCCACTTCACCGCTGAGCGCACCGTCATCGGCGTGGCCGGGCCGATCGACCCGCAAGCGCTTCTGCCCGAAGTCGAGGCTGCCTTCGCCGCCCTGCCGCAGGGCCGCGCACCGGTGCTCGAAGCACCGCGCTGGCTGGGCGGCGTGCACAGCCGGCGACTGGAGGGCTCCAGCCAGTCGCACCTGGTGCTCGGCTTCCCGATCCCCGACCGTCGCGCCGACGACCCGACCGCGACCATGGCCGCCGCGCTGCTCGGCGAGGGCATGAGCTCGCCGCTCTTGGCGCGCCTGCGCGAGGAACGGGGGCTCGCCTACTACACGGCCTGCTCGGCCGACGTGCTCGACGGCGGCGGGCAGTTCGTCGTCGAGCTCTCGACCTCGCCGGCGCAGCTCGAACCGGCGCTGCAGGAGCTGAGTGCGCTGCTGCAGGAACAGGCCGCGCGCATCGACCCGATCGACCTCGAACGCGCGCGCAACCAGGTCGCCGTGCGCCACCTGCGTGCGCAGGAGCGCCCGCTGCGCCGGCTGGAAGACGCCGCGCTCGAGGTCTTCGCGCTCGGCCGCATCCACCCGGCCGACGAGCGCCTGGCGCGGCTTTACGCCGTCGACGCCCCGGCGCTGCGCGCGCAGTTCAGCCGCATGATCGACGCCGGCGCGACGCTCGCCCTGGCCGGCAAGCTGCCGCGCGCGGCGAGCCCGCACGCGCGAGCGGCGGCGGCGGCGCTGCTGCGCGGCTGACGCTCGACGGCGACGCGGCGCAGGCGCGGGACTCGAACCTGCACGCACGATAGACTGGACCGAACCTGGCCCTGCGACGGCTCCGCCGTCGCCATTCGCGCATGCCTCCCAACCGAACCGACACCCGCCGCGCGCTGCGCCGCCTGGTCTCTGAACGCTCGACGCAGCGAGGACCCGGGCTTGCGCTCGCCGCGGCGATGCTGGCAGCAGCCTGCACGAGCCCCGGCGCGCCTCGCGATCATCCGGCCGAGGCGAGGGCCTCGTCGGCCGCCGCGCGCGTCTACACCTACCGCTGCGAGAGCGGCGAGACGATCTCGGCCGCCTATCCAGACACCGACTCGGCCACGGTCCACTACAAGCAGCGGCGCTACGCGATGCGCATCGCCGTCTCCGCCAGCGGCGCGCGTTACGTCGGGGGCGGGCTGGAGTGGTGGACCAAGGGCTCGGGGCCGGGTGCGCCGGGGACGCTGCTGCGGCACCTGGCCGACGGCAGCTCGGGCGACATCGTCGAAAGCTGCGCGCAATCCTGAGCAACCGCCATCGGACTGGCGATGCCGCGCACCCGCCCGATGATCTTCGACGAGCCCCAGGCCGACCTGCCGATCCTGCGCGTTGTCCCGCAAGCTTGCCTGCGCCGGTCCTCGAACCGGGCGCACCAGACTCATTCACGCAAGGAGTCGCCATGAACGATCGCGACATCACGAAGAGCTACGGCCGTGCGCCCTTTGCCGCCAAGCTGCGCCGCCTGGCCGACGCCATCGAGTCCGGGCGCGCGTTCACGATCCAGGTTGCCGGCGAGCGCCTGCGCATCCCGGCCGATGCGGAGTTCAACATCGAACACGAACGCGACGGGCAGCGTCACGAACTCGAGTTCCAGCTCCTCTGGGGCCCGCAGGAGGACTGAGCGCGAAAGCATCCCGACGCGGCCACGTGCCGGCGATGCGGGCGCGAACGTGGGCACGGAAGCGGGCGGCGCTGCTGCGTGCTCAGGGATCGACCGGAACGCAGCGCAGACCCAGATGCTGCTCGAAAGGATCGAAGTCGCGATCCGAGTGCAGCAGTTCGAGCCGATCCATGATGCAGCGCGTGGCAATCACGGTGTCGATCGTCTTGCGCACCGTGATTCCCATGGCCCGCAGACGCCGGAAATTGCGCGCCGCCTCGATCGCCACCGCCTGGCCACCGAGGTCGATCGCGTGCAAGCTGAGCAGAAGCCGCCGCACTTCGTTGAACGCCTTGTCCTGAACGCAGCCCTGCAGGACCACGGTCAGGATCAGGTCGCCGATGGCGAGCGGCACGCGGCCAAGGAGTGAATCGAGCTTGACCGTCTGTGCTGTCGACACACCGCGCAGGTAATCGATCCACACGCTGGAATCGACGAGGATCACGGGCCGCTCACCGGTCGCGTCGCATCGCCTCGAGGTCTCCCTGCCACTGCACCTTGCCGCGCAGCTTGCGCAACTCGGCCTGGCGGCTGAGCTGCAGCAGGGCCTGCAGGCCCCGCTCGACCGCTTCCTTCTTCGTCTTGGCACCCGAGGCCTTCATCGCTTCCGCGATGAGCTTGTCGTCGATCACGATGTTGGTGCGCATGTGTATATCTCCGCGGCGAATACACATAGTGTACGGCGGCAAGCTAGCCTTGCTGTCTTCGCGCCCCAAACTGCGACGTCAGTCGTCGAGTACGGCAGCCGCCACCTGCAGCCCTCCGAAGTCGCCTGGCTGTCTCCCACCCGAGGCAGGAACATCGGTCCCGCCGGCACCCCGCAGAATGACGCATCGAAACCCACCGAGGAGGAAGCGAAATGGAAAGCAAGGTCGTTGTCGTCGACGTCAAGATGCCGTTCTGGTCGATGGTCGTGTTCATGATCAAGTGGGCCATCGCGGCGATTCCGGCGATGGTCATCCTGGGGCTGATCATGGGCCTGTTGATGGCCGTGGTCGGTGGGCTCTCGGGTGGCCTGTTCGGCGGCGTCGGCCGGGTCTAGATCCGCATCTGCGGTCCTCATGCGACTCGGGCGCAGTGGGCACGACATGCAGAAGCGCCGTGCAGGCCCCTTGATGCCCGAGGAGGTCGATGCCCTCGACGAGCACGACTGGACCGAGATCGACTCCGGGCGCGCCTTCACGATCCAGGTCGTCGGCGAGCGCCTGCGCATCCCGCTTGATGCCGAGTTCAACATCGAACACGAACCGCAGCGGGCAGCGCCACGAACTCATGAAACCGCCCACCCTTCTGCTTGACGAATTGTATCCATTTGGCTACATTCGCCGAATGTTCATCGTCCGCCAGACTGAAGAATTCGTCGCCTGGCTCGATGCGCTGAGAGACAAGCGGGCACAGGTTCGAATCGTGGCGCGGTTGCGGCAAGTTGAAGCAGGTAGTCTCGGTGACTGGCAGCCCATCGAGGGTGAGGTTTCCGAGATGAGGGTGCACTACGGTTCCGGCTACCGCCTCTGTTTCGTTCGTCGCGGTGGAGTGATCGTGGTGTTGCTGAATGCGGGCGACAAGTCAAGCCAGAGGCGAGACATCCGCCGCGCCTTGAAGCTTGCAGCCGAACTTGGAGACGACTTATGAGTAAGGCCAAGACACCACTGAAGCTTGTTCCGTTCGATGTGGCCAAGTACCTTGAACATGATGAAGCCATCGCCGAGTACATGACCGCCGTACTCGAGGCCAATGATCCAGATTTGCTTCTTCTTGCCCTCGGCGATGTCGCGCGAGCCAAGGGCATGGCGCAAGTCGCCAAAGACGCAGGCTTGGGCCGTGAAAGCCTGTACAAGGCTCTTGCCCCCGGCGCGAAGCCTCGCTTCGAGACCGTCATGAAGGTGGCGCGGGCCCTGGGGGTCAAATTCACGGCCCAGCCCGCTTGAACCGGCGACGCCGCAGCGGCGGTCTCACAAGAAATTCCCTACCAGTGACCGACGCACAAGGGATTTCTCAGGCCGCCTCCGGAACCGCATCTATGGCCTCGTTCCGCCCGGGCGCAGCGGGCATGACATGCAGAAGCGCCGTGCAAGCTCCTTGATGCCTGAGGAGGCCGACGCCCTCGACGAGGACGACTGGGCGCCGGTCCCGCGCTGGGGTCTGATCGCGCTCGGCCTGGTCGCGCTCTGGTTTGCCTGGGCGCACTTCGTCAGCCGCGAAGCCTGGGTGTTCCTGGTCGACTGGGCGAACCTGGCGCTGCACGAGGCCGGGCACCCGATCGTCGGGCTGTTCTCGGGGCGGCTGATGGTCTACGGCGGCACGATCTTCCAGCTGCTGTTCCCGGCGCTCTTCGCGCACCACTTCTGGCGCCGGCGGCAGGCGGCGGCGTTTGCGGCGGCGCTGCTGTGGCTGGCCGAGAGCCTGATGAACGTGGCCCGCTACATGAAGGACGCGCGGGCGCAGGAGCTGCCGCTGGTCGGCGGCGGCGAACACGACTGGACCGAGATCTTCGGGCGCTGGGGTGTGCTCGCGCACGACGTCGGCATCGGCAACGGCGTGCGCCTGCTGGGGCTCGTGCTGGCCGTCTACGCGCTCTGGTGGGCCTGGCAGCGTCGCGAGGGCGGCTGAGGCAGGACGGCGGCGGAGGCGCCGCGTGGCCGTATGCTGCGGCAACGCGCGCCGATGCCGTGCGCGGAGACGACACGATGACTGCTTCCCCTGCTCCCGACTCCGCCGCCACTTCATCCGCGCCGGGCCCCGACCAGCGCCACGGAACGCCCGGCGGCAAGCGTTTCTGCGACACGCGCATCGGCGACCAGTTCGGGCGCGTCGAGCGCATCACCGCGCGCCACCTCGACGAGGGCGCGCGGCTGATCGGCGACTACAACCCGCTGCACGTCGACGAGGCCTTCGCGGCGCGCTCGCGGCACGGAGCGCGCATCCTGCACGGCGTCGTGACCTCGGCGATCATCGGCGCCGAGTTCGGCATGGTCTACGCGGGCACCGCGATCGGCTACCTGCAGCACGACGCGCGCTTTCACGCGCCGGTGAAGATCGGCGACGAGCTGACGATCACCTGGACGGTGACCGCGCTCGAACCCAAGCCCCGGCACGACGGCGGCATCGTCACCGCCGAGGCCGTCGCGGTGAACCAGCACGGCGTGACCGTTTGCACCGCGCATGGACGCATGCTGGTCGCGAACGAGCCGGTGGCCTGAAAGCCTGTGCAGACCTCGGCGCCAGGCTGCGGGAGGCGGCGGCTCAAGACGCCGAAGTCCCCGCATCGGCGATGGCATCGCCGCGGTGAACGCGGCCGATGACCCTGATCCGGCATACGGCCTGGGGTATATTGAGATCACGACGCATTCGCGTCGAGCGAGGAGCCCCGAGATGGCCACACACCGCATCACCGTGCTGGGAGCCGGCTTCGCCGGGCTCTCGGCGATCCGCGAGCTGCGGCGCCGCGACACCGAGGTCGAGATCACGCTGGTGGCGCCGCGCGCCGAGCTGCACTACCTGCCCGGGATCATCTGGATCCCGAGCGGGCTGCGCCGGCGCGAGGACCTGATCATCCCGCTCGACAAGTTCCTGCAGCGCATGAAGGTGCGCTTCCACGCGGGCGAGGTCACGGGCTTGCGCGACAAGGGCCGCACCGTGCTCACGAGCAGCGGCGAGCTCTCCAACGACGGCTTGGTGATCGCCACCGGCGGGCGCTTCATCAAGAAGCTGCCGGGCATCGAGCACGCGATCACGCCCTGCGAGGGCATCGCCGCGGCCGAGCGCATCCGCGACCGGCTGCAGGCGCTGCAGGGCGGCCGCATCGCGGTGGGCTTTGCCGGCAACCCGAACGAGCCCGCGGCGATGCGCGGCGGGCCGATGTTCGAGTTCCTCTTCGGCATCGACCAGCAGCTTCGGCGCGAGGGCCGGCGCGGGCGCTTCGAGCTTGTCTTCTTCAGCCCGGCGCGCGAACCGGGCAACCGCCTGGGGCCCAAGGCCGTGCAGCACCTGCTCTCGGAGATGGCGCGGCGCGACATCGCGACGCACCTGGGGCACAAGATGCTGCGGATCGAGGCCGACAAGGTGGTGACCGAGGGCGGCGAGATCGGCGCCGACCTGATCCTCTTCATGCCCGGGATGACCGGCAACGCCTGGTTCGACGCGACCGAGCTGCCGCGCTCGCCCGGCGGCCTGGTGCAGGCCGACGAGCACTGCCGCGTGCCGGGCTGGGAGCGCGTCGTCGTCGCCGGCGACTCGGGCAGCTTCCCGGGGCCGGACTGGCTCCCGAAGCAGGCGCACATGGCGGACCTGCAGGCGGTCGCGGCGGCGGCCAACCTGCTCGGCGACCTGCGCGGCGAGCGCGCGAACGCGACCTTCGAGGTCGAGCTGGCCTGCATCGTCGACAGCCTGGACCGCGGCACGCTGATCTGGCGCACGCCGCGGCGCAACTGGCTGCTGCCGTCCAGCCCCGTCTTTCACTGGGTCAAGCGCAGCTTCGAGCGGCGCTACCTGCAGCGCTATCGTTGAGCCGCGGCGCCACGGCAGGCGCGGCGGACGCGGCCCGGCGGCCGCGATGACAGGGCAGCCATGAACATCGATCGCAGCCTGCTCGCGCAGGCGGCCGCGCGCGGCCTGATCGGCGCCGAGCAGGCCGAGGCGCTGTGGGCCTTCCTCGCCGAGCAGCAGGCGGGGACGCCGAGCTTTCGCTTCGCGCATGTACTCAGCTACCTCGGCGGCCTGATCGCGATCGGCGCGATGACGCTGTTCATGACGCTGGGCTGGGAGCGCTTCGGCGGGCCCGGGCTGCTGGTGATCGCGCTCGCCTACGCGGCGCTTGCGCTGGCGCTGACCGAGCATCTGCTTCATCGCCGGCAGCTGCCGATCCCGGCGGGCATCTGCGCGGCGCTGGTGGTCGCGCTCACGCCGCTGGCGGTCTACGGGCTGCAGGTGACGCTGGGCTTCTGGGCCGAAGGCCGCGCTTATCGCGACTACCACGTCTACATCGACTGGCGCTGGATCCTGATGGAGCTGGCCACCCTCGCGGTCGGCGCGGTGCTCGCGTGGCGCTACCGCCTGCCCTTCCTGCTGATGCCGGTGGCGGTGACGCTCTGGTACCTGAGCATGGACCTCACGCCCTTCGTCTTCGGCAGCGAGGATGCGAGCTGGGAACTGCGCAAGCTCGTCTCGATGGGGTTCGGGCTGCTCGTGCTGCTGCTGGCCTTCTGGATCGATCTGCGCACGCGCAGCGGCAAGGACTTCGCGTTCTGGCTCTACCTCTTCGGCATGCTGGCGTTCTGGGGCGGCCTCTCGGCGATGCGCTCGGAGAGCGAATGGAGCCGCTTTGCGTATCTCTGCATCAACCTGCTGCTGGTCGTGCTCGGGCCCATCCTTGGGCGTCGCGTCTTCACCGTGTTCGGCGGGCTGGGGGTGGCCGGCTACCTGAGCTACCTCGCCTACGGCGCGTTCAAGGACAGCCTGCTCTTCCCCTTCGTCGTCACGGCGATCGGTCTGGCGCTCGTGGTCCTGGGCATCGTCTGGCCGCGGCACGAGGCGCGCATCGGCGCGCGGCTGCGCGGCTGGCTGCCCGAGCCGCTGCGGGCACTGGTGCAGCGGCAGGAGTGAGCTCATCGATGAACCCGGCACGCATCCACATCTCGAGCGGCGGCCCCTGGGAGGCCGCGGTCGGCTACTCGCGCGCGGTGCGCGTCGGCCCGCACGTCGTCGTCGCGGGGACGACGGCGGCCACCGCCGACGGCATCGTCGGCGTCGGCGACCCCTACGCGCAGGCGGTGCAGGCGCTGCGCACGATCCAGGCGGCGCTCGAGGAAGCCGGCGCCTCGATGCAGCACGTGGTGCGCACGCGGATGTTCGTGACCGACATCGCGCACTGGCCCGAGGTCGGCCGCGCGCACGGCGAGTTCTTCGCCGAGGTGCGCCCGGCGGCGACGCTGGTCGAAGTCAGCCGCCTGATCGACCCGGCGCTGCTGGTCGAGATCGAGGCCGAGGCGATCGTGCCGACCTGAACGGCCATCAGACGCCGAGCGCGCCCGCCACGCGCAGCGCAGCCAGCAGCTCCTGCGGCGCGCGGCCCTGCTCGATCCAGCGCTCGACCGCCGCCTGCTCGGCCGGGCTCTGCAAGCCTTGCGCGCGCTGCCAGGCCTCGTCGAAATAGGTGTGGCGGTAGCGCTCGCCGCCGTCGCAGAGCAGCGTGACGACCGATCCGCCCTGCCCGGCGTCGTGCAGCGCCTGCGCGCAGCGCAGCGCAGCGATCAGGTTGGTGCCGGTGCTGCCGCCGACGCGGCGGCCCAGGCGCGCGCTCAGCACGTGCATCGCCGCGAGGCTCCAGACGTCGGGCACCTTGACCATCGCGTCGAGCACGTCGGGCATGAAGCTCGCCTCGACGCGCGGCCGGCCGATGCCCTCGATGCGCGAGCCCTGGTCGGTGACGAGCGCAGGGTCGCCGCTCTCGTAGTGCTCGAAGAAGACGCTGCGCTCGGCGTCGACGCCGCAGACGCGCGTGTCGTGCCGGCAGTAGTGCACGTAGCGGCCGATGGTGGCCAGCGTGCCGCCGGTGCCGGCACTGGCGACGATCCACGCCGGGCAGGGGTGGCGCTCGCGCCGCATCTGCGTGTAGATGCTCTCGGCGATGTTGTTGTTGGCGCGCCAGTCGGTCGCGCGCTCGGCGAAGGTGAACTGGTCGATGAAACGCCCGCCGGCCTCGTCGGCCAGGCGCTGGCTCTCGCCGTAGATCGCGCGCGGGTCGTCGACGAGGTGGCAGCGCCCGCCCTGGAACTCGATCGCGGCGATCTTCTCGCGGCTGGTGGTCGCCGGCATCACCGCGATGAAGGGCAGGCCCAGCAGCCGCGCGAAGTAGGCCTCGCTGATCGCGGTGCTGCCGCTGCTGGCCTCGACGACGGTCGAGCCTTCGTGCAGCCAGCCGTTGCACAGTGCGTGCAGGAAGAGGCTGCGCGCGAGGCGATGCTTGAGGCTGCCGGTCGGGTGGCTGCTCTCGTCCTTGAGGTAGAGGTCCACGCCGGGCATGCCCGGCAGCGGCAGGGGAATGAGGTGCGTGTCGCTGCTGCGCTGGAAGTCGGCCTCGATGCGGCGCACGGCCTCGCGCACCCAGGCGCGGTGGCGCTCGTCGGTCCGGCGGATGATGCTCATGCGGCAAGTGTGCCGCAGTACCGATGCGCGCTCCGTCGCGCGAGGGGGCGGCTCCGTATCATCGCCGCGGCATCGCGCCGGCCCGGCACCTGACCTTCGGGGCCGCGGCCGGCCGGCATTGATCCCAAGGCGAATGCCCTCACCTTGTTTCCGACGCGTTTGGCGACCTTTGGCGATGGCGTGTGGACGCGGCGGGCAGCGGGCGTTCGTCTCCTTCCTCCGTTGCTCCGCGACCCCGATCGCATCGCCACGCGGCGCTGCGCCCCTCGATCTCCCTCAAGAGCCACTCAAAAGACCCACGCAGACATGGCCGACAGCTATCTCGAATCCCGCCACCACGAGCTGCGCAAGACGCGCATGGTGATGGTCGACGGCAACCTCACGAGCAACCAGCGCAGCGCGCAGGCGGGCGTGAGCGCGCGCGCCTATCGCGACGGCTACTGGGGCTTCGCGTCGGCGCCGGCGGGGACGGCAGGCGTGGCGGCCCGCGTACGCGAGCAGGCGGCGCGCAACGCGCGCGCGATGGCCGGCTTCGGGTCGCGCGCGGCACTCGCGCTGCCCGGCGAACACCATCGCGGCGAGCAGCGCGAGCACGGCCGCGCGCCGCTGACGGTTGCCGAATGCAGCCAGCGCATGGCCGAGCTGCACGCCCACTGCATGAAGCAGTACCCGGGGCTGCGCAGCACGCGCGTGATGCTCACCGACGAGGCGCACGTCAAGCAGCTGCGCACCGAGGGCGGCGGCGAGTCGCTCGCGCGCATCCAGCGCGCGGCGGTCTACGTGGTGCTGGTGGGCGAGGACGAGGACGGCGCGCCGATCGAGCTCACCGAGATCGTCTCTGGCCTGGGCAGCCTGGCCGACATCGACTGGTCGCTCTCAACCCTGGCGCCGCGGCTGGACGTGCTGCACGGCCACCTGCAGGCCAAGCGCCGCGCGGTGCCCGCGCGTGGTGGCGAGCAGCAGGTCGTGCTCTCGGCCGACCTCACCGGCATGCTCGCGCACGAGGCGATGGGTCACCCCTGCGAGGCCGACGCGGTGCTCTCGGGCGCCGTCACCGCCGACCTGCAGGGCAAGCGGGTGGCCAGCGAGCTGATCACGATGATGGACCTGGCGCACCACTGGGACGGCCAGGAGCTGATGTGCCCGGTCTACGTCGACGACGAGGGCTCGCCGGCTCGCGACGTGATGATGATCGAGCGCGGCGTGCTGCGCGACTTCATGCACAGCCGCGAGACCGCGGCGCGCCTGGGCTTGCCGCCCAGCGGCAACGCGCGCGCCTATGGCCCCGACGACGAGCCGCTCGTGCGCATGCGCAACACCGCGGTGCTGCCCGGGACGAGCTCGCTGCAGGAACTGATCCAGGGCGTCGACGAGGGCTACCTGCTGCTGGACACGAGCAACGGCCAGGCCGACTCGACGACCGAGTTCATGTTCGGCGTCAGCCTCGGCTACGAGATCCGCGGCGGCAGGATCGGCCGCGCGATCCGGGACACCACGCTCTCGGGTAGCGCGCTCAAGGTGCTGCAGGATGTCGACGGCGTCGGCCGCGAGATGAAGTGGAGCTGCAACGGCTACTGCGGCAAGAAGCAGCCGATGGTCGTCTC
>JAIXKN010000012.1:71969-76462 GCA_026932425.1 Burkholderiales bacterium
AGATGAAGTGGAGCTGCAACGGCTACTGCGGCAAGAAGCAGCCGATGGTCGTCTCGGTCGGCGGGCCGGCGCTGCGCACGCGTGCGCACCTGGGCGGGCAGTGAGGGAGCGGCGACGATGACGAAGGACTTCGACCCCGCACGCTGCGCCGAGGAGCTGCTGGCCGCGCTGCGCCGGCGCGGCTTCGACGAACTTCAGGTGACGGTGAGCGAGAGCCGCCGGCAGGAACTCAACCTCGCGCACAACGAGCCGAGCCTGCTGCGCAGCAACGAATCGCGCCGGCTCGCGGCCACCGGCATCGTCGGCGGGCGCCGGGCGTCGGCCGATGGCAACGACCTCTCGCCGCAGGGCATCGCGGCCTTCGTCGAGTCGCTGTGGACCGCCGCCGGCCCGGCGCCGGTCGACGAGGCCAACGCGGTCTCGAGCGGCCAGCAGGCCTCGATCACGCGCGGTCCGCGCGAGGCCGACCCGCAGCAGCTCGCGAGTGCGCTGCACCGCCTGCTCGAGTGGCGGGCAGCGAACGCGCCCTCGATGATGATCGAGGAGGCGCTGGCCGCGCACGTGCACAGCCGCTCGCACACGCTCACGCACTCGAGCGCGGGCGCAGGCAGCGCGATCGCCGCCGACCTCGGCTGGTACGAACTCTCGGTCTTCGGCCTGGCGCGCGAAGGCGGGCAGACCAGCTCCTTCAACTACGCGGGCGGCACCGCCGACAGCCTGGACGACGTGCCCGCGCTCTTCGGTGTCGACCGGATGATGCGCGAGCTGGTGCAGCAGGTGCGCACGCAGCCGCTGGGCGAGCGCTTCGTCGGCGAGGTCGTGCTGGCACCCGGCGCGGTCGAGGACCTGGTCTCCTGGCTGATGGAGCAGCTCGGCGACGGCCCGCTGATCGACGGCAGCTCGCTCTACCGCGAGCGCGTCGGGCAGCGCATCGCCTCGCCGCTGCTGACGCTACGAAGCCGCTACGACGCCCCGGGTTGCGTGCCGGTGACCGCCGACGCCTTCGTCGCGCCGGCGGCGACGCTGCTGGACGCCGGCGTGTTGACGCAGCTTGCGCCCAGCTTCTACGGCAGCCGCAAGACCGGGTTGCCGCACCGGCCGCTGGCCGGCCACGGCTTCGAGCTGCTGGCCGGCGACACGCCGCTGCCCGAGATGATCTCGGGTGTTGCGCGCGGCGCGCTCGTCGACCGCCTCTCGATGGGCGAGCCGGCGCCCAACGGCGACTTCGCCGGCGTCATCAAGAACAGCTTCCGGATCGAGAACGGCCGGGTCGGGGCGGCGCTGGCGGAGACCATGATCACCGGCAACGTCGCGCAGATGCTGCAGGACGTGAAGGCGGTGAGCCGCGGGCGCATCGACGCCGGCACGCAGGCGCTGCCCTGGCTGCTCGTCCCGGGGCTGCACTTCAGCTGAGCCGCCGACCACGGCCTCGGGCCGTGGCGCAGGCTACAGTCCGCGCGTGACCGCTCCTTGCGCCCCGAAACTGCAGTGATGGCCTCGACCCCGGATGCCCAGGCGGCGCTGAGGACGCTGGCAGCGCTCGCCGATGCCGCACCGGCGATCGCGCTGATCGACGCCGCGGGTCGCATCGCCTGGTGTTCGCAGGCCTTCGCGCACGCAGTGGCCGGCATCGATGCGTCGGTGCTCGTGGGCACCGGCGCCAGCGCCTGGCTCGGGCCGGCGCACACGCGCCTGCGCGCGGAGTGGGACCTCAGCGAGCGCGAAGCCGGCGACGGCACGACGCTCGTCGAGCTGCAGCCGCTCGAAGGCGCGCAGGCACTGCGGCGCACGATCGCCGAGCTGCGCGAGCGCATCGCGCTGCTGCAGGAGTTCTGCAGCGTCGGCATCTTCGAGCGCGACCCGGTCACGATGCAGGGGCAGTGGGATGCGCAGATGTACCGCATCTTCGGCCTGCCGGTGCCGCCGCCGGGCACGCCGGCGCCGGACTACTCCGAGGTCTCCCGGCGCTTCTTCGCGCAGGATCGGGTCGACAGCGCTTTCGCCGCTTCGATGCACGCGTTGGGCACGCATTCGAGCCGGGTCCGGCTGCGCCGGGCGGACGGTGAGGTCCGATACATCCACGCGCAGTGGAAGGTGTTCAACGACGAGCGCACCGGCGTGAAGCGGGTGCTGGGCGTCAACATCGACGACACGGAAACCTTCGCACTCGCGCGGCAGGCCCAGGAACTGCGAACGGAGCTCGAACTGGCGCTCGAGCTCAGCGACATCGGCCTGTGGCGACACGATCTCGAGAGCGGCCGCGTGTACCTGGACGAACGGGCCTCGCGGCACGTGGGCATCGAGCACGAACCCGACGGCGTCACGGTCGCGCAGATCCGTTCGCAGACGCACCCGGACGACGTGCCGAGGGTGCTCGCCTGGCTGCAGCAGGGTTTCGACGACGCGTCGACCTCCGACCTGCCGATCCGCTACCGGCGCCCGGGGGGCGGCTGGCGCCACGTGATCGCGCGCCGCACGCTGCAGCGCGACATCGACGGGCAACCGCTGGCGCTGGCCGGCGTGCTCTTCGACCAGACCCCGCAGGTCGAGCAGTGGCGGCATACCCAGCAGCTCACGCGCCGGCTCGAATCGGCGGCCGAGAGTGCGCGCATCGGCCTGTGGTCGTCGTCGATCGGCGACGATGCACTCCCGGACTGGAACCGGCGCAACTTCGAACTCTTCGGACTCGACCCGGCGAAGGGCCCGCTGCGCCTTGGCGATTGGCTGCGGCGCTGCGTGCACCCGGACGACCGGGAGCGGGTGGCCGGGCTGTCCAAGCGCTTGGCCGCCGAAGGCAGCGGCAATTTCGAGATCGAATTCCGCGCGCTGCACACCGACGGCAGCGTGCGCTGGCTGGTTTCGCGCGGGCAGGTGACGCAGACGACGGCCGATGCGCCGCGGCGCCTGGAAGGCGTGACGCTGGACGTCACCGAGCTGCACGAGACACTGCAGCGCCTGCGCGAATCGAGCCAGCGCATCGAGCTCACGGCGTCGGCGGTCGGCCTCGGAAGCTGGGAATACGACGAGGCGCGCAGCGAGATGGTCTGGGACTCGGCGATGTTCCGCTTGCGCGGCGTCGACTCGCCGCGGCGCAGCATCGAGCGCGACGAGGTCTGGTCCTACCTGCACCCCGACGACCACGAGCGCGTGATCGAGGAACAGGTGCGGGCGCTCGAGCAACACCGCCCCTGGCGCGGGAGTTTTCGCGTCGTCTGGCCCGACGGTTCGGTGCGCTGGCTGGCCTCGCGCTCGCTGGTGCTCTACGACGAGACCGGGCGTCCGACCCGGCGCATCGGGCTGAACTGGGACATCACCGAGGTCGTCCAGGCCGAGCAGGCGCTGCGCGAGCGCGAGCTGGCGCTGGCCGAGAGCCGCGCCAAGTCCCGCTTCCTCTCGCGCATCAGCCATGAGCTGCGCACACCGCTGAACGCGGTGCTGGGCTTCACGCAGCTGCTGCGCTCGGAGGAGGTGACGACGAGCGCCGACGAGCGGCGGCAGTGGCTCGCGCACATCGACGATGCCGGGCGTCACCTGCTGGCGCTGATCGACGACGTGCTGGATCTCTCGCGCGCCGAATCGGGCGACCTGCGCCTGGCGCCCGAGGCACTCGCGCTGGATGCGCTCGTTGCGGCCACGCTGCCGCTGGTGCGAGGGCAGGCCGACCAGCTCGGTCTGACGCTGGACGTCGATCCGATCCCGCCGGGCAGCGTCTGGGCCGACCCGGTGCGGGCACGGCAGGTGCTGTTGAACCTGCTCACCAATGCCATCAAGTACAACCGTCGCGGGGGCCGGGTGCGGCTGCGCATCGAGCGCGAGGACACGCACTACAGGCTGAGCATCGCCGACACCGGCTACGGGCTGGACACAGCGCAGCTGAGCGCGGCCTTCGAACCCTTCAACCGCCTCGGCGCCGAACGCCTGGGCATCGAGGGCACCGGCATCGGCCTGGCGATCGTCAAGGCGCTGGTCGAGCAGATGCAGGGCCGGATCGACGCAAGCAGCCGCCCGGGCGAAGGTTCGGAGTTCTCGTTCACGCTTCCGATCGCGAGCGAGCCGCAGGCTGCGGCACCAGACGTCGAGACACCCGCGCCCGGTGCCGCCGCGCACTCGACGGATGCCCCGCCCGGCGCGGATGCGCCGCCGGCCTGCGTGCTCTACATCGAGGACAACGAGGTGAACGCGCTGCTGGTGCGCGAACTGCTGGCGCCGCACGCCTGGGTGCGCCTGCACACCGCACCCGACGGCGGCAGCGGCGTGCACATGGCCAGGCAGCTCCGACCCGACCTGGTGCTGCTGGACATGCAGCTGCCCGACATGGACGGCCTGGCGGTGATGCAGACGCTGCGCGCCGACCCGCTCACGGCCGATCTGCGCTGCGTCGTGCTCTCGGCCAACGCGATGCCCGACGACGTCCGCACCGCGCTGCAGGCCGGCGCGATCGACTACTGGACCAAGCCGATCGAGCTGCCTGCCTTCGTCGACAAGCTCGCGGC
>JAIXKN010000012.1:76720-81370 GCA_026932425.1 Burkholderiales bacterium
CCCACCGCCGGCCCGAGCGCGGACGCCGCATCGAGATAGACGTCCTGCAGGCCGAGCGACTGGCGCGCGAGCCAGGCCTGCACCACCGGCGCCGGCTCGCCCTGGTTGACGAAGAGGAAGCGCACGCCGGGCTCGCGCTGCTGCGCGGCGGCCAGCACCGGCATCTCGGCGCGGCAGGGGCCGCACCAGCTCGCCCAGAGGTTGATCACGAGCGGGCGGCCGTCGAGCAGTTCGGGCAGCGGCGCAGCCGCTGCGCCGACGGCCGGCGCTGCCAGCGGTGTGAGCGCGATCGGCGGCAGCGCCGTGTCGCCGGCGCGGCGCGCGAGCGCCACCGCATCGGCCAGCTGCCAGACGGCCACGCCGGCCAGCGCCGACCACAGCAGCGGGCGGCGCCACTGCGCCTGGGCCGGCGCGCGCAGCATCAGCACCGCGAGGCCGGCGACCGCTCCGGCCACGGCCTGCCAGCCGCCGTCGCGGATGTCCAGCACCGCCCAGGGGCTCGCGCCGTAGGCGTCGATGTGCTGCAGCACGTGCAGCGCGCGCGCGACGAGGAGCCCGACCCCGAGCGCCAGCCAGATCGCGTTGGCCAGCGTCTGGCGCGCTTCGCGCGGCGCGAGCACGCGCAGCGCGATCAGCGCCACCCACAGGCCGACGAGGAGCAGCACCGGCTGCAGCGGCAGCGCGAGGGGACCGATGTTGAAGCTGAGCATCGAGAAGACTTCGCCGGGTGAGGCAGGCGCGGACGAGACCAGCATAGCGCGGCGGGCGCGATGCGGCGCACCACGGCCTTGCATCGTCGAGCGCGTCTTCATTCCGCTGCCGGAATCGGGCATGCTTGCGCGTATGAACCCCGAGGACACCCGCCCCAACCCGCCGGCGCCGCTCGAGCATTTCGTTGCCGCGCAGGACGCTGTCTGGGAGGACGTCGTCGCGGAGCTGCGTGCCGGCGCGAAGACCAGCCACTGGATGTGGTTCGTGCTCCCCCAGCTCGCCGGCCTGGGCCGCAGTGCCACCGCGCGGCACTACGGCATCGTCGACCTGGCGCACGCACGCGCCTACTGGCGCCATCCGGTGCTCGGGCCGCGCCTGCGTCGATGCATGGAACTGCTTCGGGCCTTGCCGCCCTCGGCAACGCCGCTCCACGTGTTCGGGCAGGTCGACGCGATGAAGCTGCGTTCGTGCCTGACGCTCTTCGAGCGCGCCGCGCCCGAGGATCCGCTTGCCGCGCAGTTGCTGCAGCGCTGGTGGGGCGGCGAGCGCGACCCGCTGACGCTGCAGGCGCTGCAGGCCCCGGTCGAACCGCCGCAGGGCGGCTTCAGGCAGCGGTGAAGAGCTTCTCGATCGCGGCCGCGACCGCCTGCATGCCGACGATCATCACGCCCAGCGTCGTTTCCTGCGCCGCGCCCATCAGGATCAGGTGACCGCCGGGCTTCTGCACCTTGACGCCCAGCACCTGGAAGTCCCCGGCCTTGAGCGTCAACAGGTCCATCGCATGCCGGCCCGCGTCCGGGTTCAGCTCGGCCAGCGTCGCGTCGCCGACGGCAAGCAGCGAACCCGAAAGCGCCGCGAGCTTGCCGACCTGGCGCTCGTCGACGCCGAGCGAGCAGATGTTGAAGCCATCCGGCGTGCACAGCACGGCCGCGATCAGCTTGGGAATCCGCCGCGGCAATTCCTCCATCGCCGGAAGCACGTAGCGGCCCAGGGCTTGCGAGTCCATTCTCCAACTCCTGACGGGACGGGGTGAGGTCGACGCCGGCGCGCCGGCATCCTGGGCCGCGGCCTGAGGCGCCGGCGTCGCGGACGGCAACATGCCGCTCAGACCTGCATCGGCGAATACGGCGTGCTGAGCGCGACCATGATCGCCTGCATCACGCTGCCTGCTTCGCGCGGATCGGCGGTGATGACGGGTGCCAGCGGGTGGTAGCGCGCCGTCAGCCGGCGATAGGGATCGAGCTGCTGGTCGGGGATGTCGGCGGGAAGCCGCGTGACGGCCACCGCCAGCCGCGCGACCGCCTTGCGCGCCGCCAGCGCGTCGAGCCAGAAATGACCCTCGGCCAGCGCGTTGTCGCGGTTGCCGTAGAGCCACAACACGACCGCCGAGCTCTGCGGCAGCAGCGCATCCCACATCGCGTTGAAGCGCTCCTGCCCCGGGACGCCGAAGAGGCCCACGCGCGCACCGTCCGGAAACTGCCATTCGCCGTAGTCGAAACCGACCGTGGTCGTCGTCTTGCCCTGGTCGCCGAGCCCGCGGGCTTCCTCGCTGGCGGTCTCCATGCTCGCCACGGGAATGTCCGAGACAGCGCGCAGCGCGGTCGTCTTGCCAACGCCGAACGGGCCGACGAAGACGACCTGGTGCTTGGCATGGTGACCGAGGACGATCTTCATCCGATGTTCCTGTGCAGAAGCCGCGACGCCGGCCCGAAACCCGGCGTATGGGGCGCAGCGAGTGCGAGGGGCATGACCGTCATCGGCGCGAGAACCTGCCGAGCAGGCGCTTGATCAGGTCCCAGCGCGAAGGCTCCGCTGCCGCGGTGCCCGCCTCCGCGCCTGCACCAGGGCCGCGCGAGATCGTCGCCGACGTCAGCGCCGGCGCGGCTGCAGCGGCCGTGCTTGCGATGGCGCCGCCTGCCGCCGCTTCGCCGACGATCGTCGTCGCCGGCATGGCCTGCGCGGGCGCAGGCGGCTCTTCGACCCGGGGGATGATCTGCAGCAGGCCTTCGCGATGCGCGTCGGCGAGCAGCCGATCCAGCAGCGGTGCCGGCACCGACCACTGCAGCACTTCACGGTAGGCCGCCGGGGCCGTGAGCAGGCGCGAGCAGGCGACCGTCAGCTCGAGCGTGTTGCCGTAGCGGCCGATGTTGGGCCAGCGCCGCAGCCGCAGCAGCCCCTGGTGCCAGGGCACCGGCGCGGCCTCGGCGTCGGCCAGCGGCGCTGCCGCGGCCGGCGCCGGGGGGCCGATCTGCGGTCGGATCCAGTTGAAGATCAGGCCGCTCTTGACCGGCGGTTTGAAGAAGGTCCAGGCCGGCCGGGGCAGCTCGCGCATCTGCCCGCAGAGGAAGGCCACGCTCGGCTTCTCGTCGAGCTCGTCGTAGCGATCCAGCAGCGCCGGCAGGTCCGCACAGGCGGCCGCATCGACGATCCACCAGCGCGCCTGCGCGGGCACGTCGACCCAGTGCCAGGAGGACGAGTGCAGCCGCAGCGTGGCCATGAACGCGAGCGTGCTCGCGCTCTCGCGCGTGGGCGTCCACACCGCAACGGGCGACAGCGATCGCGCCGCAGCAATGCGATGCGGATCCGCGCCGATCCTCGTGCGCTCGAACGGGCGCCGTCGGCTGTCGCCGTCGATCAGCATTCGGGCTTGCGGCTCGTTCGGATCCGGTTCAGCCGCGCGACTTGGCCGTGCCCTCGATCGACTTCGGGATCGCGATGCTGAAGAGGATGCCCATGTTGACCTTCTTCGAATCGAGGAGCATGCCCTGCAGCAGGTCCTCGCCGTGACGGATGATGACGACGGCATTGTCGCCATCCAGGTCGAGCAGATAGTAGCGGTTGAGCTTGGGGAAGCCTGCGCCGCTCAGCGTGCTGCCGATCTCCTCGGTCAGCTGGTTGAAGAGCGCCACCGCCGCCGGCTGCGCGTTGTAGCCGGCCAGTGACAGACCGGTCGCCCGGTCCCAGATGTCGGTGGCAACGAGGCCTTCCTTGAGCAGGCCGCGCAGGTCGGTGACCAGTTGTTCGAGCTTCGAGATGTCGACGTTGAGCATGGGATCGTGCAGATGAGCCAAGGGCCCGGATTGATAACACAAAAGCCCTGCGCCCAAACCTGTCATTACTCGCATCCTGCCGAACTCGTGCGCTTGTGCGTCCTTATGGCAACGCGCCACGGCACCGGCCCCCGGTCGGGACCCGGGCGCCGTGGAAGGGACGCGCGCAGTGGCAGGAGGCCGCTCGCCGGCGGCGATCGTTCTAGGCCGGCACCCAGAGATCGGGCATGCCCGGCAGGCCCTTGAAGAGCGTGGACAGCGCGCCCTCGCCGATGTGCGCGGCCGCGGCCTCGATGTCCGGCGCGAGCGACCGGTCTTCCATCATCGCCGCGCTGAAGCCGCGCAGCAGCGCGTGCGCGTCTTCCAGCACCGCCGAGCTCCGCAGCGGGCGCAGGTACTCGATGCCCTGCGCCGCGGCGAGCCACTCGATCGCCAGGATGCGCCGCACGTTGTCGATCATCGGCTGCAGCCGCCGCGCCGCGAAGGTCGCCATCGAGACATGGTCCTCCTGGTTGGCGCTGGTGGGCAGGCTGTCGACGCTGGCCGGATGCGCGTAGGTCTTGTTCTCGCTGGCCAGCGCCGCCGCGGTGACGTGCAGGATCATGAAGCCGCTGTTGAGCCCGGCGTTGCCGGTCAGGAAGGGCGGCAGGCGCGAGATGTTGGCGTCGATCAGCATGCCGACGCGGCGCTCGGCGATCGCGCCGACCTCGGCAATCGCGTTGGCCATCGCGTCGCAGGCCAGCGCCACCGGCTCGGCGTGGAAATTGCCGCCGGAAATCAGCGTCCCGGCCTCGCCGCCGGCATCGCCCGCGGCGAAGACCAGCGGGTTGTCGGTGACCGCGTTGGCCTCGCGCAGCAGCACGAGCGCCGCGTGGCGCAGCTGGTCCAG
>JAIXKN010000012.1:81668-82487 GCA_026932425.1 Burkholderiales bacterium
AGCGCCAGGCCCTCCTTGGCCTGCAGCACGAGCGGCGCGATGCCGTGCGCGGCCAGCGCCTGCGCGGCCGGCGTGCGCTGGCCCGCCTCGTCGATGAACTCGCCCTCGCCCATCAGCGCGAGCGTCATGTGCGAAAGGGGTGCCAGGTCGCCGCTCGCGCCGACCGAGCCCTGGCTCGGCACGCAGGGCACGAGCCCGGCGTTGTGCACCGCCAGCAGCGCGTCGATGACCTCGGGCCGCACGCCCGAGTGCCCGCGCGCCAGGCTCGCGGCCTTGAGCGCGAGCATCAGCCGCACGACGGGCGCGGCCAGGGGCTGCCCGACGCCGACGCTGTGACTGCGGATCAGGTTCCACTGCAGCCTCGAGAGGTCCTCGTGACCGATGCGCGTGCTGGCGAGCTTGCCGAAACCCGTGTTGACGCCGTAGACCGGCGCCTGGCCATCGGCCGCCGCCTTCACGAGCGCGGCGCTGGCGCGGATGCCGGGCAGCGCCTGCGGGTCGATCATCAGCCGGTGGCCGCCGGCGTGGATGGCCTTGAGCTCGTCGAGCGTCAGTCGTCCGGGATGGATCAGCATGGGGCCTCCTGCGGTGGCGCTCGCGGCCGCCTCAGCCGCGCGCGCGGTCGATCATCGGCAGCACGAGGCCCTGCTCGCGTGCGCACTCGATCGCGATCTCGTAGCCGGCGTCGGCGTGACGCATCACGCCGGTGGCCGGGTCGTTCCAGAGCACGCGCTCGATGCGCCGCGCGGCCGCGTCGGTGCCATCGCAGACGATGACGACGCCGCTGTGCTGGCTGTAGCCCATGCCGACGCCGCCGCC
>JAIXKN010000012.1:82497-84842 GCA_026932425.1 Burkholderiales bacterium
CGCAGACGATGACGACGCCGCTGTGCTGGCTGTAGCCCATGCCGACGCCGCCGCCGTGGTGCAGGCTGACCCAGGTCGCGCCGCCGGCGGTGTTGAGCAGCGCGTTCAGCAGCGGCCAGTCGCTGACCGCGTCGCTGCCGTCGCGCATCGCCTCGGTCTCGCGGTTGGGGCTGGCCACACTGCCCGAATCGAGGTGGTCGCGGCCGATGACGATCGGGCCCTTGAGTTCGCCGGACCTGACCATCTCGTTGAACGCCAGGCCCGCGCGGTGGCGCTCACCCAGGCCGATCCAGCAGATGCGCGCCGGCAGGCCCTGGAAGGCGATGCGCTGCCCGGCCATGTCGAGCCAGCGGTGCAGATGCCTGTCCTCGGGAAAGAGCTCCTTCATCTTCGCGTCGGTCTTCCGGATGTCCTCCGGGTCGCCCGAGAGCGCGACCCAGCGGAACGGCCCCTTGCCGCGGCAGAAGAGCGGGCGCACGTAGGCGGGAACGAAGCCGGGGAAGTCGAAGGCGTTCTTGACGCCGGCGTCGAAGGCGACCTGGCGGATGTTGTTGCCGTAGTCGACGGTCGGGATGCCCATGGCCTGGAAGTCGAGCATCGCCTGCACGTGCACCGCGCAGCTCGCCGCCGCGGCCTCGCGCAGCGCCGCGTGCTGTGCGGGGTCGGCCTGCGCCGCGTGCCAGCGCTCGACGCTCCAGCCCGCGGGCAGGTAGCCGTTGACGAGGTCGTGCGCGCTCGTCTGGTCGGTGACGAGGTCGGGCTTCATGCCGCCGGCCCTGGCCCGCGCCACGAGCTCGGGCAGGATTTCCGCGGCGTTGCCGAGCAGGCCGATCGAGATCGCTTTGCCCTCGGCGGTGTAGCGGCGGATGCGCTCGAGCGCGTCGTCGAGGCTCGTTGCCTGCTCGTCGAGGTAGCGGCTGCGCAGCCGGAAGTCCAGCCGCGACTGCTGGCACTCGATGTTCAGCGAGCAGAAGCCGGCGAAGCTCGCTGCCAGCGGCTGCGCGCCGCCCATGCCGCCCAGGCCCGCAGTGAGGATCCAGCGCCCGCGCGCGTCGCCGCCGTAGTGCTGCTGCGCGGCCTCGGCGAAGGTCTCGTAGGTTCCCTGAACGATGCCCTGGCTGCCGATGTAGATCCAGCTGCCCGCGGTCATCTGCCCGTACATCATCAGGCCCTTGCGGTCGAGCTCGTCGAAGTGCTCCCAGGTCGCCCACTTGGGCACCAGGTTGGAGTTGGCCAGCAGCACGCGCGGCGCGTCCTCGTGCGTGCGGAACACGCCCACCGGCTTGCCCGACTGGATGAGCAGCGTCTCGTCGGCCTTGAGCTTCCGCAGGCTCTCGAGGATCGCGTCGAAGCAGTCCCAGTTGCGCGCGGCGCGGCCGATGCCGCCGTAGACGACCAGCGCGTCCGGGTTCTCGGCGACCTCGGGGTCGAGGTTGTTCTGGATCATGCGGTACGCGGCCTCGATCAGCCAGTTCGCGCAGCTGAGCTGCGAGCCGCGCGGGGCGCGGACCGGACGGGCCTGGGCGGGGGTGTGGATGCTGGAGAGATCGGTCATGGCGGCTTCCCCTTGCTGTCTTGCCTGGAGATTTCCCTGGGGGCGTAGGGCCGGATTCCTGCCGCCACGCTCCTGTGGACGAATGGGGCATATCCTACTTGTCTAGACAAGTCTAGGCAAGTACCATCGAGCTCATGGTTTCCACCGAGTCCGCGCAACCGCCCTACGCCCGCGTCAAGCAGTTCCTCAAGGACGGGCTGGCCGCGGGCACCTGGGCGCCGGGCGCGCAGATGCCCTCCGAGGCCGAGCTCGTCGCGCAGTTCGGCGTCAGCCGCATGACGGTCAACCGCGCGCTCAAGGAACTGCAGGCCGAGGGCCTGGTCGAGCGCAGCCAGGGCGTGGGCACCTTCGCGGCGCGCCTGCACCGCGTGAGTTCGACGCTCACGATCCGCGACCTGCACGAGGAGATCACCGCGCGCGGCCATGTCCACCATGCCGTCGTGCACCTGCAGCGCGCCGAGAAGGCGCCGGCGGCGCTGGCGGCGCAGCTCGGGCTGCCGTCCGGCGCGCGCGTCTTCCACACGCTGATCGTGCATCACGAGAACGGCGTGCCGCTGCAGTGCGAGGATCGCTATGTCAATCCGGCCTGCAGCCCGGACTACCTGGCCGCCGACTTCACGAGCACGACGCCGACGCAGGTGCTGTTCGAGACCACGGCGCTCTGGCGCGCCAACTACACCATCGAGGCCGGAACGCCGACGAGCGAGGAGGCGCGGCTGCTCGCGATCCCGGCGCGCGAGCCCTGCCTCATCGTCACGCGCGCGACCTTCACGCGCGACGCCGCGATCAC
>JAIXKN010000012.1:84943-87610 GCA_026932425.1 Burkholderiales bacterium
GAGACCTCGCATGGACCTGCACTTCGTCGACCTGCACGCCTGTGCGCCGCAGCCCTGGCGCAACGGCGGTGGCCGCACGCGCGAGCTGCTGGCCTGGCCGCGCGCGAACGACTGGCGGCTGCGCGTCAGCGTCGCGCGCATCGAGCACAGCGGCCCGTTCTCGGCTTTCCCCGGCATCTGGCGCGGCTTCACCGTGCTGCACGGCCAGGGCGTGACGCTGGATCTGCCCGGCGGCGCGCGCACGCTCACGCCCGCCGACGACCCGATCGCCTTCGACGGCGAGGCCGCGCCGATGTGCCATCTGCTCGACGGGCCGACCGAGGATCTCAACCTGATGGCGCGCCGCGAGGCCGGGTCCGCGCGTCTGCGCCGGGCGCGTCCCGGCGATGCCATCGAAGGCACGACGCGCTGGCGCGGCGTCTACGCGCATGGCCGTGCGCATCTGGACGTCGACGATCACACGACGACGCTGCACGCTGGGACGCTGGTCTGGAGCGACGGCGCCGAGTCCTCCTGCTGGCGGCTGCATGGCGGCGGGCCGGCCTGGTTCCTGACGCTGGAGGATTGAAGCGATGCGCACGCTCTACCGCCACGCCCGCCTGGCGACGATGGCCGGCGAACTGCCCTGGGGCTGGGTCGAACGCGGCGCGCTGCTCGTCGACGGCGAACAGCTCGCCTGGGTCGGTGCCGACGAGGCGCTGCCTGCGGGGCTAGCCGCCGATGCCGAGGTCGAGCTCGGCGGCGCCCTCGTCACCCCGGGGCTCATCGACTGCCACACGCACCTCGTCTACGGCGGCGATCGCGCCGCCGAGTTCGAACTGCGCCTGCGCGGCGCGAGCTACGAGGCGATCGCGCGCGCCGGCGGCGGCATCCGCAGCACGCTGGCCGCAACCCGGCACGCGAGCGAAGACCAGCTCTTTGCCAGCGCCGCGGCACGGGCCCGCTGCCTGATCGCCGAAGGCGTGACGACGATCGAGATCAAGTCGGGCTACGGCCTGACCGAAGCGCAGGAAGCCAAGTGCCTTGGCGTGGCGCGGCGCATCGGCCGCGAGCTGCCGGTCAGCGTGCGCGCGACCTCGCTGGCCGCGCACGCGCTGCCGCCGGAGTTCGAAGGGCGGTCCGACGACTACGTCGACGCGCTGATCGACTGGCTGCCGCGGCAGCAGGCCGCCGGCCTCGTCGACGCGGTCGACGCCTTCTGCGAGACGATCGGCTTCACGCCCGCGCAGACCGAGCGCATCTTCACCGCGGCGACAAGCCTGGGTCTGCCCGTCAAGCTGCACGCCGAGCAGCTCTCGGACCAGGGCGGCGCAGCGCTGGCCGCGCGCTTTGGCGCGCTCTCGGCCGACCATCTCGAGCATCTCTCGGCCACCGGCGTCGCCGCGATGGCCGCGGCCGGCACCGTGGCCGTGCTGTTGCCCGGCGCCTACTACTTCCTGCGCGACACGCAGCCGCCGCCGGTGCAGGCGCTGCGCGAGGCCGGCGTGCCGATGGCGCTGGCGACCGACCACAACCCGGGTACCTCGCCGGCGCTGTCGCTGCTGCTGATGCTGAACATGGCGTGCACGCTCTTTCGCCTGACCCCGGAGGAAGCCTGGCGCGGCGTCACCGTCAACGGCGCGCGGGCCCTGGGCCTGGCCGATCGCGGGCGGCTGGCCGCGGGGCTGCGCGCCGACTTCGCGGTCTGGGACGCCGAACACCCGCGCGAGATGGCCTACCGCTTCGGCCACAACCCCTGCCGCCGCTCCTTCTTCGGCGGCATCGAGCGCCCTCGCGCGCTGCATCCGTGACACTGCGAATCGCCGCAGGCGCTAGAGCCGCCCGAACCGCCCAAACTGCACAAGCCACACGAACGCCACGAGAGTGCCATGACCGTGAACGACGTCTTCGCCCTGCACAGCGGCAGCGCGCCGCTGGTCGTCAGCGTGCCGCACGCCGGCACCGTGATCCCCGAGTGGCTGCGGCCACGCCTGCAGCCGCACGCGATCGGGGTACCGGACACCGACTGGTTCGTCGATCGTCTCTACGACTTCGTCAGGGCGCGCGGCGCAAGCCTGATCGTGCCGCGCTACAGCCGCTACGTCGTCGACCTCAACCGCCCGAGCGACAACCAGCCGATGTACGCCGGCGCGAACAACACCGAGCTCTGCCCGACGCGCGCCTTCAGCGGCGAACCGCTCTACCTCGGCGGGCAGGCCCCGTCCGAAGATGAAGTGGCCGAGCGCGTCGCGGCCTACTGGCGTCCCTATCACGACGCGCTCGCTGCCGAGCTCGCGCGCGTGCGCGCGGAGCACGGCCACGTCGTGCTCTTCGACGGCCACAGCATCAAGGGCGAGCTGCCCTGGCTGTTCGAGGGCCGGCTGCCCGACCTCAACCTCGGCACCGCCAGCGGCGCCGCCTGCGCCGAGTCGCTCGCCGCGCGCATCGTCGAGGTCTTCGCCGCGCAGGACCGTTACACCCATGTGCTCAACGGCCGCTTCAAGGGCGGCCACATCACGCGCCACTACGGCAAGCCGGGCGAGGGCGTGCACGCGGTGCAGCTCGAGATGGCGTGGCGTGCGTACATGGACGAGGAAGCACCCTACCGCTGGCACGACGCCAAGGCGGCGGCGATCACGCCGCTGCTGCAGCGCATGGTCGACGCGATGCTCGCCTGGAGGCCCGATG
>JAIXKN010000012.1:87786-114191 GCA_026932425.1 Burkholderiales bacterium
CGCCCCGGTGCTGCCCGGGCTCGTCGATGCGCACAGCCACGCCTTCCAGCGCGCCTTCGCGGGCCTGGCCGAACGGCGCGAATCGGCGCACGACGACTTCTGGTCCTGGCGTGACCGCATGTACGGCGTCGCGCTGCGCATCACGCCGGCGCAGATGCGCGCGATCGCGGCGCAGCTCTACGTCGAGCTGCTCGACGGCGGCTACACCGAGGTCTGCGAATTCCACTACCTGCACCACGACACCGACGGCAAGGCCTACGCCGACCCGGCGGCGATGAGCTTCGCGCTCGCCGACGCGGCCGCCGACGCGGGCGTGGGCCTCACGCTGCTGCCCACGCTCTACGAGCGCGCCGGCTTCCAGGCCGAGGGCCTGCGCGAGGACCAGCGGCGCTTTCGCACGACGGTCGACGAGGTGCTGGCGATCCAGCGTGCGGTGCGCGCCGCGGCGCGTCCGCTGCTGGCCTGCGGCGCGGCGCTGCACTCGCTGCGCGCGGTGCGGCCCGAGTCGCTGAGGACGCTTGCCGCGCGCAGCGACGGCCCGCTGCACATCCACGTCGCCGAGCAGATGGCCGAGGTGCGCGACTGCCTCGCCGACTCCGGCACGCGGCCGATCGAGTGGCTGCTCCGGCACGCCGGCATGGACGCGCGCTGGCAGCTCGTGCACGCGACGCACAGCGTCCCGGCCGAGGTCGAGGGCGTGGCCGCCTGCGGCGCCGGCGTCGTGCTCTGCCCCGCGACCGAGGCCAATCTCGGCGACGGCGTGCCCGACCTGCCCGGCTGGCTCGCCGCCGGCGTGCCGCTGTCGCTCGGTTCCGACAGCCAGGTCGTGCGCGACTGGCCCGAGGAGCTGCGCTGGCTCGAGTACGCGCAGCGGCTCGTGCGCCAGGAGCGCAACGTCGCCGCGGCGCCCGGGCAGGAGCCCTCGACCGCCGCGCGGCTCTTCGAGCGCATGGGCGCCGGCGGCGGCCGCGCGATGGGGGCCAAGCGCTGGGGTCTTGCTGCCGGCGCGCGCGCCGACCTGCTCGTGCTCGACCTCGCCGACCCGGCGCTGCTCGGCCTGCCCGGCGAGAACCTGCTCGACGGGCTCGTCTTCGCAGCACCCACGCGAGCTTTCGCGCGCGTGATGGTCGCCGGGCGCTGGGTGGCACCCGATCGCGCCGCGATCGCCACCCGCTACGCGCAGGCGATGCAGGAGCTGTGGTCGAAGGCGAGCGCCTGATCCGCAAGGCCTGGCGTTCCGACACTCGCCCGGCGCATGCCCGCTCCCGCGTGGGGGAGCGGGTTGTACGCGCTTGCAGTGCGGCTCACTGCACCGGCGGCTGCATCCCGACGACGACGCTGCGTGCCCGCACGCGCGAGAACACGCCGGCCGAGACGTCCATCGGGATCGTCTTCACCTGCTTCAGCGTCTTCGAGTCGAAGATCGCGAGCTGCCCGCCGGGCAGGCCCAGGCTGCGGTCGCCGCGGTAGCGGGCGCTGACGTAGAAGAAGTCGCCGCGTGCGGTGTACTCGGGGAAGTGCGAGTGCCCCATCGTCCCCGCGACCTCGATCGTGCGCACCACCTCGAGCGTGTTCTTGTCGATGAACTGCAGCTTGTTCGCATCGGGCCCGGTGCCGACGATGTCGACGATCACGTAGGGCGCGTTCGGGTGCGCCGCGGGTGACTCGGTCGGGCCGACGACCGGGATGCGCTTGACGACCTCGAAGGTCTGCATGTCGAACACCGTGACCTCGAACGACGCGCAGTTCTCGTCGCCGATGTTGGTGCCGAAGCCCAGCAGCCGGTCACCCGAGCGGATCACCGCGCCCGAGCCCACGTGCGGCTTGCAGCCCGAGGGGATCTTGCGCACGATGCGCGCCTCCTGCAGATCGATCACCGTGTTGACGTGATCGTCATACGAGGCAACGACCATGTAGCGGCCGTCCGGCGAGAAGAAGCCGTCGTGAAGATGGCGGCCGACGTCCTTGATCACCTTGTAAGGCATGCCCGGGCGGTCGAGGTCGATGATCCACACCTGCCCCGCCTGCTCGAGCGCGATCGCGAACGCGTTCGCGCCCGGCAGCGCCATGATCGTGCCCGCGTCGGCCTCGACCATCTTGCCGTCCGGATCGATGCCCGAGAGTTCGAGCAGGTGCAGCGGCTCGAGCGTCTGCGCGTCCATGATCACCATCGTGTGCGGCACGTAGGACCCGGCGGCAACATACCGGCCGTCGCGCGAGACCGCGAGCGACACCCCGTTCAAGCCGGCGCGGATCTTGCGCTCGGTGCGCATCTCGTAGAGGTCGATCTTGTGCAGCCAGCCGGCGTCGTCGCGCACGTAGGCCCAGCGCGGGTCGGTCGGGTGGAAGTCCATCAGGTGCGGCGCGAAGTCCGTCCTCACCTCGCCGACCTTGCGGTGCGTGCGGCCGTCGAAGAAGATGACCTTGGACTCCTTGCCGGAAGACTGCCGCCCACGCGACATCACGCCCATCAGGTCGTCGATGTCGTCGATCCGGTAGCGCGGCGCCTTCGCCTTCGGTGCGCTTGGCGGCACCAGCACCTGCAGCGAGGCCCGGATGTCGGGCATGTCCCAGCTCAGCTTGCGCGCCGGTTGCGTCTTGATCAGGTCGGCGAGCAGGTCGCGGTCCTTCGCGCCCAGCACCCCGCGCCAGGATGGGTGCTGCGGCATCAGCGTCGGCGGCGCCCCGCTCAGGATACGACCCAGCACCTCACCGCGGCTCAGTTTGGTCTCGTCGCGGTTGAGCGCCGGACCGATGTAGCCGCTGCGGTCGGCCCCGTGGCAGACCGCGCAATGCTCCTCGTAGAGGCGCTCGGCGCGGGCGATGTCCAAAGCCGTCGAGACACCCGGCACCGCCGCGAGCACCGCGACTGCCACCCCCGACAAGACTGCACGAAGTCCCATGACGACAACTCCTCCTTCGATCCCGGGCATCGAGCGCGCGCGTCCGTGCGAAGCCGGCCCTGCCCCTCATGGAAGTATGGGTACTGAAGCCCAGCTTGCAAGACCGGTCGCAGCCTCCCGGCTTGACCCTGGTCATCTACACTGGCTTTCTGAAGCTGCAGCCTCGGCGCCATGACCTCCACTCGCCCCCACCTCTCTCACCCCGACCGTCGCCGCTGGCTCGAGATCGCCGGCGCGAGCACGCTCGTCGTCCTGCTGCCGCACGCCGTCCAGGCCGCGGTGCCCGCAGGCACGCTGATCGAAGTCTGGAAGGACCCGAACTGCGGCTGCTGCGTCGACTGGATCGATCACATGCGCCGCAACGGCTTCGCGGTCAAGGTGAACGACGTCGGCAACACCGCGATGCGCAGGCGTCTGGGCATCGACCTGAAGTACGGCAGCTGCCACACCGCGCTCGTCGGCGGCTACGCGATCGAGGGGCATGTACCTGCGCGCGACGTGATCCGCCTGCTCGAACAGCGCCCGAAGGCGATCGGGCTCGCGGTGCCGGGGATGCCGGTCGGCTCGCCGGGCATGGACGGCCCCGTCTACGGCGACCGCCGCGACCCCTACGACGTGCTGCTGCTCGCCGCCGGTGGCGGCGCCAGCGTCTACCAGAGTTATCGCTAGCCGCTGGAGCGCTGCGGCGCTGGAGCGTGGATGTCTTGCCTGCAGGCGCGCCTCAGCCGCGTGCCTGCAGCATCGCCGCCATCCGGCGGTGAATCAGGTCGATCGCCTTGAGCGGGCGGAGCATGACCTTGAAGTCGACGATCCGCCCTTCCTCGTTCCAGCGGATCATGTCGACGCCGTTGACCTGCACGCCATCGATCTCGACCTCGAACTCGAGCACCGCGTCGCGCCCCTGGACGAGCTCGCGCACGTAACGGAAGCTCTCGTTGCCGAAGACCTGCATCGCGGCGCCGAGGTAGGCCTGCACGAGCGCCCTTCCGCGCTGCGGGCTGTGCACCACCGGCGAATGGAAGACCGCGTCATCCGCCAGCAGCGCCGGAAGGCCGGCGGCATCGCGCGCCTGCACCAGGCGGTGCCAGGCCGCCACGGGGGCCGGTGCGGCGCCGCTCATCGGGGAATCGCCCTCGCCTTCATTTCTGCTCCTCATCGCCGCGAACCTTCCCTCGCCGCGGCACGGGCGCGAAGCGCCTCCACACCCGGGTAATCCTCGCGCTCGAGCAGGAACTTGACCGTCGCCGCGCCCCAGGGCGCACCGGTCGTGATCGCGCGCAGCAGCGCCGGGGGATCGGCGATCCAGGTGCCCGCCATCGCCGTCACGCCGGCAGCGAACAGCGGATCGGGCAGGCAACCCGCACCCGGCCCGACGAGGACGAAGCGCCGCGCGCTGCGGCAGGCCTCGCGCACGCGCTCGAAGCTGTGGTTCAGCAGCACGGTGCTCGTCGACAGGACCTGCGTGCACCCGGAAAGCGCCTGCGGATCGAGCGTGACGGTGTAGCCGTCGCGTTCGCCCGCGAGGTCGGCGCGCAGTTCGAGCACCGTGAGCCTTGCGCCGCGTGCGAGCACACGCTGCACGAGCGGCGGGAAGAGACCGACCATGCCGACCGCCTCGCCCGGCTGCGGGTCCAGGCCGCCGATCGTGTCGCGCGCCGGTCCGGGAACGAAACCGCTGCGGTCCAGCAGCGTGCGCGAGAGCGCGTTGGCCGCCGCAAAACCCAGGGCCGCGCGCGCCGGCGAAGCCGCGGCCGCAGCCGGGTCGGCCCACCACTGCAGCAGCTCGAGCGCGTCCATCCCGCGGACCGCATCGGCCAGCGCCGCGATGCTGGTGAGCGTGTCGTCGAGCAGCAGGAAGCTCAGGCCCAGCGCGCCGGAATCGAGCTCCAGCGCGGCGAACTCGCCTTCCTTGCCCTGCGGCGGCGAGGTCGGCGGCAGGTGCAGCGCGCGCACGCGGGGCGCGGGACGGTCGGCATGAACCTGCTGCAGCAGGGCGGCGATCTCGGCGGAAATATCGGCGGCTATTGGCATGCCCCGATGATGCCCGCATTCGCGATACTTGCCGGCCGGGAGTGAATCATCCAGCGGCCATGCCGATCACGCCCGCACGGGCAGAACCGTCTCTGCCGAAAGGAAGCCTCATGACGATCGACTGCCTGCAACCCGTGAACCTGGCCAGGCCGGGAGGCCACTACAGCCCGGTTGTCGTCGCCGGCGGGCAGGTCTGGGTTTCGGGGCAGCTCCCGATCGACCGTGACGGCCGCAAGCTCAGCAACGCCCCCTTCGCCGAGCAGGCGCGCCAGGTGCTCGCCAATCTCGACGCCGCGCTGGTCGGCGCGCGGTCGAACCGGCTGCGCCTCGTGCAGGTGCGCGTCTACCTCGCCGACATCGCGCATTGGGCGGAGTTCGACGCCCTCTACGCCCAGTGGCTCGGCGCACACCGACCGGCGCGCGCGGTCGTCCCGGTGCCCGCGCTGCACCATGGCTTCCTCATCGAGGTCGAAGCGACGGCGCTGCTCGACGAACCGGCGCCGGGCGGGGCCTGAGGCACGCCGGCGCGCTCAGTCTCGCGCTGGCCCGGGATCGAGCGGCAGCAGCTCGCGCAGCGCGCGCCGGCACGCGCCGTCCCGCCCGACCACCGTCTGCGCATGCCAGAGCGCGTGCACGATCGCCTGCTCGGTGGCATCGGCGGCAGCCTGGAACAGCGGATCGAGTCGCGCATCGTGCAGCAGCGCCACTGCCGGCATCGGGCGCGCCGGGTCCTGCGGCAGCGTGTAGGCGGTCGAGAACGCGAGCGCGACGTCGCCGCTGCCGTGGCCGAAGACCGACCCGGTGCGCGCCAGGCCCGCGCCGGCGCGCAGCGCGAGGCGACGCAGCTGGCGCGCATCGAGCGGCGCGTCGGTGGCCAGCAGCATGATGATCGAGCCCTTCTCCGGCTCGTCGCGAATCGACGGTTCGCCCGCAGCGGTCTGCGCCCCGCGCTGCCCGGCGGCGGCCAGCGCCTCGACCAGTCTTGCTCCCAGCGGCCGCCCGGCGAGGATCAGCTGCTCCGGCCGACCGAAATTGGCGAGCACCAGCGCGCCGACGGTGAAGCCAGCGGCCACGCGCGACGCCGAACCGATGCCGCCCTTGGCGCCGAAGCAGCTCATGCCGCGGCCCGCGCCGACCGCACCCTGCGCGAAGTCGGCAGCAGCCGCATCGAAGGCGTCGCGGTAGTGCGCCTGCCCGATCGCCATCGCCTGCATGTCGTTCAGCGTGCCGTCGTTGCACTCGAAGACGAGCGGGTTGACGCTTGGAAGACGGCGCCCGCAGCCGGGGTTCCCGGCCACGCAGGCCTGGACCTGCGCCTGCGCCACCGCGCCGACGGCGAAGGTGTTGGTCAGCGCGATCGGCGTCTCGAGCACGCCGAGCTCGGCCAGCTGCATCAGCCCGACGCTCTTGCCGAAGCCGTTGATCACGACCGCTGCCGCGGGCACCCGGTCGCGATAGGGATCGCCCGCGTGCGGACGCACGACGGTCACACCCGTCTGCAGCGGCCCTTCGGCGAGCGTGCAGTGGCCCACGCTGACGCCGGCGACGTCGCTGATCAGGTCGCGCGGGCCGCTGACGAGGCGGCCGATGCGGGGAGCGGGCTGCATCAGGGCGGCGCTTCTCGTCAGGGCGGAGGCCCGGCGATTCCTTCGTCTGCTGAGACCGCCGCCCCGGCGTCACCCGCCGCCGGGGCGGCGGCCGGCTCGGCCGCGTCCGCGCCCTTGCGTCGACCATCGTGCAGCAGACCGATCGCCATCACCGTGCAGCTCAGCAGCACGACCAGGATCAGCACGCCCGGCGGGAAGCGCTCGGGAACGAGCCCCGCGGGCAGGCTGAAGAACAGCAGCACCGTGACCAGCCCGCGCGGCGCGACCCACACGAGCGGTCGGGTAGGACGGGCCGCGAGCCAGTGCAGCACCGGCACGCGCAGCCCGAAGGCCATCAGCACGATCGCGATCGCGACGATCCAGCTCCACGGGTCGATCAGGTGCGCGGTGTCGGTGCTGTAGCCCAGGAGGAGGAAGAAGAAGGTCCGCACGAGGAAGGTCGCCTCGGCGGTCAGATGCTTGAGCTTGCCGAGCTCGACCTCGTAGTGGTCGCTGTCGAGCCGGCGCAGCAGCGCAAAGCGCAGGATCAGGTGCCGGTTGTTGAGCATCAGCCCGAGCACGAGCACGATCAGCAGCGGCGAGAGCTGCAGCGCCTTGGCTGCGCCGTAGACGAGCAGCAGCGCGAAGATCAGCGGCAGGAACTTGACGTGCCCCTGCAGGTGGCCGACCAGCCAGACCATCGCCAGGCCCAGGATCGCGCCAAGCAGCACGACCGCGAATCCACCGACCAGCAGGCTGCGGGCGAAGCCCCCGTCGTCACCTGCGGCAACGAGCGCGTTGAGCAGCATCACGCCGAAGATGTCGGACCAGGAACTCTCGTGGATCACGAATTCGCGCTCGGCGCGCGGCAACACCTCGCTGCTCGGGATCGCCACCGCCGAGCTGATGACCGCGAACGGCGTGGCCATCATCGCCGCGTGCAGCAGCGGAAGGTCGAGCACGGCACTGATCGCCGCGCCGAGCACGGCCGTCATCAGGGCCACGCCGACGATCGCCGAGGACAAGGTGCGCAAAAGGAAGCCGCGCCGCCCCGGCTGCAGGTCCAGGTCGAGCGCGCCTTCCAGCACGATCATGATCAGCCCGATCGTTCCCAGCAGCGGCAGCAGGCCCTGCGGCAGGCCGACGGTGTGCCCGGTCGCGTCGGTGACCTGGCGCAACGCCAGCCCCGTGAAGATCAGGAACACGACCGAGGGGAAGCGCAGCACGCGCGCCAGGTACGAGAACCAGTACGACAGCAGCACGCAGGCCGCGATCGCCATCAGCATCAGCTCGGTCGTCATCGGCCGCGACCCCGGTGCAGGAACAAGCTCCGCATCAGATCCGCCTGCCCGATCGTGAATCGGATCCGCGCGCCGGCCACGCCTTCTGCAGTGCAGCTGCCCGCGCCGGTCCGCATGCGCTCACTCGCGGGCACGGATGAACGCGCGGATGGCCGCGATCGCCGCCTGCGGCGCATCGCGCCAGGCGCCGTGGCCGACGTTCTCGAAACGCTGAAGGCGCCGCCATTGCGGCGGCAGCGCGTCGAAGATCTCGAGCGCATCCTCGATCGGCGTCACCGGGTCGGCGTCGCCGTGCAGCACCAGCACCGGGCATTGCACGGCGGCGAGCCCCGGGCGCAGATCCATCGTCGGCAGCTCGTGGCGCGCGGTGTGAAAGAGGATCTCGTCGACCGGGATCGTGCGCATCTTCGCGTCCGGGTCGGACGCCGGCTGCGTGTTGTAGAGCGGGCGGCAGGCGCGTTCGTACTCCGCCCAGGTCGCCGCGTTCGGGTCGAGCCAGAACGCCTTGGCCACGTCGCGCGCCGCGCGACCGCCGAGCTTCTCGAACATCGCGAGCTTGCGCGCCAGGCCGAAGTGATGGCTGGTGCTGGAGAGGATCACCCGCCCCGGGTGCGCCGGATGGCGCGCGAGGTAACGCTGCGCGACGAAACCGCCGTAGCTCTGCCCGAGCACCACGGGCTTCTCGATGCCGAGCGCCGCGCACAGGCGCACGACGTCGTCGGCGAAGGTGTCGAGGTTCCACTCCTGCGGCGGCCGGCGGTCGCTGCGCCCGTGGCCGCGATGATCGACGTAGACCACCTGCGCGACGTCGGTGAGCTGCCCGAAGACCGGCTTGAAGCTGCTGTGGTCGAAGCCCGGCCCGCCATGCAGCAGGATCAGCGTCGGCTTCTCGCGCATCGCGGGGCCGTCGGGGACGAGCCCGCAGCCGTCGACGTCGACGTAGAGCCGCACGCCGGGTTCGATTTCGATCCTCATGCCAGGCTCCTTCCGGGCGCGTTCACTGCGAATCGCGCCATTCGATCTCGGCCCCGAGCGCGCACAGGTTCTCGACGAAGTGCGGGTGCGCGCGGCGGATCGGCGCGGCATTGCGGATCGTGCTGTTGCCCGGGATGCTCGCCGCCACCATCAGCAGCGCGATCGCGACGCGAATGATGTAGGGGCTCTCGACGGTGGCCGGCACCAGCGGCTTGCCGCCGAAGACGATCACGCGGTGCGGGTCGCACATCACCGCGTGGCCGCCGAACTTCGAGAGCTCCGCGGTCCAGCCCATCGCGCCGTCGTAGACCTTGTTCCAGAACATCAGGCTGCCCTGCGCGCGCACGCCCAGCGCGACGAAGATCGGCAGCAGGTCCACCGGCAGGTAGGGCCAGGGCGCGGCCTCGATCTTCTGCAGGATGTTGCGCGTGAAGGGCTCGCGCACGCGCAGCGGGCCGTCGGGCACGGTGCGCGACCAGCCGCCCTCGTGCACGACCTGCACGCCGAACTTGGCGAAGCTGCGGTCGATCAGCGGGAACTGCTCGGGGGTCGAGTTCTTCACCTCGACCCCGCCGCCGGTGATCGCGCCCAGCGCGAGGAAGGTGACGATCTCGTGGAAGTCCTCGTCGAAAGTGAAGCTGCCGCCGCCAAGCCGCTCGACGCCCTCGACCACGAGACGCGAGGTGCCCACGCCCTCGATGCGCGCGCCCAGCATCTGCATGAAGTGGCAGAACTCCTGCACGTGCGGTTCGCTCGCCGCGTTCATCAGCACGCTGCGCCCGCGCGCCAGCGCCGCGCAGAGCACGTAGTTCTCGGTCGTCGTGACGCTGGCGTAGTCCAGCCAGTGCTGCGCGGCGCGCAGCGGGCGCTCGGCACGCATCACGATGCCGTCGGGCCGCCGCTCGACGGTCGCGCCGAAGCTCTGCATCACCTCGACGTGCGGGTCGATCTCGCGCATGCCCAGGCTGCAGCCCTTGACGTCATCCTCGATGCGCGCGACACCGAAGCGCGCGAGCAGCCCCGGCACGAGCATGATGCTGCTGCGCATCGCCTCGGGCAGGCGGTGCACCGCCTCGTCGAAGCGCGTGTGCTCGTGGTGCACCTCGAGCACGCGCGCGGCGAAGTCGACCTCGACCCGGCTGCCGAGCTCGCGGAAGATCTCGAGGATCTTCTTCACGTCGGTGATCTCGGGGATGCCGATCAGGCGCACCGGCTCGCGCGTGAGCAGCGTGGCGCACAGGATCGGCAGCACGGCGTTCTTGTTCGCCGAGGGCACGAGCCGGCCGCGCAGGGGCTTGCCGCCGTGGACGATGAGATCGGACATGAGGTGCAGCGCGAAGCGCGGATAAGCGTCGAAGGAAGAAGCGGCGCGCAGCCGCACGAGGGTCCCGGTGCGGGACGGCGGGCCAGGCAGCGGGCCGCGGTTCGGCCAAAGCGGGGATTATCGGCGCCGGCCGTAAGCTTGCGGCTGCAACGAACCGAAACTTCCGGAGCCTGCCCGATGCCCTACCAAGCCCGCGCCGCGCTCGTGCGCGAGAACAACGCCCCTGTCGTCGTCGAGACCATCACCGTCGCCGATCCCCGGCGCGACGAGCTCACGATCGAGCTGCAGGCCTGCGGCGTCTGCCACAGCGACCTCTCGGTCGTCACCGGCACGCTGCCGCTGCCGCCGCCGGTCGTGCTCGGGCACGAGGGCGTCGGCAAGGTCGTCGCCATCGGCGAGGGCGTCACCGACTTCGCCGTCGGCGACACCGTGCTCTCGTCCTTCGTCAGCATGTGCGGCACCTGTCGCTGGTGCTCGATTGGCCGGCCCGAACTCTGCAACCTGGCCGCCAAGTCGGTGACGACGCTGCCCGACGGCACCGTGCGCACCTTCGACGCCGAGGGCAAGCCGCTGTCGATCTTCAGCGGCTGCGGCGTGATGGCCGAAGTCGCGACGCTGCACGTCAGCAACGTCGTGAAGATCGACGCCACGGGCGTCGCGCCCGAGTGCTGCGCGCTCGTGAGCTGCGGCGTGATGACCGGCTTCGGCGCCGCGGTGAACACCGCGAAGGTCGAGCCGGGGTCGGTCTGCGTCGTCTTCGGCGCCGGCGGCGTGGGCCTGAACGCGATCCAGGGCTGTGCGACGAGCGGCGCCTCGATGATCGTCGCCGTCGACCCGAACGACGCCAAGCTCACGCTGGCCAAGGCCTTCGGCGCCACGCATGTCTACGCCCCCGCGCCCGGCGAGGACGCCGCCAAGGCGCTGCGCAAGCTCACCGGCGGCGGTGCCGACTACGCCTTCGAGTGCGTCGGGCTGGGCAGCGTGCTCGCCCAGGCCTACGGCTGCCTGCGCAAGGCCGGCACCGCGGTGATGGTCGGCGTTGCACGACCGGACGACCAGGTCAGCGTGCGCTGCGGCACGCTGCTCTTCGAGGAGAAGACGCTCACCGGCAGCCTCTACGGCGGCGCGCGCCCGCGCGTGGACTTCCCGCGCATCCTGGGCCTCTACAAGGCCGGCAAGCTCAAGCTCGACGAGCTCGTGACGCAGCGCTACACGATCGAGGAAGCGCCCAAGGCCTTCGACGATCTCGCCGCGGGGCGCAACGCGCGCGGCGTGATCATGTTCCCGAATCGGGCTTGAGCGCGGCCGGGCCGAGGCCGCGCCGGGGCCGCGGCCTCACGGGCAGACATAGGTGGGTCTGCCGTAGTAGTTGACCAGCGAGCAGCCGCGAATGCCCTGCATCACGTAGTTGTTGACCGAGTTGCTCAGCCGCTGCGAGTTGACCGACTGAGCCCGGTTGTAGCTGGACCAGGCCTCGTTCATGCCGTTGATGCTCTGGCGCAGCGACTCTGGCGTGACGCCGGTCGGCAGCGAGGGACCGGTGTAGCCCATCGCGCGCAGCTGCTGCATGTAGCGCAGGTAGTTCATCGCCGCGGCCTGCGCCGCGGCCTGCGCGTAGGCCTGGTTCTGCATCTGCGACTGGATCGCCCACGACATGTCCATGTTCAGAACCTGGGCCGATGCGACGACGGGAGCCGCAGCGGCGAGCACGAGAGCGCTGACGGCGGCGGCGGTCAGGAAGCGGTTCGACATGGCGATCTCCTCGGTCGAGCGGAAGTGGAAGGTGGCTCGACGATAAGGAGCCCCCTCTTAACGCCGACTTAGCGCAAGCGGGAATGCCGCCCGCCGCCCCAGCCGCAATTCGGCACACAGCGCACCGCGCCTGGGCCGAATCGTGAACCGGGTTGCCCACGCCCCACCGCGCAAGGCGACAGGCGACGGGTCGGCCGCCGATCCCCGAACCGCGCGGCTGTCCGTCAAGGGCTGGCGGCTTAACATGTCAAAGGGCTCGGCGCTCATCGGTGTGGCGTCCGGCCTTCGGACATGGCTGAGTTGCGTCTACGCGACACCGATCGGTTCATGGCACGCGAGCGCCTGCTCGCGCGCCTGCCCGACCAGCCCGGCTTCGTCATCTGGCTGCAGGCGCCATACGGTTACGGCAAGAGTGTGCTGGCCGCGCACTGGGCGCTGCGGCTGGAGGCGCAGCAGTGGCGAGTGCTGTGGTGCTCGGCCGCGCAGGGCAGCATCCGGCGCTCGCTGTCGCGCCTGTTGGAGCTGCCCGATGGGACCGCGTGGGAGGCGATCGGCGACGCCCTGGACGATTGCGCCACCGCGGTTGTGGTCGAGGATCTGGACGGCGATGCCGGGCTCGCGCCGCTGCTCGCGCGGGTCTCGTGCCTGGTGCTGCTGGCGTCGCGCCGCGCGCTGCCGATCGCCGAACTGCCGCGGCTGGCCACCGAAGGCCGACTGCTGCACCTCGACGCCTCGGCGCTGGCGTTCACCCGCGACGAGGCGCGCTCGCTGCTCGGCGACGTCGCGCGCGGCGACGAGGCCTGGGAACGCACCGGTGGCTGGCCGCTGCTGCTGCACCTCGCGGCGCTGACCGGCGAGATGAGCGACGGCTTTGGTCCCGGGCTGCTGGCCGGCATGCGCGCCAGCCTCGGCGCCGCCGCATGGGACGAGGCGCTGTTGCTGGCCGCCATCGATCGCCTGCCGCGCAGTGCTGCCGGCCCAGCGACCCAGGCGCTGGTCGAGAGCGGTTTCGCGCAGCGCGTCGACGACGCGCTGCGCATCCATCCGCTGCTGGCCGATCTGCTGCGCGCGGCACACGCCGACGCGATCCGGGCGGTGGTGCGCCGCGAGGCGCCCCGTTTGCCGCCGCTGCTGCGTGGGGCCGCGTTCGAGGCCGCCGGCCTGCTCGGCGAGTTGGCGCGACTGCTGGACAGCGGGAGCGAGCTCGCACGGCAGGACCCGCAGACCGTGCTTCGATGGGATGAGATTGCCCCGCCGTCAGCGGCTTCGGTTTGCACCGCCGGCCAGGGCTCGCATCGCGCTAACCAGGTCGGCCAGGCGCTGTGCCTGCAGGGTCGCCTCGACGAAGGCGTGCGCCGGCTGCAGCTGGCGTTGGACGCGGCAGGTAACGCTCCGGAACTGCGCGTGCTCGCGGCCAAGGAACTGGTGTGGAACCTCGCCACGCTGGACCGGACCCGCGCGCGCGAGCTCGTCGAGCGAATCCGGCCGGAGCTCGAGCGCGTGAGCCCTGAGCTGGCAGGGCGCTTCCTGAGCGACGCCTCCCGCATCGCCTTCCTCGACGGCGACTACGCGGCAGCCGAGGCGATCACGCGCGAAGCGCTGGCGCGCTTCGCGCCCGAGAGCCCGCGCAGGCTCGCGGCGCTGATCAACCTCGGCAACCTGCGCTTCAATCGCGCGGGAGAACTCGACGCCCGCATCCACAGCGCGCGCGACGCACTGGCACTAGCTGAAGCCTGGGTGCCGGAGCATCTGGCGGGGATTCACCTCGACCTCGGCCGATTGCATGCCCTGCTCGGACAGCGCGAGCCCATGCTCGCGCACCTGGCGCAGGCCGCGCAGGGCCCGCGCAGCCGGCCCTGGATCAACCTCCAGGCCGAGGTGATGCTCGAAGTGGCGCGGGGCGCGTTCGACGCGGCGGCTGCACCGCTGGCGCGGCTGCAAGCCTGGGCGCAGCCCGAAGCGCTCGACGTCGCGCTCGGCTTCTGGGCCTGGGCCCTGGTCGATCGCGGCCGTGCCTCCGAGGCGATCCCGCTGCTGAAGGACGCCGACGGCTTCCTCGTGCGCACGAGCCGTGCGCTGGCGCAAGCGTTCAGCGACGCGAGCGCGGCGCTCGCGGAGCTGCCCAGCCAAGACGACGCACCTGAGCGCGAGGCGTCGCTCTACCTGGCCGCGGCCCGCTGGCGCATCGTGCGCGAGCCAGCCGAGCTGGAACGTCTGCTCGGGCTCACGACCGCCGGCGCGCGCGTGCTGCCCGGCCTCGTGCCGTTATCGGACCTCCCGCGTACGCGACCGGAACTCGCGCGGGCCTACCCGCTGGCGCAGGTGCTCGAATCGGACTGGAAGGAGGCGATTGCGCTGCGCTTGGACGAGTTGCCGCCACTGCAGCTGCAGTTGCTCGGACCGGTGCGCGCGCAGCGCGGCGCCGACATGCTGGAGCTTGCGCCGCGACTGCAGTCGATCGTCGCGCTGCTGGCACTGGGCCAGACGCGGGAGCAGGTCGCCGACGCGCTGTGGCCCGAGCTCTCCGTGGCCGCCGCACGCAACAACCTGCACGTAAACCTGAACAAGCTGCGGCGGGCGATCGAGCCCTGGGGCGTCAGCACCTACCTCGGCGAGCAGGGGCTGCTGCGCGTCGAGTCCGACCTTGCGGCGCTGCGGACCGCGCTGCGGACGAAAGACGCCACTGCCGCCCTGCGTCTGTACCGTGACGACTACGCGCGCGGCGTCGACCTGCCGGCCGTGGAGGCGGCACGGGCGCGGCTGCGCAGCGAAGTGGTCGCGCTGCTCTCGAGCGCGGCAGCAGCGGCCCAGGCGGACGACGCCGAAGCATTGCTGACGCGGGTGCTCGAGCTCGAGCCGCTCGACGAAGCCGCGCTGCAGCAGCTGCTGCGCCTGCTGGTGCGCACCGGTCGTCGCGCACGTGCGGTTCAGACCTTCGAGGCGTTCCGCCAGCGCCTGGGCGAGGAGATCGGGGCGCGGCCGCTGCCGGCCACGCGCGCTGCCCTCGACGGGTGAATGCGAACAAGACCGTCTGCGCCGCTCCAGTCCTCATGCCCACGGCAGCACGGCCGGCCGCGCCAGCTCGTCCAGGCTGCGGCCCTGCCGCTCCAGCAGTTCCTCGAGCAGCGGCAGCAGCGGGCCCAGGCGCTCGTCGATCGCGTCGCGCACGGTATCGACGAAGACCTGGGTGCTGCGCTCGATCTCGACGTTGAGCGCGTCGCCGACGGCCTTCTCGCCGAAGGTCGTCTGGCGCAGCGTCTCGGGGATCAGCCAGACCTCGAACCAGCCGCTGCCATCGCGCTCGCGCGCGGCCTCGGCCACCGTCAGGCTCGCGCCGTTGACCGCGATGTAGCCCTTGGCGAAGACGTAGCGCATCCACGGCGCCGGCACCGCGATGCGCAGCACGTGGTTGTTCTCGGGGCGGCGGATCTCGGCGATCCGCGCCATGAAGTCCACATGGCCCGAGAGCGGGTGCCCGCCGATCTCGGCGCCGTCGCGCGCGGCGCGCTCGACGTTGACGCGGCCGCCTTCCTGCAAGCCGGCGAGCGTCGTCAGCATGAGGCTCTGCTGCATCACGTCGAACTCGGCCTCGCCCGCGCCAGGCCGTGCCGTGACGGTGAGGCAGGTCCCGTCGACGGCGACGCTCGCGCCGATTTCCAGACCCTCGTCGAAACCCGGTGAGAAGTGCAGCCGGAAGCTGCGCAGGCCCGGGCGCTCGACGATGCGCGCGACGGTGGCGATGCCTTGCACGATGCCTGTGAACATGGGCGGTTCCCGTAGAGATGGCGATCGCCAGCGACGACCGGATGCGAAGCCGCTCAGCTTAGCAGCAGGCAACGGCCCGCCGTCACTCGGTTCGCCATTCGCACTGCCACTCGGGCCGCCAGTCGTGCCGCGTGTCGTCCCGTCAGTCACGCTGCCGTTCCCCTGCGATCCGAATCATCCGGGGTCGACGAACGCTCCGAGCGATCGACTACAGTCGCCGACCATGACGACGAATCCCCAGCCTCTGCCGCCGATCGAGGTTCAGCCGCGCGACCTCTCGCCCTACCGCGCGGGCAACACCGGCATCGACTACGTGCACCGCTTCGAGTCCGGCAAGCCCGGGCCGCACGTGATGATCAACGCGCTCACGCACGGCAACGAGTTCTGCGGCATGGTCGCTGCCACACACCTGCTCGATGCCGGCGTGCGGCCGAAGATCGGCACGCTGACGGTGAGCTTTGCCAACGTCGCCGCGTACGAGAGCTTCGACCCCGCACGTCCCTTCGACAGCCGCCAGCTCGTGCACAACATGAACCGCATCTGGTCGGCCGCGCAGCTCGACGGCGACGAGACGAGCCCCGAACTCGTGCGCGCGCGGCAAATGCGTCCCGCGGTTGCCGCGGCGGACCACATCCTGGACATCCACTCGACGAGCCAGGACGTGAGCCCCTTCTGGGTCTATCCGCAGTTCGAGCGCAACACCGCCGCGGCGCTGGCGCTGGGCCGTCCTTCGGTTCACCTGGTGATGCCCAAGGGCATGAGCACCGGCACGCCGCTGATCCAGCACGGCGCCCACGGCCGCGAGGACTTCGCCGGCGTGGGCCTGGTCGTCGAATGCGGGCAGCACTTCAAGCGCAGCACGGCCGACTTCGCGATCGACGCGGCGCTCGATTTCCTCGCGCACTTCGGCCTCGTCGAGCCACGCCCGCGGCAGGCTGAGCCGCAGCGGCGCTACGAGCTGCTGCAGACCTGGGTCGTGAAGACGCCGGAGTTCCGCTTCACGCGGCCGCTGGTCGGCTTCGAGACCTTCGCCAAGGGGGAGTTGATCGCCACCGACGGCAGCGACGAGATCCGCGCTCCCTGCGACGACTGCACCGTGCTGATGCCCGCGCGGATCGCGATCGTCGGCCGCGAGGGCGTCTACCTGACGCGGCCGCTCTAGCGCGACCTCAGCGCGGCCCCAGCCCCGCTCCAGCGACGCTCAGCGCAGCTGCGCTTTCGCCTGCGTCCAGTCGGCCTCGTCGAAGCCGACGCTGATCTGCCCGTCCCCCCAGTCGACGACCGGGCGCTTGATCGTCGTCGGATGCGCAAGCATCAGCGCCCGCGCGGAGGCCGCGTCGACGACGCCAGCCCTCAGCGCCTCGGGCAAGGCGCGCCAGCTCGTGCCGCGACGGTTGAGCAGCGTCTGCCAGGGCAGCTGCGTCAGCCAGCGATCGAGGCCGGCCTCGGGGACACCGTCCTTGCGGAAGTCGTGAAAGCGATGCTCGACGCCCTGCGCGTTCAGCCAGGCGCGGGCGCGCCGCACCGTCGTGCAGGTCGGGATGCCGTAGAGGGTGACTGCCATCGTCTTCGCCGCCGCCGTTCTGGGCTCAGGGACTCAGCAGGGCTTCAGAACAGCCCGCGGTTGTCGTTGACGTCGCACATCGGGTCGATGCCCTCGCCGGCACCGGTGACCTTGCCGTCCTTGTCGATGCTGACCTGCCACCACAGGCAGTCGTTGGTCACGTAACGCCAGGACCAGGTCTGCCCGCCGCCCCAGCCGTTGGGCTGCTTCTCGGCGGGGCGCCCCAGCTCGCGCAGCAGCTGCTGGGTGTCCATGCCCTGCGCCCGCGCTGCGAAGCGGGCCAGGTACGAGCGCTCGAGCACCTGCGCGAACCAGACGCTGCGCCCGTCGGGGCCGAGGTCGACCATCCAGGTGTGGCGGCCGAAGGGGCCGGTGGCCCACTCCAGGCGCTGATTGCCATTCGGCATCGCGTAGCGGCCGGTCGGTGCGCCGAGCTGCGCGACCAGTTCGGCCTCGGTCTGGCCAAGCGCGAGCTGCGGCCCCTGCAGCAGCACGCACGCAGCCAGCGGCGCGGCCAGCAGCAGTGCGGCGAGTCTGCGCACCGTGCGCACGGGCTCGATCCCGAAGATGTCCCGGCTGGAGATCATGTGCGGCACCTCCTGCGTGTCAGGCGAACGCGTCCATGCGCATCGAGAGATCGATCGCGCGCACGTCCTTGGTCAGCTTGCCGCTGCTGATGCGGTCGACGCCGGTGCGCGCGATCTCGCGGATCCCGGCCAGGTCGACGCCGCCCGAGACTTCGAGCAGCGCACGACCGCCGCTGATCGCGCACGCGGCGCGCATGTCTTCGAGCGAGAAGTCGTCGAGCAGCACGCTGGTCGCGCCGGCGTCCAGCGCCTGCCGCAGCTCGTCCAGATTCTCGACCTCGACCTGGATCGGAACCCCGCTGCCCAGCGCGCGCGCAGCGCGCAGCGCCTCGGCGACGCCGCCGGCCGCGGCGACGTGGTTCTCCTTGATCAGGATCCCGTCCCACAGCGCCATGCGCTGGTTGGCGCCGCCGCCCACGCGCACCGCGTACTTCTGCGCCTGGCGCAGCCCCGGCAGCGTCTTGCGCGTGTCGAGCACGACGCAGCCGCGCGGATTGGGCGAGATGCCCGCGATCGCGTCGACGTAGAGCCGCGTCGTCGTCGCCACCGCCGAGAGCAGCTGCAGGAAGTTCAGCGCCGGGCGCTCGGCCGAGAGCAGCGCGCGCGCGTCGCCCTCGATGCGCACGACCTCGGCGCCATGCTCGACGCGCTGCCCCTCGGCCACGGCCCAGGTGATCACCGCCTGCGGGTCGAGCGCGAGCACGCAGGCGTCGAACCAGGGTCGGCCGCAGATCACCGCCTCCTCCTTGGCGCGCACGCGTGCCGTTGCGCGGCGCTGCGCGGGCACGAGCTGCGCGGTCCAGTCGCCGGTGCCGAGGTCTTCGGCCAGCGCGTCGCGGACGTTGCGCTGCAGGGCTTCTTCGAGGGTCTCGTTGTGATCGAACATCGGTTTCAGGCGGGTGAACTCGGAGGCGCCGCGTCGTAGAGCGCCGCGGCCTGCAGCAGCCGCTCGTGCACCCGGCGGCGCAGCGACGCGGGCTCGAGCACCTGCACCTGCGGCCCCTGGCGCAGCACGTCCATCACGAGCTCGGTCTCGTCGACGTAGGGCAGGCGCAGCTCCCAGGCGCTGGCGCCCGGCTCGCCGAGCCATCGGCCCTGCTGGTCGGGGTGCCATTGCTCGCGGCTGGCCCATTGTGCCGCCTGCGCGTCGAAGCGCAGCAGCGCCCAGCGCGGCTTGCCGCCGGCGAAGATGCCGTAGCCGGCATCCATCTCGGCCTGCACGCGCGCAAGCGGGATCTCGCGCGCCCTGGCCGGCAGCACCTGCGCGGCCTCGATCGCATCGAGCGCGAAGCGCAGCAGCCGCTCGCGCCGGTGGCACCACGCGTCCAGGTACCAGGTGTTGCGATAGTGCACGAGGCGCTGCGGCGAGACCTCGCGCTCGCCGCGTTCGCCGCGCCCGCGCGTCAGATAGACCATCGAGAGCCGCCGCCGCTGCAGCAGCGCCTCGGCCACGCGCTCGAAGAAGGGGCCGGGCACCGGGCGCTTGGCGGGGCTGACGATGCGCACGCGCTGCAGCAGCGCGTCGGCGTCCAGCGGCGCGCTGCCCTCCAGCATGCCGTGGATGCGTTCGAGCAGCGGCTGCAGGTGGCGGCTGATCACGCCCTCGGTGTCGAGCTCGGAGAGCAGCTGGTGCGCCATCAGCAGACTGTAGAGCTCGCGTTCGTTGAACCACAGGCCGGGCAGCTCGTGCTTCTGCCCGCGGTACTCGGCGCCGAAGCGGTAGCCGTTGAGATCCCGGTCGTATTCGATCGGCGCGCCCAGGCGGTCGCGCAGGAACTCGAGGTCGCGCTTGAGCGTGGCCGGCGAGACCTCGAGCTCGTCGAGCAGCGCCTGGAAGCTCAGGTGCCCGCGGCTCCGGATCAGCAGCTCGATCTTGTAGACGCGGTCGGTGCGGGCCATGGCCGCGAGGTTAACGCGGCCGCCCACGCGCGCCCGGCCGGCCGCATGCAGACCGTGTCACGTCCGGCCTGCGCCGGCGCAGTCCGCTACTGCATGAACCAGCCGTGGCTGACGACCAGCGACTGGCCGGTGAGCGCATTGCTCGGCCACGCGGCGAAGGTGAGCGCGGCCTGCGCCACGTCGTCGACGGTCGTGAACTCGCCATCGACGGTGTCCTTGAGCATCACGTTCTTGATCACCTCGGCCTCGCTGATGTGCAGTTCCTGCGCCTGCTCGGGGATCTGCTTCTCGACGAGCGGCGTGCGCACGAAGCCCGGGCAGATCACGTTGGTGCGAATGTTGTAGGGCGCACCCTCCTTGGCGATGACCTTGGCCAGGCCCTCGAGACCGTGCTTGGCCGTGACGTAAGGCGCCTTGAGCTTGGACGCCTCCTTGGAGTGCACCGAGCCCATGAAGATGATGCTGCCGCCGCGCTTGGACGCGATCATCTGCCGCACCGCGGCGCGCGCCGTCAGGAAGCCGCCGTCCAGGTGCACGGCCAGCAGCTTCTTCCAGTCGGCGAAGCTGAAGTCCTGGATCGGCGCGACGATCTGGATGCCGGCGTTGCTGACGAGGATGTCGACCGGGCCGAGGTTCTGACGCACGCGCTCGAAGCCGGCATCGACCGCCGCCTCGTCGGTGACGTTCATCTCGACGGCGAGCGTGCGCACGCCCTTCTTCGCGATCGCATCGGCGGTGGCCTGCGCATCGGAAAGCCGCAGGTCGGCGATCACGACGCTGGCGCCGGCATCGGCAAAGACCTCGGCGATGCGCTTGCCCAGGCCGCTGGCGGCGCCGGTGACCAGGGCGGTCTTGCCCTTCAAGCTGAGAGTCGTACTGGCCTGCACGGGGTTCGAGACGGCTTGATTCATGTTCATTCCTTTCGGGGTGGGATGCGCACCGCAGAGTGCGCTTCGATCGATTGGAGTCGGTTTGAGTCCGCGGCGATCGACTGCACTGGCGCCTGCTCCGGCACGCCAGGCGGCACTGTCTGCGGGGGTCGCGCCGATCGCGCCAAGGATGCCGACCGGCATCGTATGGCCCCAACACTGGCGATCCTGCGCCTGCCTGCATGCCATTGTCGGCGGCATGCCTTAGGGAAGACTTAGGTCGGATCGCCGCCAGCAACCGGGCCATCGGCCGAGCCATCAGCCGAGCGACGAGGCCCAGCGATCAGGCCGAAGCCCTTGTTGTCGCGTCGCTCGACCGCAGCGCGATCGCCTTCTTCAGTTTGCGTTCAGCCGTGTGCGGAACGCTCACGCGCTGCAATCCCAGCTGCGTTGCGAGGCGGGCCTCTTGAGCGAACTCGACATCCTGGTCTTCTCCTGGATCAACCTCGGCGAGGCCGGTGCCGATCGTCTGCTGCCGCTGGCGCGCTTCGCGAGTCTCGAGCTGCCGGGCTACGTGCTGGCCGGGACCGTCTGCATCGTGCTGGCAGGCCGCTCGCCGTGGCGCGAGCAGGCCTTGCGAGCGCTCGCGGCGATGGCGCTGGCTGCGGTGATCGCACGGTTCTTCAAGGACTTGGCGCATGTGCCACGGCCGTTCATGCTCGGCATCGGTCACGCCTGGCTGCCTCACGCCGGCAGCGCCGGATTCCCGAGCTCGCACAGCAGCGTCGCCTTCGCCTTCGCGACCTGCGCCGCCCTCACACCGGGCGCGCACAGCGTCGCCCGCACCGCCTTCTTCCTGCTTGCGGCACTCGTGGCCTGGAGCCGCGTCGCGCTGGGCCTGCACTTCCCCTCGGACGTCTGCATCGGCGCGGTCGTGGGGACGATGAGCGCGCTGCTCGTGCAATGGCTGGGTGCCCGCGATCTGCTGTCAAGCTTGCACCTGCGCCGGTGAGCCTGCAGCGCTGCGGGCGCGCGCCTTCGCGATCCGCCCTCGGGCCTCATGCGGCCTGATGCGGCCTCACGCCGCCTCATGCCGCGGGGCGGAAGCGGCGACACTTGCGATCTTCGCGCTCGACCCACCCGCCGATGTCCAAGCCGTCTTCGCCCGCGCAAGCCAGCGCCTCCGCGCTTGGCGATCCCTCTTCCAATGCGCCCCAGGACTCCGGGGCCGTGCCCGGGGCCGCGCGCGCGGGCCTGACCTACCCCTTCGCGTCGCGTCCGGCACCGGGGCAGCGGCTGGAAGTCGCGCCCGGCGTGCACTGGCTGCGCATGCCGCTGCCCTTTCACCTCGACCACATCAACCTCTGGACGCTGGCCGAGGAAGGCGGCTATGCGATCGTCGACACCGGCACGCGGACCGAGGACGTCGTCGCCTTGTGGCAGTCGGTGTTCGAGGCCACGCAGGACGAAGGCCGGCCGACGCGCGTCTTCGTCACGCACATGCACCCGGACCATGTCGGGATGGCCGGCTGGCTCACGCGGCGCTTCGGTGTGCCGCTCTGGATGACGCGGCTGGAATACCTCAGCTGCCGGGTGATGGCCGGGGACACCGGGCGCGAGGCGCCGCCCGACGCGATCACGTTCTACCGCCGCGCCGGCTGGAGCAGCCATGCGATCGAGGCCTATCGTGCACGCTTCGGGCGCTTCGGCCAGTACATCCACGCGCTGCCCGAAAGCTATCGGCGCCTGACCGACGGCGACACGCTGCGCATCGGCCCCCGCCGGTGGCAGGTCGTCGTCGGCAGCGGGCACTCGCCCGAACACGCCTGCCTCTATTGCCCGCAGGATCGGCTGCTGATCAGCGGCGACCAGGTGCTGCCGCGGATCTCGTCCAACGTTTCGGTCAATCCGATGGAGCCCGAGGCCGATCCGCTCTCGGACTGGCTGGCCTCGCTCGAGAAGCTGCGCCGCGTCGTCGACGACGACGTGCTCGTGCTCCCCGCGCACAACGAGCCCTTCCGCGGTCTGCACGCGCGCCTGGAGGCGCTGGCCAGCGGGCAGCAACGGGCACTGGACCGGCTGCGCCGGCGCCTGGCCGAACCGCGGCGCGCGATCGACGTCTTCGCCTCGCTCTTCGGGCGACCCGTTCCCGAGGGCGACGTCGGGCTGCTGGGCCTGGCCACCGGAGAGAGCCTGGCCTGCCTGAATCACCTGCTGCAGCGCGAGGAACTCGCGGTCGACACCGATGACCAGGGCGTGCGCTGGTATCGGATGAAGACGCCCTGAAGCTGCGCAGGCCGCATGCCGCGGCGAGAGCTCCGAGGGCCGGTCGGCGCGGGACGAGGCAGCGGATCCGCGTCCCGGCGCGGCGGGATCAGGGCTGGTACCAGCTCACGTGATAGGCGGAGAAGATGCGCTTGATCTCGCCGGACCGGCTGAGGCCGTTCATCGCTTCCTGCAGCGCAGCGGCCAGATCCGAGGCTTCGCGCTTGACGGCCAGGCCGACGGCCCAGCCGTTCCTCATCTGCGGCAGCGGCAGCGGCTCGATCGCGAAGCGCGGGTCGCCGGCGAGCACCGATTCCAGCTCCGAAGCGTGGCCAGCGGCGGCGGCGACCTCGCCATTCTGCAAGGCCTTGGCCGCGACGGTGGCATCGGGCCACTTGGTGCGCAGCTGCTCGCGATAGCGCCCGTCCTCGCTGCCGATCAGCAGCCAGCCGGCCAGGCTCTGACCCGGAACCGCGATCACCTGGCCCTTGAAGTCCTCCATCGAGTTCATGCGCGGCACCTTGCTCAGGTCACGCGCGATCATCAGGCGCTCGTGATAGTAGGGCGCGAAGATGCTGACCTTGCGCTCGCGATCCATCAGCGGCTTGTCCACCGGGACGTGCACCAGCACGTCCGCCGGGCCGTAACCGAGGTAGTGGCCGCGCCAGACCATGTTGCGCAGGTCGTCGGACATGTCCTCGTCGGCGTCGAAGGGCAGCAGGCTCAGCTGCAGGTCCATCGCCTTGGCCAGCGCGCCGGCCAGATCGACGTCGATGCCATGGCCGTCCTGATTGAACGGGGGCATGTTCTTGTAGATGCCGACGACGAGCCGGCCGCGCTCACGAATGCGCTGGAGCGCCGGCTTGTCCTGCGCCGACACGGCGCCTCCAGCCAGCAGCGCGGCAGTGCCGAGCAGCCACTGCCGGCGGCCCAGGGCCATCGATTCGCCCATCTGATTCTCCTGATTCTCGGGGTGGCGGCAGCCGCATTCTTGCTGGCTGCCGCGACGGTCCCGGCGGGACCGACGCCCGCCAAGCTTACAGCGGCTTCTCGCGCCGGGTCTCGAGGTAGGCCTTGATCGCCCACATCGCTTCCTGGTTCAGGATGCCCTCGAAGGGCGGCATGTACACGGCGCCGTTGCGCACCTTGCCGCGGCGCACGCTGCCGAGGAAGTACTCGTCGATGTCCTTGACGCACATGTTCTTCTTGCGCTGGTCCTTCATGCTCGCGCATTCGCTGTCGAGCAGGCGCAGGTCGGGCGCGATGCCGCCGGAGACCGCCTCGAGGCCGTGGCAGCGCGCGCAGTTCTGGTTGTATGCCGACGAGCCGATCTTCACGGCCTCGGTATTCGCGCGATACGGATTCTCGTCGCGCCACTGATCACCGAGTTCCGGCAGACCCTTGGTGTCCACGGGCTGCGGCGTGACGTCCCCATGGGCCGAGGCGAGGCCCGCGGCCAGCGCGAGCGTGATGGCACCCGCACCGCGCAGCCACGAGGACGGCGCCGTGCGAGCGAAGTGCGAACGAAGGGATGCGGTGGCTCGAAGCAAAAACGACATGAACTTGTCTCCATCCAGAAGAAGCAGGCCTCCGGCACTGCGAAGGTACCGGCTTGATTCCGAAGCGCGTCCGGGGCGAGAGCCGCGTGCCGGGTTTCGGTTCCCGCCCGGCTTCCCGCCGCAGTGCGATTGCGAAGCAAAGAAGCCTTAGCAAAGGGCGTGCCAAACCCATTCTCGGGATCGAACGAAGTCTCCCGTGCACCCCGCCTGAGTAGTTTCATCCACCTGCCGCGACACCGCGCGCGCCTGGGGACAAGCCCCATCGTGCAGTGTTGGGGCGACGTGTCACATAATGAAGCAACGCGATCCTCGTCGGTTCCACCGAGACGATCGCGTTTCCCCGCGTCCGCACACGGACCGCGCCTGGCGCGCGGCTTGCTTGGACCTTCTGCGGCCGTCTGCACCGCACACAGAGCTCCCGGAGGTGACGAAGATGCGTCGCGCGTATCACTCGGCTTTTGGCGGAATCGGCATCCGGCGCTCCGGCGACGATCAGCCCAGGCCCATCGCTTCGAGCCTCAATCTCGGCGACGAGCATGTCAACCGCATCGACCAGTCGCACGAGCGCTGCAGCGCGCTGGGCATCTCGCGCATCCAGCGGCCGGATGTGACGCCGCTTGCGCGCAGCGACCTCACGGTCGCGCGCGAGCGCAACCTGCGCCTGTACGAGCATGCCGCGCCGGTGATGGAGATGCTCTACGAGCAGACCGTCAACACGCACAGCATGGTGCTGCTGACCGACGCCACCGGGACGGTCCTGCACACGATCGGCGACGACGACTTCCTCGGCCGTGCCAACAAGGTGGCGCTGAGCCCCGGCGTCAACTGGAGCGAATCGACCAAGGGCACGAACGCGATCGGCACCGCGCTCGTCGAGGAGAAGCCCGTGCTGGTTCACGCCGACGAGCACTACCTGCACGCCAACCACTTCCTGACCTGCTCGGCCGCGCCGATCCTCGACCCGCGCGGCAACATCCTGGGCGTGCTCGACGTCTCGGGCGACCACCGCGGGTATCACCAGCACACGATGGCGCTGGTGAAGATGTCGGCGCGGATGATCGAGAACCACTGGCTGAGCGACGATTACCGCCACGCGATGCGCCTGCACTTTCACAGCCGGGTCGAATTCATCGGCACGCTGATGGAAGGCATCCTCGCCGTGAGCCCCGACGGCAAGCTGGTCGGCGCCAACCGCGGCGCCCTCGAACAGCTCGGGATGAGCGGCGCAGCGCTGCGCATGCATACGCTGACGACGCTCTTCGGCACGACGGTCAACGCGCTCGTCGACCGCTTCCGCAGCCCCCTGGCCACGCCGATGCCGGTGCAGCACGGTTCGGGCCAGCAGTTCCACATCTACGCGCGCTTCAACTGGCCGATCTGGTCGAGCCTGAGCGAAGCCGCGAGCCAGTCGACCCGCTCCACACTGCGCCCATCGCAGGGCGATGCATCCGGTGTCGGGGACGAAGCTGTGGCAGGCGCACGGACCGTTCCTCCCGGCAGCGGCGAAGTCGCGGCCAGGGCCCCAGGGAGCGAGACCGGCACGGGCCTCGCGCAGCTTCGCACCGGCGACCCTCAGGTCGCGAGCGTGATCGACAAGGTCAGCCGCGTGATCGACCACGACATCCCGATCCTGGTGCTCGGCGAGACCGGAACCGGCAAGGAGCTGCTCGTGCGCGCGATCCACCACGACTCCGCGCGCGCCAAGCAGCCTTTCGTCGCGGTGAACTGCGCCTCGATCCCCGAGAGCCTGATCGAGGCCGAACTCTTCGGCTACGAGGACGGCGCCTTCACCGGCGCGCGCCGCAAGGGCCAGGTCGGCAAGATCGTCCAGGCCAACGGCGGCACGCTCTTCCTCGACGAGATCGGCGACATGCCGATCAGCCTGCAGGCGCATCTGCTGCGCGTGCTGCAGGAACGGCAGGTGACGCCGCTGGGCAGCACGCGCAGCGTCGCGGTGGACGTGACCATCATCTGCGCCACGCACCGCAACCTGCGCGAGATGATCGACACCAAGCTCTTCCGCGA
>JAIXKN010000110.1:0-16836 GCA_026932425.1 Burkholderiales bacterium
CGCTGGTCGAGGGCGAGATCGAGACGCGGCTGCCCTTCCTTGCGCACAACCAGCGCCTCGTGCGCCAGGTGCAGGCCTTCGAACACAAGGCCAGGCGCCAGGACGTGCTCGTCGACGAGGCGCTGATCCACGCCTTCTACGACCAGCAGCTGCCGGCCGATGTCTGCAGCAGCGCGAGCCTCGAGAAGTGGTATCGGGACGAGGTGCGCAAGCGCCCCGGGCTGCTGCAGCTCTCGCGCGAGGAGCTGATGCGCCACGAGGCCGCGGGCATCACGACCGCCGCCTTCCCGCCGACCGTGCGTCTGGGCGGCATCGATTGCGCCGCGCACTACCTGCACGAGCCCGGTGACCCGCGCGACGGGCTGACGGTGACGGCGCCGATCTACGCGCTCAATCAGGTCAGCGAGGCGCGCTGCGAGTGGCTCGTTCCCGGCATGCTCGAGGAGAAGGTCGTCGCGCTGTGCAAGAGCCTGCACCAGCGCCCGCGCTCGCGCCTGCTGCCGCTGGCCGACTATGCCAAGGCCTTCGCCGCCGCGCACGCCTTCGCCGAGGGCAGCCTGCTGGACGTGCTGCTGCACGCGGTGCGCGAGAAGACGCAGCTGCCCGTCGTGCGCAACGACTTCAAGCTCGAGACGCTGTCGCCGCACCTCTTCATGAACTTCCGCGTCGTCGACGAGCACGGACGCCAGATCGGCGCCGGCCGCGACTTGGCGCGCCTGAAGGCCGAGCTTGGCCACCGGGCGCGCAGCGCGTTCCAGGCGCTCGCGGCGCTGAAGACCGGGAAAGCCGTGGCTCCGCCCGCGGACCCGCGCGCGAACGATGGCGGCGCCCCCGGTGCCGACGCTTCCGCCGCGCGGCGCGAGAGGGGGCAGAGGGGCCAGAGGGGCCAGGCCGTGCGCGTGGCGCCGCTGCAGGCCGGACCCGATGCGCAGGCGCAGAAGGGTTCGCTGCCGCAGGAAAGCTCGCGGCGCTACACCGCGTGGACCTTCGGCGAACTGCCCGAGCTGATGGAGCTGAAGAAGGGCGGGCAGGTGCTGATCGGCTTCCCGGCGCTGGTCGACCGCGGCACGCATGTCGAGATCGAGGTCTTCGACGAACCCGGGGCGGCGGCGGCCACGCACCGCGCGGGCCTGCGCCGGCTCGTCGCGCTGCAGATCCGCGAGCCGCTCAAGTACCTGGAGAAGAACATCCCCGAGCTGCAGAAGATGGCCGCGGCCTACATGAGCCTGGGCACGCTCGAGGAGCTGCGCGAGCAGATCATCGAGGTCGCGCTCGATCGTGCCTTCCTCGTCGAGCCGCTGCCCGCCGACGCGGCCGGCTTTGCGCGGCGCATCGAGGAGGGGCGCACGCGGCTGAACCTGATCGCCGCCGAGGTCGCGCGGCTGGCCGGCACCGTCCTTGCCGAGTGGGCGGTGGCGCAGAGGAAGCTCAAGGACAGCAAGCCGCCGCGCGAGGTCGCCGACGACATCATGGCGCAGTTGCAGCGTCTGCTCTCCAAGCGCTTCCTCGCGCAGACCGACTGGGCCGCGCTGCAGCACTTCCCGCGCTACCTGAAGGCGGTGGTGATGCGCCTGGACAAGCTGCGCGCCGACCCCGCGCGCGACGCCGCGCGCATGGCCGAGCTGCGCCCGCTCGAGCAGCGCTGGCTGCGCCGCGTCGCCGAGCTCAAGGGCGCGCGCCACCCGCGGCTGGACGAATTCCGCTGGCTGCTCGAGGAGCTGCGCGTCAGTCTCTTCGCGCAGGAGCTGCGCACGCCGCAGCCGGTGAGCGTCAAGCGGCTGGAGAGGGCCTGGCAGCAGCTGCAGGGCTGATGCCTATCATCGCCGGCGATGAACCTGGCGCTCTGGCTGCACCGCAACGCGCTCGCGCATGGGCAGCGTCCGGCGGTCGCGCTCGGCACGGAGGCGGTCCTCGACTACCGCGCCTTCGCGCTTGCGGCCAGCGGCTGTGCGCAGTGGCTGCGCGCTCGGGGGATCGTGCCGGGCGAACGCGTCGGCCTCTTCCTCGACAACGCGCCGGAGTACCTTGTCGCGCTCTGGGGCCTGTGGTGGCTGGGCGCCGTCGCGGTGCCGATGAACGCGCGGCTGCACGGACGCGAAGCGGCGTGGATCCTCGGCCAGTGCGGCGCGCGCGCCTGCTTCGTCGACGCGCGCCACGAAGGAGAGCTGGCACCGCATGCACCGGCGGGGCTCGCGCTCTGGGAAGGCGTGCCGGCCGGATCCGCGTCGGACCTCGATCGGCCGGCCGAGCGCGGCGAGGACGACCCCGCCTGGCTCTTCTACACCAGCGGCACGACCGGCCGCCCCAAGGGCGTGACGCTGACGATGCGCAACCTGCGCTGGATGACGATGGCCTACGTGGCCACCGTGGAGCCGGTTGCGGCCGGAGACAGCTGTCTGCATCCGGCGCCGCTGTCGCATGGCAGCGGGCTCTATCACCTGCCCTACGTGATGAACGCGGGCGTCAACGTCGTGCCGGCCTCGAAGGGGCTGGACGAAGCCGAGTTCTTCGCACTCGCGGCGCACTGGCGCAAGGCCTCGTGCTTTGCCGCACCGACGATCGTCAAGCGCCTCGCCGAGCATGTGCGCCGCAGCGGCATCGCGGTCGAAGGCCTGGCGACCATCGTCTACGGCGGGGCGCCGATGTATCTCGCGGACCTGGAGGCCGCACGCCAGGTGCTGGGCCCGCACCTGGCGCAGATCTACGGCCAGGGCGAGAGCCCGATGACGATCAGCGTGCTGCCGAAGTCGGTGATCGAGGACCGCGCGCACCCGCGCTGGCGCGAGCGCGTCGCCTCGGTCGGGCTTGCGCAGCCGATGGTCGAGATCTCGATCCGCGCCGAGGATGGACGCGAATGTGCGCCGGGCGAGGTCGGCGAGGTCTGCGTGCGCGGCGAGGTCGTGATGCCCGGCTACTGGGACGCGCCCGAGGCCAGTGCTGCGGCGCTGCGGGACGGGTGGTTGTGGACCGGCGACATCGGGCGGCTGGACGAAGAGGGCTTCCTGACCCTGCTCGATCGCAGCAAGGATCTCGTCATCAGCGGCGGCAACAACGTCTATCCGCGGGAAGTCGAGGAGGTGCTGCTGACGCATCCGGCCGTCGCCGAGGCGAGCGTGATCGGGCGGCCCGATCCGCTCTGGGGCGAGGCGATCGTTGCCTACGTCGTTGCCCGCGCACCGGTCGAGGCCACCGAGCTCGACGCGCATTGCCTGGCGCAGATCGCGCGCTACAAGCGGCCCAAGGTCTATCGCTTCGTGCCGGCCCTGCCGAAGAACAACTACGGCAAGGTGCTGAAGACGGAATTGCGCGCGCTGGAGTTGCAGCAGACCACGCCGCTCGGGCAGGACGCCCGATGAGCAGGCTTCAGTCCACGCCCAGGCGTTCGCGCAGGCGGCGTGCGGCCCGGCGCACCGCTTCCCGCGGCGAGGCCTCGGCGCGCGCAAGGCACCCGCGCGCGTACTCGGCGTCGTTCTGCAGGCGCTCGACGTGGACGTGCACGCCTTCACCGGCGAGCAGCCACTTGAACTCGATGATGGAGGCGAGCTCCAGCGCGTCGGGTTCGTGGTCGGTGGCGGCGTTCATCGGTTCGGTCATGTCGGACTCCACGGAGACTCTAACGACCATCGGTGGCCCGAAGCTGACAAGGCTCTAGAGTCGCGACTCTGATGTGGCGGGAAAGGGTCATGGCCAGCCCCCTGTCCGGGTGTCGCTTTTGACCAACAGTCCCTGCTCGAATACATCCCGATGCCGATTTCCTCGCCCTCGCCGCCGCTGACGGCGCTGCCCGAACTCCCCGCCCGACTGGCCGGGCAGGGCTTCGCCGTGCTCGATGCCGCGGCGACCGCGGCGCTTGCCGGCTGGCCGGCGCCGCCGCTGGACTGGACCCCGTTCTGGGATGGGCTGCCGCCGGACCTCTACCTGCGCGACGGCGGACGCTATCGGCGGCGCCGGCACGGCTCCTTCGTGATCGAGGACGAGCGCGTCGAGGCGGCGCCGCGGCGCGCGCACTGGCAGCCGGTCGAATACAACGCGCTGCACGGCGGGATCGAGCGCTGGTTCGAGCCGCTGGCGCCCGCGCTCGTCGCCGACCCGCGCTGGGCAGCGATGCTGCGCTCGCTCGCGCGCGTCGCCGGGGGCCTGCACGCCGCGGCGTGCTGGTATGCGGAAGCGCATGTCTTTCGCATCGACACCACCGACGGCATCGGCCGCCCGACGCCCGAGGGCGCGCACCGCGACGGTGTCGACCTGGTCGCGGTCTTCCTCGTCGCCAGGGTGAGTATCAAAGGCGGCGAGACGCGCGTCTTCGAGATCGGCGGCACCCACGGACTGCGCTTCACGCTCAGTCAACCCTGGAGCCTGATGCTGCTGGACGATGCGCGCGTGATCCACGAGAGCACCCCGATCCAGCCGCTGGATGCGGCCGCCGGCGGCCATCGCGACACGCTGGTCGTGACCCTGCGCCGCGGCGGTTTCCTCGGCCCCGACTCGAACCCGACCCCGGACGCACGATGAGCACAGCGAGCCTGCCGATCGACTTCGCCGACGTTGCCGCGGCTGCCGAGCGCCTGCGCGGCGTCGCGCACCGAACGCCGGTGCGCACCTCGCGCACCGTCGACGAGCGCAGCGGCGCGACCGTCTACTTCAAGTGCGAGAACTTCCAGCGCATGGGCGCGTTCAAGTTCCGCGGCGCCTACAACGCACTGGCGCGCCTGACGCCGGGGCAGCGGCGCATGGGCGTGATCGCTTACAGCTCGGGCAACCACGCACAGGCGGTGGCGCTGTCGGCACGGCTGCTGCAGGTGCCGAGCGTGATCGTGATGCCGCACGACGCGCCCGCCTCCAAGCTCGCGGCCACGCGTGCGTATCAGAGCGGGATGCCCGGCAGCGAAGTCGTGCTCTACGACCGCTACAGCGAGGACCGCGAGGCGATCGGGCGGCGTATCGCCGAGGAGCGCGGCATGACGCTGATCCCGCCCTTCGACCATGCCGACGTGATGGCCGGGCAGGGCACCGCGGCGCTCGAACTGATCGAGGATGTCGGTGCGCTCGATGCGCTGCTCGTCTGCGTGGGCGGCGGCGGGCTTGTCAGCGGCTGCGCGGTGGCGGCCTTCGCGCGTTCGCCGGGCGCCACGGTCTGGGGCGTCGAGCCCGAGGCCGGCAACGACGTGCAGCAAAGCCTTGCGCGCGGCGAGATCGTGCGCATCGAGACGCCGCAGACGATCGCCGACGGCGCGCAGACGCAGGCCTGCGGGCGCCTGACCTTCCCGGTGATGCGCGCGCTCGTCAAGGGCGTGCTCACCGTCAGCGACGCGCAGCTCGTCGGCACGATGCGCTTCTTCGCCGAGCGCATGAAGATGGTCGTCGAGCCCACCGGCTGCCTGGCCGCGGCGGCGCTGATCGAGGGCGTGATCGACCTGCGCGGCCAGCGTGTCGGCGTGATCGTCTCCGGCGGCAACGTCGACCTTCCGCGGTACGCGCAGCTGCTGCAGTCCTGAGCCCGCGCGATCGAGAACTCCCCAAGAAACAGGAACCCATCGAGCATCGGATGAGCGAAGACAAGGACTCCGAAGCGAGCGCGCGGGACGAGGCTGCGTCCCGCGGGAAGGAGAGCGAAGGCGACCGCAAGCTGCGCCAGGCGGTCGAGGCGCTGCTGGCGCGCGCACCTGCGGTCACGCTGGGGACGGTGCAGACGGCGGCGAGCACGCTGGGCTACGAAGCGCGCGTCGAATTCCTGCCGGTGATGGCCGAGGGCTTCGACGGCGCGCTGGCCGAGCCGCAGGCCGCGGTGATGGCCACCAGCTACGTCTACACCGGCGAAGGCATCGGCACGCGGCCGGTGTGCTTCGCGTTCAACGGCGGCCCCGGTTCGGCCTCGGTCTGGCTGCACCTCGGCGCACTCGGCCCCAAGCGCGTGGTGGTGCCCGACGACGCGAGCCCGGCGCGCGGTCCAGGGGTCATCGTCGACAACCCGCTGACCTGGCTCGCGCACTTCGACCTCGTCTTCATCGACCCGCCGCACACCGGCTGGTCGATCTGCGCCTCGGAGGCGGCGCGCAAGCGCATGCTCTCGGTCGACGGCGACGTCGCCGCGCTCGGCGAGGTCGTCCGCGCCTGGCTCACGCGCCACGGGCGCTGGAGCTCGCCGGTGTTCGTGGCCGGCGAGAGCTACGGCACGACGCGCGCTGCGGCGCTGGCCGAACGGCTGCAGGATGCCGGCGTCCCGCTGGCCGGTCTCGTGCTCGTGAGCTGCGCGATGGACCTGCAGACCCTCGTGTTCGCCCCGGCCAACGAGCTGCCCTATGCGCTCTTCCTGCCTGCCTTCGCGCAGGTCTCGCAGTACCACGGCCTGCTCAAGGGCACGCTCGGCGCGTCGGCGCAGGCGGCACGCTCGGCGGCCGAAGCCTTCGTCGAGGAGGAATACCTCGCCGCGCTGCACCTCGGACAGCGCCTGAGCGGGGCGCGCCGCACGCAGGTCGCGCGGCGCGTCGCGCAACTCACCGGCTTGTCGCCGGCGCTGGTGGAAGCGCTGAACCTGCGCGTGAGCGACCGCAGCTACTTCCTCGAGGCGCTGCGCGAGCGCGGCCAGGTCGTCGGCCGCCTGGAAGCGCGCTCGGTCGGGCCGATGGGGGCCAGCCGCAGCCACGACTGGGAGTTCGACCCGGGCATCGAGGCGGTCGCGCCGGCCTACACCTCGGCGGCGCTCTCCTACTTCGGGCAAACGCTCGGGCTCAGCCTGCCGGCACGCTTCGAGCTGATCAGCGAGGCGACGCACAAGGCCTGGAACTGGAATCGCGGACAGGCGCAAGGCAATGCCTACGCATCGACGACGCCGGACCTCGCGCGCGCGTTGCGGCGCAATGCGCACCTGCGCGTCTTCGTCGCGAGCGGTCGCTACGACCTCGGCACGCCCTACAGCGCCAGCGACTGGTCGCTTGCGCACCTGGATATTCCGCCCGAGGTGGCTGCGCGCGTCGAGCACCATTACTACGACGCCGGCCACATGATGTACACGCGCCAAGAGGACCTGGCCAAGCTCGAGGCCGACCTCTCGGCCTGGCTCGGGCAGGGGAGCCTGAAATGCACATCGGGATCCTGACCGGCGGCGGCGACTGCCCCGGGCTCAATGCCGTGATCCGCGCCGTGACGCTGGCGCTGATCAACGAAGCCGGCGCGCGCGTCACCGGCATCGAGCGCGGGTTCGAGGGCATGCTCACGCGCCGCTCGCGCAGCCTGGACGCACACGCGGTCGAGGGGCTGCTGGCGCAGGGCGGCACGGTGCTCGGCACGCACAACCGCTGCGACCCGTTCAATTACATCGGCGCGGGCGGCGCCGACTGCTCGGCGCAGGCGATGGACTACGTCCGCGAGCTCGGACTGGACGCACTGGTGGCGATCGGCGGCGACGGCACGATGACGATCGCCAACCGTTTCAGCGCGCTCGGGCTGCCGGTGGTCGGCGTGCCCAAGACGATCGACAACGACCTGATGCACAACGACCGCAGCTTCGGCTTCGATTCCGCGGTCGCGGTCGTCGCCGAGGCGCTGGACCGGCTCGAGACGACCGCGCGCAGCCACGGCCGCGTGCTGATCGCCGAGACCATGGGCCGTTACGCGGGCTGGATCGCACTCGAAGGCGGCATCGCCGGCGGTGCCGACGTGATCCTGCTGCCCGAGCTTCCGGTGGACATCGAGGCCGTGGCCGAGCATTGCCGCGAGCGCGAGCGCAGCCAGGGCTACACGCTGATCTGCATCGGCGAGGGCGTGCCGCTGCACGGCAGCCTCGTGGTGCGCGAGCGCATCGCCGACAGCCCCGATCCCTTGCGCCTGGGCGGCGTCGGCGCGCTGCTGCAGCAGGAACTCTCCAAGCGGCTTGCCAGCGAGGTGCGCACCACGGTGCTCGGGCATGTCCAGCGCGGCGGCGCGCCGACCGCGTTCGACCGGGTGCTGGCGACGCGCTTCGGCTATCACGCGGCGCAGCTCGTGCGCCGCGGCGAGTTCGGCCGCATGGTCGCGCTGCAGTGCGACCGCATCGACAGCGTGCCGATCGGCGACGTCGCCGACCGCAGCCGCACCGTGCCGGCGGACCATCCGCTCCTGGCGACCGTGCGCGGCATCGGCGTGATGCTCGGGACCTGAGCGCGGGGCGGCGCGCTGCCTACGTGCCGCCGGTCCGGGCCGGGCCGACCGTTGGCCGCGAATCAGTCGCTGCGCACGTCCGCGACCGGGTTCGCCCCGAAGTCGCTGCGGTCGAGAAAGGCGATCAGCCGTGCCGCGGCAGCGGCCGGGCTCTCCAGCTGACCGTCGCGGTGCAGCGCGGCAAAGCGCGGGTGATCGGGGAAGGCCTGCGGGTCGGCGCTGCGCAGCTGCAGCTGCATGTCCGTGTCGATCACACCGGGCGCCAGCGAGACGATGCGGGCGCCATGCGCTTGCGCGGCCTCCTCGAGTGCGACGGCGCGCGCCAGGTGATCGAGCCCGGCCTTGGCCGCGCAGTACGAAGCGCTGCCGGCCATCGCCCGGCGCCCGAGGCCCGAGGACACGAGCAGCACCTTGCGCGGAGTCGCCCAGCCGCGCGTCGCGCCGAGGAAGGCGGCCGTCAGGCGCAGCGGCGCTTCCAGGCCGACGCGGATCGCGCGGGCGAGGTCCTCGCCGTCGACTTCGCCGAGCGGCGCGAGCTTGGAGATCACGCCGGCGTTGTTGATCAGCGTGAGCCCGGCGAAGTCCTGCGGCCCCTGCGCCTGCAGATGCTCGCGCAGCCGCAAGGCCACGGCACCGGCGTCGGCAAGATCGGCACTCCAGTGCTGCAGCCGTGACGACGAGAGGCCCTCGGGTGCGCGGCGCGAGATCGAGATCAGGTGCTCGCCGCGAGCGAGCAGCTGTTCGGCGATGGCGCGCCCCAGCCCGCGCGATGCGCCGGTGACGATCGACAGGGTGATGCTCATCCGGCGGAGGATAGCCGCGGATGACGGCTGGCATCATCGGCGCCGATGAAGCCTCGCAGTCCGTTCGGGTGGGCGCTGATCGCCGGGATCGCGGTGATCGCCGCGGCCTTCGTTCCCGTGCTCTGGCAGATGGCGGCACAGCCGCGCAGCGCGCAGCGCCCGGCGGCTTCTTCGCTGCCGGCGGCTCCCGCGGCGGGCCGCCTGCCCGCCCCCTGGCAGATCGACCGCGACGAAGCCGGCCGCGTGCACGCCTTCGGCCTGCTCCTGCCGGGCTCGACGCTCGGCGACGCGCGCGAACTCCTGGGCGTCGATCTGCAGGTGGCGCTGCTGGCCTCGGGCAGCCGGCCGTTGGCGCTCGAGGCCTATTTCGAACGTTATTCGGGTGGCGGCGTCGACGGCAAGCTCGTGCTCGCGACCGATGCCGACGCGGCGACGCTTGCGCACTGGCAGGGCCGCGCCGGAAAGCGCGAGCTCATCAGCGAGGAGGCTTCGCGCTGGCGGCTGGATGCGGCCGACCTGGCCGAGGCGCTGTCGACCCGCATCTCGGGCCTGAGCTTCCTGCCGGCGGGTCGCATCGACGCGGCGACGCTGCGGGCGCGCTTCGGTGAACCGGCCGAAGTGCTGCCGGGGGAGGACAGTGTGCGGCACTGGCTCTATCCGCAGCGAGGCCTGGCGATCGCCTGGGACGAGGCGCGGGGCCGGGCGCTCTTGCAGGTGACCACAGTGGATACGTTCGAGTCTCGGCTGCGGGCGCCCTTGCTGCAGCCCTCGAAGTAGATGGGGCGAGGGCAGGCAAAGGGCGAAAGGACGGCTCCGCCAAGGAAGCCTGCTTGCGGCCTTGGTCGGAGCTTGTTCGGGTGACTCGCTCAGAATGGCGCGGCTGCGTGCCAGTGCAGCGTCCGGCCGTCGATCGGGTGCCGCAGCGCCAGTTCGCTCGCGTGCAGCATCAAACGCGGCGCCCGTGCCGCGCGGGCCGGATCGTCGTAGAGGCGGTCGCCGACGATCGGCCAGCCCATCGCAGCCAGGTGGACGCGCAACTGGTGCGAGCGCCCGGTCACCGGTTCGAGCAGCAGCCGGGTGCGCGCGCCATCGCGTTCGAGCACGCGCCAGCGGGTGAGGCTCGGCTTGCCGCGAACGAAGTCGACGTGCTGGCGCGGTCGGTTGAGCCAGTCGACGGAGAGCGGCAGTGCGATCTCGCCGGCGTCGCCCGCAGCGACATCGGGACCGCCTTCGACCAGCGCCTCGTAGCGCTTGTGCGCCGCCCGCTGCGCAAAGGCGATGCTGAAGGCTCGCTGCAGCGCGGCGCCGCGCGCAAAGAGCAGCAAGCCCGAAGTCGCCATGTCCAGGCGATGCACGACGAGCGCGTCGACGGCCAGCGTCCGCACGCGCGCCCAGGCACAGTCGGCGCGCTCGGGTCCCCGGCCCGGGACCGAGAGCAATCCGTGCGGTTTGTCGACGACAACGAGATCGGCGTCGAGCTGGACGATGAAGGGCATTGGAAAAAGCCGCTATACTGCATGGCTTCGCAGGCGCGTAGCTCAGCTGGTTAGAGCACCACCTTGACATGGTGGGGGTCGTTGGTTCGAATCCAGTCGCGCCTACCAGACATCACGAAAGCGACGCTAACGCAAGGGTAGCGAGCACGAAGGGCCTGGCGGTGTCGCCAGGCCCTTTTTCTTGCCCGGGGCTGGCCTTGCCGCCCCGGGGGCAAGCTTGAGGATCGACAGCGCAGTGGCCTCGAGGACCCCGATGTTGACCCCGGCGATGGCCGGCCTGCTCGACCGCATCCAGCGCGCGCGTCGCACGCCCTTCCATCACATGACCGCTTCGGCGGCGCGCGAGGCCTACGTCGCCGCGGCCGAGGTGCTGGATCTGCCGCGGGTGCCGCTGGCGCGCGTCGAGGATCTGCAGCTTCCCGGCGGCGACGGGCAGGCTCGGCCGGCGAGGCTCTACGCGCCAGGCCGGGGCCGGTTGCCGGTTCTGCTCTACCTGCACGGCGGCGGCTTCGTCATCGGCGGGCTCGAGACGCACGACAGCCTGTGCCGCCAGCTCGCGCGGCGCAGCGGCTGCGCCGTGATCGCGCTCGACTATCGTCTCGCCCCCGAGCATCGCTTCCCGGCCGCGGTCGACGACACCTGGGCGGCGATGCGGCATCTGGCGCTGCATGCCGATGTGCTCGGCCTGGACGGCCGGCGGCTGGCGGTCGGCGGCGACAGCGCCGGGGGCACGCTCGCGACGGTCGCGGCGATCCATGCGCGCGACACGAGCCTGCCGCTGGCGCTGCAGCTGCTGATCACGCCGGGCACGGGCGCGTATGCCGACACGGCCTCGCACCGCATGTTCGCGCGGGGCTTTCTCCTCGACGCCGATGCGATCGCCTGGTTCTTCGACCAGTACATCGACCACGGCAAGCGGCGCGACTGGCGTTTCGCGCCGCTGCTGGCCGACGATCTGGAGGGCGTGGCCCGCGCCTGCGTCATCCTCGCCGAGTGCGACCCGCTCGTCGACGAGGGGCTGGCCTACGCCGACCGCCTGCGCGCCGCGGGCGTGCGCGTCGATCTGGAGTTATATCGTGGCCTGACGCACGACTTCATCAAGATGGGCCGTGCGATCAAGGAGGCTGCCGCGGCGCTGGATGCGGCCGCGGCGGCGATGAAGGAGAGCCTGCAGCCATGAGCGCCGCCAACGGATTCCGTCACTTCGAGCGCCTGCGCGTGCGCCGCTCCGAGGTCGACATGGACCGGATCGTGTTCAGCAGCCACTACCTTGCCTGGTTCGACAGCGCGATCGCCGGCTACTGGCAGGCGCTGGCGCTGCCGTACCGCGAGACGATGGCCCGATTGCAGGGCGAGCTTCGCGTGCGCAAGGCTACGCTCGAGTACGAGGGTTCGGCGCATCACGAGGATGCGCTCACGCTGTGCATGCGCTGCGCGCGCATCGGCCGCTCGTCGATCGTCATCGAGTGCGCGTGCCTCCGCGACGGCGAGCGGCTGGTGCGCTGCGAGCTCGTCTACGTCTTCGTCGACCCGAGCACCGGCCGCGCCAAGGCAGTGCCGCCGGTGCTGCGCGAGGCGCTGCTCGGCTACGAGGCCGGCGAGCCGGCCGTCAGCGTGCGGCTCGGTTCGTGGGTGGATCTGCAGCACGACGCAGGTCCGATCCGCACGGCCGTGTTCGTCGAGGAGCAGGGGATCCCGGCCGAGATGGAATGGGACGCCGCCGACGCCGGCTGCCTGCACGCGGTGGCCTACAACCGTCTGGGCGTGCCGCTGGCCACCGGCCGGCTGCTCGAGCACGTGCCGGGCACGGCCAAGATCGGCCGCATGGCCGTGCTGTCGTCGGTGCGCGGCGGCGGCGTCGGCCGCGCGGTGCTCGACGCGCTGATGAATGCGGCACGCGCGCGCGGCGATCGCGAGGTGCTGCTGCACGCGCAGACCAGCGCTGCGCCCTTTTACCTGCGCGCCGGCTTCCAGCCGCGCGGGCCGGAGTTCGACGAGGCCGGGATTGCGCATGTCGAGATGGTGCGGAGCCTGTAGATCAACCTCCGGAGGGGGCAGCTTTCGCCAGTGCGAAGCGACCTCGGAAGACCGCTTGCGTCAACCCCGTGTCGCTATTGCCAGCAGTGAAATCCCGTTGAAGAACCAGACACCCTGGATCGTCCAGGGCGTGTACTTCCGAAGGACGTTGACGAGCGTGTAGGGCGTGTACCAGGCGTTGTGATCCGGATGAACGATCTCGGTGAACTGCTCGTCGGCGGTGGAGTACTTGAAGTGGCGGCCGAAGCACTGATACGCGTCCGGAACCGTGATCACGTACGCTGATGCGCCCAGAGCATCCAGCGAGCGAAGAAAGCCCGCGACATCCGCGACGTGTTCAACGACTTCGGGAACGAGCACCACGTCATACGGTCCCGGAATTTCTTCGAAACGCGAGAAGAGCCGACCCTTGACGTGGGGTTCGAGCTGGGCGAGGGCTTCGACCTGCACGTCGAAACCGTCCAGCGCGGCGCAATGCGGCTCGAGGGCCAAGTGCAGTGACGAGGCTGGATTCGTGATCGGCCAGTCGGCACATCCGACATGCAACACCCGTTTGCCTTCGCAGATGCGCTTGAACACGGCCAGCCTGCTCAGGCCGGCCAGTTCACGGCCGACAGTCACTTGCTGCACGAAGAAGGGATCGTGTCCTTCGTGAGCACGGGACCCGATCGAGTCAATTCCGGGGTTGCCCGATGCGTCTGCGGTCTTGTCCCCGGACCTCGCCGATCCCTTCGCCGGAGGTGTGACTGCCACGAGATCAGGTTCCGGCGTGACGGGTTCGTGAACTGCGAGACGGGCGCCAGCGCTTCCCATTCGTTCCGTGTGCAGGGAGTCGTAGATCCCGAGCGTGGAGGCCCATTTCTGATGAGCATAGACCGGGCCGGTGCCGTCGTAAACGATACCGCTGAAATGCTCCGGAATGAAGTAGTGGCTCGGATGAATGCGGAGTGCTTGATAACGATAGCGGCGGTACGAATCCGTCAGCCGCTGCGGACCAACGGTCTTCCAGGCCATGTCGCCGACGACTGATTCCTCAGCATGGATGTCGAGGATGATCTGGCCGACGAACGGATTTCCGGCGCGGCATCCGAAATAGCCGGCGGCGATGAGCCCGGGTCTCGCGATCTCGCTCTCCCAGCAGGCGAAGGCTTCGGCATCGAGAAGCTCGTCGTCGAGCTTCCTTACGCAGACGCTGTCGGCATCGACGACGATCCCGCCTTCCCGATAGAGGATTTCCCACCGCATCATGTCGGCCACGCCGTTGAGTTCACGGCGTGACATCTCGGTCATGTGCTTGGCGTTGACCCACCCCTCGTCGATCAGGGAGTCATTGCCTCAGATCTTGATCGTCCAGTCCGGGTGATGACGACGCCAGGTGTCGATGCAGTTGTCGGGCCGCTTGCCCTCGTCGCCGACCCAGATGAAGTGAAGAGTCCTCGGGATCGTCCTGTCGTTGGGCTCGGTGGCGCGAACGGGGACGGCTTCTGCGATGCATGACATGAGGATCGCCTGGGCAGCTTGGGACGTTTGCCAGTCTGCACGTCGAGGCCGGCGAGCGATCCGATGAAGTGACGGGTCTTTCCTGTGTTCGGGGCTGGGCCTGTAGGAATCCGCCCTACAAGCGACTGGGAAGAAACGGGACTGCAGCCACCGAAAAGGGCTGATCGCGCCGCCCAGTTCCAATCCATACAGTCCGTTGCACACCGATACGCAAACCGGCCTCAGCGCCGACCGACCCGAGGAAGCACGAGACCATGACCTCCGAACAGATCCTTGCCGAGATCCGCGAAGCCAACCTGTCGTACCTGATGCTGGCGCAAAGCCTGATCCGCAGCGACCGTGACCAGGCTCTGTTCCGTCTGGGCATCAGCGAGGAGACCGCGATGCTGATCGGCACGCTGACCCCGGCGCAGATGATGAAGATCGCCACCGGCAACACCCTGCTGTGCCGCCTGCGCATGGACGACGACCTGGTGTGGAACCTGCTGACCAGCCACGGCAAGGGTGCGGCCAACGACAGCGTCTCCCGCCTGCATGCATCGATCCTGATGGCGGGGCGCCATCAGGAGGCCGCGTAAGCGGCGGCCCGGTCGAGTTCGTCGAAGCGCAAGGAAGGAGCAGACGATGGCACGAAACAAGAGTGTCCTGACCGAAGCGCGGCAGATCGAGCGCGCGGTCATGCTGATCAAGCTGGGCGCACGGCTGCAGGTGCTGGAGAGCGAGACCGACCTCAGCTACGAGCGCCTGCTGCGCCTGTACAAGGAAGTCGCCGGTCACAGCCCGAGCAAGGGTCAGCTGCCGTTCTCGACCGACTGGTTCATGACCTGGCAGCCCAACATCCACGCCAGTCTCTTCCTGAACACGCACGAATACCTGAACAAGGTGGCCGAGCTCGACGAGATCGACACCATCATCAAGGCCTACCAGCTCTATCTCGAGCAGATCGGCTCGCAGGGGCTGGAGCCGCTGCTGAGTGTCACGCGCGCCTGGCGGCTGGTGAAGTTCGTCGACAACGGCATGCTGACGATGACGCGCTGCCGCAAGTGCGGCGGCCACTTCGTCACGCATCCGCACGAGATCGCACGCAACTACGTCTGCGGCCTGTGCGAGCCGCCGGCGCGCGCCGGCAAGGGCAAGGCGGCGGGTGCGCTGCAGCTGCCGGCGCTGGGCCGGGCCGCGACCAAGGCCGAGCGCGCGTCGACGCTGCCCGCGTGAGTTCGATCACGCAATTGGATTGAAGACCTCGTCGGGACGGCCGAAGACGAGGCTGTATCGGATGCATTGAAGCGCTTGTCTCCTCCTGGCACAGTCCCCTGTGCTTTCGGGCGGATTCCGCAAGGGATCCGCCCTCTTTTATGCCCGCGTTGGGTCAACTGCCTGAGTAAACGAGGCCTGATCGGCGCTTGTGCAAGCCTGAGGTCCCGGACACTCGTCGTCGTGAAGGACCCTGCGCTGCAGCTGCCGGCTCGACGTGCGTCGACGCGCTCGCTCCTGCGCTTGCGCTGGCCGCTTCCGGCCCTGATGACGTGGGTGGTGGCCTGGGCGCTTGTTGTCGGCCTGCGCCGCGCCGGAGCCGAACCTGCGGTGGCCTTGCTGGTGGTGGCGGCGCTCGTCGGCTTCGTGGTCACGCGGTTCGAGGAGCGCTGGCGGCGGGTTCTGATTGCAGCCGGGTTCGTGTTCTCGGGCATTGCCCTCGAGCTCGATGTCCCGTCCTGGATCTGGGCGCTGGCGGCGCTGCCGCTGCTGCTTGCGTACCCGCTGCGCGCCTGGGCCGACGCACCCTTCTTCCCGACGCCGCGGCACGCCCTGCAGCCGCTGGCTGCGGGCTTGCCGTTGCCTGCCGGCGCGCGCGTGCTCGACGCGGGTTGCGGCATCGGTCATGGTCTGCAGGCCCTGCGGCGTGCGGGGCCGCAAGTGCAGGTGCACGGCATCGAGTGGAGCGCGCCGCTGGCCTGGCTCTGCCGCCGGCGCTGCCGCTTTGCCCAGGTGCAGCGCGGCGACATGTGGGCGCAGGCCTGGGGCGGCTTCGAACTCGTCTACCTCTTCCAGCGCCCCGAAAGCATGCCGCGTGCGTACGCGAAGGCGCGCGCAGAGCTCGCGCCCGGAGCGTGGCTGCTGAGCCTCGAGTTCGAAGTGCCGGGCGTCGCGCCCGAGCTCTGCCTGTCGGCGGGGCGCGAACGCACGCTCTGGGCGTACCGGATGCCCGAGCGCGCGCAAGCCGCGCTCAACGTCGCGGCCGAAGTGCCGATAGTGAGGCAGCGTCCGCGGGGCCGTGATGCCCGCGTGTGCTGCAAGAGCTAGAGCCGCCTCATGTTCGTCATCATCGGTTGGGTCGTCGTCCTCGGTTGCGTATTCGGCGTGTTCGCCGCGCATGGCGGCAACCTGGGCGTGATCCTGCATGCCCTGCCGGCGGAAATGGCGACGATCGGCGGCGCGACGCTCGGGGCCTTCCTGGTCAACAACCAGATGCCGGTGATCAAGGCGACGATCAGCGGCGCCATGAGCTGCTTCAAGGGCAGCAAGCACACGAAGGCGCGCTACATGGAGCTGCTCGCGCTGCTCTACGACATCCTGCAGAAGGCGCGCAAGGAAGGCCTGATGGCGATCGAGAAGGACGTCGAGGAGCCGCAATCGAGCCCGCTCTTCCAGAAGTACCCGACCGTGGGCGCCGATCACCATGTCACCGAGTTCATCACCGACTACCTGCGCATGATGGTCTCGGGGAACCTGAACGCGCACGAAATCGAGTCGCTGATGGACAGCGAGATCGAGACCCATCACCAGGAAGCGCACGCGCCGGTGGCTGCGATCCAGCGCGTGGCCGGCGCGCTGCCGGCCTTCGGCATCGTTGCCGCGGTGCTCGG
>JAIXKN010000110.1:17176-18631 GCA_026932425.1 Burkholderiales bacterium
CAGCCGATCATCATCAAGCGCGTCAAGAAGGGCGGTCATGCCGCGCACGGCGGCGCCTGGAAGATCGCCTACGCCGACTTCGTCACGGCGATGATGGCCTTCTTCCTGCTGATGTGGCTGCTGGGCAGCACGACCGAGGGCGATCGCAAGGGCATCGCCGACTATTTTTCGACGCCGCTGAAGGTGGCCTTGCTCGGCGGCGGTGCCGGCGCGGGCGACGCCTCGCACGTGATCAAGGGCGGCGGTCAGGATCTCACGCGCAGCACGGGACAGGTCAAGTCCGGCGAGATCGCCGCCCAGCGCAAGACGATCAACCTGCAGGCGCTCAAGGCCGAGCAGATCCGCGCCGAGCGCGCGGCGCTCGAGGCGCTGCAGGAACGCATCGAGCGCAAGATCGCCGCAAGCCCCGTGCTCGCGGCGATGAAAGGGCAGATCCGGCTCGAGATGACGCGCGACGGCCTGCGCATCCAGATCGTCGACGAGGGCAACCGCCCGATGTTCGACAGCGGCTCCGCGGTGGTCAAGCCATACATGCGCGAGCTGCTTCGCGCGATCGGGGGGATTCTCACCGAGGTTCCCAACCGGCTCACGCTCGAGGGCCACACCGACGCCGCGCCCTTCGGCGGCGGGGACCTCGGCTACAGCAACTGGGAGCTCAGCGCCGACCGCGCCAACGCCTCGCGCCGCGAACTGATGGCCGGCGGCATGCCCGAGGACCGGCCGCTGCGGGTGCAGGGGCTGGCAGCGAGCACGCTCTTCGACCCCATGGACCCGCTGGCGGCGAGCAACCGGCGCATCAGCATCCTCGTGATGAACCGGGACGCGGAGAAGCGCTTCTTTCGCGACGGACTCGACGAGGAGGCGCGCGACGAGGCGGCATCGCAGGCCGGTGCCGAGCCGATCCCGAGCGTTCGCGCCGATCCCGGCGAACCGGCCCGGGGCGCGCCGCCGCGATCGATCGTGCCGCAGCTCGTGCCGCCGCGGCGCTGACCGCTGGGTCTCAAGTCCCGGCCGTCGCCGTCCGATATCGATTGCGCAGTCCCCCATTCCCACGCCCCACGCCAGACGATCCTCCCGGCAGTCCGAGGCCCGAGCCATGAGCAATCCCACCGATCTGAAGTTCCTGATCGTCGACGACTTCTCGACGATGCGTCGCATCGTGCGCGGCCTGCTCAAGGAGATGGGCTGCAACCACGCCGAGGAGGCCGAGGACGGCGCCGTGGCGCTGACCATGCTGAGGTCGGGCAAGTTCGACTTCGTCGTCTCGGACATCAACATGCCCAACATGAACGGCTTCGAGCTGCTCAAGGCGATCAAGGCCGACGACGGGCTCAAGCACCTGCCGGTGCTGATGGTCACCGCGGAGGCGCGCAAGGAGGACATCGTGCTGGCCGCGCAGAGCGGCGCGGCCGGCTACATCGTCAAGCCCTTCACCAAGGCCACGCTCGAGGAGAA
>JAIXKN010000110.1:18641-89096 GCA_026932425.1 Burkholderiales bacterium
GCGGCGCGGCCGGCTACATCGTCAAGCCCTTCACCAAGGCCACGCTCGAGGAGAAGGTGCAGAAGATCGTGCAGAAGCTCGCCGCCGCTGCCTGAAGCCTTGAAGGGAACGGGAAGATGACGATCGAAAGCGCGCAGCTCCTGCTGGAGCGGGCCGATCCGGGCCTGCTCGCCAACGGCGCGACGCAACTGCAGATCTTCCAGCAGATCGGCGCGATCACGCGCCTGCTGCACGACACCATGCAGCAGCTGGGCGTGATGCCGCGCCTGCAGCGGGCGGCCGAGGGTCTGCCCGACGCGCGCAGCCGCCTGAACTACATTGCCGAGAAGACCGCCGCGGCAGCGGACAAGGTGCTGAACTCGGTCGACCAGGCCAAGCTCGAGCACCGGGCGATCGGCGAGCAGACGCGCGAACTGGCCCGGGCACTCGCCGCGGACCCGGTGCGCGCGGTGGCCTCGGGTGCGGTGTACAACTTCGTCGCCGACGTCGAGGCGCGCACCGAGCGCATCGACCGGCACCTCACCGACATCATGCTGGCGCAGGACTTCCACGACCTCACCGGCCAGGTCGTCGCCAAGGTGGTCAAGCTCGCCAACGAGCTCGAGGACAGCCTGGTGAAGCTGCTCGTCCAGGTCGTTCCCGAGGACCAGCGCGAGAAGGTCGATCCGGGCGTGCTCAACGGCCCGGTCGTCGATCCGGAGGGCCGCACGGACATCGTGGCCAACCAGGGCGAGGTCGACGAGCTGCTCGCTAGCCTGGGTTTCTGAGCGGCGCTTCACTCGTTAAGTCGTGACGCGTAGCTCACGCCCAGAGCCAGCCGACCGTCAGACTGCCTCGAACAGCCCCCAGGTGAGGCAACGAGCTTGGGATGAACAAGCGAGACATGCGGCGGCTGTGGGACCTGGTCGGACGTTTGACCCGGGCGCAGCGCAAGGAACTCATCGGGAGACTGACGGCGCAGACGGCAGCCAGCGAGTCGGTCGAGTTGCTGGAAGCCACCGTCAGCCGACATAGGCACTGCCCGCACTGTGCAGGTGAGCGCGTTGTGTGCAACGGCACCGCGGATGGACTGCAACGCTACAAGTGCCGGGGCTGCGGCAGGACCGTCAACGCAGTGTGGGGAACGCCCCTGGCACGGCTGCGCCACAAGGGCAAGTGGCTCGACCAGCGCCAGGCGCTGGCGGACCGGCTGACGGTGCACCGAGCCGCCGAGCGGTCGGGTGTCGCGCCCAGCACCGCGTTTCGCTGGCGCCACCGGTTCCTCGCAGTGCCACGGGGAGTCAAGCGTGACGACCGACTACGTGCTCGAAACAGCTAACGCGCAAAGCGCCTTCTGAGCCGCCCGGGCGCCCGGGCCCGGTGCTCAGGCCGGGGGTCTCGAGGCGCTCGAGGCGAGCCGGAACACGACCACCGCCTGCACCAGCTGCTGCGCCTGTTCCCTGAGGCTGGAGGCCGCGGCGGCCGTCTGCTCGACCAGCGCGGCGTTGTGCTGTGTCGTCTGGTCCATTCGGTTGACGGCCTGGCCGACCTCCGCGACGCCCTGGCTCTGCTCGGCGCTGGCGTGACGGATCTCGCTCATGATCGCGCTGACGCGCCCGACCGACGAAACGATCTCCTGCATCGTCGCGCCGGCCTCGTCGACGAGGGCGGTGCCCGCGTCGATCTGCTCGACGCTGGCGCCGATCAGCGCCTTGATCTCCCGCGCGGCCTCGGCGCTGCGCTGCGCCAGGTTCCTGACCTCCGAGGCGACAACCGCGAAGCCACGGCCTTGCTCGCCGGCGCGCGCGGCCTCGACCGCGGCGTTGAGCGCGAGGATGTTGGTCTGGAAGGCGATGCTGTCGATCGTGCCGATGATCTCGGCGATCTTCTGCGAACTGGCCTGGATCGCCTTCATCGTCTCGACGACCTGGTGCATCACGGCGCCGCCCTGGCCGGCGACCTCGCTTGCGCCCTGGGCCAGCTCGCTGGCCTGGCGCGCGTTGTCGGCGTTGTGGGCGACGGTGGAGCCGAGCTCGTCCATCGACGCCGCGGTCTGCTGCAGCGCGCTGGCCTGCTCCTCGGTGCGCTGGCTGAGATCGAGGTTGCCCTGGGCGATCTGGGCGCTGGCCGTGGCCACGCTTTCGGCGTTGCCGCGCACTTGGCCGACGACGTCGCCAAGGCGCCCCTGCATCTCGCGCAGCGCGGCCAGCAGCCGGCCCAGCTCGTCGCGCCCGGCCTCGGGCACCGCGGTGCCGAGGTCGCCCTCGGCCACCGCCTGCGCCACGCGCACCGCCGCCGCGGCCGACTGCGTGGCGGCACGGGCAATCGCCCACATCAGCCAGGCGCACAAGGCCGCCAGCAGCACGATCGCCAGCGCCATGACGGTGAGCCGGGTGCGCTCGGCGGCGAGCCGCTCGCTCGTGCGCTGGTCGAGGTGATTGAAGGCCTCGTTGCCGAAGGCGAAGACGTCGTTGAGCGCCTTGGTGCTCGCTTCGAAGTAGTCCTTGGGCGCGAGCTGCAGCAGCTCGGCATTGACGAGCTTGGTGTCGATCAGCTCGAACAGCGACTTCAGGCCGGTTTCGGCCTTGGCCTTGGATCCTCCGAGGATTCGCTGCAGCTCCACGCTGCCCTTGGCGGCAATGCCAAGCGCCTTGGCGGCGGTGGTCTCGCGTTCATGCGCCATCGTCAGCAGCGCTTGCAGGTCGGCACGGCCCTTGAGGCCGAGCGTGCCCTGACCAAGCGCCTCGATCCCACGTGCGCGCAGCTGCCCAAGAGACTCGGTCATCTTCGGGATCAGGTTGAGGACCGCATCCTGCAGGTGGTAGTCGGCGGCATCGGCCATCAGCACGAGGCCGCTGCTTTGCGCCACGTCCTCGAGCAATTCCAGCTCGGCGGCCACCGCACGAGTGTGCCGCTTGAAGCTCTCGGGCACCGTCACTGCGCCCTTGCCGACCGCGGTGGCGAGTTCGTGCAGCGTCTTGCCCGCCTGCGCCATGCGCTTGGCGTGATCGCCATCGCCGAAGGCACCGAAGGCGGCCTGCGTCGCGCCGAGCGCCGCGATCAGCTCCTTGGCCGTGGTCTGCTGCGCCGCGGCCATCGAATCGTCGCCGCTCAGGAGCCCGGCGGCCAGGCCGCGGTGCTGCTGGGTGAGCTGCACCAGGCGCAGCAGCTCGCGCACCGGCGCGATGCCTGCCTGCTGCTTCTCGGCGGTGCGGATCTCCTGCAGCGAGTTGCCGACGACGAGCGCGGTGGGTGCTGCCAGCATGCAGGCGGTGAGGCCGCCGATGAGCCCGAACTTGGCTGACATCGACAGGTTGCGAATGAATTCCATGGGCTGCTCGCTTATGCCAGTGCAGGGCACTCGGAAACGGGATTTCGAACCGGGGCCGACGAACGCCCGGCGCTTCGCCGGGCGTACGCTCGATGCGCGACCGGGCGGTCGCAGCGGTGATTTCGGCATCGGGCGCCCGCGGCCTTAGCCCTGAAGAGCGCGGCGTCCGCGGTGCTGTTCGCGCGCTCGGCTCACGGCGTCCGCGGCGAAGCCTGCGGGCCGGGCGCCGCCGGGGCGAATACGGGCTCGTTTGCAGCGCTTATCGGCCTCAAGCCGGCGCCGGCCGCGGGCACGATCGCCGACGCTGCATTGGGCAGCGTCATTCACGAGGCCATGGCCGAAACCCAGGACAAGCCGCTGCCGGCGTCGGCACGCAAGCTCAGCAAGGCGCGCGAGGACGGGCAGCTCCCGCGCTCGCGCGACCTCGGGCATGCCGCGGCGATCGGCACTGCTGCCGCGCTGCTGCTGTCCTTCTCGCCCTGGCTCGTGCGGCGACTTCAGGAGCTGCTCGCCGGCGCGCTGCAGTTCGACGTCAGCGCACTGGGCACAGCCGATGCGATGCTGCGGCAGCTCGGCGGGCTCGTCCTGCAGATGCTGCTGCTGGTGGTCCCGCTCGGGGCCGCGACGATCGCGGCGGCTGTCCTTGCCGCGCGTCTGTGCGGCGGCTGGAACTGGACCCTCAAGCCGCTCATGCCCCGGTTCGACAAGCTCGATCCGGTCTCGGGTTTCGGGCGGATCTTCTCCCGGCTGCAGCTGATCGAGACGCTCAAGGCCTGCGTGCTGGCCACGGTGCTGCTCGCGGTCGGCGCGCGCCACCTGTGGTCCGAGCTCGGCGTCTTCGGCGGCATCGCCGCGCAGTCCTTGCCCGCGGCCCTGGCCAGCGCCGGCGAGCTCCTGCGCGGCGGGCTGCTGCTGCTGCTGCTGGCGCTGGCGGCGTTTGCGGCGCTCGACGTGCCCCTGCAGAAGTGGCGCAACGCGCACCAGCTGCGCATGACGCACCAGGAGGCGAAGGAAGAGCTCAAGCAGCTCGAGGGCAACGCCGAGGTCAAGGGCCGGCTCCGGGCGCGCATGCGTCAGATGAGCCGCCAGCGCATGCTGAGCGCGGTTGCGGACGCCGACCTGGTCGTGATGAACCCGACGCACTACGCGGTGGCGCTGAAGTACGACGAGGCGACGATGGCCGCGCCCCGCGTCGTCGCCAAGGGCGCCGATCTGCTGGCGCTGAAGATGCGTGATCACGCCGCCGAGCACCGCGTTCCGGTCCTGCAGGCGCCGCCGCTGGCGCGCGCCCTCTACGCGCATACCGAGATCGACGAGCAGATCCCCGCGGCGCTGTTCGCTGCCGTTGCGCAGGTGCTGGCCTGGGTCTACCAGCTGCGCCATGCCGCGCCGCTGCAGGCGCAGGGCTTGCCTGCGCCGCAGCCGCTGGTGCCTCCGGAGCTCGATCCGCTGCAGGGCGGCCGGCCGCGTAGGACGCGCAGGAGCGTGCGGTGAGAGCGCTGATGCAGCGGCTGCAGGCGTGGCTCGGCCCGCACGCGGGCCATGTCAGGACGCTGACGATCCCGGCCTTCGTCGTGCTGATGCTGACGATGATGGTGCTGCCGCTGCCGGCCTTCGCGCTGGATCTGCTCTTCACCACCAACATCGCGATGGCGCTGATGGTGATGATGGTCTCGGCGCAGATGGTCAAGCCGCTGGACTTCACCGCGCTGCCCACCGTGTTGCTCGTCACCACGCTGATGCGGCTGTCGCTGAACGTGGCCTCGACGCGCGTCGTGCTGATGGACGGCCACAACGGGCCGGGGGCCGCGGGCAAGGTCATCGAGTCCTTCGGCCACGTGCTGATCGGCGACAACTTCGCCGTCGGCCTGATCGTCTTCGCGATCCTCGTCGTCATCAACTTCGTCGTCGTGACCAAGGGTGCCGAGCGCATCGCCGAGGTCGGCGCGCGCTTCACCCTGGACGCGATGCCGGGCAAGCAGATGGCGATCGACGCCGATCTCAACGCCGGCCTCATCGACGAGCAGGAGGCCAAGAAGCGCCGCGCCGAGGTCGGCGAGGAGGCGGACTTCTTCGGTTCGATGGATGGCGCGAGCAAGTTCGTGCGCGGCGACGCGATGGCGGGGCTGCTGATCCTGCTCATCACCATCGTCGGCGGCTTCGTGATCGGCATCGCCAGCCATGGCATGAGCGCCGCCGAGGCGGCCGACAGCTACGTGACGATGGCGGTGGGCGACGCGCTGGTGGCACAGATCCCGGCGCTGCTGATCTCGGTGGCCTCGGCAATGGTCGTCTCGCGCGTGGGCAAGGACCAGGACGTGGGCTCGCAGATCCGAGGCCAGGTCTTCGATTCGCCGCGCTCGCTGGCGATCGCCGCGGGCATCGTCTTCGGCATCGGGCTGGTGCCCGGGATGCCGCACCTCGTCTTCTGGGTCGTCGGTGCGGCACTGGGCTGGCTGGCGTGGATGCTGCTGCGCAAGGCCAGGGCAAGGGCTGCAGAGGCGGCGCTGGCGCCAGCGCCGAGCGAGGCGCCCGTGGCCGGTGCCGAGGCGAGCTGGGACGACCTGACCCCGGTCGATACGCTCGGGCTCGAGGTCGGACTGCGACTGATCGCCCTCGTCGACACGGCGCGCAGCAGCACCGGCGCCGCCGACCTGATCGGGCGCATCAAGGGGGTGCGCAAGAAGTTCGCGCAGGACGTGGGCTTCCTGCCGCCGCCGGTCCACATCCGCGACAACCTCGAGCTCAAGCCCAGCGTCTACCAGATCACGCTGCGCGGCGCCGTGGTCGGCCAGGGCGAGGCCTACCCGGGGCAGTTCCTGGCGATCAATCCGGGCGGCGCGACCATCCAGCTGCCGGGAACGAAGACGAGCGACCCCGCCTTCGGGCTGCCCGCGGTGTGGATCGAGGAGCGCCACCGGGAGACCGCCCAAATGAGCGGATTTACGGTCGTTGATTGCGGCACCGTCGTCGCGACCCACCTCTCACACTTGATGCAGATGCACGCCGCGAGGCTGCTGGGCCGCGTGGAGACGCAAGGGCTGGTCGAGCACGTGACCCGCCTCGCGCCCAAGTTGATCGAGGACGTGATCCCCAAGATGGTCGGAATCTCGACGCTGCAGAAGGTGCTGCAGCTCCTGCTGGAAGAGGGTGTGCACATCCGCGACATGCGCTCGATCGTCGAATGCCTGGCCGAGCACGCGGCCACGGTCGGCGAGCCGGCCGAGCTGGTGGCACGCATCCGGGTGCACCTGGCGCCGGTGATCGTGCAGCAGATCTACGGCCCGGCGACCGAGCTCGACGTCATCGCACTGGAGCCCGAGCTCGAGCGGCTCGTCGCACAGGCGCTGGGGTCGCCGCATGGCGCGGCGCTCGACCCGGGGGTGGCCGAGACGCTGACCCGCAGCGCCGCCGAAACCGCGGCGCGGCAGGAGAACCTGGGCCTGCCTGCCTGCCTGCTCGTTCCCGACCTGCTGCGCGCACCGATCGCACGCTTGCTGCGCCGTGCGGCGCCGCGCCTGCGCGTGCTGGCGCACAGCGAGATCCCTGAGACCCACTCGATCCGTATCGGCTCTGTCATCGGAGGCCTGGCATGAACCTCAAGCGCTTCACCGGTCGAACCTCGCGCGAGGCGCTGGCGCTCGTGCGCCGGACGTTCGGCAAGGACGCGGTCGTGATGTCGACGCGCACCTGCGCCGAGGGCATCGAGGTGCTGGCAATGGCTCCCGAGAGCTTGCAACAGCTCGAGAAGCGCGGCTCGGGCGTGCCGCTTGCCGCCGATGCGGCGTCCCGGGGCGCGCAAGGCGAGGCGACCGTGGTCACCGACGGCCCGGTCGAGCGCGACGTCGCGCAACTGGCGATGAGCACGCTCTCGTTCCAGGACTACGTGCGCGAACGCATGCTCAAGCGGCGCCGCAGCGAACTGGCGGCACAGGGCGAGGCGAACCCGGTCGCGGACACGACTGCAAGCGGCATCCGGCCGGCGACATCGTCCGCCCGGTCCGAGGCGCAGGAGGCGCCGCTCGAAGCGGGGCCGGCATGCGCCGAACCGCCCGGGACGCGGAATGCGGCGATGCCGGTATCGGCGCCTGCGGTCTCCGGCCGGGAGACGCGCCTGCTGCGCGCGCTGCACGACGAGTCGCTGATGACGATGGCGACGATGGCGACGATGGCGCCGGCGCGCGAGGCCGCCGCGCTGGCGCCGGAGCTGCAGCTCGATCAGCAGCAGATGCTGCGCGAGCTGCGCTCGGTGCGCGGGCTGATCGAGCAGCGCTTCGGCGAGCTGGCCTTCATCGAGAAGCTGCAGCGCCAGCCGCGGCAGGCGCTGCTCAGCCACCGGCTGCTCGAGTGCGGCTTCTCGCCGGTGCTGGTGCGCAAGCTGGTCGAGAGCCTGCCGGCCGATGGCGACGAGATGCTGTGGGCCACCGGCGTGTTGCAGCGCAACCTGGCCACCGGCGAGAACGAGAGTGCGCTCGAGGACATCGGCGGCGTCTTTGCCCTCATCGGCCCGACGGGCGTGGGCAAGACGACGAGCACCGCCAAGCTCGCCGCCGCCTTTGCCGCGCGCCACGGTGCCGGGAATCTGGGCCTGATCACGCTGGACGCCTATCGCGTGGCCGCGCACGAGCAGCTGCGCGCCTACGGCCGCATTCTCGGCGTGCCGGTCCACACCGCGCACGACCGTGCCTCGCTCGACGACTTGCTCGAGCTGCTGGCGGGCAAGAAGATGGTGTTGATCGACACCGCCGGGATGGCGCAGCGCGACACGCGCACGCGCGAGCTGCTGGACATGCTCAACCACCGCTCGATCAACCGGCTGCTGGTCGTCAACGCCGCGAACCAGGGCGAGACGATCGAGGACGTGCTGACCGCGTACCGCGCTGGGAGCTGCCGCGGCGTCGTGCTCTCGAAGATCGACGAGGCGATGAAGCTCGCGCCGGCACTCGACGCGCTCATCCGCCATCGGGTCAAGGTGCTGGCGGTGGCCAACGGCCAGCGCGTCCCCGAGGACTGGCACCGCCTCTCGGCGCAGGCCCTGGTGCAGCGGGCGCTCAGGAGCGGCGGGTCGGCGGCCTGGAAGCTCGACAACGCCGACGTCAAGCTGGTCTTCAGCGGCCAGCCGGCGCCGATGCACGAAGTCGCCTCGCCGGCGATGATCGGTGACGTGTGACCAGCGGGGCGAAGCGATGATCACGATGCCCGCCCCGTTGCACCGGGTGCCTGCACCGGCCGACGGCCCGTCCGATCAGGCCAGCGGCCTGCGCCGCCTGTTCTCCGCTCGGCAGCGCCGCTTGCTGCCGGTCGTGGCGAACCCGTTCGTCGCCGGCGGGCAGGCCGTGCTCGGGCTGCTGTCGGCGGCGCTGGCCGCGCAGGGCCGTCACGTGCTCGTCGTCGACGCCGCGAGCACGGCACCGGCGCCGCACGAGATGTGCGCGATCGACCTCGCCGCCGGCGTCGAGCACCTGCACGCGCAGATCAGCTACCTGGCCGCACGCGGGATGCCGCTGGCCCACGTCGACGCGCGCGGCTCGGCTGCAGGTTTCGTCGAAGCGGCCTTCGACGCCGCGCCGAACTGCGAGCTGATGCTGCTGCACGCCGATCCGGGCGACCTGGCGCGCATGCTCGCCGCCCGGGCCGTGCGTCCCCTGCTGCTGGCCGCCGATGGCGTCGAACCGATCAAGCAGGCCTACGCCGGCTGCAAGCTGCTGGTGCAGCGCTGCGCATTGATGCGTTTCGACCTGCTGTTCGTGGCCGGCCGGGAGGGCGCGCGCAGCGAGCTGATCGTCGAGCGCCTCGCGAGCTGCGCCGACAGCTTCCTCGGCGCGATCGTGCGGGGCGGCGCGGTCGTCGATCCGCTGGACCCGCAGGCGGTGCACGATGCCGCGCTGGCGCGGATGCTGGCCGCGCAGCTGCACCAGGACGACGTCGGCGCGCCGGCAAGGGCGGGCCGCCGCTTCTTGCCGGCTCCGGGTTCGGCCGAGGACCGATACCCCGGCTACCCCGGCTACCCCGGCTCGCATCCGCTCCCCCACTCGCAACCGCACCCGGATTCCATGCATCGGACGGTTGTCGGCGCCGGCGCGCCGGCGCCGTTCCTGGCCTGACCTGCTCCACCCGAGGGCTGCATCACCATGTACACCGCCAAGGGCCAACTCGATACCGGAACGCTGCTCAAGCAATACAGCCCGCTCGTGCGACGGCTTGCGCACCAGATGATCGCCAAGCTCCCGGCCAACGTCGAACTCGACGATCTCGTCCAGGTCGGCATGATCGGCCTGTCCGACGCGCTGGCACGCTTCGACGCCAGCCAGGGTGTGCAGTTCGAGACCTTCGCGACCCAGCGCATCCGCGGCGCGATGCTCGACGAGCTGCGCGGCAGCGACTGGATGAGCCGTGGGGACCGGCGCCAGCAGCGCGCGATCGAGACCGCGGTGCATCGGCTCGAGCAGCGTCTGGGGCGCGCACCCAGCGAGAGCGAGATCGCCGCCGAGATGGGGCTCCCGCTCAAGGAATACCAGGAGCTCCTGGGCAAGGTGCGCGGCACGCAGCTGATCTATCTCGAGGACATGGGCAGTGACGGCGGCGACGACGAGTACCTCGATCGCCACGTCGCCGACGAGGAGGCCGATCCGCTCGGGCGTGTGCAGGACCAGCGCATGCGCCAGGCGCTGGTCGACGCGATCAAGGGCCTGCCCGAGCGCGAACAGTACGTGATGAGCATGTACTACGAGCAGGACATGATCCTGAAGGAGATCGCCGCGGTGCTCGGTGTCACCGAAAGCCGCGTCTGCCAGCTGCACAGCCAGGCGATCGCGCGCCTGCGCACGCGGCTGCGCGAGTGGTGAGCCCGCCGATGGCTGCGGCCGGCGGCAGGAAGACCGTCCCATGGAGACAGGAGTCGCGAGCATGCTCAGTCTGATCAGACGCCGACCGTCGCCGGCGGCGATTGCGATGACGGTTGCGGGCGTCCCCGATGAGGGCCAGCCGCCCGCTGCGGCGATGCCGGACGCGCGCACGCTGGTCGGCGCGTTCAGCGAGCGCGCGAGCCGGATGGGGCAGGATGCCGCCGAAGTGCGCGGCGTGCTGGACGACAGCACGCGGCTGGCCCAGGCGCAGGCCGTGGCGCTGCAGGAGCTCGCGGCCGAGGTGCAGCGCCTGCTGCAGAGCCAGCACGCGATCGACGGCGAAGCGTCGGGTGGGCTGGCGGCCGCGCAGGGTGCGCGCCAGGCGGTGCAGGCACTGGGCGGCGAGGTCAGCGCCATCGTCGAGACGCTGCACCAGGTGGCCGAAGCGGCCGGCCAGATCACGCAGATCGCGCTGCAGACGCGGCTCGTGGCCTTCAACGCCTCGGTCGAGGCCAAGCGCGCCGGCGAGGCCGGGCGCGGCTTCGGCGTCGTCGCCGATGCGGTCAAGGACCTGGCTGCGCGGGTGGAGAGCTCGTCCAAGCACATCATGGGCACGGTCGGCACGCTCGAGGAGCGCATTGCGCTGCTGGCGCGCGAGACGGCGCGACCGCGTGATCGCGGACACAAGCAGGGGCAGGTGCACACCGCGCTCGAGCAGGTCGATGCCGCGATGCACCGCATCGCCGAGGCCAGTCAGCAGGGCAGCCGGCAGTGCGAACAGCTCGATGCCCGCATGCGCCGGATCGAGTCCGAGATGCAGCGCACCGCAGGTGCGCTCGATTCGGCGCTGGGCCGTACCGAGACCTTCCTGCAGGTGTCCGAGCACCTGATCGAGGCGGTGGCCGACTGCGGCATCGAGACCGAGGACACACCCTACATCAAGGCCGCGCAGCAGGCCGCGGCTGAGGTGGCCGCGCTGCTCGAGGACGCGCTGCGCATCGGCACGACCACGGTCGACGACCTGTTCGACGAGCGCTACTCGCTGGTGCAGGGCAGTTCGCCGCAGCAGCACATGACCCGCTTCACGGCGCTGGCCGAACGGCTCTTTCCGCAGGTGCAGGAGCGGCTGCTCGGGCTTTCCGAGAAAGTCGTCTTCTGCATCGCCGTCGACCGCAACGGCTACGTGCCCTGTCACAACAGGATCTACAACCAGACGCAGCGCGCCGGCGACATGCTCTGGAACACGGCCAACGCGCGCGGCCGGCGGATCTTCAACGACCGCACCGGACTGGCCAGCGCGCGCAATACCCGGCCCTTCCTGCTGCAGACCTATCGCCGCGACATGGGCGGCGGGCAGTTCACGGTGATGAAGGAGGTGTCGGCACCGATCGAGATCGACGGCCGCCACTGGGGCGGCTTGCGGCTGGCGTACCGCTTCTGACCGCCTTTCGCCGCGACTTCTGACCGGTGCCTGCGCGAGGCGCCAGCGCCCGGCGTCCCCGCGCAGCGGAACGCGAACGGCCCGGGCGCGCGGCTTGCGTTACGCTTGCCGAAGGCTGTCGCCGTGACGAACGTCGCGGCAACAGGCATGACACCGCGCGCAAGCGTCATTCACTGCGGGTGCTGCGCAACCTCGCCGGCGCCTCGCGCATCGACCCCATGAACACCAGCTTTGCGCCCCCGCATCTCGTCGACGACGAACTCGATCTGCTTGCGCAGCTGCTGCCGCTCGCGCGCGGGCTCGACATCGTCGAACTCGGCTGCGGCAGCGCGCGCCTGGCGCGCGCGCTGCTGCGTCGCTTCCCGGGCAGTCATGTCACCGGGCTCGAAGTCGACGTCCGCCAACACGAGAGGAACCTGGCCGACCCGCAGCCGGGCCTGAACTTCATCGCCGCCGGTGCGCAGGCGATCCCGTGTCCGGACCAGAGCTTCGACCTGGCGCTGATGCTCAAGTCGCTGCACCACATCCCTGTCGACGCGATGGATGCCGCGCTGGCCGAAACGCGGCGCGTGCTGCGTCCGCAGGGCTGGCTGTACGTCTCGGAGCCGATCCATGCCGGCGCGCTCAGCGGGATCACGCGCCTCTTCAATGACGAGCTCGTGGTGCGTGCGCAAGCGCAGGCGGCGCTGGACCGCGCGCTGACGAGCGCTCGCTGGGAAACGGTGATCGAGCGCAGCTTCGACACTCCGGTGCACTTCCGCGACTTCGCCGACTTCGAGCGCCGCATGATCGACGTCAGCTTCGCCGAGCGCCACCTCGACGACCAGAGTCGCGCCGCGGTGCGCGCGCGGTTCGAGCCCCATGTCGGCGCGGATGGCGCACGCTTCACGCGGCCGATGTACGTGCGCCTGCTGCGTCGGCGCGGCAATTGAGCCGGTCCGGGCGCACAAGCGCCGGCGGCATGCGGGCCGGCGCGCCTTTTCCCCCACACTCCCGGGCATGCACACCGTCGAGCTCGTCCTCGTCGTCGTCCTGCTGGGGGCGCTGACCGGGATCGTCGCGCGCTATCTGCGCGCGATCCCCTTGCCGCTGATCCAGATCGCGCTCGGGGCCACGCTCTCCTGGCCGCGACAGGGCCTGCACATCGCTTTCGACCCGGAGCTCTTCCTCGCGCTCTTCATCCCGCCGCTGCTCTTTGCCGACGGGTGGCGCATCCCGAAGCGCGAATTCTTCGCGCTGCAGGGGCCGATCCTGCGCCTGGCCTTCGGCCTGGTGTTCTTCACGGTGCTTGGCCTGGGCACGCTGATCCACTGGATGCTGCCCGAAATCCCGCTGGCGGTCGCCTTCGCGCTGGCGGCGGTCGTTTCGCCGACCGACGCGGTCGCGGTGTCGGCGATCACGCGCAACCTGGGGATGCCGGCGCGGACGATGCACGTGCTGCAGGGCGAATCGCTGCTCAACGACGCTTCGGGCCTCGTCGCGCTGAAGTTCGCCGTGGCCGCAGTGCTGACCGGGACCTTTTCCTGGGCCGCGGCGGTGCGCGAGTTCCTCTGGATCGCGCTCGGCGGGCTTGCCCTGGGCGCGCTGCTCGGCTGGGGCTTCGCGACGGCGCGCGAAGCGGTCACGCGCCGTGTCGGCGACGTCGCCGCCACGCAGATGGTGCTGCTGCTCGTGCTGCTGCCGTTTGCCGCCTACCTGCTCTCGGAGAGCATCGGCGTCTCGGGCATCCTCGCGGCGGTGGCGGCCGGCTTCGCCACCAACTTCGCCGACCTGCGCCGCAGCGCCTTCATCGCCGAGCGCATCCAGACCGAAGGCGTGTGGACGATGATGGAGTCGGCCTTCAACGGCGCCGTCTTCCTGCTGCTGGGGCTGCAACTGCCGTCGATCGTCGGCAGCACGCTGGAGGCCGCCGGCGAGTCCTGGTGGCTGCCGGTTGTGCAGGCGCTGGCGATCAGCGTGGGCCTGCTGGGCTTGCGCTGGTTCTGGCTCGCGCTGGGCGTGCGCCGCAGCCTCTGGCGCGCGCACGAACGCGGTCGCATGGCCGAACATCCCTCGCCCTTGCTGACGCTGGCGGCGACCCTGGCCGGCATCCGCGGTGCCGTGACGCTGGCCGGTGCGCTGTCGATCCCGCTGCTGATGGCCGACGGGTCGCCGTTTCCGGGGCGCGACGCGCTCGTCTTCCTCGCCACCGGAACGATCCTGTGCACGCTCGTGATCGGCAGCATCGGCCTGCCGATGGTGCTGCGCCGCCTGCCGCCGCCCGACGAGTCGTCGCTGGCCCGCGAGGACCGCGAAGCGCGCCTTGCCGCCTGCCGCGCGGCGATCGCGTTCCTGGCGCAGCCGCCGCAGCAGGCCCGGGACGACGCGCCGACCTGGCGCACGCAGTTTCAGGAGGCCGCCGGCCGGCTCACACAGGACTACCGCAAGCGCATCGACATGCTCGAGGCGCCCGACGCGGCCCAGACGCCCGAGGCGCAGGCGGAATCCCCCGAGGCGGTGCGCGAGCGCCGCCGGCGCTATCTGGTGGAGATGGAGCTGCGCCTGCAGGCGCTGCGCGTCGAGCGCGAGGCCCTGTACGCCGAGCGCCACGCGCAGCGCATCAACGACGAGGCGCTGCGGGCCCTGGTGGCCGAACTCGACCTGTCGGAAGTCGCGCTGCGCAAGCGCCTGGCGGTGGCCCGGCGCGCCCTCGGGCTGCCGGTGGGGGAGGGGGATTGATCAGGCCTGCAGATGGCCCGAAGCGGCTGCTCGGCTGCTGCTGCCCGCCGCGCTGTAGATTCCGCTGCCCACCGGCTCGGGCGGCAGCAACACGTCGATCGCGCGATCCAGCGACGCCGTGGCGCGCGCCAGCGCTTCCCGCTGGGCGGCCACGCGCCCACCGGCCAGGGCCAGGCGCTGGCGCAGCGCGGAGGGAACCTCCCCGGTCCTGGCAGCGCGCGTGAACTGCGCGACCGCACGCGCCAGTGCGGAGTGCAGCCGGCCGGCCTGCTCCTCGATGGCCCGCGCGTCGTTCGCACACAGGGCCTGAGCCAGACCGCCCAGATAGCCTTCCAGTTCGGCCAGCGGCGGCTCGAGGTCGGTCACGCGCTTCAAGGCCTGCAATTCCTCGGCGGAAGTCAACATCACGGTAGGGTCCGGCGTGGATCAGCGATAGGTGCGCTCGAGCAGCTCGCGGGCGTTGGCGATCAGCTTGTCGGCGATCGCCTCGGGGTCGATCCGGTAGCTGCCGTCCTTGATCGCCTGGCTGATGCGTTCGACCTTGGCGGCGTCGAAGCCACCGTCGTCGGCGGCCCGTGCCAGCGCCGACGCCTCGGCCGAGATCGCGACCGGCGTGCCCTTCACGGCCGCGACGCCCGCGCTGCCGTTGCCGTTCGAGGCGGCGCCAGGGGCCTTGCGTTCCGTCACGGCTGGCTGGACGGGCGGGGTCTTGTCGAGAGGTCCGATCTTCATGCTTGACTCCGTGGGAGCGGCTCCGCGGGGGATTTCCCCGTGGACGTGAACGAGGTATCGGTCGCGAGCCGCACGGACTTTAGGGCTCGGCGGCGATTTTCCGTCATGACCCCCAGGATCAGGGGGTCTGCCTCATGGGTCACAGTTCGATCTCCGCGCGACGCTCACCCATCGGAAGGGCGCTGAGGATCCGTCCGGCCTCGGTCCGCAGGCGCACCGGCTTCCCTTCGAACCCGGGCCCCAGGGCCAATGCCTCGCCGACGACCGTGAAACCCGCGCCCCGCGCCAGGACCTGAACGGTCTCGCCCGCGGCGAACCAGCGCCGCTGGCGAAGATCGTCGCGCCGCACCGCCTGGCCGGGCTGGAGCGGGCGCGAGAGCGTGCGCCCGAGGAGCTCCGCGGGCTGCGCCGTCGGCGGCTGTGCGGCGGCGGCCCAGTCGACCTCGACGAGTCTCAGATCCGCAGCGGCGAGGACGGTGCCGGCGGGCAGGGCACGCGCGGCGACGAGTGCCGGCGCGTGAACCTGCACGGTCACCGGCAGCCAGACCTGCCAGGGCCGTTGTCCCTGAACGCAGCGCAGGCCGACCCGGGTTCGCCCCCACAGCGGGCCCTGGGGCAGCCGCGGTTCCATGCGCTCGCAGGGCGCCAGGCGCAGGCGCGGGTCGAGCCGGCCGACCTGCACGACCACGCGTGGCGCCGCGGTCGGCGTGCGGCCGATGCGCGTGCGTGCCGCGTCGCCGATCCGCGCCGCGTGTTCCTGCAGCAGCGACTGCATCTGTGCTGCAAGCTCGCCCTCGATCGCCGGCGCGTCGGCCGCTGCCCCAGCGGCGGCGGGATGGGCACAGAGCGTGCCGAGGATCAGGCAGGCGCAGGCAAGGACAGGGGAAAAGACTCTTCTCACGCCTTGCACTCTAGGCGCGGCGCGATCGATCGGGAGGCCGGAAATGCCGCTGCTTGAGCCCTCTGTTTGTGGCCTTGACCTCGTCCCGACGCTTCGAGAATGCCCGCAATGCCGGTCCATCCCTTCGGGAGCCCGTGATGATCAACCGCCTGACCGATGCCCTCGACCTCCAGGCGCAGGCCTTGAGCCTGCGCTCCGAGCGCCAGCGCCTGATCGCCAGCAACATCGCCAACGCCGATACCCCGGGCTACCTCGCGCGGGACTTCGACTTTGCCCAGGCGCTGCGCGCGGCCAGCGGCGGCGCCGGTCGTTTTCGTCTGGCCGAAAACGCGGGGCTGGCGCGGACGTCCGCCACCCGAGCGGGCGGCGGCCCGCCGCCGCTGCGATATGCCGCGGCGTCGCAGACCAATCTGGACGGCAACTCGGTCGACATGGACCGCGAGCGCGCCTCCTTCGTCGACAACGCGCTCAGGTACGAGAGCACGCTGCGCTTCATCAGCGGCAACGTGAAAGCCATGCTGGACGTCATGCGGCCGCACACCGGCGGCTGATCGCGTGCACCGCACGCACGCACAGGAGACGCATCATGAGCATGTTCCGCATTTTCGAGGTCGCCGGCAGCGCGGTCAGCGCGCAGAGCCAGCGGCTGAACGTCGTCGCCTCCAACCTCGCCAACGCCGACACGGTGGCCGGCCCCGACGGCCAGGCCTACAAGGCGCGCCAGGTCGTGTTCCAGACGGTGCTGATGGGCGCGCGCGAGCAGCCCGAGGCCGCGGCAGGGGTGCGCGTGAGCACGATCCGCGAGGACGAGACGCCCGGGCGGCGCGTGCATGACCCCAAGCATCCGAGCGCCGACGCCGAGGGCTACGTCACCTACAGCAACGTCAACGCGATCGAGGAGATGGTCAACATGATCTCGGCTTCGCGTTCCTACCAGAACGGCATCGAGGTCATGAACACCGCGCGCAGCCTCCTGCAGAAGACGCTGCAGATGGGCCAGCAGGCCTGATTCGCGCGGTGGGCCGAATGAGCACGACGATCGATCCTGCCGCCGATCCCTTCGCCGCCCTGCGGCCCTCCGAGGCGTCGCTGGCGCGCAGCAAGGCCGACGATCCCGGCAGCGCCGATCGCTTCCTGAAGATGCTGGTGACGCAACTGCAGAACCAGGATCCGCTCAACCCGATGGACAACGCGCAGATCACGAGCCAGATCGCCCAGATCAATGCCGTCACCGGGCTGGAGAAGGTCAACGCCTCGATCCAGTCGCTCTCCGGCCAGTTCCTGCAGCTGCAGTTGCTGCAGGGCGCGGCGCTGGTGGGCCGTGAGGTGTTGGTGAAGGGCAACGTGATCAAGCTCGAGAACGGCGTCGGCCGCGGCGCGATCGAACTCGACGGCCCGGCGACCTCGGTCAAGGTCGAGATCCTGGGTGCCGGCGAGCAGGTCGTCGACACTCTCGAGCTGGGTGCGCTCGACGCCGGTCGCAGCAGTTTCGAGTGGGATCCCGGCCGCTTGCCCACCGACGTCGGCTACGGCTTTCGTGTCACCGCCTTCCGGGGCCAGGAGGCGGTGAGCGGACGCACGCTATCCATAGACCAGGTGCAGTCCGTGGGTACCGTCGGCGGCCAGCTTGAACTGACGCTGCGCGAGCTCGGCGCAACCGGAACCGGCAACGTCGTCGCCTTTCGCTGAATCCGGCCACGCCGTCTCGCCATCCACCGCCGCGATCGCGGCAGCAAGGACGAAACCATGAACTTCCAGCAAGCGCTTTCCGGTCTCAACGCCACGAGCAAGAGTCTCGAGGTGATCGGCAACAACATCGCCATCGCGGGCACCTATGGCTCCAAGGCCTCGCGCGCCGAGTTCGCCGACTTCTACGCCGCCTCGCTCAACGACTCGTCGTCCACGAACACCGGCATAGGCACCTACCTTGCCACCATCGCGCAGGAGTTCACGCAAGGCAGCATCACGGCGACCGACAACCCGCTGGACCTGGCGGTGAACGGCCGGGGCTTCTTTCAGGTCAGTGATGGCGTGAGCCCGACCAAGTACACGCGCAACGGCCAGTTCAAGCTCGACCGCGACGGCTTCATCGTCAACAACGGCGGGCTGAAGCTGATGGGTTACCGGGCAGATCCGATCAGCGGCAAGATCGAGCCCGGCACCGCCGCGCCGATCCGGATGCCCACCGGTGGCATCGCGCCGGAGGCGACCAAGAAGATGGCGATGGAGCTGAACCTCGATGCCGCGGACAAGGTGACCAAGCCGGCCGCGGCGCCGTTCATCGACTTCAACGACTCGGATACCTACAACAACGCGACCTCGCTGACGGTCTACGACGTCAAGGGCCTGCCGGTGGCGCTGACCTACTACTTCCAGCGCGCCGCGGCCAGCGGCAGCGGCACGCCTGCGGCGCCCGCCGACGTGTGGGAGGTCTACATCACCGCCAACGGGCAGACGGTCGCAGGCACGGCCGCCGCTCCGGCCCCGGTGATAACCGTCCCCTTCGTGGCCGACGGGTCGATGCCCGATCTGGCCGGCGTGATCCCCGCGGGCAGCACGCTGGACCCGGTGACCAAGAAGATGACCGTGGCCCTGCCCACGCCGCTGAACCCAGGGCCCGACGACTCGGGCAATGTGCCGGCGCCGCTGACGGACCTCATGCTCACCCTCAAGGTGACGCAGTTCGCCGCGCCCTTCGGCGTCACCGATCTCGACAAGGACGGCTACCCGGCCGGGCAGCTGGTCGCGATCGGCATCGAGGACAACGGCATCGTCACCGGACGCTACTCCAACGGACAGGCCAAGAATGTCGGGCAGATCGAGCTCGCCACCTTCCGCAACCTGCAGGGCCTGCAGCCGCTGGGCGACAACCTCTGGGCCAGCACCTACGCCTCAGGGGATCCGGTGACCGGGGTCCCCGGGATGGGCAACCTGGGCGTGCTGCAGTCCGGCGGCCTGGAGGAATCGAACGTCGATCTGACCGCCGAGCTGGTCAACATGATCACCGCGCAGCGCGCCTACCAGGCCAACGCGCAGGCGATCAAGACGCAGGACCAGGTCATGCAGACGCTGATGAACATCCGCTGAACATGAGCTGGGTCACCCGGAGCTGACGCATGGACCGCCTCATCTACCTTTCGATGTCCGGCGCCAAGGCGACGATGCAGCGCCAGGAGGTGCTGGCGCACAACCTGGCCAACGTGTCGACGACGGGCTTTCGCGCCGAGATGGCGGCCTTTCGCGCGGTGCCGGTGCGCGGCGACGGCGCCAGCACGCGTGCCTACGCGCTCGAGTCGACGATCGGCTACGACGAGCGCAGCGGAGCGGTGCAAAGCACCGGCCGCGATCTCGACGTGGCCGTGAAGGGACGAGCCTGGCTGGCGGTGCAGGCCGTCGACGGCACCGAGGCCTACACGCGCGCAGGTGCACTCGAGATCGACGCCGAGGGTCAGCTCGTCACCGCGGGCGGACGCCCGGTGCTGGGGGACGGCGGGCCGATCAGCGTGCCTTCCGCTGCAAGCGTCGAGATCGCCGCCGACGGCACGGTGAACGCGCGTATCGGCAACGAGCGCCCGCAGGCGGTGGGCCGGCTCAAGCTCGTGACGCCCGAGGGCGCATTGCAGCGCGGCGACGACGGGCTTTTCCGCAGTGGCGACGGCGGTGATCTCGAAGCCGATCCCGCCGCGCGGCTGCAGTCCGGTGCGCTCGAAGGGTCCAACGTCAATGCGGTCGAGACGATGGTGGCGATGATCGCTGCCGCGCGCCAGTTCGAGCAGCAGATGAAGAGCCTGCAGACGGCCGAGCAGCGCGAGCAGTCGGCGGCGCGGCTGCTCTCGCCGGTGGCGATGTAGCGCCGACCCCGGCCTTGCCGTGCCGCTGCACGGACGGGCGCGTCCATCGATGCGGGGCCGCCGGGCCTTGCCTGTCGGGGCCCTCGGGCCCCGTCGCTGTTTTGCGCGGCAATGAGGGTGCTTTTCTGCGGCTTCGGCAGCTTCAGCCGGGCGAAGATGCCCTCCCGACCCCGGAGTGCCTCAGATGATTCGTTCCCTTTGGATCGCCAAGACCGGCATGGAAGGCCAGCAGACCAAGCTCGACGCGATCTCGAACAACCTGGCCAACGTCGGCACCAACGGCTACAAGCGTGCCGGCGTCGTCTTCGAGGACCTGATGTATCAGAACCTGCGCCAGACCGGCGCGGCCGACGCCGGCGCGGGCACGCTGCCGACCGGCCTGCAGGTGGGCCTGGGTTCGCGCGTGGCCGCGTCGACGCGCAACTTCGCGCAGGGCGGGTTGCAGCAGAGCAGCAGCGACCTCGACCTGGCGATCAAGGGCCGCGGCTTCTTCCAGGTCCAGCTGCCCGATGGCGGCACCGCCTACACGCGTGACGGCGGCTTCCAGCTCGATGCCGATGGCCAGCTCGTCACCGCCGCCGGGCACGCGGTGCAGCCGGGCATCACGATCCCGGCCGAGGCGCAGAAGGTGAGCGTCGCCGCCGACGGCACCGTCAGCGTGAGCATCTCCGGACAGGCGCAGCCGCAGGTCGTGGGCCAGCTCCAGCTCGCCGCCTTCGTCAACCCGGCTGGCCTCGATCCGCTGGGCGGCAACCTCTTCGCCGAGAGCGCGAGCTCGGGTGCGCCGCAGACCGGGACCGCCGGCACTGCAGGGCTTGGCAGCCTGCAGCAGGGGATGGTCGAGAGCAGCAACGTCAACGTCGTCGAGGAGCTCGTCTCGATGATCGCGACCCAGCGCGCGTACGAGCTGAATTCGAAGGCGATCACGACCTCCGACCAGATGCTGCAGCGCCTGAGCCAGCTGTGATCATGAACTCGATGGCTGCGAGACGGACGCTTTGCCTGCTGTCGCTGCTGCCGCTGCTGGGCCTGCTCTCGGGCTGCCTGGCGACGGTGAGCGAGTACCTCTACCCGCGGGTCGAGATGGGAGACACCCGCCCGCTGTCGCAGCCACCGGCCGCGCAGGCGCTTGCCGCGCCACCGCCGGCCACGGGCGCGATCTTCAGCGCCCAGAGCTACCGTCCGCTCTTCGAGGATCACCGGGCGCGCCTGATCGGCGACACGCTCACGGTCCAGATCACCGAACGCGTCAGCGCCACTGCCAGTTCGACGAGCACGGTCGACAAGAGCGGCAGCGTCGAGGCCGGCATCAGCGCGTTTCCCGGCGTCAAGAAGATCGGCCGGGCCGGCGCCGCGGGCAACGGCGCCAACACCTTCGCGGGCAAGGGCGCGACCCAGAGCAGCAACAACTTCAGCGGCACGATCACCGTCGTCGTGCGCGAGGTTCTGCCCAACGGACACCTGATCGTCGCCGGCGAGAAGCAGATCGGCGTCAACAACAGCGTCGACACCCTGCGCTTCTCGGGTCAGCTCGATCCGCGTTCGATCCAGGCCGGCAACACCGTGCTGAGCACGCAGATCGCCAACGTGCGCGTCGAGCAGCGCGGCCGCGGCGCGCAGGCCGACGCGCAGGTGATGGGCTGGCTCGGGCGCGTCTTCCTGAGCGTGCTGCCGATCTGAGGGAACGCGATGCCAAGTCATGAGTTCATCGGGCCGCGGGTTCAAGAGGACGCGGCGCTCCCCGCGCTCGAACGCCTCCTGCGCCGGCTGCTCGTCGCTGCCTCCGTGCTCGCCAGTGCAGCGCTGTGGTGGCCTGCCGATGCCCAGGCGCAGCCGGGCGTGCGCATCAAGGAGGTCGCCGGCGTCCAGGGCGTGCGCAGCAACCAGCTGCAGGGCCTGGGCCTGGTGATCGGCCTGGACGGCACCGGCGACCAGACGACGCAGGCGCCGTTCACCGCGCAGAGCCTGAACGCGATGCTGCAGCAGATGGGCATCACGCTGCCGCCGGGGATGCAGGTGCAGAGCAAGAACGTCGCCGCGGTGATGGTCACTGCCCAGCTGCCGCCGTTCGCGCAGCCGGGGCAGACGATCGACGTCGCGGTGGCGTCGATCGGCAACGCCAAGAGCCTGCGCGGCGGAACGCTTGTCGCCACTCCGCTCAAGGGTGCCGACGGCCAGATCTACGCGCTGGCGCAGGGCAATCTGATCGTCGGCGGGGCGGGCGCCGCCGCCGGCGGCTCCAAGGTGCAGATCAACCACCTCTCGGCCGGACGCATCCCCGAGGGAGCGACGGTCGAGCGCTCGGTGCCGACGCCGCTGCATCAGGGGCAGACGCTGGACCTCGGTCTTTCGAGCGACGATTTCGCCACCGCGCACGCCGTGGCGCGTGCGATCAACCAGGCCAAGGGCGAGGGCACCGCGATCGCGATCGACGGCCGCCTTGTGCGCGTGCAGGCACCGACGGCTCCCAACGCGCGTGTGGCCTTCCTCGCCGAGATCGAGAACCTGCCGGTCGAACTGCAGCGCCGCGCCGCGCGCGTCGTGCTCAACGCACGCACCGGCTCGGTGGTGCTCAACGAGGCGGTGACGCTGGGCGCATGCGCCGTGGCCCACGGCAATCTCTCGGTGACCATCAGCTCGACCCCGCAGGTCAGCCAACCCAACGCGTTCGCCAGCGGCCAGACCGCCGTCGTCGAGAAGGCCGACATCGCGATCACGCAGCAGGGTGCTGCCCTCGTCGAGCTGCCCGAAGGGGCACGGCTCGCCGACGTCGTCAAGGCGCTCAACGCGCTCGGCGCGACGCCGCAGGACCTGCTGGCGATCCTGCAGGCGATCAAGGCTGCCGGCGCGCTGAACGCGGAAATCGAGGTCATCTGACGTGGCGGTAGCCCCCACTCCCCCGCGTGCGCAAGGGCTGGGCATCGACGCGCGCTCGCTCGACGGGCTTCAGGGTCTGGCGGCACGCGACCCGCAGGCGGCGGTGCGCGAGGCGGCGCGGCAGTTCGAGACGCTCTTCATGCAGGAGCTGATGAAGACGATGCGTGCGAGCGCACCGGCGTCCGGCATGCTCGACAACGAAGGCAGCCGCCTGGGCACCGAGATGCTCGACGCGCAGCTTGCCGGAGGGCTCTCCGGGATCAAGGGCGGGCTCTCGGAAGCGATCGCCCGGCAGCTCGAGCGGCAGATGGGCCTGGCGCCCGGGCCGGTCCCCGCCACCGGCGCGCGCGCCAGCGCGAATACCACCGCGCAGCCCCTGGATCGCCTCGACAAGGCGGTGCGCATCCCGGAGCGGGGAGCCGCCGGCTTCGTCCGCCAGCACACCGAGGCGGCGTCCAAGGCCGAGTCGGCCACCGGCATCCCCGCGGCCTTCATGCTCGCGCAGGCGGCGCACGAGACCGGCTGGGGTCGCAAGGAAATCCGGCATGCCGACGGGACGAGCGCGTACAACCTCTTCGGCATCAAGGCCGGCGCGAACTGGAGCGGCCCGGTGGCCGAAGTGACGACCACCGAGTACATCGGCGGCGTCGCGCGCAAGGTCACGGCGAAGTTCCGCGCGTACGGCAGCTACGAGGAGTCGTTTGCCGATTACGCGCGGCTGATGAAGGACAGCCCCCGCTACGCCGGCGTGGTCGCCTCGGGCGGCGACGCCAGCGCCTTCGCGCACGGGCTGCAGAAGGCGGGCTACGCGACCGACCCGGCCTATGGCGCCAAGCTCACCCGCGTCATCAACACCACGCTGCGCCTGCAGCGGGCGATGGCCTGAAGGGCCCGTAAGCCATGACGACCGCACTGCTCTCGATCGGCGTGCGCGCAATGACGGCCAGCTACGCCTCGCTGCAGACGACCAGCCACAACATCGCCAATGCGGGGGTTGAGGGCTACTCGCGCCAGGAGACGCTGCTGGCGACTTCGAAGGGGCTGTTCACCGGCGCCGGCTTCTTCGGTCGCGGCGTCGACGTGGTCGGGGTCAAGCGCGCGCAGGATTCGTTTCTCACCCGGGAGGCGGCCAGCGCCAAGGCGCTGTCGGCGATGGACCAGGCGCGCGCCGGCTACCTGGTGCAGATGCAGTCGGTGTTCCGCACCGGCGAGCAGGGCCTGGGGCATGCCATCTCGCAGTTCTTTGCCGCGATGTCGGATCTCGCCAGTCGCCCCGCCGACACCGCCTCGCGCCAGGTTGTGCTGGCGCGCGCCCAAGACCTGGTGACGCGCTTTCGCGAGGGCGGCACGCAACTGGCCAGGCTGCAGACGGCGGTCACCGAGGAGGTTTCCGCCTCGGTCCAGACCATCAACGGCCTGGCCGCCAGCATCGCCAAGATCAACAAGGACATCGTCGCCGCGAGCGCCTTCGGTCAGGAACCCAACGACTTGCTCGACGAGCGCGACCGGCTCATCTCGAGGCTGTCCGAGCACGTGCAGGTGTCGACCATCCCGGCCGGCGACGGCACGGTGAACGTGTTCATCGGCGGCGGGCAACGCCTGGTGCTGGGCGCCAACGCCGAGCAGCTCAAGCGTGTGCCCGATATGTTCGACGCCTCGCGCTCGGCGGTGGCGGTGAGCGAGGGCGCCTCGCTGCGCCAGCTGGACGCGGGCGCGCTCGGCGGCGGGCGCCTCGCCGGGCTGATGCAGTTCCAGAGCGAGGATATCGTGGCCGCGCAGGTCATGCTCGGCCGGCTCGCGCGCGCGCTCACCGACACCGTCAACGCGCAGCAGACGCTGGGCTTGAACCTGCAGCCGCCCGCGGGTACCGTGGCCTCGCGCCCGCTCTTCGGGTTGGAGCACGGTGCAAGCGGCTCCATCCATGCCGCCGGCACGAACCAGTCCGCCAGCAGCGAGTACCGGTTGGAGATGCGTGTGGTCGACGCCAGTCAGCTGCGTGCCACCGAATACGAGCTGCGTTCCGATCCTGCGGCGCCGGGGAGCTGGCAGCTGCTGCGCGTACCGGCCGACGGTAGTCCTGCCGTGCCCATCGTCCCGGGCGTGACGCTCGGGATCGATGGCTTGGAGATCGATTTCGACGACGCCACCACCGGCGTGCCGATCCCCGCGACCGACCGCTTCCTTCTGGCGCCGGTGACGCGTGCGGCGATCGGCTTGCAGCGGCTGCTGTCCGACCCGCTGGATCTGGCTGCCGCCTCACCCTTCGTGGCCAGTGCGCCGGCAGCCAATACCGGCTCGGTGAGCGTCGATTCGCTGAGCATGGTCTTGCCGCCGGCGGACCCCGCCGCCAACGTGGTGATCAGCTTCACGGGACCCGACCCCGGTGACCCGTCCAGGATGCTCTACAGCTGGACGCGAGGCGCGGCCAGCGGCAGCGGAACCTGGACGCCGGGCAAGCCGATCCCGGCGCCGCCGGACCCGGACATCAACGGCTTCTCGCTCATGCTCAGCGGCGTTCCGGTGGCCGGCGACACGGTGGAGGTCATGCCGACGGCCTTCCCCGAATTCAACAACGGGAACGCGCTGGCACTGAACGCGCTTGGCGGTCGCAATCTGGTCGGCCTGCAGGAGCTGGCCGGCGGCGGGGTGGCGGGAGGGGCCACCTTCAACGATGCCTTTGTTGCCGCCCTGGTGGACATCGGCGTGCGCACGCAGGGTGCCGAGGCGGCCGCTGCGATCTCGGGGGCGCGCGCGGCGCAAGCGGAGCAGGCGCGAGCGGACAAGGCCGGCGTCAACCTCGACGAGGAGGCGGCGCGGCTGATCCAGTTCCAGCAGAGCTACCAGGCCGCCGCCAAGGTGCTGCAGATCGCGCAGTCGGTGTTCGCCGACCTGCTGAAGATCTCCGGCAGCTGAACCCACGGAAGGAAGCGTGATGCGCGTCACCACCTACAGCGCCCATCAGAGCGCGATCTTCAACCTGCAGCAGCGGCAGCAGGGACTGCAGAAGACGCAGGAGCAGCTCACGAGCGGCAAGCGCGTGGCCAAGCCCAGCGACGATCCGGTGGCCGCGGCGCGCGCGGAGCGCGCGCTGGCGGCCATGACCCGCGCCGATGCCCACCAGCGGGCGCTCGAGGCGGCGCGCACCGTCACGCAGTTCGCCGAGACGGCGCTCGGCGACGCCGGCGAGCTCATCCAGCAGGCGCGCGAGACGGTGCTGGCCGCGGGCAACCCGAGCTACGGCGAGGGCGAGCGCCGCGCCCTGGTGCTGACGCTCAAGGGTGTGCGCGAGCAACTGCTAGGCGTGGCCAACCGTAGTGATGGCGCGGGCAACTACCTCTTCGGCGGGCAGGGGACCGAGAGGCCGCCCTTCGTCGACGACGCCAGCGGCCGGGTCGTCTACCAGGGGACGCCCGGCGACACGCACGTCGCATCGGACGAGGCACTCAGCATCTCGCTGGACGGTCAGCGCACCTGGCTGGAGGCACCGAGCGGGAAGGCGCCGCCGGCCCCGGCATCGCTCTCGATCTTCGATGTGCTCGACACCGCGATCGCGCGGCTGTCGGTGTCGGGTGCCAGCGACGCGGACGTCGCGCTGGCAGTGAAGGAAGGCGTCGGCGATCTGGACGCCTACCATGCGCATCTGCTGGCCGCGCGCGCCAGCACCGGCGAGGCGCTCAACCGCATGGACCAGGCCGAACTGCGCATTGCCGACGGCAAGCTGGCGGCGCAGACCGAGCGCTCCGGCGCCGAGGACCTGGACCTGGTGCAGGCGATCTCGGACTTCCAGAACCGGCAGACCGGCTACGATGCGGCCCTGAGGGCCTATTCGATGGTGCAGAGACTGTCCTTGTTCAACTACATCAGCGGTTGAGCCAGCCAGCCCCGGCAACGGGGTTGCGACTGCGGGCTGCCGTTGACGCTGCGTTTCCGATCCATGTTCGAACACCCTCTCCTGGCCCGACTCGTGCTGGGCTACAGCGCCGTCATCGACCGCCAGCGCTCGGTCATCGCAACGCGGCTGACGCTGGCGCCTGCGAGTTCCGGGCCCGCGGGCGACGAGGTCGCCGGCGACGAGCTGATGCAGCTGCTCGGCCAGTCATGGCCCGAGGAAGCCGGCGCGCTCTCGCTGCGCATGCGTCCGCTCGAAGGCGGCGGGGGCGTGAAGTCCCTCGCCGGGATGGCGCTGATGATCAACGCGGCCGGCGAGCCGCTGCTGCGAGCCCTGCTCGGTGTGGCGGCAGTGCCGCGCTTCGTGATCGAGGTGCCGGCGTTCTTCGCCGCCGATCCGGCCGTCGCTGCCGCGGTGCGCAGCGTGTCCGACGGCGGTGGGCTGCTCGCGATCAAGGGCCTCGGCGGCGAGCCGCTGCCGGCGGCGCTGGCCGGCTGCTTCGCGCTGCAGGTCGACGATGGCGCCGCGCCGGAGCCCAGCGCGCAGGCAAGGTCGAACCCTGTCCGGGCACGCCTGGGCGTGCGCAGTCCCGCCGAGCTCGAGGCCGCGTTCGCATCGGGCTGCGTGCTCGCCGCGGGCTGGCCCTTCGGGGATCCGCCGCCGGCAAGCGCGGGCAAGAAGGCGATCGCCCCGGAGCTGCAGGTGATCCTCGAGCTCATCAACCGCGTCGATCGCGAGGAACCGGTCGATCGGCTCGAGGCCGTGCTGAAGAACGACCCGACGCTGGCCTTCCGCCTGATCCGCTACATCAACTCGCCGGGCTTCGGCCTGTCGGTGGAGATCGGTTCGTTCAGGCACGCGCTGATGATCCTGGGTTACCAGAAGCTCAAGCGCTGGCTGGCGCTGCTGCTCGCCTCGGCGAGCAAGGACGCGAACATGAAGCCGGTGATGTTCGCCGCGGTGCGCCGGGGCCTGATCATGGAGGAACTGGTGAAGAGCAGCGGCGACGCCGAACTGCGCGGCGAGCTCTTCATCTGCGGCGTCTTCTCGCTGCTGGACCGGCTGCTCGGGCAGCCCTTCGCGGAACTGCTGCGCGCGGTGCCGGTGTCCGAGCGGGTGCGGCAGGCGCTGCTGGGCGAGGAGGGACCCTTCCTGCCCTACCTGGAGCTGGTGCAGGCGATCGAGCAGGAGTCGGTGATCGACGTGCGCGAGAAGGCCGAGCGCTTGATGCTGGCGCCGGCGGAAGTCAATCGTGCGCTGCTCTCGGCCCTCGCGGCCGCGGCGCAGCTCGACTGAACGCGATGACGTGAGGCCGGCCCCCGCATTCGCGACCGAGCGCGTCCCGGCCGAGCTGCTGGACGAAATCAGCGACGCGTTGCTGTGGGTCCGGTCCACGGGGGCGGGCGATGCAGCCCTGCTCGTCGGCGCCAACGCGGCGGCACGCCGGATGCTGCCGGTGGCCGTGGGCCGGCCGGTGCGCAACACCCTGGCGGCGCTCGGCCCTGCATTGCCGCGTTGGCTCGCGCTGCAGGGCCGCGAGCGCAGCCAGGCCTTGCTCGAGGGCACCGATGGGGCCACGGTGCGAGCCGAGCAATGGACCAGCGGCGGCTTGCGCGTGCTGCGGCTGCACCTGCTGGCCGCGCCGCTGGCCACGCGCATCGTCGAAAGCGGTGATGGGCCGGCGCCCGATGCCGCGCAGGCCGAGCTGCTGCGCATGCTCTGGGCTTCCCCGTTCCCGGCGCTGCTGCACGACGCCGCCCATCGGATCGTCGACGCCAACGAGGCCTTCGTCGCCTTCAGCGGCCACGAGCGGGCGGCGCTGCTGGGGCGCGACGTCGCCGAGCTCTCGGCGCCCGAGGAGCAGGAGCTTTTCATTGCGGCGCGCCAGGCGCTGGGCGATGCGCCGCGACCCGGCAGTGTCGCGAGCCTGCCGGAGCGGCGCCTGCTGCACGCCGACGGCGCCGAGCGCTGGTGTCGGTCCGTGCTCTATCCCGTGCAAGGCAGTCGGGATGAGCATGGCAGCGGCGGCGAGCAGGGCGTGTTGCGGCTGGAGCTGCTGCAGGACAGCACCGCCGAGCATGTTGCGCGCGCGCACGCGGAGCGCTCGCTCACCGAGCTCGGGCAGTGGTTCGACCTGAGTCCGATGGGCATGCTCGTCTTCGACCATGGCGGCCTGATCGTGCGCTCGAACCCGGCGTTCGAGCGGCTCGTCGAACGCGTTCCGGTGCTGCTCGCGGACGCCGACGCCGAGCTGCAGATGCTGCTGGCCTGGGAGGGCCGGGCGCCGGCGCCCGAGCTGACGTCGAGCCAGGCGCCGCTGGAGCGGCAGGTGCTGGTGTGTCTGGACGGGGGGCGCCTGCGGCGGCTGGGCGCGCGTCTCTCGAGCTTCGCGACGCGCGGCGGCCAGCGCCGCTACATGGCGGTGGTCGAAGACCGCAGTGCCGAGGAGGAGCGCGACCTCGCCCAGCTCGAGATGGGCGCGCTGATGCACACCGCCAGCGTCGGCGTGGCGACTTACGACCCCGCAAGGGGCTGGCTCGCTGCGCAGCGCAAGCCGGGGGCCGGCGGTGGGCGGGCAGCGGGAGGCGCGCTGCTGGGCATCGGCCGGGAACTCGTCGAGCCCGACTCGCTGCCCGAATACGAGCGCCTGCAGCAGGCACTGCGGCGCGGCGAACGCGTCGAGGTGCGCTATGCGGTGCGGCACCCGGAACTCGGTCCGCGCTGGCTGCTCACGCGTGTGGAGCCGGGCGTGCTGGGCAGCGACCGGCCGACGAGTTCGGTCGTGACGCTGGACGTCACCGACCAGGAACAGGCGCAGCGCCGCAACGAGCAGCTGCTGCGCGAGCTCTCGACGATCATGGACAGCTCCACCGCAGGCATTGCCTACCTGCGCGGTGCCCTGCTGGTGCGCTGCAACCACCGCTTCGAGCGCATGCTCGGCCTGCTGGCCGGATCGGCGGCGGGCGCAAGCTTCGAGAGCCTCTTTGCCGCGCTGCCGCTGGCGCGCCGCGTCGTGCGCGACGCGGCTGCCGCGCTCGCCGCCGGCGAGCCCTTCGAGGCCGAGATGCCGGTGGGCGAGAGCGCCGGCTCGCCGGTCTGGTATTCGCTGTCGCTGCGGGCGGCGCAGGATGCCGACGGCGGCGCCGAGGCGGTCGCCGTGCTCACCGACGTCTCGCGCCTGAAGGCGCAGCAGGCCGAACTCGAGCGGCTGCTGCGCGAGCGCGAGCTGATGTTCAGCCTCTCGGAGGTCGGCATCGTCTACCTGCGCGGGCGACGCATCGAACGCGCGAACCAGGCCATGGCCGCGCTCACCGGCTACGCGGCACCGGAACTGACCGCGCTCGACGGCTCCGAGCTGCACGCCGACGTGCGCGACTGCGTCGAATTCGAGACCGAGCTCGCACGCGCGCTGCAGCAGCAGGGCCGATACGCGGCCGAGCGCCGCCTGCGCCGGCGCGACGGCAGCCTGCTGTGGGTGCAGGTCGCGGCGCGCCCGGTCGACGCTGCCGATCCCGGTGCCGGCGTCATCTGCTCCTATGTCGACATCGACGAACGTCACCGCGCTCGCGAGAGCCTGGCCGGCCAGGCGATGCGCACGCGCGCGCTGCTCGATTCGGTGCTGGTGGGCATCGTCACGGTCGGCGAGCATGGGATCGAATGGATGAACCGCTCTGCGCGCCGCATGTTCGGCGGCGAGCTGGCCGATTTCGTCGGCGAGGCGATCAGCATCGTCGCCACCCCCGCCCCCGACCACCCGTTGCGCCACCTCGACGCCTTCGCGCGACTGCGCGAAGGCCAGTCCGAGACCTTCGAATGCCGCCTCAAGGCCCGCGACGGCCGTGAGTTCTGGGTCGTCGGCAATGCCGTCGTCACCGGCCAGGGTGGCGAGGGCGAGCGGCAGCTGACCTTCGCGCTGCTGGACATCGAGCGTCGGCGCCAGGCCGAGATCAGCATCGCGCAGGCGCAGGCCTCGCTGCAACGGATGATCGAGACCGCGCCGCTTGCGATCGCGCTCTTCGACGCGCGCTCGCTGCGCCTGCTGCAGCTCAACCAGATGGCCAGCACCTTCTTCGGGCGGCCGGTCGTGCGCATGGCCGGCCGCACGCTGGCCGAATGCCTGCCGCACGAGACGGCGGCCCAGCTCACGCAATGGCTGCTGGACGGGGACGGGCAGACCTCGGCGCAGCAGCACGAGTGGCGCGCGCAAGGCGAGGGGGGGGCGTCGCGCGTGTGGGACGTGCGCGTGGTCTGGCTCGATCCCGGGGCCGAGGCTGCACCGCAGCTGCTGCTGGTGGCCAGCGACGTCAGTGTCCAGCGCGAAGCCGAGCAGGCGCGGCTGCAGGCCGCGATCGCGCAGCGCGAAGTGCTCGTGCGCGAGGTGCACCACCGCATCAAGAACAACCTGCAGGGTGTGGCCGGGCTGCTGCAGCAGCATGCGCAGCGCGATCCGGCCGTCGGGCCGATGCTCACCGAGGCCGTCGGCCAGGTCCAGGCGATCGCGCAGGTCTACGGCCTGCAGGTCGGCGCCGGCGGTCCCCTGCGCGTGGCCGACGTGCTCGGCGCGATCGCGGCTTCCGTGCAGCGCACCTTCGGCCGCACGATCGAGGTCCAGGCCAGCGACGAGGCCAGGCACTGGCTCATGCCCGAGGCCGATTCGATCCCGGTGGCGCTCACGCTCAACGAGTTGCTGACCAATGCGATCAAGCATGGCCACGGGCCGAGCGTGCGCTGCCAAGCCGGCGTCGACGGCGACCGGGTGCTGGTGACGATCGCCAATGCCGGACGGCTGCCACCGGGCTTCGACCTCGCGCGCTTCCCCGGCGCGCTCTCGGGGCTGGGGCTTGCGCGCGCGCTGCTGCCGCGCCGCAGCGCCGGCCTGAGCCTGCAGCAGCAGGACGACGAGGTCGTCGCCCGCGTCGAGCTGCGCGCGCCCTGCGTGCAGCGCGACCCGGGCGCCGCGGCAGCCGAGCGCCTGCTCGAGGCGCATGCCGCACAATGAGCCCGATGCACGCCGGGAACGAAGGATGAGCGCAGCAGTCAGTGCCGCAGGTGCGCCCGCGCGCGGCAAGGGCCGCATCCTGGTCGTCGACGACGACCGGCTGGTGCTCGCCACCGTCGTGCACGGGCTGACCCAGGCCGGCTACGAGGTCATCGATGCCGACAACGGCGACGACGCCATCCTGCTGGCCCGCGAGCACCGGCCGGAGCTGGCGCTGCTGGACATCCGCATGGAAGGAAAGACCGGCTTCGACGTCGCCGAATACCTGCGCGACGTCTGTCGCATCCCGTTCATGTTCCTCTCCGCCTTCTCCGACGAGGCGACGACGGCCAAGGTCGCCGAGCTTGGCGCCGTCGCCTACCTCGTCAAGCCGCTGGACGTGGGCAAGATCGTCCCCACCGTCGACGCCGTCCTCGCCCAGCTGCGGCTGCGCGCGCCTTTGCCGCCGGCGAGCGAAGCAGCAGTCGTCGGCGCGCCGGTGCCCGCCGACCTCGAGGCGGTGGCCACCGGCATCGTCATGCACCGCTACTCGCTCTCGCGCGAGCGTGCCTGGCGGCGCATCCAGCGCCTGGCGCGGGAACAGGCGATCACGACCGCGGAGCAGTCGCTGCGGCTCGTTCAGGCGGTCGAGGAACTGGCCCGCACCGCGGCGGAGTAGGGGATCAGGAAGATCCGGCACAGTCGGAGTGCATGAGCGTTGCCGAGCTCGCGGTCGAGCAGGTCTTCGACGAGGGTTCGGCGCCCTGTCGGCGCCAGGGGCTGGCGGGAGGACGGGCCGGGCGGCTGTTTATCATGGCTGCCGGGGGATCGAAGCAGGAGCGAGTCGATGCAGGGTGATCCGCGCGTGCTGGCCGCGCTCAACGAGTATCTGTCCTACGAACTCACGGGCCACCGTCAGTACCTCGTCCACGCGGCGATGTGCCGGCACTGGGGTTTTGAGCGCATGGCGCGCATCCAGGACGGGTACAGCGCCGAGGAGACGCAGCACGCTGCGCGCATCATCGCCCGCATCCTGCTGCTGGGAGGCGCCGTGGCACCGCGCGAGTTCGGTCCGATCGCGGGCGGTGAGGACCTCGCGCAGCAGCTCGAGCGCGATCATGCGCTGGTGGCTGCGGCGGTCGCGCATCTGCGCTCCGCGATCGGCGACTGCGAGCAGTGCCGCGACTTCGCGAGCCGCGATCTGCTGGCCGAGATGCTCGACGACGAGGAGCGCCACCTGCACTGGCTCGACACCGAGCGCGCGCTGCTCGACAAGCTGGGCGCCGAGAACTACCTGCAGTCGCAGCTGGGCTGAGTCGCGGCGAGGCGGCCCGCGCGGGCAGGACCGCAGCCTGCCCGGCACCGCGGCCGGGTTCGGTTCAATCGGCGAGCGTGAAGAAGAAGGTGGCGCCGCGGCCGGGTTCCGACTGCGCCCACACCTGCCCGCCGTGGCGTTGGACGATGCGGCGCACCGACGCCAGGCCGACGCCGGTGCCGGCGAAGTCCTTCGCGCTGTGCAGGCGCTGGAAGAGCCCGAAGAGGCGGTCGGCCGCGCGCATGTCGAAGCCCGCACCGTTGTCGCGCACCATGAAGGCACGCTCGCCGTCGGCGTCGCTGCGGCCGAATTCGATGCGCGCGCGCGGAGTGCGGGCGCTGTATTTCCAGGCGTTGCCCAGCAGGTTCTCCAGCACCAGGCGCAGCAGCGTCGGGTCCCCGCGCGCCTGCAGCCCCGGCTCGATGAGGACCTCGACCTCGCGCTCGGGCGCCGAGCGCCTGAGCTCCTCGACGACGTAGAGCGCCAGCTGCGAGAGCTCGACCGGCTGGCGCAGGATCGGCTGCGAGGCCAGGCGGGCCATGGTCAGCATCGCATCGATCATCTGGTTCATGCGCGCGGCAGCGGCCATCACGCGGTCGAGATGATCGTTGCCGACGCGGTCGAGCTGGCGGCCGTAGTCTTCCTTGACGATGCGCGTGAAGCCCTCGACGACGCGGATCGGCGCGCGCAGATCGTGCGAGACGGTGTAGACCAGCGACGCGGTCTCCTCCGCAGCGCCGCCGTCGGCGCCAAGCACGAGACAGGTGGCCGCGGTCTCGTCGTGCAGCAGCCACCACGGCCCGCCGCCGGCGGCTTCGGCGAGCGCGCTGCGCAGCGCTGCGGGTGCCGCGGCCTCGACCTCCGCCCAGGCCCGGCCCAGCGCCTGCGGCCCGGCGTCGAGCATCCGCAACGCCGCCGCGTTGGCCTGCAGGAGCCGTCGCGGGCCACCGACAAGCGGGGTCTGAAGCAGGAGGACCGGCCGTGCATCGTGCGTCAGCGCGTCGGCCAGCCGGCACAGCGTGGACGTGCGCGGAGCGGCCTCCCGATCCGCGTCGCCCGGCGCTCGCTGCGGCGCTGCGGCCGCGGTCGGTGCGGGCGCTGGTGCTGTCGCCTGGTCGCGCCGGGCGCCGGCGCGCCACAGGCCCGCGGCGAAACTGGCACCCGCGGCGACGACGAAGGCCACGGTCACGAAGATCCAGGCGCCTGCATCCGCGATGCCGGATGCATCGGGCTGGGCGGCCGCGGCCGGCATGCCCGTTGCCAGCGCCGCCGCCGCGCTGCCCAGGCGGGCGCAGCACCGCCGGGCCTTGGACTCGTGCATGCGCGCGATTGTACGGAGCACCCGGCCTGCGAAAGAGTCGAGGCACGGCCTGGGCCGGATCGCCGCGTGCAGGGCGTGCGCTCAAGTTTCGGGCGAGGCCAGCCGATATGCGTGCAACCAGGACATGCCCGCCAGGCGCCGCTTGCATGCCCGCTGGTCTTGACGCGAGCGGTCCGCGCCCGGCATCCTTTTAGGTTGGGCCCAAGGGGCGGACTTGTGCGGGTGATGCGATGCACGAGGACGAGAACGCAGACATGTCGGCCGCAGGATCGATCGATCCCTTGTCTCTTTGCCGCCACGGCGGCGCGGCGACGCTCGACCGCCGGGCCTTGGACCGCTTGCGCGAACTCGATCCGCACGGGCGGCAGGGCCTGCTGCAGCGCGTGCTGCGGACTTACGTGGCGTCGCTCACGGCACAGCTGGAGACGATCGAAGCGGCAAACGGCCGTGGCGACGTCCGGCAACTCCGGTTCACGGTGCACGCGCTGAAATCGTCGTCGGCGGCCGTCGGTGCGCTTGCCTTGTCCGAAGGCTGTGCCGAGATCGAGCATTTCCTGCGCGATCGCGAGCGCATGCCCGCAGCCGCGACGATCGATGCGCTGGTCACGCAAGGTCACGCCGTGCTGGCTGCCGTTGGCGATATCCTCGCCGCGTGAGCCCTCCTCGCCGATGAGTCCTGCCACCCCGTCCCAAGCCGCCGAGCAAGCCAGCGAGCCGACGCGCGTGCTGCTTGCCGACGACGACCCGGTGACGCTGATGGTTGCCGCGGCGGCCCTGCGCGACCGCGGCTTCACGGTGCGGGAGGCGGCGAGCGGGCAGGAGGCGCTGGATGCGCTCGGCGAGGGCCTGCCCGACGTGATCGTGCTCGACGCGATCATGCCCGGCCTGGACGGTTTCGAGACCTGCCGCCAGCTGCGCGGCATGCCCGGAGGCGAGTACGTGCCGGTGCTGATGCTCACCGGCCTGGACGACGACGCCTCGATCACGCGCGCCTACGAGGCCGGCGCGACCGACTTCTTCGTCAAGACGCAGCAGTGGACGCAGCAGTGGAGCCTGCTGGAAGGGCGCTTGCGCTACCTGCTGCGGGCCGCACGCACGCGCCATGAGCTCGAGCGCAGCAAGTCCAAGCTCGCACGCGCGCAGGACTTGGCGCGCATGGGCAGCTTCGACTGGCGCCGTCAGGGCGGGCTCGTGCTCTCGGCCGAGGCGCTGCGCGTGTTCGGCCTGCCTCTGGACGGTTCGCTGTCGGTGCGCGGATTGCTGCGCATGGTGCCGAGCGAGGATCGGCGCGTGCTCGTGCGCATGCTGCGCAGCACGCTGGAGCATGGCGCGGTGCTCACGACCGACATCCCGGTCACGTCGGACTGGTACAGCGGCGACCACGTGGTGCATGTCGAGGCCGAGCCCGAGTTCAACGACCAGGGCCAGATGGTCGGCTACACCGGCGTGGTCCAGGACGTCACCGACCGGCGCGTGGCCGAGGACAAGATCCGCCACCTCGCGAACTTCGACGCGCTCACCGGCCTGCCCAACCGGCGTCAGCTGCTGTGGCGCGCCGAGCGCGCGCTCGAGATGGCACGGCGCCTGGGCCACCAGTGCGCGCTGCTGCTGATCGATCTGGACCGCTTCAAGAACATCAACGACACGCTCGGACACCATTCGGGCGACGAACTGCTGGCCGAGGTGTCGCGCCGGCTGCGCGGCTGCGTGCGGCACTCGGACCAGGTGCTCGAGGCTGTCTACGAAGGGCACGGCATGGGCGTGCGCTCGCACCGCTCGCTCGAGGCGGTGGGGCGCCTCGGCGGCGACGAGTTCGTCGCCCTGCTGCCCGAGGTCGGCGACGAGCGCGACGCCGAGCGCGTTGCGCAGCGCATGCTGGAAGTCATGCGCGAGCCGCTGGTCGTCGGCGGGCAGGAGTGTTTCGTCACCGCCAGCGTCGGTGTCGCGATCTACCCGCGCGACGGCGCCGGCGTCGCCGATCTCATGCGCAATGCCGACGTCGCGATGTACTCCGCCAAGGCCGCCGGGCGCAATGCCGCGGCGCTCTACGGGCCGCAGCTGGCCGGGCGTGGGCGCGAGAAGCTCGAGCTCGAGACGGCGCTGCACAAGGCGATCGAGCGCGACGAGCTGGTGCTGCACTACCAGCCCAAGATCGATGTGCGCGGCGCGCGCCTGGTCGGCGTGGAGGCCTTGATGCGCTGGCAGCGAGGCGGCAGGCTGGTGCCGCCGGGCGAGTTCATCCCGCTGGCCGAGGAGACGGGCCTGATCGTGCCGATCTCGGAATGGGCGCTGGCGCAGGCCGCGCGCCAGGCGGGGATCTGGCATCGGAGCTTCGGCTTTTCCGAATCGATCGCGGTCAACCTGCCCAGCCGGCTCTTCGAGCGCGGCGATCTCGTCGACTGCATCCACCAGGTCGTCACCGCGGAAGGTGTGCCGCACCGCGTGATCATGCTCGAGATCACCGAGGACAACCTGATGAGGGAGCTGCAGAGCGTCATCCCGGCGCTGCATCGCCTCAACGAGATCGGCGTCGAGATCGCGATCGACGACTTCGGCACCGGCTACTCGTCGCTGTCCTACCTGACGACGCTGCCGATTTCCGAGTTGAAGATCGACCGCAGTTTCGTGCGCGACCTGGGCATCAGCCCGCAGAGCTCGGCGGTGGTCACCGCGATCATCGCGCTGGCGCGCTCGCTGGGTCTGCGCGTGGTCGCCGAGGGGGTCGAGACGCTGCGCCAGATGGAGGTGCTGCATCGTCTCGGCGTGGGTGTCATGCAGGGTTTCCTGTTCAGCCGCCCCGTGTCGCCGGTGGAACTGGAGCTCTGGCTGGATCAGGCGATGCGCGGGCGCGGCGCGCCTTGGATCGTCCCTGCGCAGGAGGGCGATCCGGGCGCGGTGCGACCGCGCGTGCTGGCGGGTGGCGATTGAGCGCGGGAGGGCGCTGAGACCATGGGTGCAGTCGTTCCGGCCCTGCTGGCCAAGGGCGCGTTGCGGCGTCTGGTGATGGCGCAGCAGGAGCCGACCCCCGAGAACTACGCGCGTGCCTATGCCGAGGAGGCCGGCAGCGCGGTGACGGTGCTGCCCGAGCGGGCGCGGCAGCCGCTGGAGCGCCTGGTTGCACGCGTGTGCGAAGACGGCAGACGCCGCGAGGCCCTCGTCTCGGCCTTCATGCAGGGCCGCTGGGAGCAGCTGGCCTCGGCGCTCGAGGCGGGCGCACACGAGCCTCGGGCACAGGCGCAAGCCTGGGCGGACCTGTTGGAGCGCCTGGCGCGGGGCCTCGAGCGCGGCAGCCGCCAGTGGACGGCAGCGCGAAGAAAGGAAAGCCTGCAGCGCGTGGTCGACGGCAGCCGCAGCGACATGCAGCGGCTGCAGCAGCGGCTCGCATCCCTGCTCGGAGCCTGGGAATCCGACGCGCCGTCCGCTGTCGAAGCCGAGCCGCTTCCCGCCGCCGCCACCGCGGCGCAGGAGGCTCAGACCGGCGCCGAAGGCGCTGCGCCTGTGGCCGATCGCGTGCCGCTTGCCGCGCCGCTCGACGGGGCGTGCCCTTCCGGCGCTTCGGCGACGAACGATGAGCGCCAGTGCGCATGGCCCAGCGCGCTCGCTCAGCTGCGCCTTGCGGTCGATGCCGCGCTGCCGCCGGAAGAGGCGCGTGCCGAGGAACTCGCCGATCGGCTGGGCGAACTGGCCGATGCCATGGGACGCGAGGGGCCGACGCCGGCACGGCTGGCGCAGCTCGAGGCCGTGTGCGGCGAGATCCGGCGCCTCTTCGCACATCGACATCACCTCGTCGAACAGGCCGGCCGGCTCTGCAGCGAGCTCGGCCAGGGTCTGTGCGAGCTGGCCGAGGACGAGAGCTGGGCCAAGGGGCAGGCGATGCTGCTGCAGGCGCGTCTGGCCGAGGGCCTGAACGCGCGCAGCGTGCGCGCTGCGAGCGCCATCCTGGCCGAGACGCGCGAGCGCCAGGCGCGCGTGCGCAGCGAGCGCGAGCAGGCGCGTGACGCGCTCAAGCAGCTCATCAACCGGCTGCTCGGCGAGATCGGAGAACTCGGTGAGCACGCAGGGCGCTTCCACGACAGCGTCGACCGGCACGTGCAGGCGATCGAGGCGGCCGATTCGATCGAAGGCCTGGCCGGCGTCGTGCGCGAACTGCTGGACGACAGCCGCGGCGTGCAGCAACTCGTCACGCAGGCGCAGCAGCGCATGGCCAGCGAGCACGCGCGGGCGCGGCAACTCGAGGAGCAGGTGCGTGCGCTCGAGGGCGAACTGCGCAAGCTCTCGGACGAGGTCTCGACCGATGCGCTGACGCAGGTGGCCAACCGGCGCGGGCTGATGCAGGCCTTCGAGGCCGAAACCGCGCGGATCGGGCGCAGCAGTACCCAGGGGCCGCTTGCCGTGGGCCTGATCGACATCGACAACTTCAAGAAGCTCAACGACACGCTGGGCCATGCGGCGGGGGACAAGGCGCTGGCCGCGCTGGCGGCAGCGGTGCGCGAGCGCCTGCGGCCGGCGGATCATCTGGCGCGCTTCGGCGGCGAGGAGTTCGTCGTGCTGCTGCCGGGCACGGCGCTGCCCGACGCCCAGCAGGCCCTGACGCGGCTGCAGCGGGCGCTCAGTGCGGCGCTGTTCATGCACGAACGATCCGAGGTCTTCGTCACCTTCTCGGCCGGGGTGACGGAATGGCGGGCCGGCGAGACGCTGGAATCGGCGCTCGAACGCGCCGACGAGGCGCTGTACGAGGCCAAGCGCACCGGCAAGAACCGAACCTGCGCGGCTTGAGGTCGCGCGCCCGGCCGCCCGCTGTTGCAGCCGGACACAGTTGCTTCCTTGCCGCCCCTCAAGCGGCAGTGGCGGGCGGTCGATAAGCAGAGGACCTGTTCCCCGGCTTCCCGCTATCGTCCGTCCGGTCCCTGGCTGCTCATGCGTCTGTTGCGTCCCTTCGCTCTTCTGGTCCGTGCCGCGCGCGCCTTCTTCCGCGCCGACCTGCGCCTGCGCCGCGGTGAGCGCGGGATCGAGGTGGTGCTGGATGAATCCCGACCGGCTGTGCCCGTGCGGGCGCGCGGGCGCAGGGCGGCCCGCGCCGACGCTGCGGCGCAGAAGGTGCAGCAGGAGCTCGAGCTGATGCGGGGATCGCTTGCCGCGCTGCTCGACGAGATGCCCGGCAATCGCACGACGCTGCGTCACCTGGCCTTCGTCGAACACGCCCTGCAGCGCAAGGGCGCCCGTGCGCTGGCGAAGCTGCCCTATGCGGTGCTGCAGCGCGCGCTCGAGCAGTTCGAGGGCGTGGTCGTCAACTGGTCGGACGAGGGCCTGGCGACGCTGCGCTCGAAGATGGCGGTGACCCTGATCGAGCGCGAGGCCGAGGCGGGCGACGACATGGACCCGCTGCACGCCGGTGCAGCCGCCACTTCGATGCTCGACGCCGCGGCACTCACCCATCCGGGCGACGACGAGGACGAGACGGCCGCCGCCGAGGCCGCGCTGCGAGCGGCCTACGGCGAAGTCATGCTGCCTGCGCTGCAGCTCGAGCCGATGCCCGACACGCCAGCAGGGCTCGATGTCGAAGTCCAGGGCGAGTTGCACTCGCCCTCCGGCCGCGCCATCGCCAAGGCGATCCGACGCGGCGATGAGGAAGCGCTGCGCCCGAGCGCCGCACTGCACTCCTGAGCGCCTCCAGGGCCGGGCTGCGCCCGGCCCGCGTACACAACTTTACGCAGCGCGTATCTGCAGGACACGTCGCGCCGTCAGCATCGCGTCCATCGTCCCTCGCAACCAAGGAGATTCGATGAACGTGAAGACGAACAGCACCTCGATCGCCCAAGCACGCCGCCTGCTGGCCGGTGGTCTCCTCGTCGCCCTGACCGGCGCGGCCCTGGCTGCACCGGGGCAACCGGGAGAGACCGGTCCGATGGCCTGGCACCGGCATGGCGGCTGGGGTCATGGCGCCGCTGCAGGTCCGATGGAAGGCGCGATGGTCCCGGGTTTGATGGGCGGCCGTTACGGCCAGCGCCTGCTCGAGGAGGCCGGCGTCAGCGCCGAGCAGCGCGCGCAGATCCGCCAGCTCTTCGAGGCCGCGCAGGTCGATCGGCAGGCGCGACGTGATGCGGCGCGCTCGCTGCACGAGCAGATGCGCCAGCTCTTCACCCAGCCCACGGTGGATGCGAACGCGGCCGAGGCCTTGCGCCAGCAGCAGCTCGCGCAGTTCGACGAGGCCAGCAAGCGTCGCATGCAGCTGATGCTGGACGTGAGCCGCGTGCTCACGCCCGAGCAGCGCGCCAAGCTCGCCGAAGTCGCCGGCAAGCGCCGCGGCCCGATGCATCGCCACTCGGGGCCGAAGTAAGCTCGCCCTTGACCCCGGCCCGCCCGCCGAGGTCGGCAGGCCGTCTCTTTGGGCTCACGCCCGCAAACGAAGGGCGGCCTCGCCGGGCCTGAGCCGAGCCCCAAGCCACGGAGACCTGCCGCGTGAGCGCCCGCCTGCTGCTGATCGACGACGACAAGCGCCTGACCGACATGCTCGGCGACTACCTGCGCCGCAACGGCTACGAAGTCGACGCGGCCGCGTCGCTGGCCGCCGGCCGCGAGCGGCTGCGCCAGGGCGGGTACGACGCGCTGCTGCTGGACCTGATGCTGCCCGACGGCGACGGCCTGGACCTGACGCGCGAGCTGCGCAACGATGCCCGGCTGCGTCGCCTGCCGCTGCTGATGCTGACCGCACGCGGCGAGCCGATGGACCGCATCGTCGGGCTCGAGCTCGGCGCCGACGACTACCTGCCCAAGCCTTTCGAGCCGCGCGAGCTGCTGGCTCGGGTCAAGGCGCTGCTGCGTCGTGCCGCACCCGAGTCGGGGAGCGACGACGTGCTCGTCTTCGGGCGCCTGGAGATCGACCTCGGCGCGCGTCAGGCGCGGCTGGACGGCAGGCCCTGCGAGCTCACCAGTCACCAGTTCGAGCTGCTCGTCGTGCTCGCTCGCAGCGCCGGGCGCGTGCTCACCCGCGACCAGATCATGGACGCGCTCAAGGGTCATCCGCTCGACGCTTTCGACCGCAGCATCGACGTGCACATCTCGCGCATCCGTGCGCTGATCGAGGACGATCCGAAGAACCCGCGGCGCGTGCTCACCGTGCGCGGCAGCGGCTACGTCTTCGCGCGCAAGCAGGACGAGGACTGACCGCGCCGCCCGCCGTCCAGGTCCGATCGGGCGACCCTCTTTGCACCGCCCTCTCTGCACGGATTCGCCCGTAGCCTCGTCCCTCCCGCCATGAAGACGCTCTACCTGCGCATCTACCTCACCGTCGTCGCGGTGCTTGCGCTGTTCGCGCTGGCCTCGGGCTGGATGATGCAGCAGCACCTCGAGCACGAGCGGGGGCGTTACGAGGAGCGGGTGCGCGAGCGCACCGAGGCCTGGGCCGAGCTGCTGCAGCGCGCGCTGCCGCCCGCACAGGCGCCGCTGTCCGAGCAGGAGGCCGCGCTGCAGAACTGGTCGCAGCGGCTGCGCGTGGCGCTGGCGCTCGATGATGCGCAGGGACGGCGCGTGGCCACGAGCGAGCCCTTCCAGCGGCGCGAGGAGGAGGCCGGGCCGATGCTCGAGCGCCGCCTGCAGCGCGTGCCGCTGCCGGATGGACGCACGCTCTGGGTGCTGCGCCCGGGCATGCGCGGCTTCGCGCCCGGCCCGCGCGCCGGCGCGCGCACGGGCCATCCACCGCCTGCACCCTTGTCCGGGTTCCTGCGCTGGCCCGAGGGGCCGACGCTGGTGCTGCTGCTGGCGCTGCTCTTCATCGCGGTTGCCGCAGGGGCGTGGCCGGTCGTGCGGCGGCTCACGCGGCGACTGGAAGCGCTGAGGCGGGGGGTCGAGGCCTTCGGCGCGGGCGCGCTCGGTGAACGCGTGTCCGAGGACGGCCGCGACGAGGTCGCCGCCGTCGCGGCGAGCTTCAATCGTGCCGCAGCCCGCATCGAGGCGCTGCTGCAGTCGCACAAGAGCCTGCTGGCCAACGCCAGCCACGAGCTGCGCTCGCCGCTGGCGCGGCTGAAGATGGCGCTCGCGATGCTCGACGAGGCGCCCGAAGGCGAGCGCGAGGTGCTGCGCCGTGAGATCGACGCCGACATCGGCGAGCTCGATGCCTTGGTCGAGGAGGTGCTGCTGGCCAGCCGGCTGGATGCCGGATCGGCTGCGGAAGGTGAAGGCCGCGACGACGAGCTCGACCTTCTGGGCCTTGCCGCCGAGGAAGCGGCCCGCGTCGGCGCCTCGGTGCAGGGCGAGGCGGTCACGCTGCGCGGCGACGAGCGCCTGCTGCGCCGTGCGCTGCGCAATCTGCTCGAGAACGCGCGCCGATATGGCGGCGGCGAGATCGAGGTCAGCGTGCGCACGGAAGCGGCGCAAGCGCTCGTGCAGGTCTGTGATCGCGGCCCGGGCGTGCCGCAAGGCTTGCGCGAGCGCATCTTCGAGCCCTTCTTCCGGCTTCCGGGGCACGCCGAGAAGGCCGGAGGCGTGGGCCTGGGTTTGTCGCTCGTGCGTCAGATCGCAGAGCGCCACGGCGGCAGCGTGCGCTGCTTCGCGCGCGAAGGCGGCGGCAGCTGCTTCACGCTGGCGCTGCCGCGTGCGGCTGCACGCGCATGATGCGCCAGACCAGGCTCAGCAGCAGGGTCGCCGCCAGCGCCAGGCCCGCGGTGCTGGCGGCCCAGTAGCCCGGCGCGCCGTGCAGCGCCGCCGGCGCGAAGGCCGGCGGATCGAAGGCCAGCAGGTAGCCCCCGCCGAGCCCCACGCCCCAGAGCGAGGCCGCGAAGATGAACATCGGCGCGGTGGCGATGCGATGCGCACGCAGCACGAACGCGGCCATCGTCTGCGTCGCGTCGACGAGGTGGAAGAGCGCGACCCACGCGAGGATCGGCAGCGCCGCGGCGATGACCGCCGCGTCCTGCGTGTACAGCCGCACGATCCCCGCGCGCCCCAGATAGACCAGGCCGCCGAGCGCGGCACCCACCAGCACGCCCAGACCGATGCCGTGACGCACGAGCGTGCGCGCGTCGCTCATGTCGCGCGCGCCGATGCGCTGCGCGACCAGGGTGCTCGTCGCGGTGGCCAGCGCCATCGGCAGCATGAACATCAGCGACACGAGGTTCGCCGCGATCTGGTGCCCGGCAACCGCGTTCGTCCCGAGCCTTGCGATGAACACGGCCATCATCGCGAAGCCGCTGACCTCGATCAGGATCGAGAAACCCATCGGCACGCCCAGGCGCAGCTGCGCCCACAGCGCCTGCCGGTCCGGCGGGTGCAGGCCGCGACCCCAGAGGTGGAAGGGGTCGTAGAAGTCGCTGCGGCGGAGCACGACCCAGGCCGCCAGCGCCTGGCCCCACATCACGATCGCCGTGGCCAGCGCGCAGCCGACGACGCCGAGCGCCGGGATGCGCAGCCAGGGGATGCCGGTGATCAGGAGCGCCGAGAGCGGGATCTTCAGCGCCAGCCCGCCCAGCTGCAGCGCCATCACCGCCTTGGGCCGCGAGAGCGCGTTGTTGAAGCCGCGGTAGGCCGAGAAGAGCAGCGATGCCGGCAGCGAGACGGCAAGGACCGTCAGGTAGGCCCGCACGCGCGCTTCCTGTTCGGGCGACATCTGCGCCAGCGCCATGAAGGGGGCAGGGAAGAGCAGCACGGTCGATCCGATCACGGAGAGCGCCAGCGCGAGCCAGATCGACTGGTGGAACTGCCGTCCGGCCTGTTCGTTGTGCCCGGCGCCGTAGAGCTGGCCGACGATCGGGCCGATCGCCAGCACCACGCCCATGAGCCCGATGAAGACCGTGATGTAGGCCGCCGCGCCGACCGACAGCGCCGCGAGGTCGGCCGACGAGTGGCGCCCGAGCAGTAGCGTGTCGACGGTGGCGAACGCGACGACCGAGATCTGCCCGATGAAGAGCGGCCACGCGAGCTCGCCGATGCGGGCGGCGCTGCGCGCAACGCCCGCGTCGGATGAACGTCCCGTTGCGGCGCGCACCGGCGGATCCGGGCTATCGGCGCCCGCCGCCGGCCCGGTGCGCGGCGACGCGCATTCGGCGGTCAATAGTCGAGCCCCATCGCCTCGCGAACGTCCTTCATCGTCTCGCTTGCAACCTTGCGCGCGCGCTCGGTGCCTTCGTCGACGATGCGGCGGACCTTCAGCGGGTCGGCGGTCAGCGCCGCGGCGCGTTCGTGCCAGGGTTTCTGCTCGCGGATGATCGCGTCGATCACCGGCTGCTTGCACTCGAGGCAGCCGATGCTCGCGGTCTTGCAGCCCTTGTAGGCCCACTCCTTGGTCGCTTCGTCGCTGTAGACCTTGTGCAGGTCCCACACGGGGCACTTCTCCGGGTCGCCTGGGTCGGTGCGCCGCACGCGCGCCGGGTCGGTGACCATGCCGCGGATCTTGCGCTCGACCTCGGCCGGTTCGTCGCGCATCAGGATCGCGTTGCCGTAGCTCTTGCTCATCTTCTGCCCGTCGGTGCCGGGCAGGCGCAGCACCTCGGTGTGCAGCGCCTGCGGCTCGACGAGCACGGCACGGCCGCTGCCGCGCAGGTGCCCGAGCAGCAGCTCGGTGTCGGCGTCCGTCCAGCCAGGGGTAGCTGCGGCCGCGCGGCGCACGAGCGCCTCGCCCTTGGCCCAGGCTTCGGCAGAGCCGGTCTCCCCGAAGGCCTTGCGCTGCTTCTCGTAGTAGCGCTGGTCGTCCCTGGACATCCGCGCCAGCGCCGCGGCCACGCGCTCCTCGAAGCCGCGCATGCGACCGTAGAGGTGGTTGAAGCGGCGCGCGACCTCGCGCGTGAGCTCGACGTGCGAGCTCTGGTCCTCGCCCACCGGGACGTAGGTCGCCTTGTAGATCAGGATGTCGGCCGCCTGCAGCAGCGGGTAGCCGAGGAAGCCGTAGGTCGCGAGGTCGCGGTCCTTGAGCTTGTCCATCTGGTCCTTGTAGGTCGGCACGCGCTCGAGCCAGCCCAGCGGCGTGCCCATCGCCAGCAGCGTGAAGAGCTCGGCGTGCTCGGGCAATCGGCTCTGGATGAAGATCGTGCTCTTCTGCGGATCGAGACCGGCGGCGATCCAGTCGATCACCATTTCGTAGACGTTGCGGCCGATGACCTCGCGCTCCTCGTAGTGCGTGGTCAGCGCGTGCCAGTCGGCGACGAAGTAGAAGCAGTCGTGTTCGTCCTGCAGGCGCACCCAGTTCTTGAGGGCGCCGTGATAGTGGCCGAGGTGCAGCGCGCCGGTGGGACGCATGCCGGAGAGGACACGGGAACGCATGAGGGAGGTGTGAAAAGGCAAAGACCGGCATTCTCGCCGATCGGCCGCAGGATCGACTGCACGTGTGCGGCCTCGGTACACTGCGCGGCCCCATGAAGCGCATCGTCATTCTGATCTCCGGCCGCGGCTCGAACATGCAGGCCATCGTGCAGCAGTGCGCCGAGCGGCGCTGGCCTGCCAAGGTCGTCGCGGTGATCTCGAACCGACCCGATGCGAAGGGCCTGGCCTACGCGCGCGAGCGCGGCATCGAGACCGCGGTCGTCGACCACAAGGCGTACGGCACGCGCGAGGCCTTCGACGCGGCGCTGGCCGCGGTCGTCGACGCCTGCGAGCCGGACCTCGTCGTGCTCGCCGGGTTCATGCGCATCCTGGGCACTGCCTTCGTGCAGCGCTACGAGGGCCGATTGCTGAACATCCACCCCTCGCTGCTGCCGGCGTTCCCGGGCCTGCACACGCATCGGCGCGCGCTCGATGCCGGCTGCAAGCTGGTCGGCGCCACGGTGCACTTCGTGACGCCCGAGCTCGACCACGGGCCGATCGTGCTGCAGTCGGCGGTGCCGGTGCTGCCCGGGGACGACGAGGACGCGCTGGCTTCGCGCGTGCTCGCCACCGAGCACGTGATCTATCCGCTTGCGGTGCGCTGGTTCGTCGAGGACCGGCTTGCGATCGAGCACGGCATCGTGCGCCAGCTCGACGGCGCCTCGCAGGTGCTGATGTAGCTCATGCACCCCAACGCGCTTCTCGATCTTGCCGGACTGCTGCTGCGACAGGTGCTCGCGTTCGAGCAGCCCGCCGACGGGGTGGTCTCGGCCTTCTTTCGCAAGCACAAGGCGCTGGGCGCGCGCGAGCGCCATGCGCTGGCCGAGACCACCTACACCGTCGTGCGCCAGCGGCTGCTGCTGCAGCATCTGGCGCAATCGGGCAGCGGTGCGCTCGAGCGGCGGCTTGCGATCCTGGGCTGGCAGGGCAGTCCGGGTGTGTTGCGGGCAGCCCTCGGCCCCCGGGAGCAGCAGTGGCTCGACGAAGTGAGCCGCGTCGATCGCCAGTCTCTCCCGGAGAAGCTGCGCCACAACCTGCCCGACTGGCTTGCCGGCGCGCTGCGCCAGCAGCTGCCGGAGGAGGAGTTCTGGCCGCTCGTGCAGGCGCTGGCCGAACCCGCGCCGCTGGACCTGCGCGTGAACACGCTCAAGGCGCGGCGTGACGAGGTGCAGCGGGCACTCGATGAAGCGGGCCTGGTCGTCGAGCCGACGCCGTATTCACCGTGGGGACTGCGCGTGCAGGGCAAGCCTGCGCTGAACCGGCTCGAGGCGTTCACGAGCGGCGCGATCGAGGTGCAGGACGAGGGCAGCCAGCTGCTGGCGCTGGCGCTGGACGCCAAGCGCGGCGAGATGGTGGTGGATTTCTGCGCCGGCGCGGGCGGCAAGACGCTGGCGCTGGGTGCGGCGATGCGCAACACCGGGCGCCTCTACGCCTTCGACGTCTCGGGGCACAGGCTCGACGCGCTCAGACCGCGGCTGGCGCGCAGCGGCCTCTCCAACGTCTACCCGGCGCAGATCGCGCACGAACGCGACGACCGCATCCGGCGCCTTGCCGGCAAGATCGACCGCGTGCTTGTCGATGCGCCGTGTTCGGGCCTTGGGACGCTGCGGCGCAATCCCGACCTGAAATGGAGGCAGAGCCCCGCGACGGTGGCGCAATACCAGGCGCAGCAGCAGCGCATCCTCGCCGCGGCGGCGCGCATGCTGAAGCCGGGCGGGCGCCTCGTCTACGCCACCTGCAGCCTTCTCGCCGCGGAGAACCAGGACGTCGTGCAAGCCTTCGACGCCGCCCACGGGCAGGACTTCGAGGTCTTGCCGATGCTGGAGCTCGTGCAGGCCGCGCGCGTGGACCGCGCCGAAAGCCTGGTCGAAGGGCCGTGGCTGCGCCTGTGGCCGCATCGGCGCCGTACCGACGGCTTTTTCGCTGCCGCCTGGCGGCGCCGCTGAGGCTGGCGTCGCACGCGCTGGCGTCGCACGCGCTGGCAACGGCGTGCGAACGCAAGAAGGCCTGCTCGGGTGGGGCAGGCCTTCGGCAAAGGGAGCAGCAGCGAAGCTCGACGGAACCCGGCAGCGGGCGTGGGAGCAGGGCCCGGGAGCCCGCTCACGCTGCAGCGCTCATCTCACTTGAGCTTGACTTCCTTGTAGAGCACGTGCTTGCGCGCCTTGGGGTCGAATTTCAGGAATTCGAGCTTCTCGGGCGTCGTCTTCTTGTTCTTGCTCGTCGTGTAGAAGTGGCCGGTGCCCGCCGTGGACTCCAGCTTGATCTTCTCGCGTCCGCCTTTGGTGGCCATGTTGCTTCTCCTCGATCAGAGTTCGCCGCGCGCACGCAGGTCGGCAACGACCTGCTCGATGCCGACCTTCTCGATCAGTCGCAGGGCCGCGCTGCTCGTGCGCAGGCGGACCCAGCGGTTCTCGCTCTCGAGCCAGAAGCGGCGGTACTGCAGGTTGGGCAGAAACCGACGCTTGGTCTTGTTGTTGGCGTGGGAAACCTTGTTCCCGACCATCGGGCGCTTGCCCGTGACTTGACAGACGCGTGCCATGACGCTCGCTCCAGGGTTCTCGTTGAAAGGCCTGTTGCCGGAAGGCGTCAGCGCCCGCTGACCCCCATCACCCTCATCGCCCCTCCACTGGAGGCCGGCAATCCAGCAAAACTGCAGATTATAACGCGTCGGCGCGCCTCAACCCTGTTGCTGCTCCAGGAAGCGTTGCGCATCAAGTGCCGCCATGCAACCCGTGCCGGCACTCGTGATCGCCTGACGGTAGACGTGATCCTGCACGTCGCCGGCGGCAAAGACGCCATCGACGCTGGTCGCGGTCGCGAATCCGTCCTGGCCGCCGCGCGTGACGATGTAGCCGTCGCGCATCTCCAGCTGGCCCTGGAAGATGTCGGTGTTCGGGTGGTGGCCGATCGCGATGAAGCAGCCCTTGAGGGCGAGGTCGGAGGTGCTGCCGTCCTGCGTGGACGCGATGCGCACGCCGGTGACGCCGCTGTCGTCGCCCAGCACCTCCTGCAGCGTGTGAAAGAGGTGCAGCTCGATCTTGCCGCTGGCCACCCGCGTCATCAGCTTGTCGACCATCACGGCCTCGGCGCGGAACTTGTCGCGGCGGTGGATGAGGTGCACCTTGCTCGCGATGTTCGCCAGGTACAGCGCCTCCTCCAGCGCCGTGTTGCCGCCGCCGACGACGCAGACCTCCTGGTCCCGGTAGAAGAAGCCGTCGCAGGTTGCGCAGGCGCTGATGCCCTTGCCCATGAAGGCCTCTTCGCTCGGCAGGCCGAGGTACTTGGCACTGGCGCCGGTGGCGATGATCACCGTGTCGGCGGTGTAGGTGCCCGAGTCGCCTTCGAGCACGAAGGGCCGGCTGGCGAAGTCGACCTTCGAGATATGGTCGAAGACGATCCTGGTGTCGAAGCGCTCGGCGTGCTCGAGGAAGCGCTGCATCAGGTCGGGACCCATCACGCCCTTGACGTCGGCGGGCCAGTTGTCGACTTCGGTCGTCGTCATCAGCTGGCCGCCCTGCGCCATGCCGGTGATCAGCACCGGCTCCAGGTTGGCGCGCGCGGCGTAGAGCGCGGCGGTGTAGCCGGCCGGGCCGGAACCGAGGATGAGGACGCGGGCGTGCTGCGTGGCAGTGGTCATGGCGGTGTCGTGATCTCGGGTCGTGCGGGACCGGACGTCGCGCCGGACCCACGGATCGCCACAGGCACGCGCAATACCGGGGATTGCCGGGCGCGTGCATGGGCACAATACGTGCATTCTTGCAGACTGCCGGGGCCAGGGCTGCCGGCAGGCTATCCGGGCTGCCGGCGCGAAGCTGTCGCAGTGCACCGATCCATCAAGCGCCTAGGAAGGGGATTGCCGATGTCGATGCTGTCGAACCTTGACCTGATCCGCCGTGTGCCCCTGTTCTCGATGCTGACGGCCGAGCACGCGCAGGTGGTTGCCGACAGCGTGGTCAAGCGGCGTTTCCGGCGCGGCGAGCTGGTCGTCGAGCAGGGCCGCAAGAGCAACGCGCTGTTCATCCTCCTCAACGGCCGGGCGCGCGTGCTCACCTCGGACTCGCGCGGGCGCGAGGTCATCCTCGCGGTGCTCGAGGCCGGCGACTACGTCGGCGAGATGAGCCTGATCGACAACGAGCCGCATTCGGCCACCGTTCGTGCCGAGGTGCAGACCGACATGCTGGTGCTGGCGCGTGCGGACTTCGCGCGCTGCCTGCCGGAGAGCTCGTCGCTGGCCTACGCGATCCTGCGCGGCCTCGTGCGGCGCCTGCGCAATGCCGATCGGCAGATCGAGTCGCTCGCGCTGCTGGACGTCTACGGGCGCGTCGCACGCACGCTGCTGGACATGGCCGAGGAGGAGGATGGCGTCAAGATCATCCGCCACAAGGTTTCGCGCCAGGACATGGCCAAGGTCGTTGGCGCCTCACGCGAGATGGTCAGCCGGGTGATGAAGGACCTCGAGGAGCGCGGTGTGATCGAGACGCAGGAAAACGGCTTCGTCGTGCTGAAGGAGCGCCTGCAGAACGACTGAAGCGCCGCGGGGAGCAGGACCCGTCGCGAAGCGAACTCCTGTATCCAGGCGGAGGTCGCGCACAATGGGCGCATGAGTTTTCCCCTCGGTTCCTTGCAGGGCGGCGGCACCGCCACTGTCGATACGGGTCCTAACGTACAGCCGGCCCCCGTTGCCGGTGTGCGTCGGCAACTGGTGCTGGTGCTGGGTTTCGTCGGCTGCCTGCTGCTGCTGCTGGCGCTTGCGACCTATCACCGCAGCGATGCTGCCTACACCACCACCGGCGACGGCGGTCCGCTCCTCAACAGCGTCGGTGGCCTCGGTGCCTGGGGCTCCGACGTCCTCTACTTCCTCTTCGGCTGGTCGGCGTGGTGGCTGGTGCCGGCGAGCTGGCGCGCCTGGCTCTCGGCACTCGCCCGCAGCCTGCGCGGGCCGAATGCCGCCCCGGCACGTCCCCACGGACGCTCGCTCTTCTGGCTGGGGCTGGCCTTGCTGCTGGCCGGCAGTTGTGCGCTCGAGTGGACGCGTCTCTACCGCTGGGAGGCGGACCTGCCCGGGCACGCCGGCGGGGTGCTCGGGCGCGTGCTCGGGCCGACGTCGATGCAGTGGCTCGGATTCACCGGCTCGGGTGTGGCCTGGATCGCGCTGCTGGTCGTCGGCTCGGCGCTGGCACTCGGTTTTTCCTGGGTTCGGCTGGCCGATGCGATCGGCGAGCGTGCCGAGAACCTGCTTGCGCGCAGGCAGGCGCGGCGCGAGCGGGCGCAGGACCGGCGCATCGGAGAGCTTGCCCAGCGCGAGCGCGAGCAGGACGTGGATCTCGAACTCGAACGCCAGGACGAGCAGACGCATGTGCCGCTGGTGATCGAGCCGCCGGTGCTGGCGGTGCCCAAGTCCGAGCGCGTCGCGCGCGAGCGCCAGCAGCCGCTGTTCAAGGAACTGGCCGACACGCGGCTGCCGCAGGTCGACCTGCTCGATGCGCCGCCGGCGCGGCAGGAGAGCGTGACGCCCGAGTCGCTCGAGATGACGAGCCGGCTGATCGAGAAGAAGCTCAAGGACTTCGGTGTCGAGGTGCGCGTGGTCGCCGCGCAGCCAGGCCCCGTGATCACGCGCTACGAGATCGAGCCGGCCACCGGGGTCAAGGGCGCGCAGATCGTCAACCTCGCGAAGGACCTGGCGCGCTCGCTCTCGCTGGTCAGCATCCGCGTCGTCGAGGTCGTGCCGGGCAAGAACTACATGGCGCTCGAGCTGCCCAACGCGCGGCGGCAGACGATCCGTCTGGCCGAGATCCTCGGCTCGCAGGTCTACAACGACGCCGCCTCGATGCTGACCATGGGCCTGGGCAAGGACATCGTCGGCAACCCGGTGGTGGCGGACCTGGCCAAGATGCCGCACTGCCTGGTCGCCGGGACCACCGGCTCGGGCAAGAGTGTCGGCATCAACGCGATGATCCTGAGCCTGCTCTACAAGGCCGAGGCGCGCGATGTGCGCCTCATCCTGATCGACCCGAAGATGCTCGAGATGAGCGTCTACGAGGGTATCCCGCACCTGCTGGCGCCGGTGGTCACCGACATGAAGCAGGCCGCCAACGCGCTGAACTGGTGCGTGGCCGAGATGGAGCGGCGCTACCGCCTGATGAGCAAGCTGGGGGTGCGCAACCTCGCCGGCTACAACAAGAAGATCGTCGAGGCCAGCGAGCGCGGCGAGTCCATCGCCAACCCCTTCAGCCTGACGCCGGAGGCGCCCGAGCCGCTGCAGCGCTTGCCGCACATCGTCGTCGTCATCGACGAGCTGGCCGACCTGATGATGGTCGTCGGCAAGAAGATCGAGGAGCTGATCGCGCGCCTGGCGCAGAAGGCGCGCGCCGCCGGGCTGCACCTGATCCTGGCCACGCAGCGGCCAAGCGTCGACGTGATCACCGGCCTCATCAAGGCCAACATCCCGACGCGCTTGTCCTTCCAGGTCAGCAGCAAGATCGACAGCCGCACCATCCTCGACCAGATGGGCGCCGAGGCGCTGCTCGGGCAGGGCGACATGCTCTATCTGCCGCCGGGCAGCGGCGTGCCGGTACGTGTGCACGGCGCCTTCGTCAGCGACGAGGAGGTGCACCGCGTCGTCGACTATCTGCGCAGCCAGGGCGAGCCCGACTACGTCGAGGGCATCCTCGAGGGCGGCATCGCCGAGGGCGAGGGCGATGCCGGCGTCAATCCAGACGGACCGACCGGCGGCGGCGAGGGCGACGCGATGTACGACCAGGCGGTGGCCGTCGTGCTGCAGCACCGGCGCGCCTCGATCTCGCTCGTGCAGCGACACCTGCGCATCGGTTACAACCGTGCCGCGCGGCTGCTGGAACAAATGGAGAAGAGCGGACTCGTAAGCGCCATGGCGAGCAATGGCAACCGCGACATCCTGGTGCCCCGGCGCGAGGAATGACCCGCTTCGTCCTGACCGTCCTGCTCGCGCTGCTGACGAGCCTTGCCGCGCGCGCCGACGCGCTCGATGCCTTGCGCGCGTTCGCGCGGGACGTCAAGAGCGCGCGCGCCGAGTTTACGCAGACGGTGACTGCTGCCGATGGCGTGCGGACGAAGGTCAGCCGGGGCAGCTTCGAGTTCCTGCGGCCGAACCGCTTCCGCTTCATCTATCGCCAGCCTTTCGAGCAGAGCATCGTTGCCGACGGCAGCAAGGTCTGGATCTACGACGTCGAGCTCAACCAGGCCAGCTCGCGCAAGCTGGCGCAGGCGTTGGGTGCCACGCCGGCGGCGCTGCTGGCCGGGGGCGACCTCGAGCACGATTTCGTCCTGCAGGACCAGGGCGCGAAGGATGGGCTCGACTGGTTGCTCGCGACGCCGCGCAGTGCCGATACCGGGATTCGCAGCCTGCGCGTCGGTTTCAAGGGCGATTTGCTGGCGGCTCTCGAGATCGTCGACGGCTTCGGCCAGCGCTCGCGACTCGATTTCTCGGGTCTCGTGCCGAACGTGGCGATTGCGCCTGAGTCCTTCCGCTTCGTGCCGCCACCCGGTACCGATGTGATCGAGCAGTGATCGTCGCTGCACCTGCTGCCCGTTTCGTGGGGAACGCGGCGGGGAGGACGGGAAGATGCGGCGGCGCGGTGAGAATCGGACCGATGACCGCTGCCCAGGAACCCCTTTTTCCCGGTGAGTCCGCGCCATCGGCCTTGGCCGGCGCGCTCATGCCCGCTGCCCCGCTGGCCGAGCGGATGCGGCCGGCGAGCCTGGACGAGGTCATCGGTCAGCCGCAACTTCTGGGTCCCGGGCGGCCGCTGCGCGTCGCGATCGAGAGCGGCCGTGTGCACTCGATGATCCTCTGGGGACCGCCTGGGGTCGGGAAGACGACGCTCGCGCGGCTGCTGGCAAGGGCGATGGACGCGCAGTTCATCGTGCTCTCGGCGGTGCTGGCCGGCGTCAAGGACATCCGCGAGGCGGTCGATGCGGCGCAGCGCGAGGCGCAGCGGGGCCGGCGCACCATCGTCTTCGTCGACGAGGTGCACCGCTTCAACAAGGCGCAGCAGGATGCCTTCCTGCCGCACGTCGAATCGGGTCTCTTCACCTTCATCGGCGCGACCACCGAGAACCCGGCCTTCGAGGTCAACTCGGCGCTGCTCTCGCGCGCGACCGTGCATGTGCTGGAGCCGCTGGCGGACGAGGACCTGGGCCGATTGCTCGCCCGCGCTCAGGCGGTGCTCGAGGCCCCTGCGCTGACGTCGGCGGCGCGCGACCTGCTCGTGGCACACGCCGACGGCGACGCGCGGCGGCTGCTCAACGCCTACGAGAGCCTGGTAGAGCTTGCCGGCAGCGGGGCGCAGGCGCTCGACGAAGCGATGCTCGAGCGCACGCTCGGCGGGCGGCTGCGGCGCTTCGACAAGGGCGGCGACGCCTTCTACGACACGATCTCGGCGCTGCACAAGGCGGTGCGCGGATCCGACCCCGATGCCGCGCTCTACTGGCTTGCGCGCATGCTCGATGGCGGTGCCGACGCGCGCTACCTCGCGCGCCGCATCGTGCGCATGGCCAGCGAGGACATCGGCCTGGCAGACCCGCGTGCGCTGCGCCTGGCGCTGGACGCGGCCGAGGTCTACGAGCGCCTGGGTTCGCCCGAAGGCGAGCTGGCGCTGGCCGAGGCGGTCGTCTTCCTCGCCGTGGCACCGAAATCGAACGCGGTCTACAAGGCCTGGGGCGCAGCGCGCGAAGCGGTTCGCAACGACGGCACGCGCCCGGTGCCCGCACGGCTGCGCAACGCGCCGACGCGCCTGGCGCGCGAGCTCGGTCACGGGCAGGGCTACCGCTACGCGCACGACGAGGAAGGCGGCTACGCCGCCGGCGAGGACTACCTGCCCGACGGCGTGCCGGTACGGCGCTTCTACGAACCGGTGCGGCGCGGGCTCGAGCTTCGCATCGCCGAGCGCCTGGACGAGCTGCGTGCGCTCGACCGGGCCGCCGGCAAGTCCGACTGATCGCGGTTGCGGCCCGTCGCTGCGCGCCTTCGGCGACCCACTCGAACCGAGGGGCGGAAGGGAAATCCCGTCCCTCGGGCGCGCAGGCGCACTCCTAGAATCCGCCCCCTTGAACCCGGCCGCGGGCTCCGGCGCGTCGCTGCGCAGGGCGCTTGCGGGCCGGGTTGTTCGTGAATGAACGATGGCCCCGCCCCGCGTGGTCACCGACGGGGACGATCCTGATGGAGATCTTCATCCAGCAGATCATCAACGGCCTCGTGCTCGGCAGCATGTATGCGCTGGTGGCACTGGGCTACACGATGGTCTACGGCATCATCAACCTGATCAACTTCGCGCACGGCGAAGTGCTGATGTTCGGCGCGCTCACGTGCTGGACCTTCGTCACCGCGATGGCCGATTCGGGCTGGCCGGCCTGGCTGCTGCTGATCGTGGGGCTGCTGCTGGCCATCGTGGCCTGTGCGGCGCTGAACTTCACCGTCGAGAAGCTGGCCTACCGGCCGCTGCGCAACGCGCCGCGGCTGGCGCCGCTGATCACCGCCATGGGCATGAGCCTGCTGCTGCAGACGCTGGCGATGATCATCTGGAAGCCCAACCCCAAGCCCTTCCCGCCGCTGCTGTCGGCCACGCCGATCGACCTGGGCGGCCCGGTGATCACGATCACGCAGTGCCTGATCCTCGGGCTGACGGTGATCACGCTCACCGCGCTGATGTGGATCGTCAACCGCACCCGGCTCGGGCGCGCGATGCGCGCCACCGCCGAGAACCCGCGCGTGGCCTCGCTCATGGGCGTCAAGCCCGACTGGGTGATCTCGGCGACCTTCATCATCGGCGCGGCGCTGGCGGCCGTGGCCGGCGTCATGTGGGCCGCCAACTACGGCACCGTGCAGCACACGATGGGCTTCCTGCCCGGCCTCAAGGCCTTCACCGCGGCCGTGCTCGGCGGCATCGGCAACCTGGCCGGCGCGGTCGTCGGCGGCGTCATGCTCGGGCTCATCGAGGCCATCGGCGCGGGCTACCTCGGCGACCTCACCGGCGGAGTGCTCGGCAGCAACTACGTCGACATCTTCGCCTTCACCGCGCTCATCCTCGTGCTCACGCTGCGGCCCTCGGGCCTGCTGGGCGAGCGCGTGGCCGACCGGGCCTGAGAGCGGAGGCGACGCGATGAAGAACAAGCTGATCGTCTTCCTGCTGTGCGCGCTGGCGCTCATCGCGCTGCCGCTCTTTGCGCAGCAGTTCGGCCAGGGCTGGGTGCGCATCCTCTCGCTGGCGATGCTGTACGTGCTGCTGGCCCTGGGCCTGAACGTCGTCGTCGGCTACGCCGGGCTGCTGGACCTGGGTTACGTCGCCTTCTACGCCGTCGGTGCCTACATGTACGCGCTGATGGCCAGCCCCCACCTGGCCGAGAACTTCGAGTGGTTCACCCAGCTCTTCCCGGATGGCCTGCACACGCCGATCTGGGTCGTCGTGCCGCTGGCGGCGTTCCTCGCCGGCATCGTCGGCGTGCTGCTGGGCATCCCCGTGCTCAAGCTGCGCGGCGACTACCTGGCCATCGTCACCCTGGGCTTCGGCGAGATCATCCGCGTCTTCCTCAACAACCTCGAGTACCCCTACAACATCACCAACGGACCGCGCGGGCTGGACCGCATCGACCCGATGAACATCGTCGGCTTCAGCTTCGGCAAGGCCATCGAGATCGGCGACTTCCGCATCCCCTCGGTGACGCTGTACTACTACCTCTTCCTCCTCCTGGTGGTGCTGAGCGTCGTCATCTGCCACCGCCTGGAAACGAGCCGCATCGGCCGCGCCTGGATGGCGATCCGCGAGGACGAGATCGCCGCCAAGGCCATGGGCATCAACACCCGCAACATGAAGCTGCTGGCCTTCGGCATGGGGGCCACCTTCGGCGGCGTGTCGGGTGCGATGTTCGCCTCCTTCCAGGGCTTCGTCTCGCCCGAGTCGTTCACGCTGATGGAGAGCATCATGATCGTGGCCATGGTCGTGCTCGGCGGCCTGGGCCACATCCCCGGCGTGATCCTTGGCGCCGTCATGCTCGCCGCGCTGCCCGAGGTGCTGCGCTACGTGGCCGGCGACGTGCAGAACATGACCGGCGGGCGCATCGACGCGGCCATCCTGCGCCAGCTGCTGATCGCGCTGGCGATGATCGTCATCATGCTGATGCGGCCGCGCGGGCTGTGGCCTTCGCCGGAGCACGGCAAGGCCGCGCCCTCACCGGTCTGAGGCGGGGGGGCGAAGATGAGCGAAATCGTTCTCGACGTGCAAGGCGTCAGCAAGCGCTTCGGCGGCCTGCAGGCGCTCTCGGATGTCGGCATCCGCATCCGCCGGGGCGAGGTCTACGGCCTCATCGGACCCAACGGCGCGGGCAAGACGACCTTCTTCAACGTCATTACCGGCCTCTACACCCCCGACGGCGGCAGCTTCGCGCTCGGCGGCAAGCCCTACAAGCCCAGCGCCGTGCACGAGGTCGCCAAGGCGGGCATCGCGCGCACCTTCCAGAACATCCGCCTCTTCCCCGAGATGACGGCGCTCGAGAACGTCATGGTCGGCCGCCACGTGCGCACGCACTCGGGCCTCTTCGGCGCGGTGTTCAGGAGCCCCGGCTTCAAGGCCGAGGAGGCGGCCATCGCCGCACGCGCGCAGGAACTGCTGGAGTACGTGGGCATCGGCCGCTACGCCGAGTACAAGGCGCGCACCCTGTCCTACGGCGACCAGCGGCGCCTGGAGATCGCGCGGGCGCTGGCCACCGACCCGCAGCTCATTGCCCTTGACGAACCGGCCGCGGGCATGAACGCCACCGAGAAGGTCGTGCTGCGCGAGCTCATCGACCGCATCCGCCGCGACAACCGCACCATCCTGCTCATCGAGCACGACGTCAAGCTCGTGATGGGCCTGTGCGACCGCGTCACCGTGCTGGACTACGGACAGCAGATCGCCGAAGGCACGCCCGTGCAGGTGCAGAAGAACGAGAAGGTGATCGAGGCCTACCTCGGCCCGGGGGAACACTGATGGCCGCCACCCTGCTGCGCGTCAAGGGCCTGAAGGTCGCCTACGGCGGCATCCAGGCCGTCAAGGGCATCGACTTCGAAGTGCACGAGGGCGAGCTGCTGAGCCTCATCGGCGCCAACGGCGCGGGCAAGACCACGACGCTCAAGGCGCTGACCGGAACGCAGCCGGTGGCCGCCGGCGACATCGAGTACCTGGGGCGAAGCATCAAGGGCCAGGGCCCGTGGGACCTCGTCAAGCAGGGCCTCGTGATGGTGCCCGAGGGCAGGGGCACCTTCACCCGCATGTCGATCCTCGAGAACCTGCTGATGGGCGCCTTCGTTCGCCGCGATCGCGAGGTCGACGCCGACGTCGAACGCGTCTTCGAGATCTTCCCGCGCCTGAAGGAGCGCCGCCACCAGCTCGCCGGCACCATGAGCGGCGGCGAGCAGCAGATGCTGGCGATGGGCCGTGCGCTGATGGCGCGCCCCAAGCTGCTGCTGATGGACGAGCCGAGCATGGGCCTGTCGCCCATCATGGTCGACAAGATCTTCGAGGTCGTGGCCGACATCCACCAGCGCGGCACGACGATCCTGCTCGTCGAGCAGAACGCCAGCCGCGCGCTGGGTCTCGCCGACCGCGGCTACGTCATGGACTCGGGCGAAGTGACGATGGACGGCGACGCCAAGGCGCTGCTCGCCGACCCGAAGGTGCGCGCGGCCTACCTCGGCGAGTGAGGGCTGCTATGCTGCCAAGCCGTTTCCAACCCCTGCCAACCGAGGAGATCCGATGAACGCCTTCGCTGCATCTCGCATCACACTGGGCATCGCGGCAAGCGCCGCCACGGTGCTGCTCGGAGGTTGCCTGGCCACGGCACCGACGATGGGCGGCGACAAGGGCGTCGTCTCGGGCTCCGCGTCGGGCGGCGCGGCAGCCAACGAGAACACGCAACTCGAGAAGTGCGGCGAGACGCTGGGCACGATCGCCGTGGTGGAGAACCAGAACGCGCCCTGGTACTACGAGCTGCGCAACCACAGACTGGGTTCGACGGTCCCGGTGCTGCGCCTGATGATTCAGCAGAGCAACTGCTTCGTCATCGTCGAGCGCGGCGCGGCGATGCGCAACATCACGCAGGAGCGCGAACTCGCGCGCAGCGACGAGACGCGTGCGGGCAGCAACTTCGGCAAAGGCCAGCTGGTGGCTGCCGACTACACGCTGAGCCCGGAGATCCAGTTCTCGGGCAAGACCGGCGGGGGACGTCTCGGCAGCTTCCTGCCGGGCATCGTCGGCGCGGTGGCCGGCAGCGTCTCGCAGAACGAGGCCTCAACGACCTTGCTGCTCATCGACAACCGCTCCAGCGTGCAGATCTCCGCCTCCGAGGGGACGGCCAAGAACTTCGACTTCGGCGTCTTCGGCGCCGCCTGGGCGGGCCTGGGGGCGGCCGGCGGCGGCTATTCCAGCACGCCGCAGGGCAAGGTCATCGTGGCGGCGTTCGCCGACTCCTACAACCAGATGGTGAAGTCGCTGCGCAACTACAAGGCGCAGACCGTCAAGGGCGGCTTGGGGACCGGCGGGCGCCTGGGCGTGCAGGGCGGGCAGACTCCGGCCTCCAAGCAGATCAAGGGCAGGTGAGCGCCGTGCCGAGCCGCCGCCGCGGCTGGACGCCGGCGCTGCTGGCGGCGGCGGTCGTGGTCGCCGGCGTGGGTGCGGGCCGTGCGCAGGCGCAAGAGTTCCACCTCTACCTGCTGTGTCGCGGCGACGTCCTCGTGCAGGGCAAGAGCCGGGCCGCCCACGTGGACCTGGCGCTGCGCGACAACAACATGACGGCGCTCATCCAGCGATCGAACGTGCTGCCGGTGGGCGAACGCATGCGCTACGACGCAAGCCCCGCGCTGTACTCGATGGTCGCCAAGGCGCCGGCTCCGGGCGGCGTCGTCTTCCACGACTGGCTGCGCAGCGAGATCCTGGTCTGGTCACCGACGCTGCAGCAACTGCACACCGTGCGCCTTTCCGTCGACCGCCAGACGGCCGAACTCGAAGGCGAGATGCTCGACGGCAGGGGTGAATTGATGGGGCGCCTTCGCATGCGCTGCACCCCGAAGACGAACGACGACATCGCGACGCCGAAGTTCTAGGGTGACCGCCGCTTCGGCGGATTTCGGCGTCCGATCGACGCGCAAGCTCCGCGCGATCAGCGCGCGATCGCGCCGTGCTTGTCGGCCTCGGAGGTGAAGGCGTCGGCGTAGAACTCCTCCGGCGGCAGGCCGCAGCGTTCGACGAAGTCGCGCTCGGCGGCCTGCACCATGGGCGGCGTACCGCAGGCGTAGACCTGGTGGCCGGCGAGGTCGGGGAAATCGGCCATCACCGCCTCGTGCACGAAGCCGCTGCGCCCGCTCCAGCCGTCCTCGGGCCCTGTCTCCGAGAGCACCGGCACGTAGCGCAGCCAGGGCAGGGCGGCCGCCTGCTCTTCGCACCAGTCGTGGCGGTAGAGGTCCGCGCGCCGCCGGCAGCCCCAGTAGAGCGTCGTCGGCCGCGCGATGCCCTTGTCGTGCATGTGCTGGATCATCGCCTGCACCGGCGCAAAGCCCGTGCCGCTGGCCAGCAGGATCACCGGCTTGCTGCTGTCCTCGCGCAGGAAGAAGCTGCCGAACGGGCCCTCGGCGCGCAGGATGTCGCGTTCCTTCAGCGTCGTGAAGACCTGGTCGGTGAAGAGCCCGCCGGGCATGTGGCGGACGTGCAGCTCGATGGCCGGCGGGTTGCCCAGGCGCGAGGGCGCGGTGGCCATGCTGTAGCTGCGCCGCGCGCCGTCCTTCAGGATGAACTCGATGTACTGGCCGGCGAAGAACTGGAAGCCGTGGTTGGCCGGCAGCTGCAGGCGCAGGATCGCGACGTCGCTGCTCGGACGCTCGACGCCGAGCACGCGCGTGGGCATCTTCTGCACCGGGTGCTCGCCGGCACCGGGAACCATCTTCGCCTCGACGACGCAGTCGGTCAGCGCGCGGGCGCAGCAGGTCAGGATGAGCCCGGCCTCCTTCTCCGTCTCGGGCAGCGCCTTCTGCTGATGCGGGCCATGCACGACCTCGCCTTCGAGCAGCCGGCTCTTGCAGGAACCGCAGGCGCCGTCGCGGCAACCGTAGGGCATGCCGATGCCCTGGCGGATCGCCGCCGCGAGGATCGGTTCGTCGTCTTCGACGGTGAAGCTGCGCCCTGCGGGCTTGAGGGTGACTTGGTGGCTCACGTTGGGGGGCTGCAGCGAAGCGCTGCGGCGCTGGCTAGACTCGGCCTGCGATTGTGCCCGGCGCACGCGCCGGGCCTGCGCTTGCACCCACCGCGCACCCGGCCATCGGGCACCCACGAGTCGGCGATGACCGTCCCCATCCGAAGCTTCCGCCGCCCGCGTCTGCTGATCATCGGCTGCGGCGACATCGGCCTGCGCGTGCTGCGCCTGCTGCAGCCGCGCTGGCGGGTCCTCGCGCTGACGTCGACGCCGCGGCGCGTCCCGGAGCTGCGCGCGGCCGGCGCGCTGCCCCTGCTCGGCGACCTCGACGATGCGGCCACACTCGACCGCCTGGGAGGGCTTGCCGACGCCGTCCTTCATCTGGCGCCGCCCGCGCCCGAGGGACAGAGCGACCGGCGCACGCGAAACCTCGTCCATGCGCTCGCCCGGCGCGGCGGCGTGGGTACGCTGGTCTACGTCGGCACCACCGGCGTCTACGGCGATTGCCGGGGCGAGCGCGTGGTCGAGACGCGGCCTCTGGCGCCCGCCACGGAGCGCGCGCGCCGCCGCGCCGATGCCGAGGCCGTGCTGCGCCATTACGGCCGCTGCCTCGGGATGCGCGTGAGCCTGCTGCGCGTGCCGGGGATCTATGCGCTCGACCGCCCCGGCGGCGATCCGCGGCGCCGGCTGCGATCCGGGACGCCGGTGCTGCGACGGGAGGACGACGTCTACACCGCGCACATCCACGCCGACGACCTGGCGTGCGCCTGCGTCGCGGCGCTGTGGCACGCGCTGCCGCAGCGCGCGCTCAACGTCGCCGACGAGAGCGAGTTGCGCATGGGCGAGTATTTCGACCTCGCCGCCGATCTGCTCGGCTGCCCTCGACCACCGCGCATCACGCGCGAGCAGGCCGTGCAGCAGCTCTCGCCGCTGCAGCTGAGCTTCATGAGCGAGTCGCGGCGCATCGACAACGCGCGCTTGCGACGGGAACTCGGCTTGCGGTTGCGCTACCCGTCGGTGGCCGACGGTCTGCGGCCGTCACGGATCGATGAGTCGGTGAAGCCCTTCAGCGGCGCCGGCGTGCAAACGGCGCCTGCCCCCGCCAGTAGCGGATCATGAGCCAGCCGCCCAGCATGCCGCCCAGGTGCGCAAAGTGCGCGACGCCGCTCGAACCGGAGAGCCCGAGCAGCAGCTCCAGCCCGCCGAAGATCACGACGAAGGTCTTGGCCTTCATCGGGATCGGCGGGAACAGCGGCATGATCGTCCGGTTCGGGAACAGCATGCCGAAGGCCAGCAGCAGCGCGTAGAGCGCCCCGGAGGCGCCGACGGTCGGGGCCATCGTCTGCGTGATCATCGTGAAGACGATCTGCGAGGCGGCAGCCGCCAGTGCCCCGGCAAGCAGGAAGTTGATGTAACGGCGCTGGCCCCAGAGCCGCTCGAGCTCGGAGCCGAACATCCACAGGCCGAACATGTTGAAGAACAGGTGCGTCAGGTCGCCGTGCAGGAAGGCGTAGCTCAGCACCTGCCAGGGCATGAAGCGCCCCGATTCGAGCGGCCAGAGCGCGAACCACGCGGCCAGCGGCACGAACAGCGAAACGGCGAACAGCGCCGTGCAGATCAGCATCAGCGCCTTGGTGATCGGTGGAATCGGCGGCATCGGGATGGGGGGATGGGGAACCCACGCGGGTTATGAACTGCTGGTGCCCGGGGCCGGACTCGAACCGGCACGCCTTGCGGCGGGGGATTTTGAGTCCCCTGCGTCTACCGATTTCGCCACCCGGGCTTCGTGGGTGCTGCCGACGGCACGCATGAAGCGGAGAATTATGTCATGTGGGTTTTTGTCCGATGCCGCTTCGTGCGCGGCAGCGACAATGCGCGCACGATGCGTCGCCCTGCGCCATGACTTCTTCCACTTTCGAGTACCTCACGCTCGAGCAGACCATCGGCGGCACGCCGCTCGTGCGTCTGCAGCGCCTGCCCGGGCCCGAAGCCCAGGAGCGCGGCAACGTGCTGCTGGCCAAGCTCGAAGGGAACAACCCGGCCGGTTCGGTGAAGGACCGCCCGGCGATCCGGATGATCCGTGGCGCCGAGGCGCGCGGCGAGATCCGTCCCGGCGACACGCTGATCGAGGCCACCAGCGGCAACACCGGCATCGCGCTGGCGATGGCGGCGGCGATCCGCGGCTACCGCATGGTGCTCGTGATGCCCGAAGACCTCTCGGTCGAGCGTGCGCAGACGATGAAGGCCTTCGGCGCCGAACTCGTGCTGACGCCGCGCTCTGGCGGCATGGAGTACGCCCGCGACCTTGCCGAGCAGATGCAGCGTGAAGGCAAGGGCCGCGTGCTCGACCAGTTCGCCAATGCCGACAACCCCCTGGTCCACGAGGAGACGACCGGCCCGGAGATCTGGGAGCAGACCGGCGGCCGCGTCACGCACTTCGTCAGCGCGATGGGTACCACCGGGACGGTCAACGGGGTCGCGCGCGCGCTCAAGGCGCGCAACGCCGCGGTACGCATCGTCGGCGCGCAGCCGGCCGACGGCGCGCGCATTCCCGGCATCCGCAAGTGGCCCGAAGCCTACCTGCCGAAGATCCACGACCCGGGCCTGCTCGACGAGACGGTGAACGTGAGCCAGCCCGACGCCGAGGAGACCGCGCGACGGCTGGCGCGCGAGGAGGGGCTCTTTGCCGGCATCTCGACCGGCGGCGCCTGCTGGGCCGCGCTGCAGGTGGCGCAGCAGGTGCAGGGCGCGACCATCGTCTTCGTCGCCTGCGACCGCGGCGATCGCTATCTCTCCACCGGTGTCTTCCCGGCCTGAGTGGCCGGCCTGAGCGATCATCGCAAGCCATGGACCACGCCTACCGCTACTGTCCGAACTGCGCGACGCCGCTGCGGATGATCGTCGCCGCCGAGGACAGCGGCGACAAGGAACGCCTGCGCTGCCCCGAGTGCGGATGGACGCACTGGAACAATCCGGTGCCGGTGCTGGCCGCGGTGATCGAGTGCACCGACCGCGGCGGCCAGATTCTGCTCGCGCGCAACGCGCTGTGGACGAACCGGATGTTCGGGCTCATCACCGGCTTCATGGAGGCCGGCGAGACGCCCGAAGAGGGCATCCGCCGCGAGGTCCTCGAGGAGACTTCGCTGCAGATCGATGCGCTGGCGCTGATCGGCGTCTACGATTTCCAGCGCATGAACCAGCTCATCGTCGCCTATCACGCGCAGGCGCGGGGCGAGGTCCGGCTGTCGCCCGAGCTCGCCGAGTACAAGCTCTACACGCCCGAAACCGTGCGCTGCTGGCGCGCAGGCACCGGGTTCGCGCTCGCGGACTGGCTGCGTTCGCGCGGGCACGAGCCGCGGTTCATCGAGTGGGCGCGCAAGCCAGACTGAGCGTGAGCTGGCCGCATTCAATGGACCGAAGCACAGACAGGGAAGCCATGACCACCACCGCCGACAGGGAACTCGACACCCGCGGGCTGAATTGCCCGCTGCCCATCCTCAAGACCAAGAAGACGCTCGGCGAGATGCAGGCCGGCGAGGTGCTGCGCGTCGTCTCGACCGACCCGGGCTCGATGCGCGACTTCCAGGCCTTCGCCCGCCAGACCGGCCACGAGCTGCTCGAGCAGACGACCGAGGGCAGCGAGTTCATCCACGTGTTGCGTCGGCGCTGAAGCGCCGACGCAACGTCGGCCCGCGCGTAATCAGGCGGCGCGCCGCACGCGCAGGATCTCGTCGAGGATCAGGCAGGCTGCGCCCAGCGTGATCGCGCTGTCGGCGAGATTGAAGGCGGGGAAGTAGCCGCCGCGGAAAATCGGTGAAAGGAAATCGAAACGCACCTGCAGGAAGTCGATCACGTGGCCGTGCAGCAGGCGGTCGATCACGTTGCCCAGCGCCCCGCCCATGATCATGCTGACCGCGAAGCAGAAGAGCTTCTGCGTCGGATGGCTGCGGATCATCCAGACGATGAAGCCCGAGGCCGCGAGGCCCAGACCGGCGAAGAACCAGCGCTGCCAGCCCGAGGCGCCGGCCAGGAACGAGAACGCGGCGCCGCTGTTGTGCGCGCGCACGAGCGCGAACCAGCTCGTCACCGGGCGCGCGTCGCCGAGCTGGAAGCTGTAGGTGATCAGCGTCTTCGTCAGCTGATCGGCGACGACGACAAGGGCGGCCAGCGCGAGCCACAGGCCAAGGCTCGGGCCGCCGCCGCCACGACCCGCCGCGACGGCCCGGCGCGGGCGTGCCATCAGGCGATGCTCCGCGTCTCGCCGCTTCCGTAGAGGTTGCTCGTGCAGCGGCCGCAGAGCCCCGGGTGCGCGGGGTCGTGGCCGACATCGTCGCGCCAGTGCCAGCAGCGCTCGCACTTCCTGGCCCCGCTCGGCGTCACCGTGACCGAGAGCTCGGGCGCTTCGACCACTTCGGCGACCGAGGTGATGAGCACGAACCGGAGGTCCTCGCCGAGCGAGCGCAGCAGCGCAAGATCCTCACCGGCCGCGCCGATGCGGACATTGGCCTGCAGCGATGAGCCGACGCCGCCTTGCGTGCGCACGTCCTCGATCGCCTTGTTCACCGCCTCGCGGATCTCCTGCACCCGCGCCCAGCGCGTAAGCAGCGCCGCATCGGGGGTGCCGAGGTCGAGGAAGGTCTCGGTGAAGATCGAGACTGCATCCGGGTAGAGAACCTTCCAGGCTTCCTCGGCCGTGAAGCTCAGGAACGGCGCCATCCAGCGCAGCATCGCCTGCGTGATCGTCCACAGCGCCGTCTGTGCACTGCGCCGCGCGTGGCTTCCCGCCGCAGTGGTGTAGAGCCGGTCCTTGAGCACGTCGAGGTAGAACGCGCCGAGGTCCTCGCTGCAATAGACCTGCAGCTTGGCCACCACCGGGTGGAACTCGTAGCGCTCGTAGTGCGCGAGGATCTCGGCCTGGAACTCGGCGGCGCGGGAAAGGGCAAAGCGGTCGATCTCGAGCATCTGCTGCGGCGCGACGGCGTCGCGCTGCGGGTCGAAGTCCGAGGTGTTCGCGAGCAGGAAGCGCAGCGTGTTGCGGATGCGGCGGTAGCCGTCGACGACGCGCGCGAGGATCTTGTCGTCGCCGGCGATGTCTCCCGAATAGTCGCTGGCGGCGACCCACAGGCGGATGATCTCGGCGCCGAGCTTCTGCATCACGATCTGCGGCTCGATGCCGTTGCCCAGGCTCTTGCTCATCTTGCGGCCCTGCGCGTCGACGGTGAAGCCGTGCGTCAGCAGCCCGCGGAAGGGCGCGCGGTCGTAGAGCGCGCAGGCCACCAGCAGCGAGCTGTGGAACCAGCCGCGGTGCTGGTCGTGCCCCTCGAGATAGAGGTCGGCCTCGGGGCCCTCTGCGTGATGGCTGGGCTGGGCCGCGTCGCCCTGATGGCTGCCGCGCAGCACGTGCCAGAAGGTGCTGCCCGAGTCGAACCAGACCTCGAGGATGTCGCTGCTCTTCGTGTAGTGCTCGGCATCCTCGGGGCCGAGGATGTCGGCCGCGGTCACGCGGCTCCAGGCCTCGATGCCGTCCTGCTGGACGATGTCCGCCGCCTGGTCGAGGATCTCCATCGTGCGCGGATGCAGCTCGCCGCTGTCCTTGTGCAGGAAGAAGGGCAGCGGCACGCCCCAGCTGCGCTGGCGGCTGATGCACCAGTCGGGGCGGTTGGCGATCATGTCGCGCAGCCGCGCCTTGCCGTTCTCGGGGTAGAAGCTCGTCTGCTCGATGGCGTCGAGCGCGAGCTGGCGCAGCGTCTTCTTCGCCTTGTCCTTGGTGAAGACGCCTTCGCCCTCGTCCATGCGAATGAACCACTGCGAGGCGGCGCGGTAGATCACCGCGCTCTTGTGACGCCAGCAGTGGGGGTAGCTGTGCGTGATCTCTTCGCTGGCGAAGAGCCGATCGGCGTCGGCCAGCGTCTGGATCACCTTGGGCACGGCCTTCCAGATGTCCATGCCGCCGAAGAGCGGGAAGTCCGCCGCGTAGGCGCCGTTGCCGCCCACCGGGTTGAGGATGTCGGCGAGCGCGAGCCCGTGCTGCACGCAGGAGTTGAAGTCCTCGATGCCGTAGGCGGGCGAGGAGTGCACGATGCCGGTGCCGTCCTCGGCGGTGGCGTAGTCGGCCAGGTAGACAGGGCTCAGGCGCGCGTAGCCCGGGTGCACGTGCGAGAGCGGGTGGTGGAACTCGAGGCCGCCGAGCTTCTCGCCGCGGGTGGTGGCGACGACCCGGCCCTGCAGGCCATAGCGCGAGAGGCACTTCTCGACCAGCGAGGCCGCCAGGATCAGCAGCCCGCGCTCGGTGTCGACGAGCGCGTACTCGAGCTCGGGGTTGAGGTTCAGCGCCTGGTTGGACGGGATGGTCCAGGACGTCGTCGTCCAGATCACCGCATAGACGGGCTTGTCGATCGGCGCGATGCCGAAGACGGCGAAGAGCTTGCCCGGATCGGCAGCGAGGAAGCCGACGTCCACCGTGCGGCTCTTGCGGTCGTTGTACTCGATCTCGAATTCGGCGAGCGAACTGCCGCAGTCGAAGCACCAGTAGACGGGCTTGAGGCCGCGGTAGACGAAGCCGCGCTCGATCACGCGCTTGAAGGCGCGGATCTCGCCGGCCTCGTTGCCCGGGTCCATCGTCGCGTAGCGGTGCTCCCAGTCGCCGAGCACGCCCAGGCGCTGGAAGTCCGCCATCTGCAGCGCGATCTGCTCCCTGGCGTAGGCGCGGCTCTTGCCCTGCATCTCGTCGCGAGAGAGGCCGCGGCCGTACTTCTTCTCGATCGCGTTCTCGATCGGCAGCCCGTGGCAATCCCAGCCCGGGATGTAGTGCGCGTCGAAGCCCGCGAGCTGGCGCGCCTTGATGATCATGTCCTTGAGGACCTTGTTGACCGCGTGCCCCATGTGGATCTGCCCGTTGGCATAGGGCGGGCCGTCGTGCAGCACGAAGAGCGGGGCGCCGCGGCGCGCGTCGCGCAGGCGCTTGTAGAGGCCTTGCTCGTTCCAGCTCCTGACCCAGCCGGGTTCACGCTTGGGCAGGTCGCCGCGCATCGGGAACGGCGTGTCGGGCAGGTTGAGCGTGGCGCGGTAGTCCGTCGTCGTCGCGGCGGTGGAGGCTTTGGAAGTCGGTTCGCTCATGGCCATGAGGCAGCGCGTGCCGCTGCGCGGGGAAGTCTCTGGAGTGCGTGGGGCGGGGCCTGCAGCGGCCCGCCGGACGCGGCGCGCTCAGCGGATTCCGTGCGGAATTCGATCGCGGGTGGTCTGCCGGCGCGTGGAAACCCGCCAGCGGTGCAACGGGGTCATCCGGGCCGTGGACAATCGCATCCGCCAATTCTATCGGTGCCCTCGTATGAGCCTGCTCGCCGTGCGTCGCTGTCTTCCGATCCTGGGCCTGTTCGCGCTGCTTTCGCCGGCGGGAGCGGCGCAGTGGAGCGGCGCCGTCACGCTCGTCGGCCGCCACAGCCCGGACTACCTGGGGGCGCGCGAGTCCGGGTACTCGGTGCGTCCGGGCCTGTTCGTGCGTTATGGACGCATCACCGCCAGCAGCGGAGCGGGCTTTGCGGCCCGCCGAGAGGACGCCGAACTGCGCGGCCTGGGCGTCGACCTGACGAAGAGCGACGACCACGACCTCAGCCTCGGATTGCGCGTGGACCGGGGCCGTGACGAGAGCCGCAACCCCGCGCTGGCCGGGATGGGCGACGTCAAGGCGACGCTGCGCCTGCGCGTGGGCGGGAGCTGGCGTTTCGCGCCCGAGTGGCAGGTGCGGGGCAACTGGACGCTGGATGCCTTCGGGCGCGGCGGCGGAAACATCGTCGACCTGAAGCTGCAGCACGACTGGATGCTGATGCCGCGGGTCGAGCTGACGTCGAGCGCAACGCTGACGATCGGCGGCGAACGCTACATGCAGACCTGGTTCGGCGTCACGCCCGAGCAGTCGGTCCGCAGCGGCCATCCGGTCTACGAACCCAAGCTGGGTGTGCGAGACCTCACACTGGCGCTCAGTGTGAAGACCGAAGTCGGCGAGGACTGGGTGTTCATCGGCGGCCCCGCCTACACGCGGATGCTCGGACCGGCGGCGCGCAGCCCGCTCGTGCAGCGGCGATCGGCCTGGCTGCTGAGCGCGGGAGTCGGCTACCGTTTCTGAGAGCACCATCGGATTTCGATCGTCACCGGCGGGGGCCGGCGCGGGTCGGCGCGGGGCCTCGGCTCGCGCTACGCTTGCGCCCGGAGGACTGCCGTCATGAAGCTGGACGCCGCACGGATACGCGAACGACGCCTGCGTTTTGCGAAGCTGCACGAAGCGGGCTGCTTCGCGATCCCGAACCCCTGGGATCGCGGGTCCGCGCGCTGGTTGGCCGCACTCGGTTTCCAGGCGCTGGCCTCGACGAGTTCGGGTTCGGCCTGGTCGCAGGGTCTGCCCGATGGCCGCATGCCGCTGCCCGCGGTGCTCGACTATCTGCGCGGCCTCGTCGAGGCCACCGACCTGCCGATCAACGCCGACTTCGAGAACGGCTACGCGACCGATGCCGAAGGCGTCGCGCGCAACGTGCGCCTGGCGATCGACACCGGTGTGGCCGGGATCTCGATCGAGGACGCGAGCGGCAACCCGCACGCGCCCTTGTTCGCATTGGACGAGGCGGTTGCGCGGCTGCGCGCCGCGCGCTCGGCGATCGACGCCTGTGGCGAGCCGGTGCTGCTGATCGGGCGTGCCGAGAACTTCATCGTCGGCCGGCCGGACCTGCAGGACGCGATCGCGCGGCTCTGCGCCTACGCCGAGGCCGGCGCCGATTGCCTTTATGCGCCGGGCATCACGACGCGCGAACAGATCTCCGCGGTTGTCGCGGCCGTTGCGCCCAAGCCGGTGAACGTGCTCGTCGGCTCGGATGCGATGGGCCTGACGATGGCCGAGCTGGCGGCGCTGGGCGTGCGCCGCGTGAGTGTCGGCGGGGCCTTCGCGCGCGCGGCCTGGGCCGGTTTCCAGCGCGCTGCACACCTGCTGGCGCGCGAGGGGCGCTTCGCCGGCCTGGCCGGCGCGACGCCCGGGCGCGAACTCAACGATTTCTTCGGTGAGCGCGGGTGACGACCGCGTGCGCGTGTTGAAGCTGCGGCCCCGGCGGATCGGTGCCGGGGGCAGTTGCGGCGACCACGCAGCGAGGCCGAAGCGAGCTTCGAGCGATGCCGGCACCCAAACGGAGCGAAACCGGTTCTGAACCCGGACACGATGGGCCCGACGCATGCGCATTCTCCTGGTCGAGGACGACAAGATGATCGGCGAGTCGGTGCTCGACCTGCTGCGGGCCGAGCACTACGCGGTCGACTGGGTGCGCGACGGCGCAATGGCCGACACGGCGCTGTGCACGCAGGACTACGACCTCGTCCTGCTGGACCTGGGGCTGCCGCGGCGCGACGGCATGGACGTGCTGCGGACGATGCGCGCGCGCCGGCAGCGCACGCCGGTGCTGATCGCGACCGCGCGCGACGGCGTCGCAGCGCGCATCGAGGGGCTGGATGCCGGCGCCGACGACTATGTGCTCAAACCCTACGATCTCGACGAACTGCTGGCGCGCATCCGCGCGCTGCTGCGGCGTGCGGCCGGGCGCGCCGAACCCGTTTACGAGCACATGGGCGTCAGCATCGACCCGGCCACGCGCGAGGCCAGCGTCAACGGCCAGCCGGTGCAGCTCTCGGCGCGCGAATGGGCGGTGCTCGAGCCGCTGCTGGCGCGCCCGGGCATGGTGCTCTCGCGCGCGCAGCTCGAGGAGAAGCTCTACGGCTGGAAGGACGAGATCAGCAGCAACGCGGTCGAGGTCTACATCCA
>JAIXKN010000110.1:89428-92884 GCA_026932425.1 Burkholderiales bacterium
TCGCCTACCGTGCCGCCCGCGCCGAGGCCGACGCGATCTTCGACTACCACATGCAGCAGATGGCGCTGTCGCTGCGCGCGCGCTTCCCGCTCTCGATCGTGCCGGGTGTGGCCGACGAACTCGGCGACGCCGAGGGTTTCGACTTCCTCGTCCAGATCTGGACGCTCGACGGCACGCGCATCTTTCGCACCGCGGGCCCGCAGCTGCCGCAGCGCGCGGTGCTCGGCTTCTCGCAGGAGCGGGTCGACGGGCACAGCTACCGCACCTACGCGATGCAGGGCGGGGTGGTCGTGATCCAGATCGCGCAGGACATGGCGGTCCGCCGACGAATGGCCGGGGCGATGGCGCTGCGAACGCTCGCGCCGGTGGCACTGATGGCGCCGGTGCTGATGCTGCTCGTCTGGGCGGTGGTCGGCGTGTCGCTCGCGCCGGTCGCGCGCGCGCAGCGCCAGCTCGCGCAGCGGCAGCCGGAGGACCTGGGCGAGATCAGCGAGGCCGGCCTGCCCGACGAGGTGCGACCACTGGTGCACGAGCTGAACCTGCTCTTTGGGCGCGTGCGCGCTGCCTTCGAGGCGCAGCAGAGCTTCGTTGCCGACGCGGCGCACGAGCTGCGTTCGCCGCTGGCGGCGCTCAGGCTCCAGGTGCAGGGCTTGCAGCGCGCGAGCGACGAGGCCACCCGGGCCAGGATGCTCGAGCGGCTCGTCGGCGGGATCGATCGCGCCTCGCGCCTCGTCGACCAGCTGCTGGTGCTCGCGCGTCAGCAGGCCGGCGCTTCCGCTCGCGTGGTCGGCCAGGGTCCCGATCGGGCTCGCGGGCCGGGCCCGTGGCAGCCGCTTGCGCTGGCAGTGCTCGTGCGCCAGGTCGTGGGCGAGGCTGCGGCGGCGGCGCAGGCACGCGGCATCGACCTGGGGGTCGTGCACGCCGACGAGCTCGAGGTCCAGGGCGATGCGCAGGCGCTTGCGATCCTCGTTCGCAACCTCGTCGACAACGCGATCAAGTACACGCCGCAGGGCGGCCGCGTCGACGTCGAGCTGCGTCGCCTTGCCCTGTCGCCCGCAGCGGCAGCGGGCGGCGCCGCCCGGCTGCTCGTGCAGGACAGCGGTCCGGGGATCCCCGCGACCGAACTCGAGCGCGTGCGCGACCGCTTCTATCGCATTCCCGGTTCGGAGGTCGAGGGCAGCGGCCTTGGTCTGGCGATCGTCGATGCGATCGCGCAGGCGCACGGCGCGCGGCTGGTCCTGCGCGCGTCGAGCACGCTCGGCGGACTCTGCGCGCAGGTCGATTTCCCGCTGCACGCAGGGGAAGCCGCGGGCGCTGACCGCAGCCCCTAGAGCCCTTAAGACCGGCCTAAGTCTCCTGCCCGACATTGCATGCGTGTCCTCGAGCGAGGACGAACATGCAAGGAGCAGAGATGAAGACTACGCAATCGACAAGTTCGTGGATGCGCCGCCATTCGCCGACGGCGCTCGTGCTGGCGCTGGCCACCGCCGGCCTGATCGGCGGCGGGACGACGGCCTTCGTGATGGGCGGTCACGCGCGTGCGGCGGCGCCGGTGTCGGCCGCTGTGGTGGGCGCGAACCTTGATCATGGCGGTGGCTCGACGGTGGGCACGGCGGTGGCACCGACCGCCGCCCCGGACTTCGCCCAGATCGCGCAGCGTTACGGTCCGGCCGTCGTCAACATCAGCGTCAGCGGCATGCGCAAGGTCTCGGCCGACGACGGCGACGACGCGGACGACGCGCAGCCGGCGCAAGGCGGCGCTCGTCGCATGCCTCCGGGGATGGACCCGAGCAACCCGCTCTTCGAGTTCTTCCGCCGCTTCGGCGGGCCCGAGGGCATGCCCTTCCAGATGCCGCGCGAGGCTCCGGTTCGCGGTCAAGGCTCGGGCTTCATCGTCAGCCCCGACGGGGTCATCCTGACCAACGCGCACGTCGTGCACGGTGCCAAGGACGTGACCGTGAAGCTCACCGACCGGCGCGAGTTCCAGGCCAAGGTGCTGGGCAGCGACCCGAAGACCGACGTCGCGGTGCTGAAGATCGACGCGAAGAACCTGCCGACGGTCCCGCTGGGCAGCGCGCAGGACCTGCAGGTCGGCCAATGGGTGCTGGCGATCGGCTCGCCCTTCGGCTTCGAGAACAGCGTGACCGCGGGCGTGGTCAGCGCCAAGGGCCGCTCGCTGCCCGACGACAGCTTTGTTCCCTTCATCCAGACCGACGTCGCGGTGAACCCGGGCAACTCGGGCGGGCCGCTCTTCAACGCGCGCGGCGAGGTGGTCGGCATCAACTCGCAGATCTACAGCCGCACCGGCGGCTACCAGGGGCTGTCGTTCGCGATCCCGATCGACCTCGCGGTCCGGGTGAAGGACCAGATCGTCGCCACCGGCCACGCGAGCCACGCGCGGCTGGGCGTCGCGATCCAGGAAGTGAACCAGGCGCTGGCCGACTCGTTCAAGCTCGACAAGCCCGAGGGTGCACTCGTCTCGAGCGTCGACCCCGATGGCCCGGCGGCCGCGGCCGGCCTCGAGAGCGGGGACGTGATCCGCAAGGTCGACGGACACCCGATCGTGGCCTCCGGCGACCTGCCTGCGCTGATCGGGCAGTCGGCTCCTGGCGACAAGGTCACGCTCGAGGTCTGGCGCGACGGCAAGCGCGAGGAGATCACTGCGCGGCTGGGTGATGCGTCGGCGAAAGCGAAGAGACTTGCGCGCAGCGACGAAGCCGCGGGCAAGGGGCGCCTGGGCCTGTCCCTGCGGCCGCTGCAGGCGCAGGAACAGCGCGAAGCCGGCGTCGAAGGCGGTCTGCTCGTCGAACGCGCCGAGGGTGCGGCCGCGCTTGCCGGTGTCCAGCCCAGTGACGTGCTGCTGGGCGTCGACGGCAAGCCGGTGCGCAGCGTCGAGCAGGTGCGCGAGCTGGTCGCCAAGTCGGGCAAGTCGGTCGCGCTGCTGATCGAGCGCGACGGCAACCGCATCTTCGTGCCGGTGCGCGTGGGCTGAGGACGCAGCGCGCGGGGTGCCCGCAGCGAGCGCCACCCCGCCGCGCCGTCCGGAATTCAGCGGTCGGCGCCGTCGGGCGGTTCGCCTGGCTCTTCGGACCGCAGTTCGCAGAGCAGCGCACCGATCTCGGCGCCGAGCTGCAGGTCGTCGATCTGGCCGAACACCTGCAGCCGCAGGCGTCCCTGGCCGTCGATCAGGATCGTCGTCGGCGTGCCCTGCATCGCGTAGGCCTGCATCGTGCGCGGGATCGGGTTCCCGTCTTCGCCGGCCATGTCGACGCCGACCGGATAAGCGATCCGGTACTCGTGGACGAAGGCGCGCAGCGCCGCCAGGCCCATCGCCTCGTGATGCTCGAAGACGGTGTGCAGCCCGACGACCGACAGCGGCAATCCCGCGAAGAGGCGTGCGGCGCGCGCGGCCTGCGGCAGCGCGTGCGCAACGCATCCGGGGCACAGCATCTGGAA
>JAIXKN010000110.1:93251-93800 GCA_026932425.1 Burkholderiales bacterium
CGGGGGATCAGCGATGGCGGACGCGACTTTCGATTACATCGTCGTCGGTGGCGGCTCGGCGGGATGCGTCGTCACGCAGCGGCTCGTCCAGGCCGGAAAGACCGTGCTGCTGCTCGAGGCCGGACCCAAGGACGATTCGCTCTACGTGCGCATGCCGGCAACCTTCGTGCGCGTGATCGGCACCGAGCGAACCTGGATGTACGAGACCGAGGCACAGGCGAGCGCGGCCGGTCGCCGCATGGTTGTTCCACAGGGCCGCACCCTAGGTGGCGGCAGCTCGGTCAACGCGATGGTCTACATCCGCGGCACGGCGCGGGACTACGACGACTGGGCGGCACAGGGCTGCACCGGATGGGGCTGGAGCGAGGTGCTTCCGGTCTTCAAGCGTTGCGAGCGCAACCAGCGCCTGTCCGGGTCGCTGCACGGCACGCTTGGTCTGCTGCCGGTGAGCGACACGCGCTGGCGGCACCCGCTGAGCTATGCCTTCATCAAGGGTGCGCAGGAAATCGGCCTGCCCTTCAACCACGACTTCAACGGCCCCGAGCAGCG
>JAIXKN010000110.1:94095-95699 GCA_026932425.1 Burkholderiales bacterium
ATCACCGTCGTCAAGGACCTGCCGGGCGTCGGCGCGAACTACCAGGATCATCTCGAGGTGCCTGTCTACGGCCGGGCGCGCGAGCCGATCAGCCTGGCTGGGCAGGACAAGGGGCTGCGCGCGCTGGCGCATGGCGCGCAGTGGCTGGCCTTTCGCAGCGGCCTGCTCACCTCCAACGTCGTCGAGTGCGGCGGCTTTGCCGACACCGACGGATCGGGCCGCGCCGACGTGCAGTTCCACGTTCTGCCGACGCTCGTCGGCGACGTCGGGCGCGACCCGCCCCCCGGTCACGGGATCACGATCAACCCCTGCTTCCTGCAGCCGCGCTCGCGCGGGACGGTGCGCCTGCGCAGCGCCGACCCTGCAGCGCCGATCCTCTTCGACGGCGCCTACCTGCGCGAGCAGGCCGACGTCGACACGCTCGTGCGCGGCGTCAAGCTCGCGCGGCGCATCCTGCGCGCACCGTCGATGCAGGCCGTGATCAGCGAGGAGATCGCACCCTCGCCCGACGAGAACGCGTCCGACTCGGTGCTCGAGGAGCATGTCCGCAGGTCGGCCAAGACCGTCTACCACCCTTCGTGCACCTGCCGCATGGGCAGCGACGATGGCGCGGTGGTCGACCCGCAGCTGCGCGTGCGCGGCGTGGGCCGCCTGCGCGTCTGCGACGCCTCGGTGATGCCCACCATCGTGCGCGGGAACACGAATGCGCCGACGATCATGATTGCCGAGCGCTGCGCCGACTTCATCCTCGGCGCAGCCTGAAGGGCCCGGATCCGCAAGGAGGCAATGGAGATGGCACAGGGAATGGCGCAGCAGAGGCCGCAGGGCTGGAAGAACTACGACGACTTCGCCGCGGGCATCGCGACCAACCGGCTGCCGCGCAGCGACGCGCTGGTCGGGCGTACGCTGCGCGTCGTTCTCCCCGGGTTCACGCTGACCTTGCGCCCGGTGAGCGGCGATCGCGTCGAGTGGCAGGAGGAGGGCAGCCGCGTCGGCAGCGGCAGCGACTGGTACGAGGCGATCGAGGTTGCGCCCGACACCTGGTTCATCGACATGACGCAGGCCGCCCGCCCGACCGAGGCGCTGACGCTGATCGCCAACACCCGCAGCCTGCGCGTGCTGGCGGTGCGCTGCCGCATCATCGACGCCGCCGAGGCCGGCGGCGAGCCGCGCGTGCCGCAGGATTTCCTCGTCGGCACGCTCGGCGACGACCCGGCGGCGGCCACGGGGATGGTGCCGCACGAGACGCGCGACCTGATCGGCCTGCGCACGCACCAGACCTACAGCCCCAATCACACCTACGAGCACACCTATCTGAACTCGCAGCGCTACGCGTGGCAGTGCCTGGTCGGCGTGCAGCGCGGGCAGGGCGACGTCGATCTTGCGAGCTACTACCAGTTCGACACCGACCAGTACGTCTTCACCTTCCGCGAGTTCCTGATCCCGGTGGCGTCGGTGTTCTTCTTCGATTTCCGAAGCGGCCGCTCGACGGGCAAATTCCTCGGCATCACCGGCGACGGTGCGATCGCCAACAGCCCGGCCGGCGCCTACATGCGCAAGGTCTCGATGACCTTCTACCCGCCGGAAGCCACGCCGATCTGATC
>JAIXKN010000110.1:96112-103264 GCA_026932425.1 Burkholderiales bacterium
TTCGCCGACACGCTGGCACTCGAGCGCGCGACTGTCTGAGCATGCGCTTGAGCCGGCACGCGGAACAGCGTCCTCGGGCAGCACGTTTGAACAGCGCGGGCACCGGCTTGCGCAGACGCATTACGCTCTCGCCGCCGATCGACGCCGCGTCTGAGGCCGGGATACGGTTGACACCGCGAGGAGGAACTCCTGATGCGCCCGAATTTCATCTACATCGTCGCCGATGACCTCGGGTCGGCCGACCTCGGCTGTTATGGCGGCAGCCCCGAGGTCTCGCCGAACCTCGACCGGCTTGCGCGCGAGGGCCTGCGCTTCACGCGTGCGTACTCGAACTCGCCGGTGTGTTCGCCGGCGCGCTTCGCGATGATCACCGGGCGCTGGCAGTACCGGTTGCGGGGTGCGGCGGAGGAGCCGCTCGGGCGGCGCTCAACGACGCTGGGGCTGCCGCCCGAGCACCCGACCCTGCCTTCGCTCTTGCAGGCCGCCGGTTACGACACCGCGCTGATCGGCAAATGGCATCTTGGTCACCCGCCGCAGTACGGGCCGCTGAAGAGCGGCTACGCCGAGTTCTTCGGCCCGCTCGGCGGCGCGGTCGATTACTTCTCGCACCTGGGTCCCAGCGGCACGCACGACCTCTGGGAGGGCGATCGCGAGGTGCAGGAGCACGGCTACCTCACCGACCTCATCTCCGGACGCGCGGCGGAGTACGTCGCGCGGCAGCGCGACAAGCCCTTCTTCCTGAGCGTGCACTACACCTCACCGCACTGGCCCTGGGAGACGCGTGACGACGCGGCCGAATCGGCGCGCATCGGCAGCGACATCGCTCACCTGGACGGCGGCTCGGTGCAGATCTACCAGCGCATGATCCATCACATGGACGAGGGCATCGGCCGCATCGTCGCCGCACTGCCATCGGCACAGCGCGAGAACACGCTGATCCTCTTCCTCAGCGACAACGGCGGCGAGCGTTTCTCGAACAACTGGCCCTTCATCGGCGGCAAGATGGACCTGCTCGAAGGCGGAATCCGCGTACCGCAGATCGCGCACTGGCCGGGACGGATCGCGGCCGGCGCAACGAGCGACTGGCCGATGCTGTCGATGGACTGGATGCCGACGATGCTCTCCGCAGCGGGCGTCGCTGCGGACCCGAAGTACCCGCTCGACGGGGTGGATCTCTCGCCCTTGCTTGCCGACCCGGCCTGGTCGCCGCCGCGCCGCCTCTTCTGGCGCATGAAGCACCGGCAGCAGGCGGCCTGCGTCGAGGGCCGTTGGAAGTATCTGCGCGTGGACGGCTACGAATACCTGTTCGACGTCGTGAAGGACGGGCGCGAGCGCGCGAACATCGCCAAGCACCATCCGGAGCGGCTGGCCGCGATGCGGCAGCAGTGGAACGACTGGGAAGCGACGATGCTTGCGATTCCGGACGACGCCCAGGTGCACTTGCTCTGGACCGAGGCCGACATGCCGCGGCCGACGCACTGAAACCGGCGCAGGTACGCGATGGCGGCGCCGGGCTCGACGGATTGGCGGAAAGGCGTGCGTGCACGCGAGGCGTCATGAACGCTCCCTATGCCGATGGTGCGACGCTCGGGGTGCTCGGGCTCCTCGCGGCGATGGAGCAGGGCGATCTGACGAGTGCAGCGCTCGTCGACGCGCTGATCGCGCGCACCGAGGCTGCCGCGACGCTGAACTGCTATGTCGAGTTCGACGCCGAAGGCCTGCGCCGGCAGGCGCGCGAGGCCGATGCGCGGCGCGCGCGCGGGCAGCGGCGGCCGCTGCTGGGCATTCCGATCGCGCTGAAGGACAGCATCCAGGCTCTCGGCCTTGCCTGCGGCGACGGCACGCGCGCGCTGCACGGCCGCCGGTGCCGCAGCGACGCCGAACTCGTGCGCCGGCTGCGCGGCGCGGGCGCACTCATCAGCGGCAAGCTCGGGATGCACGAACTCGCGATCGGCATCACGAACAACAATGCGGTGACCGGGGCGGTGCGCAATCCCTGGGATCCGACGCGCATCCCCGGCGGCAGCAGCGGCGGGGCCGGTGCCGCGGTGGCAGCGCGCCTGATCCCTGCAGCGATCGGCACCGACACCGGCGGTTCGGTGCGCGTGCCGGCCGCGCTGTGTGGCGTGAGCGGCTTTCGGCCGACGGTCGGGCGCGTGAGCGGCGCGGGCCTTGCACCGATCGCGACGACACGCGACACGGCGGGACCGCTGGCGCGCGGCGTGGCCGACCTGGCGCTGCTCGACGGCGTGCTGAGCGGCGACACGAGTGCGCTTGTTGTGCCGCGCCTCGCCGAGCTGCGTCTTGGAATTCCGCAGTCGCACTTCTGGGATGGTCTCGATCGGGACGTTGCAGGTCTTGCCGAGCAGGCGCTCTCGACGCTGCGCAGCGCGGGTGCGCAGCTCGTTCCGATCCCGCTGCCCGGCGTGGCTGCGGCGAGCGACGAAGTCGGCTTCGTGATCGTGATGCACGAGTTCGTGCGCGACATGCAGGCTTATCTGGCGCAGCAGGGTGATTGCATCGAACTCGCTGAGCTGCTGGCGCAGGTGCAAAGCCGGGACGTGAAGGCGATCGTCGAGCCGCTCGCCAGGGGCGAGTTCGTCAGCGAGAGCGACTACCGCAAGGCCTTGGCCACCCGCGCGCGGTTGCAATCGATGTACGCCGGCGCATTTGCCGAAAGCGCCGTCGATGCGCTCGTCTTTCCGACGACGCCGGCCGTCGCCGCGCGGATCGGCGAGGACGATTTCTTCCGCCTCGGCGGCCGGATGCTGCCGACCTTCCCGACCTTCATCCGCAACACCGACCCCGGCAGCAACGCCGGCCTGCCAGGCCTGTCCTTGCCGCTGGGCCTGGTTTCGGGCCTCCCGGTCGGTCTGGCGCTCGACGGCCCGGCTGGCAGTGACCGCAGGCTGCTGGCGATCGGCGCCGCGATCGAGGCCGTGCTGCCGCCGATGCCGGCGCCGCCCGGACCCGAGGGTATCCCCGAGGCGTGACTTCCCTGCTGCACCCAGGTGCAAGGGCAGCTTCGCTCGCAGACAAGCGCCTTGGGTGGGCGCTGCCTAGAGTGCAAGCCGTACGGTCAGCCCGGAGCGATGTTCGATGAGGCCGCGTGAATGGTCCGCAGCACAGATGGCTCGCGTGAGTTTTCTCTCGCGTCGCCGGCACGGCAACTTCATCGACGGGCATGAGGTCGAACCGGGCAGCGGCGCCTACCTGCCGGTCGTCGATCCGGCGACCGAGCTGACGATCGCCGAGGCGCCCGACAGCGCCACGGCCGACGTCGAGCTCGCGGTGCAGGCGGCACAGCGCGCCTTCGATGGGCCGGGCTGGTCCGGCATGCGGCCCGCCGACCGGGAGCGGCTGCTCTTCCGGCTCTCGCTGCTGATCGAGGAACACGCCGACGAGCTGAGCGCGCTCGAGACGCTGCAAAGCGGCAAGCTCAACGGTCTGGCGCGGGCGATCGACGTCGGATCGGGCGCCGAGTTCGTGCGCTACATGGCCGGATGGGCCACCAAGCTCGAAGGGCAGACGCTGCAGAACTCGATCGCGGTGCCGCCGGGTGCGCGCTACTTCACCTATACGCAGCGCGAGCCGGTCGGCGTCGTCGGCGCGATCGTGCCGTGGAATTTCCCGCTCGCGATCGCGCTCTGGAAGGTGGCGCCGGCGCTGGCCGCAGGCTGCACGGTCGTGCTCAAGCCCTCGGAGGAAACCCCGCTGACCGCGCTGCGCCTGGCCGAACTCGCGATGGAGGCCGGCTTTCCGCCGGGCGTGCTCAACGTCGTCTGCGGCCGCGGTGCCGCAGCCGGTGCGGCGCTGGCTGCGCACGCAAGCCTCGGCAAGATCAGCTTCACCGGCTCGACACCGGTCGGGCGCGCGATCGGACACGCCGCGATCGAGAACATGACGCGCTTCACGCTCGAGCTCGGCGGCAAGTCGCCGCTGATCGTGCTTGCCGATGCCGACCCGCAGGAGGCGGCAGCCGGTGCCGCGATGGGCATCTTCTTCCACCAGGGGCAGGTGTGCACCGCCAGCTCGCGCATCCTCGTGCACCGCAGCCGGTACCAGGAGGTGATCGATGCGCTGGGCCGCGCGGCCGCGGGGATGAAGATCGGGTCGGGCTTCGACCCCGAGGCGCAGCTCGGGCCGCTGGTGTCCAAGCGTCACTTCGACCGGGTGATGGGCTATGTCGACGGCGCGCGGCAGGAGGGGGCCGCGGTCGTCACCGGCGGTGCGCGTGCGCTCGAAGGCGGCTGCTTCATGCAGCCGACCGTGTTTGCCGACGTGGATCCGCAGATGCGGATCGTGCGCGAGGAGGTCTTCGGACCGGTCGCGGTGGTGATGCCCTTCGATACCGAGGACGAAGCGGTGCGCATGGCCAACGACACGCCCTACGGGCTGTCGGCCAGCGTCTGGTCGCATGACCTCTCGGCGGTGCATCGGATCGTGCCGCGCCTGAAGGCCGGCACGGTCTGGGTCAATGCGCATAACATGCTCGACAACAACCTGCCGTTCGGCGGCGTCAAGGGCTCGGGGATGGGGCGCGACCTCGGACGCGCCGCGATCGAGTCGTGCACGGAACTCAAGAGCGTGTGCATGTCGGTATGAAGGCGTCCCTGCATCAGCGCGCAACCGGCGCCGCAGGCGATGCGGTGCTCGAGCTCGAAGGCGTCGGCATCGCCTTCGGTGGCTTGCGCGTGCTCAGCGATCTCTCGTTCGTGCTGCGCCGGGGTCAGGTCGCCGGGCTGATCGGGCCCAACGGCGCGGGCAAGTCGACCTGCTTCAACGTCATCACCTCGGTCTACCGGCCGAATGCGGGCACGGTGCGGCTGGACGGGCGCGACATCGTCGGGCTGCAGCCGCACGAGGTCTGCCGCCGCGGCATCGCACGCACCTTTCAGCTCGTGCGCACCTTCCAGCGCATGACGGCGCTGCAGAACGTGCTCGTCGGCGCGGTCTACGGCAAGCCGCATGCGGCCGCCAAGGCCGAAACCCGGGCGCTCGAGGCGCTGGCGCTCGTGGGCCTGGCCGACCAGCGCGATCGCGAGGCTGCGCACATGACGCTGTCGGACCGGCGCATGCTCGAGATCGCACGGGCGCTGGCCACCGCACCGGAGCTGGTGCTGCTCGACGAACCGATGGCGGGCTTGAACGAAAGCGAGATCGAGACCATGACCGGCGTGATCCGCCGCATCCGCGACGAACTGGGAGTCAGCGTGCTCTGGGTCGAGCACAAGGTCGACGCCATCATGGCGGTGTGCGATCAGGTCATCGTGCTGCACCACGGCGAGAAGATCGCGCAGGGCACGCCGCGCGAGATCGTCAGCGACCGCAAGGTCATCGAGGCCTACCTTGGCGAACCCGCCGCTGCTTGAAGTCCGCGGCCTCTCGGCCGGCTACGGCGACAGCCAGGTGCTGTGGGAGGTGTCGCTGTCGGTGCCCCGCGGCAGCCTCGTAGCGATCGTCGGCGCCAACGGCGCGGGCAAGTCCACGCTGCTGAAGACGGTCTCGGGTCTCGTGCGCCCGACGGCCGGCGACATCGTCTTCGACGGCCGCTCGATCGCCGGGATGGCGCCGCAGCAGATCGTCGCCGCGGGCCTGTCGCATGTACCCGAAGGGCGCGGCCTCTTCACGCGCATGACGGTGCTCGAGAACCTGCAGCTGGGCGCCTACCCGACGCAGGTGCGTGCGCGCATGAACGAGTCGCTCGAGCGCATCTTCGAGCTCTTCCCGCGCCTGGCCGAGCGGCGCAACCAGCGCGCCGGCCTGATGAGCGGCGGAGAGCAGCAGATGCTGGCGATCGGGCGCGCGGTGATGGCCTGCCCGAAGCTGCTGATCCTGGACGAACCCTCGATGGGCCTGGCGCCGCTGATCGTCGACGAGGTCTTCCGTTTCGTGAAGAAGCTGCATGCCACCGGCGTCACCATCGTGCTCGTCGAGCAGAACATCCAGAGCGCGCTGCGCCTGGCGGACCGGGCCTATGTGCTCAAGACCGGCCGCGTGGTGATGCAGGGCAGCGGCGCCGAGCTGCTGGCCAACGAGGAGATCCGCAAGGCCTACATCGGGAGCCTGGGATGAGCGAGCTCGGACTGATCGCCGAGTTGCTGGTCAACGGGGTGCTCTTCGGCGCGATGTACGGCGTCGCCGCGATCGGGCTGAGCCTGATCTTCGGGACCATGGGCATCATCTTCCTCGCGCAGGGGGCGATGATCGTGCTCGGCGGCTACGCCGCGTACTGGGCGTTCCGGCTGCTGGACGTCGACCCCTACGTGATGCTTTTCCTGCTGCTGCCGGTGTCGCTGCTGGTGGGCAGCGCGATGTACCAGCTGCTGTTCCGGCGCGCGGCGGCGATGCAGGACAAGAACACCTCGCTGCTGATCGCGGTCGGCCTGAGCTTCATGCTCGAGAGCGCGATGTCGCTCGTCTGGACACCCGATCCGCGCTCGATCACGACCTCCTACACCTCGAGCAGCGTCCACTTCCTCGGCATGAACTGGTCGATCACGCGCACCGCGGGCTTCTTCGTCGCGATCGCCTCCGCGCTGGCAGTGACGCAGTTCCTGCGCCGCACGATGATCGGCAAGGCGGTGCGCGCGACCTCCGAGGACATGACCTCGGCGGCGCTGGTGGGCATCGCGCCGCACCGCGTCAACATGATCGCGTTCGCGATCGGCATCGCGCTGGCGGGGATCGCGGGCTGCACGCTGGCTGCCACCTACACGATCGACCCCTACTTCGGCTTCCTGCTGAGCCTCAAGGCGCTGATCGCGCTGGCGCTCGGCGGCCTGGGCCACGTCGGCGGAGCGCTCGCCGGCGGCGTGCTGCTCGGGCTGATCGAGAGCGGTTCGTCCTACGTCTTCCCCGGCTGGGGGGACGCCTTCGGCTATGCCGCCTTCCTGCTCGTGCTGATGTTCCGCCCGCAGGGGCTGTTCGTGCGCACGGTGACCAAGGCATGAGCCCGATGCACGGCAAGCTGAGCATGAAGATCGCAATCGGCGTGGTGCTCGCCTTCGCGCTCGTGCCGTTCATCCCGGATGCGCACGAGCACTACCTCTTCTTCTACCTCTTCCTCGTCTTCGTCAACATCATCGTCGCACAGGGCTGGAACGTCGTTGCCGGCTACACCGGGCAGATCAGCCTGGCGCAGCACGCGTT
>JAIXKN010000110.1:103364-112884 GCA_026932425.1 Burkholderiales bacterium
GTGCTGCGGATGAAGGTCGGCGCGTTCGCGGCCAGCGCCTTCATGACCGGGCTCGCCGGCAGCCTCTACGCCTTCTATGTCTTCGCGGTCAGCCCCGGTGGCTTCCTGAACCTGAGCTGGACGCTGTACCCGATCCTGATGTGCGTGATGGGCGGCAGCGGCACCGTGCTCGGGCCGGTGCTCGGCGCCTTCGTGATGACGGCGGTCTTCTCCGCCGGCAACGTCTACCTGCCGGGTGCGCACCCGATCGTCTCGGGGGCGCTGATCATCCTCGTCATGCTCTTCATGCCCAGCGGCATCCTGCGCATGCGCGAGGGCAGGCGCAGGAGAGCGAAGACCGGTCAACAGGTCGAGAAGGGGTCGCAGGCGTCAGGCGTGGCGCCCTCGCGGTGATGGAGCAACACAAGCGCAACAGGAGACATTCGAAATGAACAAACGCGGAGCACTGACGACGATCGCGGCAGCTGCCGTGGTCGCGACGGGTCTGGGAACACCGTTGTGGGCTGCGGCGGCCGCGCCCACCGAGATCAAGATCGGTGCGCCGATCTCGATGAGCGGATTGCTGGCCGCCGACGGCCTGGAGCAGAAGTGGTCGTACGAGCAGGCGGTAGCCGACGTCAACGCCGCCGGCGGCATCTTCATCAAGGCGGCGAACAAGAAGCTGCCGGTGCGGCTCGTGTTCGCCGACGATCAGAGCGATCCGTCCAAGGTCACCGACGCGATGGAGCGGCTCATCAAGGTCGAGAAGGTCGACCTGATCCTCTCCACCCACGGCGGCGACCTGAACATGGCCGGCGCGCTGGCAGCCGAGAAGTACAAGAAGTTCTACATGATCACGACGATGTGGCCGCACGACTGGGGCCCGAAGAAGTTCAAGTGGTCGGCGCTCTTCTTCTACGACGCCGCCGGCGGGGCCGAGGTGCCCTTCAAGATCTGGGAGTCGCTGCCGCCGGACCAGCGGCCCAAGAAGCCGGCGCTCGTCGTCGAGGACTCGCCCGACGGACAGGGCTTCGGCGGCGTCTTCAAGAGCCTGGCCAAGAAGTACAACGTCCAGTTCGTGCTCGACGAACCCTGGGCGATGGGCGCCAAGGATTACTCGGCCTACATCCTGAAGATGAAGGCGCGCGGTGCCGACGCCGTGCTGCTCTTCGGCAGCCCCGGCGACTCGATCACGATGGTTCGCCAGATGAAGGAGCAGAACTTCAGCGTGCCCTACCTGCACGGGTGGAAGGGAACCTGGCCCTACGAGTTCCGCGAGGCGCTGGGCGACGCGTCCGACTATGTCCTGGCCGACGGCTTCTGGTCGCCGGAGTATCCGTACCCGGGCGCGAAGGAACTGGGCGAGCGCTACACGAAGCAGTTCAACAAGTCGAGCACGAGCATCGGCATGTTCTACGCGAACGCGCAGGTGATGCTCAAGGCCATCGAGACCAGCGGGTCGCTGGAGCCGAAGGCGGTGCGCGACGCCGTGGCCGGGCATGAGTTCAAGGGCACGGTGCAGGGCGACGTGAAGTTCGACGCGGCGGGCCTGGCGCTCATCACCAGTACCGCGAACCAATGGTGGCAAGGCAAGCACCGTCTGGTCTATCCGACGCAGGCCGGCGGCTGGACGCTCAAGCTGGCGCCGCCGTGGAACCAGCGCAAGTGAGGCCTCCGGGCGAGATCCGGTCAGCCTGATCTGGTACAAGCGCAGGGCTCGCGCGCCCCGCGCCCCGCTGGCCGCCACCCGGGGACGGGCGGGCGGCCTTTGTTCGTGCCATTGGATTCGAGGATGTCGTTTCAGTACCCGTGCCGCGGCCGGCAGGGCGGCCATGCTCCATGGGGCGTGATGTGATGGACATGGCGTTGCCGAGTCTGCAGCTGCCATGGGTGCAGGCCGCGCTCGGGCTTGCCGTGCTCCTGCTCGTCTCGCTGCTGCTGCAGTGGATCGCGCGCGCGCTCTTCACGCGCGGCCTGGCGCCGATCCGGGAGTTCGCCGACCCGCGGATTTCGTCGGTGCTGCTGCATCCCGGCGTGCTGAAGCGAGCGGCACAGATCGTCCCGAGTCTGGCGGTGCAGGCGGGGGTGCGCTTCGTCCCCGAGCTGAGCGAGCGCGTCACGGCGACGATCCACAACCTCGCTGCTGCGGTGACCGTGCTGTGCGTCGCCCGGCTGCTCTTCAAGATGCTCGACGTCGCGCTCGTCGCGCATGCGGAGCGCCACCAGGCCGAGGGTGTGGACCGCGCGAAGTCGATCAAGGCCTGGGTGCAGCTCGGGCAGCTGCTGATCGTCCTCGCCGCGGTCGTGATCATGATCGCGGCACTCGCCGGTACGTCGCCGCTGATCGTGCTCTCGGGATTCGGCGCGTTGTCGGCGGTGCTGATGCTGGTGTTCCAGGACACGATCAAGTCCTTCGTCGCCGGCGTGCTCGTCGAGCGCAACGACATGCTGCGCGTAGGCGACTGGATGGAAATGCCGCAGGCGGGCGCCGACGGCGCGGTGATCGACATCGCGCTCAACACCGTCAAGGTGCAGAACTGGGACAAGACCATCGTCACCGTCCCGACCTGGCGGCTGATGACCGAGAGCTTCAAGAACTGGCGCGGGATGAGCGAATCGGGCGGGCGCCGCATCAAGCGCTCGCTGATGCTCGATGCCGGGACGATCCACTTCCTGGACGAGGACGAAATCGAACGCCTGAGCCGCATCGCGCTGATCGCGGACTACATGCGCGACAGGGACGCGGCGCTGCATGAGGCGCGCCGGGCGCAGCGCCGCGAGCTCGGCGAAATCCTGGCCGAGGTGCCGGCCAACCAGCGCCGGCTGACCAACATCGGCACGTTTCGCGCGTACGTTGTCGCCTACCTGCACGCGCACCCTCGCGTGCATCCGGGGATGATGCGCATGGCACGCCTGATGCAGCCGACGCCGCAGGGGGTGCCGCTCGAGGTCTATTGCTTCACCGCCACCACCGCCTGGGTCGAGTACGAATCGATCCAGAGCGACATCTTCGACCACCTCATGGCGATCCTGCCCGAATTCGGCCTGCGTGCCTTCCAGAGCCCGAGTGACGCCGGGATGCAGCATGCAATGCGAGGCTGGCAGCCGGAGCGCTTGGGCAGCTAGCCTGGTGCGGAAAGCCTGCAAGCGGCTTCGGTCGTTCCTCGGGGCAAGCAGCGTCGCGTGCGCTCGCCGCAGCGGGCCTCAGTTGCTCTTGCTGCGCGAGATCAGCAGGCGCGAGTTCTCGGCGTCGCGGTAGACCAGGGGCGGCAGGGCTGCATCCATCTCGCGCGCGGCGGCCTCGGCGCGCTCGACCGCTTCGACGACCAGGTGGTGATGCGGGCTCTTGGGGCACACGGGGTCGGTCGCCTCGGCGTCCTGCGTCAGCATCCATGCCTGGCAGCGGCAGCCGCCCAGGTCCTCTTCCCGGAATTTGCAGCTCGCGCAGGGCTCCTTCATCCAGCCAGTGCCCCGATAGCGGTTGAAGCCTTCGGAGTCGAACCAGATCGTCTGCAGGTTGGTCTCCCGGACGTTCGGGAAGTCCAGGCCCGGAAGCATGCGCGCCGTGTGGCAGGGCACTGCCGTGCCGTCGGGCGTGACGATCAGGAACATGTTGCCCCAGCCGTTGACGCAGCGCTTGGGCCGGCCGTCGTGGTAGTCGGGCGAGACGAAGAAGATGCGCATCGCGTCGCCCATGCGCTCGCGCCAGCGCTGAACCACGGCTTCGGCCTGTCGCACCTGTTCGCGCGTCGGCAGCAGGCGATCGCGATTCACCAGCGCCCAGCTGTAGTACTGCGTGTTGGCGAGCTCGACGTATTCGGCGCCGAGTTCGTGCGCCATCTCGAGGATGCGATCCACGTGGTCGATGTTCATCCGGTGCAGCACGACGTTGAGCACCATCGGCCAGCCGTGCTGCTTGATCAGCTTGGCGACGCGATTCTTGAGATCGAAGGTCTTCGTGTGCGAGAGGAAATCGTTCATCTCGCGCGTGCTGTCCTGGAACGAGAGCTGCACGTGATCGAGCCCGGCCTCGAAGAGCGCCTGCGCGCGATCGGCGTTGAGCCCGACCCCCGAGGTCAGCAGGTTCGTGTAATAGCCCAGGCGGTGCCCTTCGGCGACGATGATCTCGAGGTCGTCGCGCTGCAGCGGTTCGCCCCCGGACAGTCCGAGCTGCACGGCGCCCATCTCGCGCGCCTGGCGCAGCACGCGCAGCCAGCCCTCGGTGTCGAGTTCGTGCTCGGTCGCCGCGAACTCGACCGGGTTGTAGCAGAACACGCAGTGCAGCGGGCAGCGGTAGGTCAGCTCGGCGAGCAGCCAGAGCGGAGGCCCCGGCCTGGAGGCAGCGGCGGCAGCCATCACTGCACCCAGCGCTGACGGCGCGCGATCTCCAGGAAGGCTTCGACGCCACCCGTCAGATCGCCGCGCGCGAACACCTGCTCGAGCTCGGCGACGATCTGCCCGACGCTGCGCTCGCCGTCGCAGCGCTTGAGGATCTCGCCGGCGCTCGTGTTGAGCTTGACCATGCCCTCGGGATAGAGCAGGACGTGAGCGTTCTGCGCAGGCTCCCACTGCAGGCGAAAGCCGCGTGCCAGCCGCGGCCTGAGTTCCTCGCTCATGGGTTCACTCCGTACTTCAAGGCCATCGCGTCGTTCATCGCCCAGAGGATGTCGAGCTTGAACTGAAGCACCTCGAGCGCTCGCTCCTGCTGTGCCCGGGTCGTGAAGTGATCGAGCGTGATCTGCAGCCCTTGTTCGACGTCCCGGCGCGCCTGGCTGACGCGGTTGCGGAAATAGGAAAGGCCCTCGGGCTCGATCCAGGGATAGTGCTCGGGCCAGGTGGCCAGGCGCTGCTTGTGGATCTCGGGGGCGAAGAGCTCGGTCAGCGACGAGCACACCGCCTCCTGCCACGGCGCCCGGCGTGCGAAGTTGACGTAGGCGTCGACGGCAAAGCGCAGCGCGGGGATCACGTGACGCTGGTCCTCGACTTCCTCGCGCGCGAGGCCGACCGCGTCCGCCAGCCGCAGCCAGCACTCGATGCCGCCCGGATCGTCGATGCCGCCGAGCTGGAAACCGTCGTGGTCGAGGATGCGCTGGACCCAGCCGCGGCGCACCGCGCGATCGGGGCAGTTCGCGATGATCGCGCCGTCCTTGATCGGGATCGAGATCTGGTAGTAGAAGCGGTTGGCCACCCAGCCGCGCACCTGCTCGCGCGAGGCCTTGCCCGTGTTGAGCATGACGTTGAACGGATGGTGGATGTGGTAGCTGCGGCCTCGTTCGCGCAACTGCGCCTCGAACTCGGCACGACTCCAGGCAGGCAGAGAGGTCATGGCCATCTGAGGATCTGTCCGTCCTCGGTGACTTCGATGCCGTGACGCGCGAGCTCCGCGCGCTCGGCCGAGTCCTCGTCGAGGATCGGGTTGGTGTTGTTGATGTGAATGAGCAGTCTGCGGGTTGCACGCGGCAGGCGGTCCAGCCACTCGATCATCCCGCCGGCGCCCGATTGGGGCAGATGCCCGATCGAGCGCGCGGTCTTGTCGGCGATACCCAGCCGCGGCATCTCGTCGTCGGTCCAGAAGGTGCCGTCGACCAGCACCGCATCGGCGCTGCTCATCAGCTCGAAGAGACCGGGCGTGATCTCGCCGAGACCCGGCGCGTAGAAGACGCGCCGCCCGGCGTGCTCGATCAGCACGGCGATGTTGTCGCCCGGTTCCGGCGCCTCGCGGTGCGGCGAATAGGGCGGCGCCTTGCTGGAGAGCGGCACCGCCAGCAGCCGCACGCCGGGAACCGCCGGGATCTCGAAGCTCCGCCCGTCCAGCGGGATCTCGTGCGCGTCGACGCCGCAGAAGTGCGCGAGCACGCCGAAGATCGGGTTGCCCTGGCGCAGATCCTGTGCGACCGGCGCGGTGCACCACAGCGGAAGCGCCTGGCTGCGCTCGCGCAGCATGTACAGGCCCGTCGTGTGATCGACCTGCGCATCGACCAGGACGACCGCAGCGATCGCGGTGTCGCGCAGGCGCCGCGCAGGCTGAAGATGGGCGTTGGTCTTGATCTGCTGCAGGATGTCGGGACTGGCATTGAAGAGGATGCCGTCCTCGCCGTCACCCTGGACGAAGATCGACGATTGCGTGCGCGGCCTGGCGCGCAGCGTGCTGCCGCGCACACCGGCGCAGTTGCGGCAGTTGCAGTTCCACTGAGGAAAGCCGCCGCCAGCGGACGAGCCGAGAACCGTCAGGCGCATTCCGTGGCGGCGGCGCGCTGGGGCTCAGCGCGCTGCGATGTACATGGTGATTTCGAATCCGCAGCGGATGTCGACAGCGGCAGGGGTTTCCCAGGTCATGGTCATCTCCATCGTCCAGAGCAGGGGCCGGCGAGCCGGCCCGAGGCTGCGGTGCAGCCTCGGAACGAATGCTGGCTGCTCGGCTTGATTCAGGCCAGATCCGCGGACATGAATCGACACTCATGATTTTCATGAATCGGCCTGAGGGTGCCCTCGGATGGAGGCTCCTCGCGCCTTCTCGGCCGACCCTGCACCGCGCCTGGCGCCGCTCGAGTCGATAGCATCGCGCGATGAGCCTGCGCGTGCCTTATCCGCTCAGCGCCCCGGCGCGGACGCTGACGCTGCCGCTGGATCACGGCCATGCGATGCACGTGCGCTGTTTCGGTGCGGAGGAAGGGATACCCGCGCTCGTGCTGCACGGGGGGCCGGGTTCCGGGGCCGCGCCCATCCTCTGGCGCGTGCTCGACCCGCAGCGCTACCGGATCATCGTCCCTGATCAGCGTGGCAGTGGCGAAAGCACGCCCCGGGGACGGACCGAGGCCAACACGCTGGCAGACCTGCTGGCCGATCTGCGTGTGCTGCGTTCGGCGCTCGGGATCGAGCGCTGGCTCGTGCTTGGAGGATCGTGGGGGTCGACGCTCGCGCTGGCGCATGCGGCCGACGCGCCCGATGCCATCCTGGCCTTGCTGCTGCGCGCGATCTTCCTCGCGCGCGACGAGGACATCGCGGCGTTCTTCGAGGGTGGACCCTCGCTTGCCGAACTGGCCTTTGACCTGGCCCAGGGCGGGGCGGTCGCGCAGCAGGCGGCGCGTCGGTGGCATGCGCACGAAGCGCAGCGCGCAGGACTTGTGCCGACCGAGCTCGAGGCAGAGGAGCTGGCGCGTCAGGTCGATCGCCTGCGCGTGCAGGCGCATTACCTGCTGCACGGCTGCTGGCTGCGCGAGCAGAGCCTGCTCGATCGCTGCGCGGGTGTGCCGCGTGTCCCGACCTGCATCGTGCATGCGCGCGACGACCGGGTCTGCCCATGGCAGGGCGCGACGCTGCTGCACGAGCGGCTGCCGCACAGCGTCCTGCGGTGCTTGCCTGTCGGCGGTCACGACCCCTCGCATCCGCTTGCGGTCGACGCGATGGTGCGCGCGCTCGACCGTTTTGCCGAACGGGGCGAATTCGCATGACGCTGCGCCTGAAGCTGCACCTCATCGTCGCCGGCCTCACCCTGTTCTTCCTCGCCGGCGTTGCGGCCCTGCTCGTGTACAACATGCGAGCGTCGGTCAACGAGGAGGTGGTCGCGGCCAACCGCGTCGCGGCTCAGCTGCTCAACCGGATGAGCTGGGTCCACGCGGCGCAGGGCACGCCGGCGATGCTCGATTTCCTCGAAGGCCTGGGCCGGGTGCGCTCGGCCGAGGTCACCCTGCTCGATCGGGACGGCAGGAAGCTCTACACCTCGCCACCCTCGCCCTACAAGGCCGGGCGCGACGCGCCGCAGTGGTTCGCCCGGCTGCTGTCGCCGGCGCCGTCCACGCAATCGATCGACTTCCCGGACGGACGCCTGGTGATCCAGGCCAACGCCTCGCGCGCCGTGCTCGACGCCTGGGACGACATGCGCTGGATCGTCGGCCTGGCGCTGCTGGCGTTCGTGGTCGTGAATCTGATCCTGTTCGCGCTGGTCGGGCGCGCGGTTCGTCCGCTCGGCCAGATCGCGCAGGCGCTCCAGTCGGTGCGAGCGGGACGGCTCGATGTCCGCCTTGGCCGCTTGCGCGGCCGCGAGGCCGCTGCGATCGGCGAGGCTTTCGACCGCATGGTCGACGAACTGGGGCGCCAGCGGGAGCTCGAACAGCGTGCCGCGCGTGCCGAGACCGAACTCTCGGACAGCCGTGCGCTGGCCCGTTGGGTGGACCGCCGCATCGAGGAGGAGCGTCGCCTGATCGCGCGCGAACTGCACGATGAGTTCGCGCAGTCGGTGACCGCGATCCGCAGCATGGCCTCTTCGATCGCACACCGCACGGCCGACGATCCGGGTTCGGCGCAGGCTGCCCGGACGATCGCGGACGAGGCCTCGCGCCTGTACGAGGCCATGCACGGCATGATCCCGCGGCTGGCGCCGCTCGTGCTCGACCGCCTCGGCCTGTCCGAGGCCTTGTCGGATCTGGTCGAACGCACGCGCCGCAACCACGCCGGCCTCGAGATCGACCTGGAGATGAGCGCGGGGGGCACCCCGGTCTCGCCCGATGCCGCGCTGACGGCCTATCGTGCGGCGCAGGAAGGCATCACCAACGCGTTGCGACACGGCGACGCGTCGGTGCTGCACCTGTGCGTGCGCGATGCGGGCGCATCGCTGCAGCTGGAAGTCACCGACAACGGGAAGGGCCTGCCGTCCGAAGGCACTTCGCGCCCGGGCCACTACGGGCTGCGCTGGCTGCGCGAGCGCGTCCAGGCGCTCGACGGGAATCTCGAGATCCGGTCGCTCTCGCCCCGCGGGACGAGCCTGCGGGTCGAGATTCCCCTGATGGCGGAGTCCGCGACGTGACCCGGGTGATGCTCGTCGACGACCACGCCCTGGTGCGCATGGGCTTTCGCATGCTGCTGGCCGACGCCGGGGTCGAGGTGGTTGCCGAGTGCAAGGACGGCGAGCAGGCCTGTGTCGACTACCCGAAGTGCCGGCCTGACGTCGTCGTCATGGACCTGTCGATGCCGGGCATGGGCGGGATCGAGGCCATCCGCCGACTGATCGCGCAGGATGCGAAGGCGCGCATCCTGGTGCTCTCGGCGTATGAGGACACGGCGCACCCGGTGCGCGTGCTGCGCGCCGGCGCGATCGGCTATCTGACCAAGGGCAGCGCACCCGACGCGCTGGCCGAGGCGGTGCACACGGTGGCGCGCGGGCAGCCCTATGTGGATCCACAGACGGCGCGGACGCTGGCGATGGCGCGCATCCGCGGCGAGACCAGTCCGACCGACGTGCTTTCGGAGCGCGAGTTCTCGGTGTTCCTGCAGCTTGCACGCGGCCTGTCGGTGGGGCAGATCGCGGAGAACCTGAACCTCAGCCACAGCACCGTGGGCACGCACCTCTACCACGTGAAGCAGAAGCTGGGCGCGACCAACCAGTCCGAGCTGACGCTGGTGGCACTGCAGTGGGGGCTGCTGCAACCCTGATCGGGCGCGATCGGCCGGCGCCGGCGGATCGGCGGATCGGCGGCTCATCTGGCAGCCCTCAGCTCGGATGCGCCTCGGCGGCCAAGGGCGTGGGGCGCGCACGCAAGGCCCA
>JAIXKN010000073.1:0-8465 GCA_026932425.1 Burkholderiales bacterium
GCGAGCGCCCGCACGACGAGCGGCTCGACGACGCGATCGGTCAGCAGGCGCCAGCCGGCACCCGCGCGCTCGAGCCGCTCGCCCTCGGCGGCGGCGTAGGGCAGGCCGTAGCCCTGCCCCTCGAAGCGCTCCTGCACCAGGTGCGCGCGCCAGCCCTCGGCATCGGGCCGGAAACGGTAGTGGTCCTCGACCGGCGTGCCGAGCACCGAGTGCGTGAAGGCCACGCGCAAGCCCGGCGCGGCCGCGTCCAGCGGCGCGCGCGCCAGCTCGCGGCCCTCGGGGTGCGCCGCCAGCACCAGCTCGCAGGCCGATGCCGGCAGCGCCATCAGCAGCGCGGCCGCCGTGATGGCTGCGCCGCGCTGCCGCGTCCTCACTTGGCCAGGCCCTTTTCCTTGTAGTACTTCAGCGCGCCGGGGTGAAAGGGCACGCTGCCCACCGCCATCGCCGTCTGCAGGTTGATGTTCTTGCCCTGCGCGTGCACCTGGCCCATGATCGCCGTGTTCTCGTACAAGGCCTTGGTGACCTCGTAGGCCATGGTCTCGGGCACGGCGTCGTGCGTCGTCCAGACCGCCATCACCGCCAGCGTGTCGACCGCGTCGGCCTGCCCCTTGTAGGTGTTGGCCGGCAGCTTGACGCTGGCGTAGTAGGGCTGCTGCTTCTGCAGGTTGGCAATCTCGGGTCCGGAGAGCGGAATCACTTTCAGCGCGTGGCTCTGCGCGAAGTCGGTGATCGCTGCGGTCGGCACGCCGGCGGTGATCAAGGTCGCGTGCAGGTTGCCGTCCTTGATCTTGTCGACCGCCTGCGTGAACGAGGACAAGTCCTCCTTCACGTCGGCGCGCGTCAGGCCGTAGACCTGCAGCAGGTCGGTCAGCAGCTGGTACTGGCCCGAGCCGGGCGAGCCCGAGGAGATGCTCTTGCCCTTGAGGTCGCGCACGCTGTTGATGCCCGAGTCGGCGCGCGTGATCAGCTGCACCGTCTCGGGGTAGAGCGCCCCGAGCGCGCGCAGGTTCTTCAGCGGCGCGTTCGCGAACTGGCCCTTGCCGTAGTACGCGGCGTCGAGGATGTCGGCGGCGACAAAGGCCGATTCGATGTCCTTCTTGCCCAGCAGCTGCGCGTTGCCGACGGAAGCGCCCGCGGCCTCGGCGGTGGCGCTGATCTTCTTGCCGTCGACCGTGGCCTTGTTGCTGATGAGCTGCGCCAGCATGCCGCCCAGCGGGTAGTAGGTGCCGCCGGTGCCGCCGGTGGCGATGCCGAAGAACAGGCGCTGCTGCGCCACCGCAGCGGTGGCCAGGCTGGCCGCGGCCAGCACGGCCGCCAAATGCTTCCAGGTGAATTTCATCGGGCTTGACTCCTCGTCGCTGTGAATGCCGGCAGCGCGTCGCGATGCGGCGGCCGTGGCGCGACTCTAGCGTCTGGCGCCGAGGCCACAATGAGGGCGCGCCCTTGGCGAAGCCTCCAGCCCGCACCTCCCCATGAGTCAGAACCACGCCGACGTCATCGTCATCGGAGCCGGGGTCATCGGCTGCTCGATCGCCTTCCATCTGGCCACGCTCGGGCGGCTGCGCGTGCACGTCGTCGACCGGCTGGGCATCGGCGCGGGCACGAGCGCGCAGAGCAGCGGCATCCTGCGCACGCACTACTCGGTGCCGCAGAACGTCGAACTGGCGCGCCGCTCCTTCGCCGCCTTCGAGCGCTTCGCCGACTATGTCGGCGACGACGAGGCCGACGCCGGTCTCGTGCGCTGTGGCTACCTGATCGCCGCGCCCGAAGGGCCGCGGCTGGCAGCGCTGCAGGCGGCCTTGGCGCAGCAGCAGGCGATGGGCGTTCCGGTCCACTTCCTCGATGCGCGCGAGGCTGCAAAGCGGCTGCCGATCGCACGCTTCGACGACGCGGCGCTGATCGGCTTCGAGCCCGAGGCCGGCTTTGCCGACGCCTATCTCGTGGCCAGCGGCTTCGCGCGTGCGGCGCGGCGGCACGGCGCGCGCTTCTTCGAAGGCCTCGCGGTCGAGGGCCTGCTGCGCGAGGGCTCGCGCGTCACCGGCGTGCTGACAGCGCAGGGGCCCATGCACGCCGGCCTCGTGATCAGCGCGCAGAACATCTGGACGCCCGAGCTGCAGGCCTGGACCGGCATCGCGATGCCGGTCCAGCCCGAGCTGCACCGCGTCTTCGCCTTCGAGACGCCGGCAGCGCCCTACACGCACGCGATGCCGGTCTACAAGGACCTGGGCTCGCCGGGGATGATCTACTGCCGCAGCTACGGCGGGCGGCAGATGCTGGCAAGCGAAGGCACGGCCGGCGAGCGGCTGGCGGCGCCCGAGATCGAGCAGGCCGACATCCCGATCGACGCGGTGATCGAGGTCGGCGAGCAGGTGGCCGCGCGCTTCCCCGCCTACGCCGAGGCCGGGCTCGCCTCGTCCTGGACCGGCGTCTACGACGTGACGCCCGACTGGAATCCGGTGCTCGGCCCCCTGCCCGGCATCGAGGGGCTGCTGCTGGCCTTCGGCTTCTCGGGCCACGGCTTCAAGCTCTCGCCGGCGGTGGGCCGGCTGGTCGCGCAACTGGCGCTCGCGCAGCCGACCGAGGTTTCGGCCGAACCCTACGCGATCGAGCGCTTCGCGCAGGGACGGCTGCTCACCGGCGCCTACGGGGCGGGCGCGGTGTCGTGAGCCTTTCGGTCGTCGCGGTGCTCGCTGCCGTGCTGGCGAGCTTGACCCACCCAGGCGCTTTGGCGCAGGGGCTCGACGCGGCGCTGCTGCAGCGCATCGACGCCTTCGTCGAGCGCGAACGCGAGGCTTCGCGCATCCCCGGCATCGCACTGGCGATCGTCGACGCCGATGGCACGCGCCATGTCCGCGGCTTCGGGGACGATGGCCGCGGCCGGCCGATCGATGCCGATACGCCGTTCCCGATCGGCTCACTGACGAAATCCTTCACCGCGCTGCTGGTGCGGCAGGCGATCGATGCCGGAGTGCTCGACGTCGATGCGCCCGTACAGCGCCATCTGCCCTGGTTCCGCGTCGCCGATGAGCAGGCCTCGCGGCGCATCACGCTGCGCCATCTGCTGAACCAGACGAGTGGCCTCTCGCGCGACGCCGGCATGCAGGCGCTGCTGCATGACAAGAATCGCGACGGGGCCAGCGTCGAGGCGCTGGTGCGCGGCATGGCGGGGTTGCCGCTGCAGCATGCGCCGGGCGAGCGCTACGAGTACAGCAACCTGAACTTCGTGCTGCTGGGCGCGGTGCTCGAGACCGTGAGCGGCAAGCCCTGGACCACGCTCGTGCGGGAGCGCATCCTCGATCCGCTGCAGATGAGGCACAGCGACACCGATCCCGCTTCGGCGCGTCTGGCCGGCATGACGCGGCTGCACCGCATGGCATTCGGCTTCCCGATTGCCGAGCCGCTGCGTCTCTCGCCTGGGCTTGCGCCGACCGGCAGCCTGGTCGCGAGCGCCAGTGACATGGCGTCCTACCTGCGCCTGATGATCGACGCGGGTCGCGTCGACGGCCGGCGGCTCGTCTTCGCGCACTCGATCGAGCAGATGCTGGCGCCGGCCTCGCCGCCGGCACGCGCGCGGCTGCTCGGGGCGGAATTCGGGTTCCGCTACGGCGAGGGGTGGTTCGTCGGTCCTTTCGGGGCGGCTGCCGACGCGCGCTGGCACCTCGGCAACCTGCCTTCCTTCGTCGCCTGGATGGTGCTGCTGCCCGCCACGCGCCAGGGCTTCGTGCTGATGATCAACGCGAACGCCGGACTGCCGCTGGACGACGCAAGCGCGGTGTTGAGCCGGCTGCCGCTGGGCGTGGCAAACCTGCTGCGTGGGCACGCGCCGCCCTCCGGCCCGAGCCTGCCGCAGGCCTATCGGCGCTTCAACCTCGCCGCCGCGCTGGCGCTCGCCGGCTTTGCCGCACTCGCGTGGCTTGCGGTCCGCGCGCGTCGAAGTCTCTGGGCCTGGCTGCTGCCCGCGGCCAGCCTCGCGCTGTTCGCGGCCTTCTGGTTCGCGACCGGGCTGAGGCCGACGATGCTCTTGGCGATGGCGCCCGATCTGGCGCTGGTGCTTGCGCTCGCGCTCGGTTTCGCCGGTCTGCCACTCGTGCTGCGCGCCATTGGATACCTTGGACGCAAACCGACGCGTCGATCGCTGCGCTGAACGATCCAGGAATTCCTGCCGCAACCGCTGCTCCACGATCCTTGCCAACGATCGATCGCGTGCAGCGCGAGCAACTGCATCGAGCAGGCGGAGCGCGAAGAGGTTCAGCCGTCCTCGGGCCCCGCGGCACCGTCGAGCACCGCGGCGATGCCCTGCACGCGGTGCGCCTCCTTGGGCATCCAGACGCGCAGCAGCCACGAGGCTGCGAGTCGGTCGACGAGCCAGCGGCTGCGCGCGAACGCGGCGCGGGCCGCCTCGGGCGCGGCGTCGAGGTAGGTGCGAACGAGCGCGGTCGCGGCGTCGGCGTCGGTCAGGCCGACGACGCTGCTGGCCCACAGCAGGGCGTCGAAGGCCTGCAGCACCGGCAGCGCGAAGTAGCGGTCCAGGTCGAGGTCGAAGTCGAAGCGCACCAGCCCTTCGGGCGTGACCGCCAGGTTGCGGCACTGTGCGCCGCCGTGCCATTGCCCGCGCTGGTGCAGCTGCGCGAGCTCGACCGCGGTATCGCGCAGCAGCTGCAGGCGCTCCCGTGGATCGGGCGTTGCCGCAAGCACATGCTCGAGCGGCGTTCCGGCCGAGGTCATCACGAAGATGCCTTCGCCCCAGGCGAGCACCTGCGGCACGCGCACGCCCGCCGCCGCCAGTTCGCGCAGCCGCTGCACCTCGATCGGAACGTCGCCCGCGCGGCGTGGCGCCGTCGCCGGTCCGCTGCGCCAGAAGAGGCGCACGAGCGGGGCGGCCAGCGTCGCGAGCCAGCGATCACGGGAACGTTGTCGACCCGTGCGCTTGGCGAACGCGACCTGCCCCTGCCAGTCGATGGCCCCGGCCCGGCGCGCGCCCAGGTGCTCGCTGGCAGCCAGCAGCGCCGCGGAGAGCTCGGCCGATGCGGGGGCTGCGCTCACCTCATCCCCTCGAACGCCAACTGGGCTGCACACCACGCATCGCTCGTGTCCCGCATCGGCAGAAGTCCATGCGGCATTGTGGGCGAGACCGCTGCGGCCTCGAGCGCAGACGCGCCGCCGCCAGCGCGCTGGACTTGTTCGTCCAGACGACGCTGCGCCTTGTGGTGCAATGTTGCCAACCGAGGTTCGGCAACACACAAGTACAGAACAAGAACAGAAAAGACCCATCGAACACACGGCCGGACCGCGCCATGCGGCGAAGCCCAGGACGGAATCTCGGAAAGAGGACGAAACCCATGCCGCTGCACTACCGCACGATCCCCGTCACGCCGTTCGAGCAGAACGCATCGCTCGTGTGGTGCGAGGCCACGCGCAAGGCGGCGGTGATCGACCCCGGCGGCGATCTGCCGCGGCTGCTGGCAGCAAGCGATCAGCTGGGGCTCGAGCTCGAGCAGATCTGGCTCACGCACGCGCACATCGACCACGCCGGCGGCGCCGGGGAGCTCGCGCGCATCCGCGACCTGCCGATCATCGGCCCGCATCGCGGCGACGAGTACTGGATCCGCGGGCTGCCGCAGCAGAGCCGGATGTTCGGATTTCCGCCGGCCGAAGCCTTCACGCCGACGCGCTGGCTCGAGGACGGAGATGAGGTGAGCATCGGCGAGTGCACGCTGCAGGTGCGGCACTGCCCGGGGCACACCGCGGGGCACGTCGTCTTCCACAGCCCGCAGGCGCAGCGCTGCTTCGTCGGCGACGTGCTCTTTGCCGGCAGCATCGGGCGCACCGACCTGCACGGCGGCGACTTCGACACCCTGATCGCCAGCATCACGCAGCGCCTGTGGCCGATGGGAGACGAGACCGTCTTCATCCCCGGCCACGGCCCGGAGAGCAGCTTCGGCCGCGAGCGCCGCTTCAACCCCTTCCTGCAGGGAAGCTGATGGCGCGCGGCCGCGTCGACCCCGAGGCGCTGCTCGAAGCGGCGCCGCTGTCGGATGCGCTGCGCGCGCTGGCCCGACGCGGCGAACTCTGCCGCTTCGCCAAGGGCGCGGTGCTGATCCAGGAAGGCAGCCACGGCGACACGCTCTACATCGTGCTGCAGGGGCGGCTGCGCGTCTACGGCTCGCATCTGGCCAACGAACGCGAGATCACGCACGGCACCTACGGCCCCGGCGAATACGTCGGCGAGATGAGCCTGGATGGCGGCCCGCGTTCGGCCAGCGTCGCCGCGCTCGAGCCGACGGTGTGCGCGATGGTCACGCGGCGCACGCTCGAAGCGCACCTGGCCGAAGAGCCGCAGTTCGCGTTCGAGCTGCTGGCCAAGGTCATCCGCCGTGCGCGCATGGCCACGCTCAGCGCCAAGAGCATGGCGCTCAACGACGTCTACGGAAGGTTCAAGGCGCTGCTCGAGAGCCTGTGCGAACCGCAGGCCGACGGCACGCGGCGGCTGCCCGAGCGCCTCACGCACCAGGAACTGGCCAATCGCGTCGGCTGCTCGCGCGAGATGATCACGCGCCAGCTCAGCGACCTCCAGCAGGGCGGCTACGTCAGCGCGCCGCGCGGCGGCGAACTGCTGCTGCTCAAGCCCTTGCCGCCGCGCTGGTAGACACCGACGCCGCGCGCCCGGGCGGCGCTACGAACGCGAGGTCGAACCCCTGGGCGGCGGTGCGAAGTGCCGCGTCGGCTTTGCCGCGGCCTCGTAGACCGGCATCGCGCGCGGCAGCCGTGCCTCGATCTCCTGGATGCGCTCGGGGCCCGTCGGGTGGGTCGAGAGGATCGCCGGCGGCGCACCGCCGCCGGTGCTCATCTTCTGCCAGAGCGTGACGCCGGCGCGCGGGTCGTAGCCGGCCCTGGCAGCCAGCACGAGGCCCAGGGCGTCGGCCTGCGCCTCGTCGTCACGGCTGTACTTGAGGGCCATCAGGTGGCTGCCCACCTGGGCACCGAGGTCGCCGATCTGGCCCAGGCCCAGCAGCGCCGCCCCCAGGCGCATCGCCCCCGAGGTCACGACGTTCTTTCCCATCTGTTCGCGTGCATGCTCGAGCAGGGCGTGCGCGATCTCGTGGCCCATCACCATCGCGACCTCGTCGTCCGAAAGCTGCATCTCGGCCAGGATCCCCCAGAAGAAGGCGATCTTGCCGCCGGACATGCAGAAGGCGTTGACCTGACGGCTGCCGATCAGGTTGATCTCCCATTTCCACTCGGCCGCGCGCGAGTTGCAGTCGCGCGTGAAGGGGATGATGCGATCGGCGATGTAGCGCAGCCGCTGCACCTGCGGATGGCTCGCCGGCACCAGCGCCCGGTCGGTTTCGGCCTTCTCGAGCATCTGGTGGTACTGCTGCAGCGCCTGCTCCTCGACCGTCTGCGCGGAGACGGCCTTCGTGAAGCCCGAGCGCTTGCACTCGGGCATCGTCTCGGCCGCGAGCGGTCCGGCTGCCGCCAGCAGCGCGGCGCCGAGCGCCCCGCCGGTGAAGCGTCGGCGCGTGTGCAGCGGCACGCCGCGGGCGGAGGTCGTTGCGGGTGCTTCGATCGAGGTCCCGGTTCGCAGCAGGGGGCAGTCCATTGCAGGTGAAGAGTGACTCATCGCAGCTCAAATGGTGCCATGACCGGCCATTTCCACGTCGTCCACGTCGGGAGCCGGCGCCGCCTCAGCGCGCCGGCGCCGATTCCAGCGCGCGGATCGGCGCGCGCAGGGCCCACAGCATCAGCAGCGCCGGCAGTGCGAACAGCGTGCTGACGACGAAGAAGTCCGGCCAGCCGATGGTTTCGGCGAGAACGCCGGCCAGCGGCCCCACCCAGACCCGGCCGATGGACGCGAAGGCCGAGAGCAGCGCGAACTGTGTCGCGGTGAAGCGCTGGCTGCACAGGCTCATCAGGAAAGCGAGGAAGGCCGCCGTGCCCATGCCGCCCGAGAGGTTCTCGAGCACGACGACCAGCAGCAGCCCGCCATCCACCGGTGTGGCCTGCGCGAGCTTCACGAAGCCCCAGTCGAAGGCCGGCAGCAGCGCCTGGCCGAGCTGGCCGCGCCCACCCTGTGCGAGCCACCAGAAGCCCAGGTTGCTTGCCATCTGCAGCACGCCGAAGACGAAGAGCGCGCGCCACAGGCCCAGGCGCAGCATCAGCGCGCCGCCGAGCAGCGCGCCGGCGATCGTCATCCACAGGCCGATCAGCTTGTTGACGACGCCGACCTCGGCCAGGCCGTAGCCCACGCCCTTGAGCAGGAAGGGCGTCAGCAGCGCACCGGCGAAGGCGTCGCCGAGCTTGTAGAGCACGATCAACACCAGCATCGCCGCCGCCCCAGGCTGTGCGAAGTAGTCGCCCAGGCCCGCCAGCAGCGTCTCGAAGCGGGCGCGCCGCGCGGCCCAGGCGGCCAGCGGCAGGGTCAGCGCAATCCCCCCGAGCAGCGCCGCCAGATCGATCCAGCGCGA
>JAIXKN010000073.1:8787-17207 GCA_026932425.1 Burkholderiales bacterium
AGCCGGTAGCCCGCGACGTTCAGCGACGCGCCCAGGCCCCGCTCGGGCGCCGGCAGCAGCTCGGTGCGGTAGGCGTCGATGACGACGTCCTGCGACGCCGAAACGAAGGCCACGAGCACCGCCAGCAGCGCGAAGGCACGTGTGGCGTCCGTCGGCGAAGTGCCGGCCAGCGCCACCAGCAGCGCCGCCAGCAGCAGCTGCGTGGCCACCAGCCAGCCGCGCCGCCGCCCGAGCCAGGGCAGCTCGAAGCGGTCCATCAGCGGCGCCCACAGGAACTTGAAGGTGTAGGGCAGGCCGACCAGGCCGAGGAAGCCGATCGTCGCGATGTCGACACCGGCGGTCGCGAGCCAGGCCTGCATCGCCTGCCCGGTGAGCGCCAGCGGCAGGCCCGAGGCAAATCCCAGCAGCGTGACGACGACCAGCCGCCAGGCGCGCGCCAGCACGCGCGAGGCGGGCGGCCCCGCGCCCGCGTCGTCGCTTGCGGTCTTCAGAACAGCACGCGACAGCGGATCGTCCCGGGAACCTGGGCCAGCTTCTCCAGCGCCAGGTCGGACGAGGCCGCGTCCATGTCGATGACGACGTAGCCGATGGTCTCGCGCGTCTGCAGGTACTGCGCCGAGATGTTGATGTCGTTGTCGGAGAGGATGCGGTTGATCTGCGAGAGCACGCCCGGCTGGTTGGCGTGGATGTGCAGCAGCCGGTGCTTGCCCGGATGCTCGGGCAGCGCGACCTCGGGGAAGTTGACCGACGAGGTCGTCGTGCCGTTGTCGCTGTAGCGGATCAGCTTGGCCGCGACCTCGACGCCGATGTTGGCCTGCGCCTCCATCGTCGAGCCGCCGATGTGCGGCGTGAGGATGACGTTGTCCAGGCCGCGCAGCGGCGAGACGAACTCGTCCTTGTTGCTCTTCGGTTCGACCGGAAAGACGTCGATCGCCGCGCCGCGCAGGTGGCCGCTCCTGAGCGCCTGCGCCAGCGGGTCGATCTGGACCACGGTGCCGCGCGAGGCGTTGATGAGCAGGGCGCCGGGCTTCATCGCGGCGATCTGCTCCGCGCCGATCATCCACTTCGTCGACGCGAGTTCCGGAACGTGCAGGGTCACGATGTCGCTGCGCGCGAGCAGGTCGTCGAGACTGGCCGCGCGGTGCGCGTTGCCCAGCGGCAGCTTGGCAACGACGTCGTGGAAGATCACGTGCATCCCCAGGCTCTCGGCGAGCACCGAGAGCTGCGAGCCGATCGCGCCGTAGCCGACGATCCCGAGCGTCTTGCCGCGCGCTTCGTGGCAGTTTTCGGCGCTCTTGAGCCAGCCGCCGCGGTGCGCTGCAGCGTTCTTCTCCGGAATGCCGCGCAGCAGCAGGATCGCCTCGGCGAGCACCAGCTCGGCGACCGAACGCGTGTTCGAGTAGGGCGCGTTGAAGACCGCGATGCCGCGCTCGCGCGCGGCGACCAGATCGACCTGGTTCGTGCCGATGCAGAAGCAGCCGATCGAGACGAGCCGCCGCGCCTGCGCCAGCACTTGCGCGGTGAGCTGCGTGCGCGAGCGGATGCCGATGAAGTGCACGTCGGCGATGCGACGCAGCAGATCGTCTCCCTCGAGCGCGCCGGGCAGGAGCTCGACCTGCGTGTAGCCGGCGGCGTGGAAGGCCTCGACGGCGGTCTCGTGCACGCCCTCGGCCAGGAGGACCTTGATCTTGCTCTTGTTCAGGGAGGTGTCGGGCATGGGATACGGCAGAGGCGATGAGAGGTACGGCGCTTGCATCCGGCCGGGTGCCGGAAAATCGCCGAACCTGCGATTATCGACCGATGGTCCAAGCCACGCTCTCCGCCCTGCGCGAACGGCTGCTGGCGCTGGGCGCCCGCCCCGTCCACGCCGACCACCTGCTGCGCCGCTGGCTGCAGGCGCGCTCGCTCGACGGCGGACGCCACGATGCGGCCGACTTCCTCCCGCGCACGCTGCGCGACGCGCTGCCGGCGCTGCGTGAGGAGCTGGCCGCGCTCGCGCGCCTCGCGTCCGAGCATCCGGCGCCGGACGGCTCGGCGCGGCTGCTGCTGGCGCTGGCCGATGGGCAGCGCATCGAGGCCACGCTGCTGCCGCGGCAGGGGCTGTGCGTCTCGACGCAGGTGGGCTGCGCGGTCGGCTGCCGCTTCTGCATGAGTGGGCGCGACGGCCTCGTGCGCCAGCTCGGCAGCGCCGAGATCCTCGCGCAGGTGGCGCTCGCGCGCGCCCGGCGGCCGGTGACCAGGGTCGTGTTCATGGGCATCGGCGAGCCGAGCCACAACCTGGATCAGGTGCAGGAGGCGATCGAGGCGCTCGGCACGCTCGGCGGCATTGCGCACAAGTCGCTGGTGTTCTCGACCGTCGGCGACGCGCGAGTCTTCGAGCGCTTGCCGCGGATGCGCGTGAAGCCGGCGCTTGCGCTCTCGCTGCACAGCACCGATGCGGCGCGGCGCGCCTGGCTGCTGCCGCGCGCGCCGGCGCTGGCCCCCGCCGAGCTCGTCGACGCCGCCGACCGCTACGCGCGTGCAAGCGGCTATCCGGCACAGATCCAGTGGACACTGCTGGCGGGCATCAACGACGGAGACGACGAGCTGCAAGGCCTGAAGCAGCTGCTCGCCGGCCGTCACCTGATGCTCAACCTGATCCCCTACAACCGCGTCGAGGGCAGCGGCTTCGAACGGCCCGGCTGGGACCGCGCCGTCGCGATGACGCGCGCGCTCAATGCCGCGGGCATCCTCACGCGGCTGCGGCGTTCGGCGGCACAGGAGGTGCAGGGCGGCTGCGGCCAGCTGCGCGCACGATCGGTTCGGGGGGAAGCGGAGCCCAGCCGCACGAGCGCCGCACCGGCCTGAAGCCGCTGCGTGCTCTGCCAGGGGGTCAGCGCTGTGGCGTGCGCTCGCCAGGCTGCAGTTCGCGCGCCTGCACGTCGATGACCTCGGCCGGCGGCACCTGCCGCGCCGCGCGCGGCCGCACGACAAAGACCTTGGAGGGCGATGGCCGACGCCCACGCAGCAGCGACCACAGCGTGAGGCCCACGGCCAGCGCCAGCCCCGTGACAACGGCCACCAGCGCCGCGAGCACGCCGAAGACGAGCAGGCCCAGGCGCATCAGGCCATCGGCAATGCCACGGCCCAGTTCACGCAGGGTCTGGAGAGGTCCGGGCATGACGGGTCACTCTGTTCGAGTCGTTCGGATTTGACCAGATGAGGGCGCGTATCGCGATTGCAAGACGGCGTGCAGGATCGCATGCCGGCCATGTCACGCGACTCGAGCCGAGCCCGCGCACCGGCCGGCGAATGCGGCGATTGTCGCCCGCGCGCGCCTCGCCGACGTGTCTGCGATCGAGGCCTTGTGCTGCCTCGAGCCAACCTCACTTGAGAGGGATGGATACGACCAAGCTGATGATCCGCTGCCCGCATTGCGGCGCGACGAACCGGGTGCCGGCCGAGCGCGCCGGCGAATCGCCGCATTGCGGCAAGTGCAGCCGGCCGCTGCTGGCCGGGCATCCGCTCGAGCTCGGCGACGCCGACTTCGACGCCGTCGTCGGCGCGGCCAAGGTGCCGGTGCTGGTCGACTTCTGGACGCCCTGGTGCGGCCCCTGCCGCGCGATGGCACCGGCCTTCGCGCAGGCGGCACAGCAACTCGGCGACCAGGCGCTGCTCGTCAAGGTCAACAGCGACGAGAACCCGCGTCTGTCGCAGCGCTTCGGCATCCGCAGCATCCCGACGCTGGTGCGCTTCGACCAGGGCCGCGAGACGCGTCGACAGTCCGGTGCGGTGCCGGCCTCGACGATCGTCGCGTTGGCGCGCTGAGACCGGGAAGGCGCCGCGTCAACCCGCGGCGCGCGGGCTGGCCATCCTGCCTGCCAGGTCGACGTACTGCCACCACTCGTAGCCGAAGTGCGGGCGGCGAAAGCCCTGCACGCGCGGCTGCGCGACGACGTCGACGAGTTGGTGCAGGTGCGTCTTGTAGGGCGCGTAGGCCACCGCCAGGCGCTTGGCCTGCAGGAAGAGGGCTTCGCGCTCGGGGTCATCGGGCAGCACCGTGAGCTGCTCGTAGATCTCGTCGAAGGCGGCGAGACGAAAGCGCGCGATGTTCGCCTGGCCCGCGTCCGGACCGTAGAGGCGCGAGAGCGCCGACTGGCCGTCGGTGAGGTTGGCCGACGAGCCCACGCGCCAGAACATCAGCTTGCCCGCGCGCGCGGCCTTCAGGTTCTCGGGCCACTTCGCCGGCTTGAAGCGGACGCGGATGCCGATCGCGTCCAGGTCCTTCTTCAGCAGCTCGTCGCGCTGCCGGCTCAGCGAGTCGGACTGCGTCGCGCACTCGATCGCAAAGGGCTGGCCCCTGGGCGTCTCGCGCCAGCCGTCGCCGTCGCGGTCGACCCAGCCGTAGAGGTCCAGCAGCGCCCGGGCGCGCGCCGGGTCGTGGTCGCTGCCCTCGCTCTTGAAGGCCGGGTCGTAGCCGGAGCAGAAGGGCGCGATCGCGGACTGCGCCGGGATGCCCATGCCGCGGAAGACGAGCTCGATCTCGCGCTGCACGTCGAGCGCGAGCCACACCGCGCGCCGCAGCGCGACCTGTTCCGGCGCGTTGCCGCCGACGAGGGGGTGCTCCATGTTGAAGAAGCTCAGCTGCGTCGTCGAGGTCGGCAGCCGCCAGCCCTGGATGCCCTTCTTCGCGAGGTTGGGCGCCAGGCGGCCGCCGGGCATCGCCGTCGGCCCGAACTCCTGCGGCACCGCGAGCACGTCGCACTGGTCGTTGAGGAAGCTCAGCCAGCGCGGCTGCGCCTCCTCGACGATCGCGATCTCGACGCGGTCGACGCAGGGCAGGCGCCGGCCCTGCATCAGGCCGCGGATCGCCTGGCCTTCGGCGTCGGCGGCGGTCGGTTCGGCCTCCCAGCGCGCATCGCGAAAGCGCGGGTTGCGCTCGAGCACGATGCTCGAGCTGCGCCGCCAGGCGCCGAGCCGGAACGGCCCGGTGCCCACCGGATGCTCCATGATGCGCTCGCCATAGTGCTCGACGACCTCGCGCGCGACCGCGGCGCCGAGCCCGTGCGCCAGCGCCATCGTCTCGCCAAAGCGCGGCAGCGGACGCTCGAAGCGAAGCTGCAGCGTGTAGCGGTCCAGCGTGCGCAGCCCCGCGATCGGCGTGTCGTAGTCGAAGGGCTTCTTCTGGGCGAGCGCGCGCTCGCGCAGCGCCGCCAGGCCCAGGATGCGCCATTCCTCGACGCCCGGCCAGCCGGGCGAGGCGTTGGCCGGATCGGCGTAGCGCTTGATCGCGTAGACGTGATCGGCGGCGGTGAGCTCACGCGGCCTGCCCTTGAACGCCGGGTCGTCGGCGAAGAAGATGCCCGGGCGCAGCCGGATCGTCCAGGTGCGAAAGTCGCTGCTGGCCTGCGGCAGTGCCGCGGCGGTGCGCGTGCGCAGCTGCACCGGCCGGGCCAGGTAGTCGAAGGCGCAGGGCGACTCGAAGATGTGCGCGCAGACGGTGGCCGAATAGACGTCGCTGATGCGCACCGGGTCGAAGCCGGTCTCGGCGACCGGGAAGACGACGCGCAGCACCCCGGATCCATCGGCATCACGGTCTGCCGATGCCTGCGCAGCCGCGAGCGCCAGCCCCGGGGCCAGCGTGCCCGCGGCCGCCAGCGCCAAGGCATCGCGCCGGCGCGTCACGCGGCCTCCGTCCCGGCGCCGCGCCGATCCTGTGGCTCGACGTCGACGTAACGCCAGAACGAGCGCACGAAGATGTTGCGGTGATAGCCGCGCACCCAGGGATGCACGAGGTCGGTGAAGAGCCGGTGCGCGTGCACCTTGTAGGGCATGTAGGCAATCATCAGCCGCGCGGCGTCGCGCATCAGCCGCTGGCGCTGCGGCCCGTCGGGCAGCACGCGCTGCGCCTCGTAGAGCCGGTTGAACTCGGGCAGGTCGAAGCGCGCATGGTTGGCCTGGCCCTTGTTCGGGCCGTAGCCGAGCGCGAGGAAGGTGTCGCCGTCGGGCTGGCTCGCGACCCAGCCCACGCCCCACATCATCAGCTTGCCGGCGCGGCTGGCCTTGAGGTTCTCCGGCCACTGCGCCGAGCGGAAGACGATGCGGATGCCGATCGCCTCCATGTGCTTTTGCCAGAGCTCGACCAGCGCGCGGCTCTGCTGATCGGACTGGGTCTGGTACTCGATCACCAGCGGCCGGCCGTCGGGGCGCTCGCGCCAGCCGTCGCCGTCGCGGTCGACGAAGCCGTGCAGGTCCAGCAGTGCCTTGGCGCGCGCGACGCTGTACTCGCTCATCGTGCTCCTGAAGGCCGGGTCGTAGCCCCAGACCTTGGGCGCGATCGGGCCCTGCGCCGGGATCGCCTGCCCGCGCCGCGCCACGCGGATCTCGCGCTCCACGTCCACCGCCAGCGAGATCGCGCGCCGCAGCGCGACCTGCGCCGGCGCGTAGCCGCCGACGACCTCGTTCTCCATCGCGAAATAGGAGAAGGCAACGTCGGCACGCGCGTAGCGCGTCATCGCGATGCCCTGGCGCTCGAGGTTGGGCGCAAGCCGGTTGTTCGGGAAGGCCACGGCCGCGAATTCGGCCGGCACGCTCTCGATCAGGTCCTGCTCGCCGCCGAGGAAGGCGAGCCAGCGCGGCTGTGCCTCCTCGATGATCGAAATCCGAACCTCGTCGACCAGCGGCAGGCGCCGGCCCTCGAACTGCCGCGCCAGCGCCTGCAGCCGCGCGTCGTCCTCGGGCGGGTTCTCCGCGTAGCGGCGCTCGCGGTAGGCCGGGTTGCGCAAGAGCACGATGCGCGAACTGCGCTTCCACTCGCCGAGCATGAACGGGCCTGTGCCCACCGGGTGCTCGCCGATCTTGTCGCCATAGTGCTCGACGACCTCTCGCGCCACCGCGCCGCAGAGCGAGACGCTGGTGAAGTGGTAGATGAAGCGCGGCTTGGGCTCGGCCAGGCGCACGCGCAGCGTGTAGCGGTCCAGCGCGCGCAGGCCCTCGACCTCGCGGTCGTAATTGAAGGGGACGCCGCGCTCGATGCACTCGCGCCGCAGTTCGGAGAGCCCGAGCAGCTTGTCCGCCTCGAGCAGGTAGAGGTTGCCGCTCTTCCAGCGCGGGTCGTAGTGGCGCTTCATGCTGTAGACGTAGTCGTGCGCCGTGAGCTCGCGCCGCTGGCCCTTGAAGGCCGGGTCGTCGGCGAAGAAGATGCCGGGCTGGATGCGCAGCGTGAAGCTGCGGTGGTCGTCGGCGACCTCGGGCATCGCCGCGGCGGTGTTGGTCCGCAGGCGCACCGGGTCGGCGAGGAACTCGAATTCGAGCGGCGTGTCGAGGATGCCCTCGATCAGCGTCAGCGAGTACAGGTCGGTGACATAGGCGGGATCGAAGCTCGTCTCGGCCACAGGAAAGGCGTAGCGCAGCACCTTGCGCCCGGCCCCCGACGCACGCTGGCCCTCGGCGCACGCCGCGGTGCCCGGCAGCATCGGCGTCGCGCACAGCAGCGCCGCGGCCCCGAGCAGGCTGCGGCGGTCGGGCTTGCGGACAGGAGGATGCTTCATCGTCGCGGCGCAGCCGGGATGGCCGGCGCCGAGTCTAGGGTCTGGCAAGGCGCCGCGCGCAGGCGCCGCGCGCAGGCGGCTGCACGCGGGGCCCTCCTCTCGCCAGGACGCCAGGAGGAAAACCACGCCTCGGCACTGGGGGAACCGCCCCCTACACTCGCGCGGACCGGCTCCGGGTCGGCAGATTCCTTCGCCCGGTGTCGCGCCCCGATGCGAGCTTCCCGACCGGAGACCGAACCGAGCTCATGGCCGCCTACCTGATCCGACGCCTGTGGCAGATGATCCCGACGCTGGCGGGCGTCGTGCTGCTGGTGTTCTTCCTCTTCAAGGCCTTCGGCGGCGACCCGGCCGAGGTGCTGGGCGGCTTGAACGCCAGCCCCGAGCAGGTCGACGCGATCCGCCAGCAGCTGGGCCTGAACGAGCCGCTGTGGGTGCAGCTGTGGATCTTCGTCAAGCAGGTCGTCACCTTCGACTGGGGCAGGAGCTGGGCGACGAACGAGGCCGTCTCCAACCTGTTCGCCACGCGGCTGCCGGCGACGCTGACGGTGATGCTGCCGATCCTCGTGCTCGACACCCTGCTTGCGCTGCCGGTGGCGATGGGGGTCGCCTACCGCCGCGGCAGCCTCTCGGATCGGGTGGTGATGGTCATCACGACGGTGGCGCTGTCGATCAGCTTCCTCGTCTACATCATCGTCGGCCAGTACCTATTCGCGTTCCAGCTCGGCTGGTTCCCGGTGCAGGGCTGGAGCGAGAGCACGGCAACCAACCTGCTCGTCTACGTGCCGCTGCCGGTGCTGCTGGCGGTGATGGTGGGCATCGCGCCGCAGACGCGGCTCTACCGCAGCTTCTTCCTCGACGAGCTCGGCCAGGACTACGTGCGCACCGCGCGCG
>JAIXKN010000030.1 GCA_026932425.1 Burkholderiales bacterium
CGCAACTAGGCGACGGTCGTGCAGTGCTTCTCGGTGAAGTGATCGACCGCTTCGGTGTGCGCCGCGACATCGCGCTCAAGGGTTCGGGCCGCACGCCGTTCTCGCGCGGCGGCGATGGCAAGGCCGCACTCGGCCCGGTGCTGCGCGAATACCTGATGGGCGAGGCGATGCACGTGCTGGGCGTGCCGACGACGCGAGCGCTGGCGGTCGTGGCCACCGGCGAGCCGGTTTACCGTGAACGCGAGCTGCCGGGCGCGGTGCTCACCCGCGTGGCCGCGAGCCACCTGCGCGTGGGCACCTTCGAGTTCTTCGCCGCGCGCGGGCAGAAGGAGGAGTTGCGCCGCCTGGCCGATTACGCGATCGCGCGCCACGACCCGGAGCTCGTCGGCCGTGACGACCGCTACCTCGGCCTGCTCGAGGCGGTCGCGCGGCGCCAGGCGCGGCTGGTCGCGCAATGGATGAACCTGGGTTTCATCCACGGCGTCATGAACACCGACAACATGACCGTGAGCGGCGAGACGATCGACTACGGCCCCTGCGCCTTCATCGAGGCCTACGACCCGGCCACCGTCTTCAGTTCGATCGATCATGGCGGGCGCTACGCCTTCGGCAACCAGCCGGGCATCGCGCGTTGGAACCTCGCGCGCCTGGCCGAAGCGCTGCTGCCGCTGCTGGCCGACGAGCCGGAAGCGGCGCTCGCACTCGCGCGGCCGGTGATCGATGCCTTCGTCCCATGGTTCGAGCAAGCCTGGCGCTGCGGCCAGCGCGCCAAGCTCGGCTTCGGCAGCGAGCAGCCCGAGGACGCGGCGCTTGCCGACGCCTGGCTTGCGCTGATGCAGGAACAGCGGCTGGACTTCACGCTCGCCTGGCGCCATCTGGCCGACGCCGCCGAAGGGCGCCCGGCGCCGCTGCTGGACCTGGTCGTCGATCGCGACGCGCTGCAGTCCTGGCTTTCGCGCTGGGAGGAGCGCCTGCAGCGCGAGCCGCAGCCAGCCGCCGAGCGGGCGGCGGCGATGCGACGCGCCAGCCCCTGGCTGATCCCGCGCAACCACCGCGTCGAGGAGGCGCTGGCCGCCGCCGTCGACCGTGGCGACCTGAATCCGTTCCAGCGCCTGCTCGATGCGCTGCAGCGCCCGTGGGACGAGCAGCCGGCGAATGCCGATCTTGCCGAGCCGGCGCCGGCCGAACTCACCGCGCGCTACCAGACGTTCTGCGGCACCTGAGCCGTCGCGGCGATCGCCCGTCTTCGAAAACGCATGCCCGTCCCCACGCTCACGCGCGCCGGCCACGTCGCGACGATCACGCTGCAGCGCCCGCAGCAGGCGAACCGGCTCGAGCCGGACGACCTGCAAGCGCTGATGGCGCATCTGGCTACCGTCGATGCGGACGCGGACCTGAGCGTGCTGCTGCTGCGCGCGCAGGGCCGTCATTTCTGCAGCGGTTTCGACATCGGCCGCGTCGGCGCCGACGGCGTGCGCGCCTTCGAAGCGCTGGCCGACCGGATCGAGGCCGCGCGGCCGGTCACGATCGCGGTGATCCAGGGCGGCGTCCACGGCGGCGCGACCGACCTGGCGCTGGCCTGCGACTTCCGCCTGGGTTCGAGCGCGGCCGAACTGTCGATGCCGGCGGCGCGGCTGGGCCTGCACTTCTATCGCGGCGGGCTCGAACGCTACGTCACGCGCCTGGGCGTCGACGTCGCCAAGCGCCTCTTCCTCACCGCCGAGCGCATCGGCGCCGCCGAGATGAAGGCCATCGGCTTCCTCACGCATCTGGTCGAATCGGATGGACTCGATGCCCACGCCGACACGCTCGCGGAGCGGCTCGGCGCGCTGGCGCCGCTGCCGCTGCGGGGCATGAAGCAGCACCTGAACGCGATCGCCCGCGGCACGCTGGACGCGCAGGCGCTGGCGCGGGACATCGAGCGCAGCCTGCGCTCGCGGGATCTGCAGGAAGGCCTTGCCGCCTTCGCCGAAAAGCGCGCGCCGCGGTTTCGCGGCGAGTGAGGGCGCACCGTCGCTCCGCGCGGACCGTGGCTGCCGGACGGGGTCGCGCGTTGCCCTTCGCGAACGTCGACCGGGGCGAAGGGAGTGCTCGCCGTGAGGAATTCGCCTGCAGCGGCCCGAAGCGGCGCAGGGGGCCCGATAGAATTTCTCCCTCTTTCGAGGAGCGCTGCAACGGCCGCCTGGCCGCCAGGCTCGGGAGACCTCGTGCTGTGCCTCGCATCCGGCGCAGCGTCGAAACGGCGCTCGCCTCCCGCACCGAGGTGAGCCATGCCTGCACCCTCCGCCGATTCCCCGATTGCCGAACCCGCCGTCGCGGACGGATTCGCGGCGACTGCTGCAACTGCAATGCGAACACCGCCGCCGCTGCGCCTCTCGGGCCTCGAGCCGCTGTCCATCGGCGAGGGTTCGCTCTT
>JAIXKN010000109.1:0-15016 GCA_026932425.1 Burkholderiales bacterium
ACTCATAATCCGTTGGTCGCGGGTTCGAGCCCCGCCCGGCCTACCAGTCCAAAGGCGACGTCCGCAGGAGCGGTCGTGCCTCCCTTCGGTGTACCCGTTGGCCGTTGCCTTGGCGCCCCGCGGCCGCGCACGCAAAGTACGAGGCAGACGGCGGTCCCGGCATCGACCGCATTCTCGAGATCCTGAACGGTTCGATCAGGCGGATGCAGGACCGAGAGGACCGAGAGGGCTTCTTCCGGGCCCAGCGACTTCCCGTCGCACGTGACCGACGCGATCATCGATGACATCAAGGCCGCCGTCGGCAGGCTGCAAGCGGCGAGCGCTTCGTGAAGGCTCGAGGCCGTCCCCTGCGGGATTTGCAGTGCGACGGCGGCCCGACTATCCTGATCGCAGTCGACTTCTTCGGAGCCGCGCACTGCGATGCCCCCGCAAGCCGATCCAACGGGTGCGGTCGTGCACGAACGACCGCCGGACTACGAGACGATCGCCCAGCGGCTGAAGGACGGCACCATCGTGCCCTTCTTCGGTGCCGGCGCCTCGGTGAGCTGCGGGCTGCCGGCGGCCTCTGATCTGGCAAGACGGCTGGTGCAGCGCGCCGGGTTCCCCGACGAACGCGGACGCGACAACCTGCCGCTCGTCGCTTCCTACCTGGCGCAGACGCAGGATCTGCTGACGCTGAAGGCGGAATTGCGCGAGGCGCTGGCGGTCCAGGCCGAGCCCGGACGGCTGCACCGCTGTCTGGCCGACCCGCGGCTGAAGAACCTGCGCCTCTTCGTCACCACCAACTACGACGACCTGGTCGAGCGCGCGCTGACCGCGCGCCGGCCCTGGGTGGTCGTCGATCGCGGCGACAACTCGGGCACGGTCTGGTGCCGGCGCCACGACGGCGGGCCCGCCGGCGACTGGGAGGAGGCCGAGGCCAGGACGCTGCGCGAGCTCCTCGGCAGCGACCCGCAGCGGCCGATCGTGCTCAAGCTGCACGGGCACTTCGACCGCTCCGACCGCGACCATGACTCCTTCCTGATCACCGAAGAGGACTACGTCGACTTCCTCGGCCGCAGCGAGGGCAGCCGGATCCCGCCGATGCTCGCGGCGACGATGCGCGAGCGCAGCTTCCTGTTCCTCGGCTACGGGCTGCGCGACTGGAACGTGCGCGTGCTGCTGCACAAGCTGAGGCAGAGCCGCACGCGCAGCGGGTCCATCCGTTCGTGGGCGATCGTGCGCCGGCCGGGCCAGGCCGAGCGCCAGTTGTGGCGCGCGCAGGACGTCGAGATGCTCGACGTCGACGTCGAGGCCTTCGCGGCCGAGCTGGAGGCGCACTTGTGGCCGCCGTGACCGGCGCTCCGGCCAGCGGCGTTGCCAGGCCGAACAGCCCCTACGTCGGCCTCGAGCCCTTCGACGACGCGCACGCCGCCTTCTTCTTCGGGCGCAGCCTCGACGCCGAGGTTCTGGTCGACAACCTGCTGACGCGCCCGGTGGTCGTCCATTTCGGCGCCAGCGGCGTGGGCAAGAGCTCGCTGCTCAACGTCGGCCTGCCGCACGCGCTGCGCGGACGCGACGCGGCCGCGCGGATCCTGCGCCGGCGCGAATGGCACGATGCCCAGGAACTGACGGACTGGCGGCGGGAGGTCGAGACGGTCGCGCACGAGGAAGCGGCGGCAGGCGGGTCGTCGCCGCTGCTGCTCGTGCTTGACCAGTTCGAGGAGTCCTTCGTCTACAGCACCGAGGCCGAGCAGCGCGCGTTCGCGCGCTGGCTGGCGGCCATGGTCGCGCGCACCGACCTCGAAGTGCACGCGCTCCTTGCGCTGCGCGACGATTGCCTGCACCAGCTCGATGCGCTGCGGCGCGAGCTGCCGCAGCTGCTGGACACCACGCTCGAGCTTCGCCCGCTCGGCGAAGCCGCGGTGCGCGAGGCGATCACCCGGCCGCTCGAGGTCTGGAGCACGCAGTACCCGGCCGACGCGGTGTCGGCCCCGCGCGACTTCGTCGATGCGGTGTGGGCGCAACTGCGCGAGCCCGATCCGGCCGCATCCGCGCCCGCGTCCGGCATCGAACTCGCCTACCTGCAGCTGGTACTGCAGCGCGTCTGGGACGAGGAACGCGCGCAAGGCTCGGCGCAGCTGCAGCGGGCGACGCTGCAGCGGCTCGGCGGCGCCAGGGGCATCGCGGGCGAGCACGCGAAGCGCGTCCTGGAGGGATTGAGCGAACAGGACCAGGCGCTGTGCGCAAGCGCATTCGGGCATCTGGTGACCCCCACGGGACGGAAGATCCTCTATTCGAGCGAAGAGCTGGCCCGGCTCGCCCGGATCGACCGCGACACGATCGAGCGCGTGCTGCAGGCGCTGACTCAGGGGCGCAGCCGGCTGCTGCGCGCCGTCGACCTGCCGGCGCGCCGCGGCGGCCGGGGTTACGAGATCGTGCACGACATCCTGGGCCGACCGATCCGCGCCTGGTGCGAGCAGCGCGAGCTCGCGCAAGCACGCCAGCGCGCGGACGAGGAGGCGCAGGCACGCGCCCGCGCCGAGCGCGACCGCAGCCGGATCCAGGCGATGAACCGCAGGCTCAGGGCGGCGACGGCCGTGATTTCCGCGGTGCTCCTGGGGCTGGCGGCGCTCAGCGTGTTCGCCTTCTGGCAAACCCAGCGCGCACAAGCGGCGGCCGAGCGGGCGCACGCGCTGCGACTCACCAACGAGGCGGCGCGCATGCTCGACGGGGGCATCGACGGCGGCGACCGGCGCGCGCTGCTGCAGGTCCTGGCCGCGGCGCAGCTCGCCCCGGAGCCGCCCGTGCTCGGCCAGCTGCTGGATGCCCTGATGGCGCGAAGGCGCCTGCTGAAGCTCGAGGTCACCGGCGCAGCGGTTGCGGCCGTCGCCTTCGGCGCCGACGCCCGGCACATCGTCACGGGCGGGCTCGACGGCCGCATTCGGCTGTGGAACGCGGCCAGCGGCGCAGAACCGGGCACACCCCTGCTCGGGCACGACGGATCGGTCTGGGCCGTGGCCTCGAGCGCCGATGGCCGCCGCGTTGTCTCGGGCGGCCAGGACGGCAGCGTGCGCCTGTGGGACGCCAACAGCGGCAAGCCGCTGGGCAAGCCCCTGCTCGGGCACGAGGGACGCGTCTGGGCGGTCGCCATCAGTGCCGACGGCCATCGCATCGTCTCGGGTGGCGAGGACGGCAGCGTGCGCCTGTGGGATGCGGACAGCGGCAAGCCGCTGGGCAAGCCGATGCTCGGGCACGAGGCACCGGTCTCGTCGGTGGCCTTGAGCGCGGACGGGCGGCGAGCGGTCTCGGGCGGGCAGGATGGCAGCGTGCGCTTGTGGGATGCGGACCGCGGCGAGCCGATCGGCGCGTCGCTCGACGGGCACGAGGGGCCGGTCTGGGCCGTGAGTTCGAGTGCGGATGGGCGCCGCGTCGTCTCGGGCGGGGAGGACGGCAGCCTGCGGCTGTGGGATGCCGATCAGGGCAGGCCCATCGGCGAGCCGCTCCTCGCGCATGAGGGCCGGGTCTTCGCCGTCGCCTCGAGCGCGGATGGGCAGCGGCTCGCCTCGGGCGGCCAGGACGGCAGCGTGCGCCTGTGGGATGCAGGCAGCGGCAAGCCGCTGGGCAAGCCGCTGCTCGGGCATGTCGGACCCGTCTGGGCGGTCGCCGTCAGCGCCGATGGACAGCACATCGTCTCGGGTGGACAGGACGGGAGCATGCGCTTGTGGGACGCGGACAGCGGCGAGCCGCCGGGCCTGGCGCTGCGCAGGCTCGATGGAACGCTCTCGTCCGTGGCGCTGCTTGCGGATGCGCGGCGGCTCGTCTCGGGTGGGGACGACGGCAGCCTGCGCTTGTGGGATGCGGGCAGCGGGGAACCGATCGGCAGGCCGCTGCCCGGACACGCCGGTGCGGTCTGGGCCGTCGCCGCGAGCGCAGACGGGCGGCGCATCGTCTCGGGCGGGGACGACGGCAGCGTGCGCCTCTGGGATGCGGACAGCGGCGGGCCGCTCGGCCCGCCGCTGCTGGGGCACGAAGGCCCGGTCTGGGCCGTCGCCTCGAGCGCCGATGGACGCCTGCTGGTCTCGGGCGGGACCGACGGCAGCCTGCGCCTGTGGGACGCGGACCGCCACGCGCTGCGGGGGCAGCCGCTGCTCGGACACCAGGGCTGGGTTCGGGCCGTGGCGGCAAGCGCCGACGGACGGCGGGTCGTCTCGGGAGGCCGCGACGGCAGCGTGCGGCTGTGGGATGCGGACCGCGGCAAGCCGCTCGACGAGCCGCTGCTCGGGCACGACGGGCCGGTGGCATCGGTGGCCTTGAGTGCCGACGGGCGGCGCATCGCCTCCGGCGGGGAGAGCCGCAGCGTGCGCGTCTGGGACGCGGACAGCGGCAAGCCGCTGGGCAAGCCGCTGCTCGGGCATGCCGGCACGATCTCGGCCCTGGCCGTGAACGCCGACGGACGACGCATCGTCTCGGGCGGAGAGGACGGAAGCGTGCGCGTGTGGGATGCGGACAGCGGCATGCCGCTCGGCCGGCCGCTGCTGGGGCACGAAGGCCAGGTCCGGGCCGTCGCGCTGAGCGCGGACGAGCGTCGCATCGTCTCGGTCGGGTGGACCGGCCGCGTGCTGAGCTGGCCGGGCCCGGCGGCCTGGGCCGAAGCGCTGTGCGCGAAGCTGGTGCGCAACATGAGCCGCAGCGAGTGGGACGAGTGGGTCGACCGGGGCGTCGCGTACCGCACGCAGTGTCCGGGTCTTCCGATCCCCTCGGATGGCACTCGGCATGCTGCCGCGGCGTCGCGCTGACCTCGCCGCATCCGGAGCGTGGGCGCCGCGGCCAGCGCGCGCTCCGGATGCGGGCGGGCGCACTCAAGGGCCGGCGCGTCGCCGACGCGGCTGCCGGGCGGCGGCCGCCTTTGCACGCAGCTGGAAGCCGGGGCTGCCGTAGTGCTGATAGGCCGCCCAGAGCGCGCCGTACTCGTCCTCGTGCCGGTGCAGTTCCGCACGCGCCTCCATCAGCGCCTCGCCCAGAGGCCGGCCGTCGCCGAGCAGCGCACGGTAGAGCCGGTCGGCGAAGAGCGCTGCGCCCCGGTCGTCGATCTCCCAGGCGGTGCCGACGTAGTTGCGCACGCCGCGGCGAAAGAACTCGTCGGCCAGGCCCGGCAGCAGTTGCGCGTCGCCGCAGGGACTGGACGAAGGGCCGGCCTGCCGCCGCGACAACTGCCCGGACAGGCAGGCATTGGCAACGACCAGCCGCGGCGCCAGGTCGACCCGCTCGAGCTCGCGTGCGCCCAGCAACCCGCCCTGGAACAACCAGCCGCTGCGCTGCCGCGGATCGTCGGCGTCGAAGTCACCGTGTCCGGCGTAGTGCAGCAGGTCGAAGCCGCCGCGCAGCAGTTCGCGCAGCACGTTCAGGCGCGAGGCGTGGGACACATGCCGGCCGCGAAACCACTCCGCCTGCGAGCCCGGTGCGCCGAGCATCAGCGTCACTTCGACGCCGAGATCCTCGAGGATCTCGGCAACGCGGAAGGCCTCGCTGCGTGCGCCGGGCAGGCTGAAGCCTGCATCGGGGTCGCCGGGGTCGCCTACGACCAGGGCGCGCAGCGGCCCGCCCGCGGGCGCTTCGGCCGCCGGCGGGGCGCTGTACGCGGTGCGCAGTTGACGCGCGACCGGCCTGACGAGCGCGATCGCCTTGTCGCGGCCCTCGCCTTCGAGGTCGCAAGCCATCATTTCCCAGTGGATGCGCGCCATCTCGCGGTCGAGTTCGAACACGAGCGCGCCGGCGGCGTCGCGCAGGGTTTCGCGAAAGTCGCGCGGCAGGAGCAGGCGGTTGAGCATGCGGCCCAGTTCGTCGACCTGCGCGCTGTCCGGATCGATCATGCCGGCCACGGCCTCGTCGACGAGGCCGGGGTCGATCGCCGTCGGCCGTTCCGGGATGACGGCCGCGTCGCTGAGGCAGGCGACGACGATGCCGGAGTCCTGCTGCGCGAAGCTGAAGCGCGTGGGCGCGCAAGCCGCGCCGGGTCGCGGCCTGAGCTCATGGCGTATCGACAGGCGTTCGGCGGCCTCCAGCGGATCGACGTCCCGCTGCGCCTCGTGCAGCCGGGCAAGCTCGTCGTACAACTGCGCCTCGAAGCGATCGGCCAGGCCCTCGTCCCGCAGGTGTTCGCCGAGCCGGATCGAGCCGATGATCCTGCGCGCATCGGCCCCTGGCGACCCTCTCCCCGAGCAGGCCCGTGCGAACGCCGCCAGGGCCAGCGCCAGCGCGAGCTCGGTGCCGACCCGGGCGCCGGCGCCCACGAGCAGCCGCGGCTCCAGCTCCAGCCACTCCGGCCAGCGCAGCAGGGCGCCGGAGTCGGCCCCGCGGGCGTGCAGAGCCTGCAAAGCCCTCATCGCGCGCCTGGCGCCGGCGTAATTGCGGTCGACGATGATCAGGCGCGCCAGCGCGCCTTGGGGCACACGACCGGGATCCGCCTTGATCAGGCCCTGGATCAGCGCCTCGAGCGCTTCCTCGGTGGGCACGTTGCCGACACCCGAGCCGATCAGTACCGTGCACAGGGTCTTCGCGTGCGGCAGCGAGCCGACCGCGTGGATCAGGCTCTCGGCCAGTTGCTGCGCCTGTCGCTGGCCGAAGCTGCCGGTGCGTCCCATGCCGCAGACGGCGACGGCCGCGGACTTCGAGGAGGACCGAGCCTCTGAGCCGGCATCGCGCACCCAGGGCACGAAATGGACGTCGCCGAGGTTCCCCTTGATCACTCCCCGTCGCGTCAGCCCGGTGATGACAAGCCGGTCCTGGCGGTCGACGTCGGCCTCGCGCAGACCCGACACTGCGCGGTCGAGCGCCAGCTCCGCGAACTGCGGCTCGACACCCATGTAGTGGCCCACCGCGTAGACATCGGCCTCGATCTCCAGGATGTCGGCGCAATGGACCTCGACGCGCAGGCGGCGCCGGGATCCCGGCGCCTGGGCCGAAGGCTCCGGCTGCGCGTCGGGCGCGGCGGCTCTCGTCACTTGCCAAGGCCCGTCGTCGTCGCGCGACGGCTTTCTGCGCGCTCTCGTCGAGCATGCACTTCATTGCGCGGCGGCCGCGGCGCGGCAAGCGCCTCGAAGCGCGGGTCGCCGTGCAGTGCCTCGAAGGCCGGTGTCACGCGCAGGAAGGGCAGCGAGGTCGAGCGCTCCTGCACCGCCGTTTCGAGCGCGGCCAACGCCTCGTCGCGGCGGCCGGCGGCCGCGGCAGCGCGCGCAAGCGACCAGGCGGACACGCGGCGTTGGGCCGCGATGCGCACAAGCGCCTCGTGGTGCGCGGCGGCGATGTCGGCGCGGCCGCAGGCGGCTTCGATCAGCGCCGCGTGTTCGAGCCAGGCGGTATCGGCCTCGCCCTGGGGTCCGCAGGCGGCCAGCGCCGCGCGCGCCGCAAGGGCCTGCCCGTCCAGCGCCAGCGCCCAGGCCAGGCGCAGTTGCGAGGGCCGGTGCGTGGGAGCGAGCTCGAGCGCGCGCTGCAGCGCCTGCACGGCGTCGGCCCAGCGCCGCTGCAGCATCATGTGGTCGCCGAGGTTCATGTTCACGCCGACATCGAGCGGATCGACCAGCAGCGCCTGCGCCATCCACGCGCCGGCCTCGTCGAAGCGATGCGTCACCGCAGCGACGCTGGCAAGCTGCACCATCGCCAGGCTGTAGCTCGGCAGCAGCGTCAGCGCGCGCCGCAGGTCGCGCTCGGAGGCGTCGAAATCCAGCGCGAAGAAGAAGCGCAGCGCGCCGCGCAGCGACAGGCCGATGCCCAGGTCCGGGTCGAGCGCGAGCGCCCGCTGCAGATGCCCCTCGCAGATCGCAAGCAGTTCCACCGGATCGGCAGCGCCATAGTGCATCAGCATCAGCTCGCACTCGGCGCGCGAGGCCCACGCAGGCGCAAAGTCGGGCGCCGCGCTGCCGACGGCCGCGAACGCGGTGATCGCCTCGCGCAGCGCCGGCACCGTGCGCCGGCTCATCAGGTGGCGCCCGCGCAGGTAGTCCCGCAGCGGCTGCGCCGCCAGTGACGGCGGGCTGCGCCCGGCGTGGCCGCCGGCGTCGCGGTCGGTCGCCAGGCGCGCGTGGATCGCGGTGGCAATGCGCTCGGCAATCTCGTTCTGCACCTCGATCAGGTCCTGCAGCGTCCCGGTGTAGTCCCCCGCCCAGGCGTGCGCATCGCTGCGCACGTCGACCAGCCGGGCGATGACCTGCAGCCGATCGCCGGCCTGGATCACCGTGCCCTCGACCGCCCAGTCGGCGCCGGTCTGCGCAGCGATCTCGGCCAGCGTGGCGCTGCTGCCCGCAAAGCGCAGCGCCGTCGTGCGCGAGAGGATGCGCACGCCCTGCAGCGCGCACAGCCGCAGGTTCAGCAGCTCGGTCAGGCCCTCGGCGACGAAGGCCTCGGCCTGCGCCGACACCTGCCGAAACGGCAGCACGATCAGCGACGCGCCAGCGCGCGCCGCCGCCGCGGGCGCCGCAGGTGCCAAAGGTGCTGCCGGCACGGCGCTCAAGGGCTGCACCGGCAGGCACAGGCGGTAGCCGCGCGTGGCGATGGTCTCGATGTAGGCGGGAGTCCTGGGATCGTCCCCCAGCGCGCGGCGCAACTGGCGGACGCAGCGCGTGAGCGCGTCCTCGGAGACGAAACCGCGCGGCCACACGACCTCCTCGATCTGCCGGCGCGAGCACGGCTCGCCGCCGTGGCGCGCGAGCTCGAGCAGCACCTGCATCGCCTTGGGCTCGACGTGCTGCGCCCCCGCGGGCCCGAGGATGCGTCCCTGCAGCGGCAGCACCTCGCGCGTCCCGATGCGAAAGCCTTTCTCGAGTGCCATCGGCATTTCCTCGGAAAAACATCGGCGGCTCGCCCTGTACAGCAACTCGCCGCGCACCCAGGATCGCACTGTAGCAAGCCGCCCTGCCTGCAGGGCGCCTGCACCAGCGGAGGAGTTCGCCATGGATGCGCTAGTCCACACTTCGGCAAGCCAGTCCCAGCAGACGAGCGGGATACAGGAAACGCCAAGCGACTTGCCGGCCGACGCCTCCCCTCTCTTGCGGGCGCACGTGAAGGCGCGCCGGGCCTGGCTCGGCGCGCTCGCGCTCAGCGCCGCCCTCGCGGCGCCGGGCGCGGCCTGGGCCGACGATCCGCCGGACCTGTACGTCGGCATTGGGCATAGCAGCGATGGCGGCTGCCTCTCCTATCCCAACACGCGCGGTACCACAGGGCCGATAAGCGCCCAGCACGACTGCGCCTACGACAACACCCACTCCTGGGCCTCGGCAGAAGCCGACTACGGCCTGCTGCGCTCGTCGTCCAAGGGCAGTTCCGCGCGGGCCAACTCGCTCGCGATCACCGGCGGCAGCACCGCCTATTTCAGAGGTTTCTACACGTTTTCCGGGCCGAACCCCGAGGTCATCTCCAGCGTCACGACACAACTGAACCTGGATCTCGACGGGCGGCTGAGCGTCTCTCCTCATCTCTTCGGACTGAGCAGCGCCGCCTTGGTACTGAACGTGGAGGCGTTTGGCTACCGGGGCGAGAGGGCTCACGTGGATCTGGGCCAGATCTCCAACTCGGTCAACATCAGGTTCGAGCGAAGAAGCAGCTATCCGTACTCTTTTCTCGACGCCGCTGCCGACTGGGAATCACTGGCCGACCCGGCCGGCGCGCACCTGGACCTCGAGACAGGAGCCTTCACGGTGCCGACGGGCACGCCGATCCTGATTCAAGTCAGGCTGTACACGTCCTTCTTCGTCCGCGGCCTCGGTGGCGCCGACTCGGATTTCGCCTCGACGCTGACTTTCAACAACGACGGCCCGGTGTTCACGCTGCCCGAGGGCTACACCGTCAACGGCACCGGCATCGTCGACAACCACTGGGTAGGTGCGATACCGGCAGTGCCCGAGCCTGCAACCGCACTGCTGTCGGCGCTTGGCCTGGGCGTCGTGAGCTGGCGGGTTCGCCGTCGGCGCGTGACCTGGACGCGAGGATGAGCAACACCTGCTGAGAGGACATCGCAGCGAAATATCCAGAACGCCGGCTATCAGCCTGAGATGAGGAGTTCGTGATGAATACGCTTGCCCCTGCTTCGTGGACGAAGTGCACAACGTCCGTGGGTCCGCTGGAAGCGCCCACCCGACAAGACGAGCGCTCACGCCATTCGCGCCTCGCGCGCCGAAAGGAGGGGGTTTGTCTCGCCGTTGTTGCTGCGGTGCTCGGCGCAGGCCTTTGCGCACCCGGGACCGCGCTGGCCGCCGAACCGTACGTGCGAATCGAAACTCGGCTCAACGAGAACAAATGTCCTTCAGCCGACTATTCCCAGAGCAAAAGCGCCGGGCCGATCAGCTTTCAGGGCGAATGCTTCGCGAACCACGGAGGCATGGGAACGCGCCACTCGTGGTACTCGGCCGGAGCCGACTATGGCGTCGTACGCGCCACCTCCAAGGCCACCGTCGATCGCGTCGATCCTTTCCAGAGCGGGGTCACGTTCGGCGGCAGGAGCGTTGCGGAGTTTTCCGGTGAATACGTGTTCGATGGCCCGGCGCGCTACGTCCCGATCCGGTTGAATCTGGATCTCGAGGGCCGGATGAGCCTGTCCCCTGGCATCGGGATCGCGGACGGCGCCGCTTTGCAAGTGGACGCCATCGTGAATTCCCAGCGCGAGCGAACTATCGCCGCCCTCTTCCAGGTCGGCTCGACGGACGAAGCCCGGTTCGAGCGCAGAAGCCTAGACTTTCCGCTCCTGGCCCCGGATGCCGCCTGGGAACAGCTTGCAAGCCCGGGTGGCGCGCAGCTGAACCTCCTGACCGGAACCTTCACGGTGCCCACCGGCACACCCATTTCGATTGGCCTGTATCTGCGAGCCCGTTATGACATCCGGGGCGCCGGCGCCGCCGATCTGGACTTCGCGTCGGGGCTGAGCTTTAACCGGGACGGCCCGGTGTTCACGCTGCCCGAGGGCTACACCGTCAACGGCCCGGGCGTGGTCAACAACCACTGGGTAGGTGCGATACCGGCAGTGCCCGAGCCCGCGAGCGCACTGCTGTCGGCACTCGGCCTGGGCGTCGTGACGTGGCGAGCGCGCAAGCGCCCGCGTTGAGAGCAGCCCGCAACAGAAGCTGCCGCCAAGGAGACGCCATGATGCCGCCGACGATTCGCACCCCAGGCGCACTTGCGACGCCCTTGCGGCACAAGCCGCGTCGACGGCCGTGCGCGGTCGCGGCGGCAGCCGCACTGGCCGCGCTGATTCCGCTGTCCGGCATGGCCGCCCCGGTCACGTGGGCGCAGCTTGGTGGCGGCAACTGGACCACGGCATCGAACTGGAGCCCCGCGGCCGTCCCGGTGGCAGACGACGAAGTGACGATCAGCAACGGCGGCACGGCCTGGCTGGGGAGCGGTGGCGCCACACCCTTGTTCTCGCTGCTCAGGGTCGGCGTCGACACATCGGGAACCGGCGTCGGCACGGTGACAGGCACGGGCACCGACTTGCGCGCCGAATCGATGGAGGTCGGCGTTGCCGGCACCGGCAGCGGCAGCGGCAACGGCACGATCGACAGCAAAGGAGCGGTGATCGGGGGCTGGAGCACCCTGTCGGTGGGCGCCTCGAGCGTCGGTGCAGAGACGAGCCAGACCCTCAGCGCGACGGGCACGATCAAGGCAGGCAGCGTGTCCGGCTTCAGTTTCTACCGCATCGGCGTCCTCCGCAGCGCCAGCGGCAGCGATTCGACCGCAAGCGGCGTGGTGATCACGCCCGGCACGGGCGCGTCGACACCAGCCTCCGGGCTGGACGTCGGCGTGCTGAGCTCCACCGGCGACCGTACCCGCGCGACCGGGGTGCTCGATCTCGGCAAGACCTCGTTCTCGCAGTCGTTCTCGACCGAGTCCATCAACATCGGCGTGAGCGTCAGCGCCGGAGGCGGCTCCTTCGCGGACGGCACCGTCAAGGTGGATGGCAGGGGCGGCGCTTTTCGGCAGATCTGGGTCGGCGCCATCGGAGGCACATCCGCCGCGCAAGCGCTCGCCAGCGGCGCCCGGGGGCAGTTCCGGGTGGGTGGTGATGTCGATGTCGCTTACGGCGGCGCCTGGGTCGGCAGCGCTACCGGCTTTCGCCATGACGGCGATGCCTACGATCAGGCGAATGGAGATGCCGAGATCGGCGGCGCTCTGCGCCTGGCTCATATCGACTCGCTGGGCATCGGCCTTGCGCAGGGCGGCGAAGCCACGGGCTCGCTGCGGGCCGGCCGGCTCGAGCTGACCGCAACCGGCGACGGCCCCTGGTTCAGCATCGGCCACGCGTGGGACGGCGGCAAGGCGACCGGCTCGCTCGAAGTCGGGGCGATCGCAGCCGATCCGGGCAGCAGGATCGCTCAGCTGGTCGTCGGAGGCTTGTCGGGGGGCGACGCGCGTGCCGATGGAAAGCTGCGCATCGGTCATGGAGATCTGCAGGTCGCTCGTGACGTGTGGATCGGGGCGGGCACAGGGGTCAGCGCGCGAGGCGAGGCCACGCTGGGCGGCGTGCTCGCCGGCAGTGGCAACTCCATCTTGAACGTGGGCTTCGCGGAAGCCGCCGCTGGTACGACGATGGGCGCCGACGTGAGCGGCACGCTTGCCGTCGCGGGGATGCGGGACTTCAGGAGCTACAGGGTCGGCACGCTCCTGGGCGTGAGCGCGGCGGACGCGCGTGCTGTGGGCACGGTGAGCGCATCGGGCACCGACGCATCCACGGTGGCGGACAGCATCAGCGTCGGCGTCCTCAGCCGCACCGGCCCGCGAGCGCACGCGACCGGGGTGCTCGATCTCAGCCATTCGTCCCTCCGCTTCGACGGCTACGACGACGGCGTCGCGTGGATTGGCTACGCCGATTCCGGTCGCGGCTCTTTTGCCGAGGGCACGGTCAGCATCGGCGGGGACGTAGGTCGGATGCGTGCACTCGTCGTCGGCCAAGTTTACGGAAGCACGCAGGAGCGCGCCGGCAGCAGCGCCCGGGGAGAGTTTCGCGTCGGCGGCAACCTGGACCTGGACGTGACGAGGGGCGAACCGTGGATCTTCATCGGCAGCACCGGGGAGGGAGGTGCGGATCGCGATGGCAGCTTCTTCGACCAGGCCAACGGCAGCGTGCAGGTGGGCGGGCGCCTGCGCACCCAGGACAGCGCCCGGTTCGCGATTGGCACCACGGTAGGCGGCGAAGCGACCGGTGCGCTCCAGGCCAGTCGCATCGAGATCACGCCCTACGGCGGCAACAGCTGGAGCTCGATCTGGATCGGAACGTCAGGCTCCGGCGGCAAAGCCAGCGGCATCCTGCAGGCGGGCCGCTTCGAGATGGCCGCGAACGCCAAGCTCGATCAGTTGGTGGTGGGCGCGTCCAACAACGGCACCGCGCGAGGCGAACTGCGCAGCGACGGCGGCCAGCTTCGCATCGGCCAGCTCTACGTCGGCGAGACGGGTTCGGGGGGCGCGGGCAGCGCCCAAGGCAGCGTCCAACTGCGCGCAACGCAGCTCACGGCCGACGACGTGCGTGCCGGCGTCGGCATCGGTGCGTCGGCGAGCATCGGCTTGATGCAGTCGCAGGCGCAGGTGAACGGTGACTTCCGCCTCGACAACGGCGAACTCCTGCTCGACGACAGCCTGCTGCAGATCCTGGACACGCTGACCCTGGGCAGCGGTGCCACGCTCCAGATCGACATCGACGGTCTGCTGCGCGGCACGCAGTACGGCGCGATCGACGCCGACCTGGTGAGCCTTGCCGGCACGCTGGCGATCGACCTCGGTGATTTCGACTTCTTCGGCGACTCGTTCGCATTCGACCTCGTCGTCTCGGGCGGCAGCGATGGCATCACCGGCGACTTCACTTCGGTGCTGATCCAAGGCCTGGCCGCGGGCTACGAGGCGCACTACGGCATCGAGCTCGATTCGACCGAGGTCTACCGCCTGCGCCTGACGCGTGAGGCCGCCACCGTCGCGGAGCCGGGGACGCTAGCGCTGCTGCTGGGATGCCTCGTCGCGAGCGCGGGCGGGCGGCGCAGGGCGAAGGCCTGATCGCAAGGCTGCGGGCATGGCGCGACGACAACCCGTTGCGCATGGGCTGGGGCACCGCGATGATGTCGGCCGCCGACCGAGCCGGCGCCCGCAGCGTGCGGCACGATTTCTGGACTCGGTCCTTCGACGCCGCGTAAGCCAGGTCTCGCCCGCATCAGCGCGAGGCGCCGAAGACCTTCTTCAGCAGTTCGCTGCCGGTGGCGATCGGGTCGCGGCGGATCTTCTTCTCCTCCTCGCCGATCATCAGGTACAGGCCATCCAGGGTCTTGCCGGTGACGTAGTGCGCGAGGTCGGCGTCCTGCTTCTTCAGCAGGCCCAGGCTCGCTGCCTTGCCGGCGAAGCGGTCGTAGCTCTTCGCCAAGCCCACGTTCTCGGTGGCCTGCGTGACCACCGGCAGGAAGCGCTCGGCGAGCGGGGTGCGCGTCTTCTGCGCGAAGAAGTCGGTCACCGAGGTCTGCCCGCCGGTGATGATGCCCTTGGCATCCGACACGCTCATCGTCTTCACCGCGTCGACCAGCAGATCCTTGGCCAGCGGTACCGCCTGCTCGGCCGCGCGGTTCATCGCGGTGACGAGTTCGTCGACGCGCTTGCCCTGGCCGAAGGTTCGCAGCAGCTTGGCCGCGTCCTCCAGGTAGCCCGGCAGCGGGATGCGCACCTTGGGGTTGCCGAGGAAGCCGTCGTTGCGCCCGAGCAGGTCGACCGCGGCCTCGGCGCCGCGCGTGAGCGCGAGCCGGAGCCCGCTGCCGGCATCTGCGTCGGAGAGCTGGGCCAGCGACAGGGCCTGCGCGCGGCCGACTGCGAACAAGGACGTGAGGGCCGGCAACACCACGACGAAGCGCACGACGAAGCGGCGATCGGGACAGGTCTCGGACACGACGATCCTCCTCGGAGCACGATATCGGGAACGCGGCGGCGCCTGGGGTACCGGGGCATCAGGGGGCATTCGCGGACGCGGCTCAGCGCGGCCGCGTTGCCCAGACGACGTAAGCGGCGATGGCCTCGCGCTGCG
>JAIXKN010000109.1:15026-26821 GCA_026932425.1 Burkholderiales bacterium
GCTCAGCGCGGCCGCGTTGCCCAGACGACGTAAGCGGCGATGGCCTCGCGCTGCGATTGATTCAGCGTCTCGGCAAACGAGGGCATGACGCCGAGACCGTCGCGCAGCACCGCAAGCACCTGATCCTTCGTGGGCTGCAGTTCGTCCAGGTCAGGGCCGATCGGGCCGCTGGCCTCGGCATCCTTGAGCGTGTGGCAGGTCGAGCAGGGCGGGTTCGCGTTGCTCTTGAAGAGCGCCTTGCCCAGCTGAATCTGGGGGTCGTCGGCCTGAGCCGGGCGCACGGCGCCCGGCATCACCATCCCGAGCGCGAAGACGCCGATCGCCAGCGCATGGAAAGCCGCTCGGGACCGACGGATTCCCCGCAGGCGCGCCAGATGGCCCGCCTCGCACGCTGCGCGCGGATCCACCTCAGGCAACCGTCAGCTCGAGGCTGCGATCGAGCCAGCTATTGTTGTTGTAGCCGCGCTCGTTCTCGATCCGCTCCCGTGGCTGCACGTCGCCACGTGCGTTGGTGGCGCGGCTGGCGATCCGGTACGTGCCCGACGCGAGATCGACCGGGAGGGTGAAGTGGCGCCAGGCGTAGCGCCCCAGATCGGGACCGAAGAGACGCGCGGTCTGCCACGTCCGGCCGTCGTCGATCGAGACCTCGACGCCCGTCAGTGGGGAGAAGCCCCCGAAGGCCAGGCCGCCGATCTGCACCCGCCCGGCGCGTGCCGGCGCTTCGTGCCCGTACGGTGTCGTGATCCAGGAGTTCACCGGCACCTCCCAGAGCGAGGGCGCACTGGGCGAGCCCTTGACGCCCACCGGCGTGAAGCGATAGCTGGTCTGCTGGATCTTGGCCGCCGACTGCTCCGCGGTGAAGGCCAGCTGCTTGACGTACTTGATGTGGTTGACGCCCATGTAGCCGGGCACCACCAGGCGCAGTGGTCCTCCATGCGCCAACGGCAGCGGCTCGCCGTTCAGTTCCCAGGCCAGCAGCGCGTCGTCGAGCGCGGAGATCGGAATCGAGCGCTCGACGACGACGGTGTTGCGGTCGACGCCGGCCGGAAGCGGCTCGCCGCCGGTTCCCGTCACGTACTTCATGCCGCTGGCCACGCCGCCCAGCGCGGCGGCCACGGACTTCAGAGGCACCCCGGTGAAGACCACGCACCCGGCCGCGCCCTCGCGCCACTGCGTGCCGCTGGGCTTATGCGGGAAGTAGCCCCGGCCATTGCCCGAACACTGCAACACCATCGCGACCGATGCGACGTCGATGCGCTTGAGTTCGCCCAGGGTCGTACGCATCGGCTTGCCGACGCCGGCGAACTCGATGACCCAGGAATCCGGGTCGCGAACAATGTCTTCCGACGGCGGATTGAGGTTGTTGCGCACGTACAGGTGCTGGATCGGCGTCAGCGCGCCCTGCCCCATGTAGCTGCGGCGCAGCTCGATGGTGTTGGCGCTGTGCACGGTCATCGCTGCCCGGTCCTTCCAGCTCGCGTACTCGGGCAAGGCCTTGGCACCACTGGCGGTGACGCGCGCCCGCGGGTCGGCGCGGATGCCGTCGGCCAGCGCCAGCTCGGGCGTCGAGGCCATGGCCGCCAGTGCGCCGCCGGTGAAGAGAGCGCGGCGGCGGCTCGGATTCGGGGCTTGCGGATCTTGCATCGTCTCCTCCTGATTCGGGATCCTGTCCATGGGGACGCCTTGCCTGCAAACGCCCTTCGGCACGTCGAGCAGGACGCGCATCGGCGCCAGGCAGGCGGCGAACCATCATAGTGCGACCACGCCCGCACCGGATCACGCCGGCACGCGTCTGCAACCCCCGGCACGATGGAAGAGGAAATCCGAGGATCGAACACCGAGGACGAGCGTAGGGTTCAGACAACAGCCAGGCGTCGAGGATCGGCGTCGACGGCCATCCCCGCGCGCGCAGCGCGTCGGCCGCGGGATCAACGCGCGTCGCCGCTGGCATCATTGCGGGTTTTCCACGCTTTGATGTTCGGGAGAAGGTCGACATGCGCAAGATGGCCGTTCTGGCGACGCTGCTTGGCGCTTTCACGCTGGCCTGGGCTCAGGAGGAGCCGCGGGTCAACGTCTACAACTGGAACGACTACATCGCCCGCGACACCATCGCCAACTTCGAGAAGGCCAGCGGCCTGAAGGTCCGCTACGACCTCTACGAAAGCAACGCGATGCTGCAGGGCAAGCTGCTCACGGGCAAGAGCGGCTACGACGTGGCCTACCCGAGCGTCGAGTACGCCGGCCGGCAGATCCAGGCCGGCATCTTCCAGCCGCTGGACAAGTCGGCGCTGCCCAACCTGAAGAACATCGATCCGATCATCCTGAAGGCGATCGAGAACGCCGACCCGGGCAACCGCTACCTGATTCCGTACATGTGGTACACGACCGGGGTCGCGATCAACGTCGAGAAGGTGAACAAGGCGCTGGGCGGCACGCTGCCCGAGGATGCCTGGTCGCTGCTCTTCGACCCGGCGGTGGCGGCCAAGCTGCAGGACTGCGGCATCTCGATCATGGACGAGGCCAGCGACGTGATCCCGGCGGCGATGCTCTGGGCCGGCATGGACACCACGAAGATGGACCCGAAGGACATCAAGGCCGTCGTCGATCGCATCCTGCCGGCGCGGCGCTTCGTGCGCACCTTCAACACCGCGCCGATCGACCAGATGGCCAAGGGCAGCCTGTGCGTGGCGATGATGTTCTCGGGCGACTCGATGATCGCGGCCAAGCGTGCGGCCGAGGCCAAGACCGGCGTCGAGCTGCGCTACATCCTGCCCAAGTCCGGCGCGATGATGTCGATCGACGTGATGGCGATCCCCAAGGACGCGCCACACCCGCGCAACGCGCATGTCTGGATCAACGCGATGATGGATCCCGCGGTGGTGGCCGGCATCTCCAACGAGACCTACTACATCAGCGCCAACACCGCGGCGATCCCGCTGACGGCCAAGACGCTGACCGACAACCCGGTGATCAACGTGCCCGACGCCGACAAGCGCCGCCTGCGCGCCAAGCCGGTGCTGACGCAGCCGGTGCAGCGCGGCATGACGCAGGCGCTGTCGCGCTTCAAGGCAGGGCGCTAGATCGTGGAGGCCGCCGCTGCCGGGCAAGGCACCGGCTTCCTGCGCGTCGAGGGCGTCAGCAAGCGCTACGGGCAGACGCTGGCCGTCGACGACATCTCGCTCTCGATCACGAAGAACGAGATCTTCGCGCTGCTGGGCAGCTCGGGCTGCGGCAAGTCGACGCTGCTGCGCATGATCGCGGGCTTCGAGACGCCGAGTGCCGGCCGCATCGTGCTCGACGGCGAGGACATGACGCGCGTCTCGCCGCACCACCGGCCGACGAACATGATGTTCCAGTCGTACGCGCTGTTCCCGCACCTGACGGTGCGCGAGAACGTCGCCTTCGGCCTGCGCCAGATCCGCCCGGCGCTTCCCCGCGGGACGATCGACGCGCGCGTCGATGCGCTGCTCGATCTCGTGCAGCTCAGGCCGCTGGCCACGCGCAAGCCGAGCGAGCTCTCCGGCGGCCAGCAGCAGCGCGTGGCGCTGGCGCGCAGCCTCGCGCGCGAGCCCAAGCTGCTGCTGCTGGACGAGCCGCTCTCGGCGCTGGACAAGAAGATCCGCCAGCGCACGCAGCTCGAGCTCGTCGAGCTGATCCGCCGCGTCGGCGTGACCTGCATCATGGTCACGCACGACCAGGAGGAGGCGATGGCGATGGCCGACCGCATCGGCATCATGTCGCCGCACGGCACGCTGCTGCAGGTCGGCGCACCGGGCGAGGTCTACGAGCATCCGCGGACGCGCTACATCGCCGGCTTCGTCGGCGAGACCAACCTCTTCGAGGGCCGCTTCGAGTCCGGGCGCCTGGCCTGCCCCGGGCTGCCGCAGCCGCTTGCGCTGCCGGCCGGGACCGCCACCCCCGAGGGCACGCCCGCGTGGCTGTCGGTGCGCCCGGAGCGCATCACGCTGCACGGGAGCGATCCGGGCGAGCAGGCCGGCAACCGCATCGCCGGGCGCGTCGGCGGCATCGCCTACCTGGGCAGTCACTCGATCATCCAGGTCGAGATCGGGGGCGGGCGCACGGTCACGACCGACCATGCCGCCGGTGCGCTCGCGCAGCGCACGCCCGCGACCGGTGAGGCGGTCTGGGTCGCGTGGCCGCCCGAGAACGGCGTGGTGCTCACCCAATGAACGCGCTGCTGCGGCTGCTGGCGCGCGGGCGCCTGTGGGTCGACGCCCTGCCCTGGGGCTGGATGCTGCTGTTCTTCGCGGCGCCGTTCGCGCTCATCGCCGGCGTCAGCCTCTCGACCTCGGAGCTCTCGATCCCGCCCTACATCTGGCCGCTGCGCGAGGAAGGCGGGAGCTGGCAGTTCCTGCCCGATCTCTCCAGCTACGAGCGGCTGTGGGACGAGGTGCTGGCGCTGTTGTCGGCCGGCGGCGAGCTCGAGTACCTGGGCGCCTACGGCAACGCGCTGCTGCTGGCCGCGCTGACGACGCTGGGCTGCCTGCTCGCCGGCTACCCCTTCGCGTGGCGCATTGCTCGCGCCGGCGAGCAGTGGCGCAACACGCTGCTGCTGCTGGTGATGCTGCCGTTCTGGACCTCGTTCCTGCTGCGCGTGTTCGCGTGGATGGGCCTGCTCGATTCGAGCGAGGTCGGCCTCGTCAACCAGCTGCTGCTGGGCCTTGGGCTCGTCGACGAGCCGCTGCAGCTGCTCTACAACCGTGGCGCGGTGCTGATCGGGATGATCTACAGCTACCTGCCGTTCATGGTGCTGCCGCTCTACGCCAACCTCGTGAAGCTCGACCAGCGCCTGCTCGAAGCGGCACGCGACCTGGGCGCAAGCGGCTGGACCACCTTCGTGCACGTGACGCTGCCGCTGTCGCGGCGCGGCATCGTCGCCGGCTCGATGCTCGTCTTCATCCCGGCGGTGGGCGAGTTCGTGATCCCCGACCTGCTGGGCGGCGGCGGCGTGATGCTGATCGGGCGCAAGATCTGGGACGACTTCGGCCCGAACCAGGACTGGCCGATGGCCGCGGCAGTGGCCGTCGTGATGGTGGCCGTGCTCGTCGTGCCGATCATCACCCTCTACCACGCGCAGCGCGACGAGGGCCGCAGGCGATGAGCACGGCGCGCCACGGCTGGGGTTCGACGGCGTGGATGCTGTTCGTCTACGCTTTTCTCTACCTGCCGCTCGTCTGCCTGGTCTTGTTCTCGTTCACCGCGGGCGAGATCACGACGCAGCTCAGCGGCCTGTCGCTGCGCTGGTACGAGGCGCTCTTCAGCGATGCCGAGATCGGCGCCGCGGTGCTGCTGTCGCTGCGCATCGCGGCGCTCGCGGCAACGACCGCGGTCATCATCGGCACGGCGGCCGCGCTCGTGCTCGTGCACTGGCCCGCGCTGCGCGGCAACCAGCTCCTGGCCGGCCTGACGACGGCGCCGATGGTGCTGCCCGACGTCGTCATCGGCTTGGCGCTCGTCCTGCTCTTCACCCACCCGTGGATGCAGTGGCTGGGCGGCCGCGGCGTCACCGCGATCTGGATCGCGCACACGACCTTGTGCACCGCCTACGTCAGCATCGTCGTGCAGTCGCGGCTGGCAGAGATGGACCGCTCGCTCGAGGAGGCGGCGCTGGACCTGGGCTGCCCGCCGGCCAAGGTCTTCTTCGTCGTCACCGCGCCGGTCATCGCGCCGGCGCTGGCTGCCGGCTGGCTGCTGGCCTTCACGCTGTCGATGGACGACTTCGTGCTCGCCGCGATGCTCTCGAGCCCCGGCAGCACCACGCTGCCGGTGCTCATCTTCGCGCGCCTGCACCACGGGCTCAAACCCGAGATCAACGCGCTGGCGACGATGATCGTCCTCGTCGTCTCGACCGTCGTGTTCGGCGCACACCTCGCCAGCTCGCGCGCACGCCGGCGCCGCCTGGCCGCTGCCGCGGCGGCGCGCGCGGAGCCGGCGTAGCGCGAGCGGCGACGCGCGCCTCGCCGCCGATCGCGCTGCTTGCCACCCGGACTACGCCGCAGGTTTGGGCGCGCCACCGCCCGCGCGGTCGCAGACCCAGCCGGCGGGCATCCGGCCCGAAGCGAGGAAGGCCAGCATCTGCTCGCCGCTCTCGCCCGCGTGCGCGGCGTCGGCCAGCGAGTAGACGATCTTCTCCTCCTTGTCGTTGTGCGGCGCCAGCACCTGTTCGAGCTCGGTCAGGACTTCGGCCGTCCGTGGCGCCGGCGCACCCTGCTCGAGCAGCGCGTCGAGTTCGTCGAGCAGCGGCCACATCTGGCCATGCTCGCGCAGCATCACGAAGATCGCGGCAAACGCCCGGCCCTTGCGCATCGGCGGGAAGAGCATCGTCTCCTCGAGGTAGATATGCCGGCGCAGCGCCTGCAGCGCCCGCAGCGCCATCGGCGCGGCAGATGCAGGCGCGCCGCCGCCGGACAATGCCGCCCTGCACGCGGCCAGGGCGGCGTCGATTTCCTCGTGTTCTTTCTGCAGCGCCTGTGCAAGCCTCGTCACGGCGATCTCCTCGGTCTTCCGCATGGCCTCGACTATCGCGCAGTCCGCAAGACCCCGGGCGCACCGTGCCGGTTCGGGGCAAGATGCGAGCCTGGGCGGTGGCGCCCGCAAGGGGCATGACAGGTATGAAGATCCTCGTTCTCGGCGCCGGCGCGATCGGCGGCTACTTCGGCGGCCGGCTGGCGCAGGCCGGCGCCGACCTGCGCTTCCTCGTGCGCGAGCGGCGGCAGGCGCAGCTTCGCGCAAGCGGCCTGGTCGTCAAGAGCCCGCACGGCAACTTCGGCCTGCCGGTGCAGGCGCTGACGCGCGAGCAGATCGACGCGCCGGCCGACCTCGTGCTGCTGAGCTGCAAGGCCTACGACCTGGACGATGCGATCGCGACGATTGCCCCGGCCGTCGGGCCGGAAACGACGGTGCTGCCGCTGCTCAACGGCATCGCGCACATCGAGCGCCTGCAGGCGGCTTTCGGCGCCGCGCGCGTGGCCGGCGGCAGCTGCCAGATCCCGGCCACGCTCATGGCCGACGGCACCGTCGTGCAGCTTGCCGATTTCCACCGCATCGTTTTCGGTCTGCTGCCGCAGACCGCGCCGGGTGCGCAGGCCAAGCTGCAGGAGCTGCTGGCGCTCTACCAGCGCACTCCGGTGGGCGTCGAGCTGGCGCCGGACATCATGCTGGCGATGTGGGAGAAGTTCGTCGGCCTCACGACCCTGGCCGCGATGACCTGCCTGATGCGCGGCGCCGTCTGCGACATCCTCGCCACCGACGAAGGTGCGGCGCTGCTGGAAGAGATCTACGCCGCCTGCACGGCCGTCGCGAAAGCCGCCGGCCAGGCGCCACGCGACACGGTGATGGCGCACTTCAGGGCCATGTTCTCCAACCGCGAATCGGCCGTCACCGCGTCGATGATGCGCGACCTCGAAGCCGGTGGCCGCACCGAGGGCGCGCACATCGTCGGCGACATGCTGGCGCGCGCCCGCGCCGCCGGCATCGCCCCCGGCCCGCTGCGCCACGCCTGGTGCCACCTGCAGACCGCCGAGCAGCGGCGGCTGCGGGAAGGCGCGGCGAAAAGCACTGATGGCTAGCGTCGACGGGCCTCCCGGGCAGCTTGCTCGAGCACCTGCGCGCCCTCGGCCTCGAGCAGCGGACCGCTCACCTCGACCGGCGTGCTTGCGTGCGCAAGCACCTCGCGCAGCGTGATCGGCAGCAGCGCGCCGCCCGCCAGGCGCGCCATCTCGGCCTGCGAGACCGAGAACACGACGCGCCTGACACCGGCCCAGTACATCGCGCCGGCGCACATCGCGCAGGGTTCGCCGCTGGCGTAGACGGTGGAGCCCTGCAGGGCCTCGGGCCCCAGCACCCGCTGCGCGTCGCGCACCAGTTCCATCTCGGCGTGCGCGGTGACGTCGCGGGCGCTCGTCTGGCGGTTGCGCGCTTCGCACACGCGCTGCCCGTCCTTGACGAGCACGGCGCCATAAGGCCGGTCGCCGGCCGCGGCCGCCTGGCGCGAGAGCTCGATCGCGCGGCGCAGGTGGATCTCGTCATCGTTCACTTCGGGAGCCCTCCGGTCGACGTGTCGAGAAGTGTCCGCGCTGACCGCTTCTGAGTTGAAGCCCTTGGCCTGACCCAGGACGTTCACGCCGCCAGCAGGTCCAGCAGCGTGCGCGCGACGACCTTGGTCGCGCGGCGCAGGTCCTCGAGCACGATGTGCTCGTCGGCGCGCTTGGCGTTGGATTCGAGCACGGTGCGCGGGCCCGCGCCGTAGATCACCGCGGGGATGCCGCGCTCGCAGAAGAGCCGCGCGTCGGTGTAGAGCGGCGTGCCGCAGGCCTCGACCGGCTCGCCGAAGATGTGGCTCGCGTGCGTGGTCAGCGCGTCCACCAGCGGCTTGTTGCCCGGCAGCGGCTTCATCGCGTGCGCAAGCAGCAGGCGGCGGATCTCGACGCTGGCGCCCGGCAGCGTCGCCACCGCGGCCTCGATCATCTGCCGCAGCGCGGATTCGACCTGCGCCGGATCCTCTTCCGGGATCATGCGGCGGTCGATCTTCAGCAGCACCTTGCCCGGGACGACGTTGGTGTTGGTGCCGCCGGAGATCTGGCCGACGTTGATGTAGCCGCAGTTGATGCCCTTCACCGCGCTCTTGTGCCCGCGCAGGCGTTCGTTCTCGGCGTAGAGCGCGGTCAGCACGCGATTCGCGGCCTGCAGCGCGTCGACCGCGGTCTCGGGCACCGCCGCATGGCCCATCTTGCCGTGAACGGTGGCCGCGAGCTGCAGGCAGCCGTTGTGCGCGGTCACGACCTGGTAGCTGAAGCCCGCGGCGATCTCGAGGTCGGGCTTCGTGAGCCCCTGCTCGAGCAGCCAGCCGGGCCCGAGGATGCCGCCGAACTCCTCGTCGTAGGTGAAGAGCAGGTCGATGCCGCCGGCCAGCGGCACGCCCGCGGCCTCGAGCGCGCGCGTGGCGAAGACGAAGGTCGTGAAGTCGCACTTGCTCACCGCGGCGGCGCGGCCGTAGAGCCTGCCGCCTTCGATCTCGCCGCCGTAGGGGTCGTGCGTCCAGCCCTCGCCCGGCGGCACGACGTCGCCGTGCGCGTTGAGCGCGACGATGCGCCCGCCGGCGCCATAGCGCCGCTGCACGACGAGATTGGTCAGCGACTGCAGCCCATAGTCGTGCACGAGCGCCGCCGGCACCTCGTGCGCGACGGCATCGAAGCCCCAGGGCGCCAGCAGTTCGCGCGTCTTCAGCGCGTGCGGCGTGTTGTGGCCCGGCGGCGTGTCGGTGGGCACGCGCACCAGTTCCTGCAGCAGCCGCACCTGCTCGTCGAAGTGCGCGTCGACGAAGGCGTCGAGCGCGGCGTAATGCGGGGATCGGTCGGATGGCTTCATTTGGTCTCCGCGGCGAGTTGGTCGATCAGGTGCTGCATCGCGCGCACCGCCAGGTCCATGTCGTGGCTGGTGCTGGATTCGAGCGGGTTGTGGCTGATGCCGGCGTTCTCGCCGCGCACGAAGAGCATCGCCTGCGGCAGCAGCTCGTGCAGCTTCATCGCGTCGTGGCCGGCGCCGCTGGGCATGGGCTTGATCGGCAGGCCGAGCGCCTGCACGGCCGCCTCCCAGCGCGATTGCCACTGCGGCGCGCTCGGCGCTGCGGCCGCGCGCATCGTCTCCTCGGTGCGGTGGCGCAGGCCGCGACGCTTGCAGATCGCGTCGAGCTCGGCGAGCACGTCGCGCGCGCAGGCATCGCGCACCGGGTCGGTGGTGGCGCGGATGTCCAGGCTGAAGCGGCAGCGTCCGGGGACGACGTTGATCGAGCCGCTCGGCACCTCGAGCATGCCCACGGTGGCGACCAGGTCCGGCTCCTGCGCGCCGCGGCGCTCCATCGCGAGCACGAGGTCGGCCGCGGCCGCCGCGGCGTCGCGGCGCTGGCCCATCGGCGTCGTGCCGGCGTGGCTGGCCATGCCGATGATCTCGCCCTGGTAGCGCACGCCGCCGTTGATCGAGGTGACGACGCCAAGCGGCAGGTCCAGGGCGTTGAGCACCGGCCCCTGTTCGATGTGGACCTCGATGAAGGCCAGGTAGCGCGAGGCGTCGCGCCGCAGCCTGGGGATGTCGGCGATGCACAGGCCCGCGTGTTCCATCGCCTCGCGCATCGTGATGCCCTCGGCGTCGCGCTGCTCGAGCCAGGCGGGGTCGAAGTCGCCGATCAGCGCCCCCGAACCGAGGAAGGTCGCCTTGTAGCGCTGCCCCTCCTCCTCGGCGAAGCCGACGACCTCGATGCCGAAGGGCAGGCGCCGCCCGGCGCGCGAGAGTTCACGCACGCAGACCATCGGCACCAGGATGCCCAGGCGCCCGTCGTACTTGCCGCCGTTGCGCACGGTGTCGTAGTGGCTGCCGGTCATCAGCCGCCGTGCGTTGCGGTCCGTGCCGTGATAGACGCCGACGACGTTGCCGACGGCGTCGATCCCGACCTCGTCGAAGCCGCAGTCGGCGCGCATCCAGTGCGCCAGCCGCTGCGCGGCGGCGCGATGCGCGTCGCTGAGATAGGTCACCGTCAGCTCACCGCGCTCGGCGTAGGGTGGCTCGCTGTGGCTGGCCAGGCGCTCGGCCCAGTCCCAGACCTGGTTGCCGAGCTCCGGCTGCTCGCCGAACTTGTCAGAGAGGCGAATCTCGGCGATGCGGTGGATGTTGCGCAGCGCCTCGTCGAACTCGAAGTCCGGGTGGTTGGCAAGGCGGCGCTCGAAGGTCGCGATGATCTGCTGCTTCGAGAGGCCTTCGCCGCGCGGCCCGCGCACCGCGAGGATGAAGGGGAAGCCGAAGCGCTCGTTGTACGCGGCGTTGAGCTGCTGGATGTGCGCGAACTCCTCGGGCGTGCACTGCGTGAGACCTGCCTTGCCCTGCTCGTGGGTCGACTCGGCGGTCAGCGTCTTCGCGACCATCGCCTTGCCGGCAAGTTCGGGGTGCGCGCGGATGAGTGCGAGCTGCGCCTCGCGCCCGGCCTCGCGGACGGTCGTCGCGAGCGCATGCTCGAGCGCAGCCAGCGTCGCGAAGGGCCGGGCTTCCCAGGTCTTCTCCGCGATCCAGGGCGAATGTTCGTAAGTGCCGTCCAGCAGCGAAGTGAAGGCCTCGCGCGTGGCGGCGTTGATCTGCGCAAGGCTCAAGGTGCCGGTGGCGGCGGCGGTGGCGGACATGTTCGCTCTCACTCCCAGACGAAGGCGGTGGCGGCATCGAAGGGATGCACCTGCTTCCAGTGCCGCGCGATCTCGACGCGGCGCGCGATCCAGACGCGCTCATGCGCCTGCACATGGTCGAGGAAGCGCTGCAGCGCGCGCATCCGCCCCGGCCGCCCGAGGAGCCGGCAGTGCATGCCGATGCTCATCATCGCCGGGCGCTCGTCGCCTTCGGCGTAGTGCACGTCGAAGGCGTCGCGCAGGTACTGGAAGAACGCGTCGCCGTGACTGAAGCCCTGCGGCAGCGCAAAGCGCATGTCGTTGGTGTCCAGCGTGTAGGGGACGACGAGCTGGGGCGCAAGGCTGCCGTCGCTCTTCCTCACGTTCAGCCAGAACGGCAGGTCGTCGCCGTAATAGTCGCTGTCGTATTCGAAGCCGCCGTAGTCGGCGACCAGGCGCCGCGTGTTCGGGCTGTCGCGCCCGGTATACCAGCCGGCCCCGTGCAGCTTGCGCGCGTGGTCGCCGGTCAGGCGCGCGATCGCCTCCATTGCGCGCGCCATGTGCTCGCGCTCGATGCTCTCGTCGAGGTTCTGGTAGTGGATCCAGCGCCAGCCGTGCGAGGCGATCTCG
>JAIXKN010000109.1:26831-28724 GCA_026932425.1 Burkholderiales bacterium
GCTCTCGTCGAGGTTCTGGTAGTGGATCCAGCGCCAGCCGTGCGAGGCGATCTCGTGGCCGAGCTCGACGAAGGCGGCCGTCACCTCGGGGCTGCGCTCGAGCGCCATGCCGACGCCGAAGACCGTCAGCGGCAGGCCGCGGCGCTCGAATTCGCGCAGCAGCCGCCAGACGCCGACGCGCGAGCCGTATTCGTAGATGCCCTCCATGCTCAGATGGCGGGAGGGGTAGGAGGCCGGGTTGAACATCTCGGAGAGGAACTGCTCGCTGCCGGCGTCGCCGTGCAGCACGCAGTTCTCGCCGCCTTCCTCGTAGTTGAGGACGAACTGCAGCGCCACGCGCGCCTGGCTCGGCCATTGCGGATGCGGCGGCGTGCGGCCGTAGCCGCGCAGGTCGCGCGGGTAGCGGGGCGCCGACGCAGTGGAAGCGGTGGAAGCGGCGGTCATGGCTTGTCTCCCCTGGGCTTGAGCACCGAGGCCAGGTCCGGCGAACGCGGATCCAGGCGCAGGTTGCGCTCGACGCTCGTGATGTGCTGCTCCATCAGCCGCGCCGCGAGCCGGCCGTCGCGTCGCTCGAGCGCCTGCACGATCTCGACATGCTCGGCCTGCGAGTGGTCGGCCGAATGGCCGGACTGGTACATCAGCGCGATCAGCTGCGAACGCGAGAGCAGGTCGGCGATCAGCTGCGCGAGCACCTCGTTGCCGAGCAGGCGCGCGAGCACGACGTGGAAGTCCGCCAGCAGCCGCGTGCGGCCGCTCACGTCGTCGCGCGCCACCGCCTGGCGTTCGTCGCGCAGGTGCGCGCGCAGCTCGGCGAGCTGGGCGTCGGTGATCACCTTGGCGAGCTGGCGCACCATGCCGCCCTCGACCAGGCGACGCACCTCGTAGACCTGGCGCGCCTCCTCGATGCTCGGCATCGCCACGAAGGCACCGCGCGCGGGCTCGAGCGTCACCAGGCGGTCGCTGCTCAGCCGGTTCAGCGCCTGGCGCACGACGGTGCGCGAGACCGAGAACACGTCGGCGATCTGCTGTTCGACGAGCTTGGTGCCGGGCATCAGCCGGCGCTCGATGATCGCGGTGGTGATCGAATCGACGATCTGGTCGGTGACGCTGCCGGCGGCGCCGCCACCGGATCGCGGCGACTCGACCAGGCGCAAGGAGGGGGTGGCAGTCTTGGACACCTTGGCACAACTCCGCATTCGATACACAAGTGTATACACTAAAGCCACTGCGTGCAATCGGTCCAGGTCCCTGTGCTTGCCGGCCGCGCCGCGACGACCCTTGCTTCCGGCATGGCGTCTCCATGCGCACCCTGGCTCGTCGTTCGTTTCACGGGTTTTCCCGGATCACTAAAGTACACTGCACTGTATACAGTGTGCGCATGTCGCCGCGGGATCGCGCGACGGCGCAGGTTTCCGGTCTGCAGCCGCCGGCGCGTGGGGTGCGACCATCCGGCCTCACAGCACCCGCCGTGGTGGGGCTTGCGATGAGGCCGTGCGGTACAAACGCGGCGCCCGCGGCCAAGGACTGGTGGAGACCCCTCCGATGGAAGCCTATCTGCTCGACTGGGCCAACGTGCTGCTGCGCTGGACCCATGTCATCACCGCGATCGCCTGGATCGGCTCGTCCTTCTACTTCGTGCTTCTGGACAACAGCCTCACGCCACCCGAGCACGAGGACCTGAAGAAGAAGGGTGTGGATGGCGAGATGTGGGCCGTGCACGGCGGCGGCTTCTACCACTCCAACAAGTACATGGTGGCGCCGCGCTGGCGCCCGCTGCCGGAGAACCTGCACTGGTCCTACTGGGAGAGCTACTCCACCTGGCTCACCGGTTTCGGCCTCTTCACGGTGCTCTACCTCTTCAACGCCGGCAGCTTCCTCGTCGACAAGAGCGTC
>JAIXKN010000109.1:29044-29587 GCA_026932425.1 Burkholderiales bacterium
GCGCGGCAAGCAGCGCAGCGTGCACAACACCTACTTCACGCTGCCGGTGCTGATCGCGATGATCTCCAACCACTACGGCTGGCTTTATCAGGGCCCGAACAACTGGCTCGTGCTGGTCTTGCTGATGCTCGCCGGCGCGCTCATCCGCCACAGCTTCGTCGCCCGCCACAAGGCGCATGTGCTGCACAAGCGCACGCCCTGGGAGCACGCGGTCATCGGTACGCTGCTGCTCGTGCTGCTGGCCTTCTGGCTCGCCCCCGCACCCAAGAGCGCCGAAGAGATCGCCGCAGCCAAGGCCGCTGCCGCCAAGCCGATCACCTACGCCGACGTCCGCGCCATCGTCGACCAGCGCTGCATCATGTGCCACGGCACGGCGCTGCAGGAAAAAGGCGTCGACCTGCACGACGCTGCCGGCCTGAAGAAGAACGCCCAGATGGCCTATCAGCAGGCCGCGGTGCTCAAGCTGATGCCGCTGAGCAACGCGACGCAGATGACCGAGATCGAGCGCGACACGATCAAGCGCTGGTACGAGGCCGGCGCGCC
>JAIXKN010000109.1:29632-48069 GCA_026932425.1 Burkholderiales bacterium
CTGCTGCAGCAGCTGCGCAACGACCGCGATCGCGATCACCTCCGGCTCCTTGCCTTCGATCCCTTCGACACCGATCGGGCAGGTCAGCCGCGCGAGCGCCGCGGGGTCGATCCCGCGCGCCTCGTAGCGGTGCAGGAAGCGGGCACGCTTGGTCTTCGAACCGATCAGCCCGAGATAGCCGAAATCGCCGCGGCGCAGGATGGCCTCGGCGATGCGCATGTCCAGGTCGTGGCTGTGCGTGAGCACGAGGTAGAAGGCACCCGGCGGCGCCGAGCCGACCTCGGCCTCGACCCGTTCGATGCAGACGCGCTCGATGTGCGGCGCCGAGGGCGCGGCGGGGAATTCGGCCTCGCGCTCGTCGATCCACTGCACGCGGCAGTCGATGCCCTCGAGCAGCGCGACGATCGCGCGGCCGACGTGCCCGGCGCCAAAGAGCTGCAGCGTGAAGCGCGGCGCCGGCAGCGGCCAGGCCTCGAGCAGTTCGCGCGTCAGGCGCTGCGTGCGCAGCACGAGCGTGCCGCCGCAGCATTGCCCAAGCGTCGGGCCGAGCGCGATCGCCTCGTCCTGGGGGGCGTCATGGGCTTCGTCCTGCCCGGCCGAAAGCCTTGCGCGCGCGGCATCGATCGCGCGCCACTCGAGATGGCCGCCGCCGATCGTTCCGAGCACCTCGTCGGCCGACACGATCATTCGCGTGCCCGGCTGCCGCGGCACCGAGCCGCGCGCCGAGAGCACCTGCACCTGCATCGCCGCCCGCCCCTCGGCAAGCCAGCGCGCTGCCGCGTGGCGCAGCGCGGCGTCGGTCACGCCGCGCCGCCCTGGACAGCGTCGATCGCGTCGAGGATCGCTTCAGCGGTGGCCGGTGCGCGCAGCGGCGGGTCGACCCGGTGACCGCCGGCAGCCGAGATCGCGTCGCGGATCGCCAGCAGCACCGAGAACGGCAGCAGCAGCGGCGGCTCGCCCACGGCCTTGCTGCGGTGGATCGTCTCCCTGACGTTGTCACCGGCAAAGAGGCGCACGTCGAACACCGGCGGGCAGTCGTTGGCGGTCGGGATCTTGTAGGTCGACGGTGCGTGCGTCATCAGGCGGCCGCTCTGCGGATGCCACCACAGCTCCTCGCTCGTCAGCCAGCCCATGCCCTGGATGAACGCGCCCTCGACCTGCCCGATGTCGATCGCCGGGTTCAGCGAGCGGCCGACGTCGTGCAGCACGTGCGCGGCCAGCAGCTTGTGCTCCCCGGTCAGCGTGTCGACGAGCACCTCGGAGACCGCGGCGCCGTAGGCGAAGTAGTAGAACGGCCTTCCGGTCATCGTCTCCCGGTCCCACGACAGCCCGGGCGTCGCGTAGAAGCCGTCGCTCCAGAGCTGGACGCGCGCCTCGTAGGCGGCCTGCACCAGGGCGTCGAAGCGCTCGCTGGCCGCACCGGCGCTCACCCGCCCGTTGGCGAATCGCACCTCGCCGGCGTCGACGCCGTGACGCGACGCGAAGAACGCGGCCAGCCGCTGCCGGATCTGCCGCGCGGCGTCTTCGGCGGCCTTGCCGTTGAGGTCGGCGCCGGTGGAGGCCGCGGTGGCCGAGGTGTTCGCGACCTTGGTCGTGTCGGTCGCGGTGCAGCGCACGCGCGTGAAGTCGATGCCCAGTTCGTGCGCGACGACCTGGGCCACCTTGGTGTTGAGCCCCTGCCCCATCTCGGTGCCGCCGTGGTTGGCCAGCACGCTGCCGTCGGCGTAGACGTGCACGAGCGCACCGGCCTGGTTGAAGTGGCTGACGTTGAACGAGATGCCGAACTTCACCGGCGTAAGCGCGATGCCGCGCTTGAGCACCGGGCTGCTCGCGTTCCAGGCGGCGATCGCCTCGCGGCGCGCGAGGTAGTCGGAATCGGCGACGAGCTGCGCAACCAGCGGTTCGATGATGTTGTCCTCGACCGGCTGGCCGTAGGGCGTGAGGTTGCGCTCGCCGATGCCGTAGAAGTTCGCGCGCCGCACCTGCAGCGGATCGAGGCGCAGGCGCCGCGCGATCGTGTCGAGGATGAACTCGATCGCGATCGCGCCCTGCGGGCCGCCGAAGCCGCGGAAGGCCGTGTTGCTCTGCGTGTTCGTGCGCGCGCAGTAGCCGTGCATCGAGACGCTCGGCAGCCAGTAGGCGTTGTCGAAGTGACAGATCGCCCGCGTCATCACCGGCGGCGTGAGGTCGGTCGAGAACCCGGCGTTGGCGATCAGCGTGATCTCGACCCCGAGGATGCGCCCCTGCCCGTCGTAGCCGACCTCCCAGTCGAACTCGAAGCCGTGCCGGCGGCCGGTGATCATGAAGTCGTCGTCGCGGTCGACGCGCAGCTTCACCGGGCGCGAGAGGCGCCGAGCCGCGACCGCAGCGACGCAGGCAAAGAGCGCCGACTGCGATTCCTTGCCGCCGAAGCCGCCGCCCATGCGCCGGCATTCGACGGCCACGCGGTGCGACGCCACGCCGAGCGCCTGCGCCACCGCGTGCTGCATCTCGCTCGGGTGCTGCGTCGAGCAGTGCACGCGCATGCCGCCATCCTCCAGCGGCACCGCGTAGGAGATCTGGCCCTCGAGGTAGAACTGCTCCTGGCCTCCGACCGAGAGCGAGCCGCGCTCGCGATGCGGCGCCGAGGCGATCGCAGCGGCGGCGTCGCCGCGCGAAAGGTGCATCGGCGGGATCACGTAGCACTGCTGCGCGTGCGCCTCGCGCGCGCTGAGGATCGCCGGCAGCGGCTCGATCACGAGCGCGTCCCTGGCTCGCGCCGCGGCCCGACGAGCCAGTTCCCGGTCGCCCGCAACGACCGCGAACACCGGCTGGCCCAGGTAGTGGACCGTGCCGCTGGCCCGCCCTTCCCCGTCGAAGCTCAGTTCGGCCAGGATCGGGTCGTCATGCTGGATCGGGCCGCAGTCGTTCATCCCCGGGATGTCGGCGGCGGTCAGCACCGCGACCACGCCCGGTTGCGCCCGCAGCAGCGCCAGGTCGATGCCCGTGATGCGCCCATGCGCCACCGGCGAGAGCCCGAGTGCGACGTGCAGCGTGCCCTCGAGCTCGGGAAGATCGTCGGTGTAGGTGGCCTCGCCGCTGACGTGCAGCGCCGCCGATTCGTGCGGCTGGCCGACGCCCACGCGCGCGCCGTCCTTCAGGCGTTTCGCCTCGGCCTCGAGATCGAAGCGGCGCGCGAGCATCGCGCGGTGGTCCGCGAACGGTTCGGCCTGCGACGGGGCGCGCAGAAAGGCTTCGAGGGGTTGGTTCATGGTCTGCGTCTCCTTCCCTTGCATCGGCGCCGCGGCGAAAGCATCATGCCGGCGCGCCGGCCTGCGCACGCGGCAGCACGCTCCAGACCGAGGTCTGGTTCGCGGCCAGCGGCGCATCCGCGCGGGTCTCATGCCACAGGCGCAGCAGCAGGCGCTGCGCCACCTTCATGCGGTAGCCGGCGCTGGCGCGCATGTCCGACAGCGGCGTGAAGTCGCTACTGAGCGCCGCCATCGCCGCGCGCACGTTGGCCTCGGTGAAGGGCTTGCCCCGCAGCGCCGCCTCGGCGGCCTTTGCGCGCTTGACGATCGCGGCCATGCCGCCATAGGCCAGGCGCAGCGCGCGCACCGTGTTGCCGTCCAGCTCGATCGCGAACGCCGCGCAGACGGCGGAGATGTCGCAGTCGTAGCGCTTGGCGATCTTGTAGCAGCGCAGCTGCGCGCCGGCCGGCGGCAGCGGCACGCGCAGCGCACGCACGAACTCGCCGCTGCCCATCCGGTTCTTCATGTAATCGACGTAGAAGTCCTCGAGCGGCATCGTGCGCTCCTGGCTGCCGTGCTGCAGCACGATCTGCGCCGCAAGCGCGATCAGGACCGGCGCGCTGTCGCCGATCGGCGAGCCGTTGGCCACGTTGCCGCCCATCGTGCCGGCGTGTCGCACCGGCGGCGAGGCGAAGCGCATCCAGACCTCGGTCAGCGCGGGCATGCGCGCGGCGAGTGCCGCCCAGGCGTCCTCGAGCGAGGCGCCGGCGCCGATCACGATTTCCTCACCCTGCTGCTCGATGCGCCGCAGCGCGTCGACGTCGCCGACGTAGATCAGGTCGCCCAGATCGCGGAAACCCTTGTTCGTCCACAGGCCGATGTCGGTCGCGCCGGCAAGCAGGCGCGCCTGTGGCTTGCGCGCGCGCAGCGACGCAAGGTCCGCGAGTGTCCGCGGCGCGTCGAAGCGGCGCACCTCGCCGACGGCCGGATCGAGCGCTGCGTAGGACAGCGGCGGATCGGCGGCCAGGCGCGAGAGCGCCCGGGCGATCGGCGCGGTGTGCAGGCGCTGCGGCGGCAGCTCGAACATGCGCTGGCCGGCATCGAGGATCGGGCGATAGCCGGTGCAGCGGCAGAGGTTGCCCGCGAGGTCGTCGGCGAGCTCCTGCCGCGTCGGCTGCGTGCCGGCCTCGCAGTGGCGCTCGTAGGTGCTCGTCATCGTCATCGCGATGCCCGGCGTGCAGAAGCCGCATTGCGAACCGTGGCACTCGACCAGCGCCTGCTGCACCGGATGCAGCTCGCCGCCGGCGATCGCGCGCAGATCCTCGACCGTCAGCAGCGCCTTGCCGTCTAGCGTGGGCAGGTAGCGCACACAGGCGTTGACGGGCCTCAGGCTCAGGCCGCCGACCACGGTGGCGCGGGCGCTGGCCGTGCCGGTCGCTTCAGCGCGATCCGCAAGCTCGGCGACGACGACCGTGCACGCGCCGCAGTCGCCCTCGTTGCAGCCCTCCTTGGTCCCGGTGGCGCGCGCGTGCTCACGCAGCCATCGAAGCACCGTCGTCGTCGGCGGCAGGCCGGCGACCTCGACCACCGCGCCGCGGTGGAAGAAGCGGATCGGTCGCGAAGCGCCGTTGTCGGCGCGCGCGGGACTGGCAGCTTGGGGTGCAGCGGTCGTCATGAGCGGACGGTACTCCGACCCGATCGGTTCCGGAATACATTCCGTCTTATCTTGTCTATGCGACATCTCGTATGACAGACGACGTCCATCTCGGAAGAATCGAGCTGCAACTCGTGAAGGTCTTGCACACGGTGATCAGCGAACGCAGTGTCTCCCGCGCCGCGCTGAAGCTGCAGTCGACGCAGCCGGCGGTGAGCGCACAGCTCAAGCGGCTGCGAAAGCTCACGGGCGATCCGCTGCTCGTGCGCGCGGGCAGCGCGATGGAACCCACCGAGACGGCGCTGGCGCTGCTGCCGGTGGCCGCGCAAATGCTGCAGGATGCGCACCGCCTCTTCGGCGGCCATTCGGCCAATCGCGCCTTCCAGCCCGCGACGACGACGCAGGTCTTCCGCATCGCCGCGAGCGACTTCCTCGACCCGATCTTCCTCCCCGAGCTGGTCGCGCGCATCCGCGCTGCGGCGCCCGACTCTCGCGTCGAGCTGCAAGCCCTCTCCGCCGACTACGACTACCGCCGCGCGCTTGCGCACGGCGAGGTCGATCTCGTGATCGGCAACTGGCTGCACCCGCCGCAGGAACTGCACCTGGGCCGCCTGGTGAACGACGAGGTGGTGTGCCTGGTCGCGACCGATCATCCGGCGGTGCGTCGTCCGCGGCAATGGACGGCCGAACGCTATCTCGAGAGCGACCATCTGGCGCCGACGGCCTTTCACCTCGGTGCGCGCGGGATCATCGACGACCAGCTCGCCTCGCGCGGGCTCAGCCGCCGCATCGCCGTGCGCACGCCGCACTTCGGCCTGGCACCGCGCATGGTCGCGCGGTCGCAGCTCGTGCTCACGACCGGACGCCGCTATTGCGAGCGCTACGTCGCGCAGTACCCGGTGCGCATCGTGCCCTGCCCGGTCGACTTCCCGCCGCTCGTCTATTACCAGCTCTGGCACGACCTCACGCACGGGTCCGCCGCCGGCCGCTGGCTGCGCGAGACGGTGCGCGCGGTCGCCACCGGCCTCACCACGATCTGAGACCCGGGAGGCGGGCATGCCACAGCCATCGAACCCCATGCAGCCCGCCACCGCGGCCACGCCCTCGACGCCCTCGAAGCAGCCAGGCGCCGCACGCATCGCGATTCGCGGTGATCTGCTCGACTTCACCGCGGCCCCGGCATGGGCCGAGCCCGAATCCACTGCGGTGCGCTGGCGTCCCGATCACTGGCTGCTGATCGAGGACGGCCGCATCGCCGGCGTGCAGGCGCTGCCGCCGGGGCCCGAGTGGCAGCGCATCGACCACCGGGGGCGGCTCGTCCTGCCCGGCTTCATCGACGCGCACGTGCACTGCCCGCAGATCGACATGATCGCCAGCTACGGTGCCGAGCTGCTGGACTGGCTGCAGACCTACACCTTCCCGGCCGAGCTGCGGCACGCCGATCCGGACTTCGCCGCTGCCGGTGCCAAGCGCTTCACCGATGCGCTGCTCGCACACGGCACGACCGCGGCAGTCGTGATGCCGACGGTGCACAAGGCCTCGACCGACGCGCTCTTCGCCGCGGCACAGGCGCGCGGCATGCGCCTCGTCGCGGGCAAGGTGCTGATGGATCGCCACGCCCCGGCAGGCCTCACCGACGACGTCGAGCAGGCCGAGCGCGACTGCCGCGAGCTGATCGAGCGCTGGCACGGCCGCGACCGCCTCTCCTATGCGGTGACCGTGCGCTTCGCGCCGACGAGCAGCCCGGCGCAGCTCGCGATGGCCGGCACGCTGTGCAAGGAGGATCCCACGCTCTACGCGCACACGCATGTGGCCGAGAACCGCGACGAGGTGCGCTGGGTCGCCGAGCTCTACCCCGAGGCGCGAAGCTATCTCGACGTCTACGCACGCGCCGGGCTGCTGCACCGGCGCAGCGTGCTGGCGCACGGCATCTGGCTCGACGCCGAGGATCACGCCGCGCTGGCCGACAGCGGCGCGGTCCTCGCGCACAGCCCCTCGTCCAACCTCTTCCTCGGCAGCGGGCTCTTCGACTGGACGGCGCTCGCCGCACGCGGTGCGGCCGTCGCGATGGCCAGCGACGTCGGCGCGGGCACGAGCCTGTCGATGCAGCGCACGCTGGCGGATGCCTACAAGGTGCAGGCGCTGCGCGGCCAGCGCCTGACCGCCTGGTCCGCGCTCTACGCGGCGACCCGCGGCGCGGCGCGCGCGCTCGCGCTCGAGGACGAGATCGGCAGCTTCGACCCGGGCTGCACGGCCGACGTCTGCGTCTGGGACTGGGCCCGCGGCAGCGTGCCCGAGCGCCGCGACGAACTGGCGCGCAGCCTGCACGAGCGCGTCTTCGCCTGGCTCGTGCTCTCCGACGAGCGCAACCTCGTCTCGGCGCGCGTGGCCGGCGTCGAGCGCTTCCGTCGCAACGACCCGCCCTGATCCCCTTGATCGAAAGGGACGCCGGACCCCGACCCTGACCCGCGCCCCCCGCCTCGCCCTGCACCACGACCCAAGACCCACGACAAAGGAGACAAGCATGCAGACCCAGGACGGCAGCATGACTGCCGGCGCGACGCCGTCGACGTCGATCTTCGAGCGCCTCTTCAAGCTCGCCGAGCACGGCACCAATCCGCGCACCGAGATCATCGCCGGGATCACGACCTTCCTGACGATGTCCTACATCATCTTCGTCAACCCCTCGATCCTGGGCGACGCGGGAATGCCCAAGGGCGCGGTCTTCGTCGCCACCTGCCTGATCGCGGCGCTGGGCACCGCGATCATGGGCCTGTACGCGAACTACCCGATCGCGCTCGCGCCGGGCATGGGGCTCAACGCCTACTTCGCCTACGTCGTCGTCCTCGGGATGGGCTGGCCCTGGCAGGCGGCGCTGGGTGCCGTGTTCATCTCGGGCTGCCTCTTCCTGCTGGTCACGCTCACCGGCTTGCGCAGCCTCATCATTCAAGGCATCCCGCAGTCGCTGCGAACGGCGATCGCGGTGGGCATCGGGCTCTTCCTCGCGCTGATCGCGCTCAAGAGCGCCGGCATCGTCGCGCCGTCCAAGGCCACCTACGTGACGCTCGGTGACCTGCACCAGCCGCAGGTCGTGCTCGCCGGCATCGGTTTCCTCGTCATCGTCGCGCTGGATCGCCTGCGCGTGCCGGGCGCGATCCTGATCGGCATCCTGCTCGTGACCGTGCTTTCATTCTTCTTCGGCGGCAACAGCTTCGGCGGCGTGTTCTCCGCGCCGCCTTCGATCGAGCCGACCTTCTTCAAGCTCGACATCAAGGGCGCGTTCTCGCACGGCATCTTCAGCGTCGTGCTCGTGTTCTTCCTCGTCGAGCTGTTCGACGCCACCGGCACGCTGATGGGCGTGGCCAAGCGCGCCGGGCTGCTGGTGCCCGGGCGCATGGACCGGATGAACAAGGCGCTGCTGGCCGACTCGGGCGCGATCTTCGCCGGCTCGCTACTGGGCACCTCGAGCACGACCGCCTACGTCGAAAGCGCCTCGGGCGTGCAGGCCGGCGGCCGCACCGGGATGACGGCGATGACCGTGGCCGTGCTCTTCCTGGCCTGCCTGACGATCTCGCCGCTGGCCGGCTCGGTTCCGGCCTACGCAACGGCGCCCGCGCTCTTCTACGTCGCCTGCCTGATGCTGCGCGAGCTGGTCGACCTCGAATGGGACGAATCGACCGAGGTCGTCCCCGCCGCGGTGACCGCGCTGGCGATGCCCTTCACCTATTCGATCGCCAACGGCCTGGCCTTCGGCTTCATCACCTACGCGGCGATCAAGCTCCTCACCGGCCGCGTGCGCGAGGTGCACTGGATGGTGTGGATCATCGCGCTCACCTTCCTCGGTCGCTTCATCTTCATGGGCAGCGAGTAGCCCGGACGCGTGCCGCTCAAGGCGCGCGCAGCCACCAGGAACCCTGGAGCCGGCGCTGCAGCCAGGCGATGAAGCCGGTGACCTTCTGCGGCACGAGCTTGGGCGACGGGTAGACCGCGTGCACCTCCTGTGAAGGCAGCGCGTAGGCCTGCAGCAGCGGCTGCACGCGCTGCTGCACGAGCGCCTCGTGCGCGACGTAGTGCGGCAGCATCGCGAGGCCGAAACCCGCCTCGCAGGCCGAGAGCACCGTGCTCAGGTTGTTGGAGCGCAGCGGGCCGCGCACCGGCACCGCGTGTTCCTCGCCCTGCGCGCTGCGGAAATGCCAGCGCGCATCGCCCTGGACGCTGCTGTAGACGAGGCAGGCGTGCGCGGCGACATCGACCGGTGTGCGCGGCTCGCCATGCGCCGCGAGGTAGGCCGGGGCCGCCACCAGCACCCACGGGTTCATGCCGATGTAGCTCGCGCCGAGCGTCGAATCGGCAAGCCGCCCCATGCGGATCGCGACGTCGACGCCCTGCTCGACGAGGTTGACGTAGCGGTCGTCGAAACCCAGGTCGATCTGCAAGAGCGGGTGTTCGCGCATGTAGTCCAGGGTCAGCGGCGCCATCACGCGGCGCCCGAAGGCCACCGAGGTGCTGATGCGCAGCGTGCCCGCGATCTCCTGCTGCCCCTGGCGCGCAACGTTCTCGGCCTCGTCGAACTGGCGTGCCACCAGCTTGCTGCGCTCGTAATAGAGCGCGCCGACCTCGGTCGCGGTGACGCCGCGGGTGCTGCGGTGCAGCAGCCGCGCGCCCAGGCGCCGCTCGGCCTCGGCGACCGCCTTGGTCACGGTCGGCTGCGTGATCCCGAGCTCGGCGGCGGCCTTGCTGAAGCTGCCGGTCTCGACGACGCGCACGAAGACCTGCATGGTCATGATCCGGTCCATCGCGCGATGCTAGGCCGCACCGGCGTCGGATTCCAATCCGGAATAGCAGATATCCGCCGCCTGATCTTCCCCGCCGCAGACGCTTGCCAGACCATGCGCGCCATTCCGACGAGGAGCACGCAATGGCAAGAATGAAGGCCGCAATGGCGGCAGTGCTGGTGATGGAGAAGGAAGGCGTGACGCAGACCTTCGGCGTCCCGGGGGCGGCGATCAACCCGCTCTACGCGCAGATGAACGAGCGCCAGACGATCGCGCACGTGCTGGCGCGGCACGTCGAGGCCGCATCGCACATGGCCGAGGGCTACACGCGCGCCAAGGCCGGGAACATCGGCGTGTGCCTGGGCACGTCCGGCCCCGCCGGCACCGACATGATCACCGGCCTCTACTCGGCCAGCGCCGATTCGATCCCGATCCTCTGCATCACCGGCCAGGCGCCGCGCGCCAAGCTGCACAAGGAGGACTTCCAGGCGGTCGACATCGCGTCGATCGCGCGGCCGGTGACCAAGATGGCGACGACGGTGCTCGAGCCGGCGCAGGTGCCGCGCGTCTTCCAGCAGGCCTTCCACCTGATGCGCTCGGGGCGCCCGGGCCCGGTGCTGATCGACCTGCCCTTCGACGTGCAGATGGCCGAGATCGATTTCGACATCGACACCTACGAACCGCTGCCGGTCTACAAGCCCGCGGCCACGCGCAGGCAGATCGAGAAGGCGCTCTCGATGCTGCAGGAATCGCAGCGTCCGCTGATCGTCGCCGGCGGCGGCATCATCAACGCCGACGCCTCGGAGCTGCTGGTCGAGTTCGCCGAACTCGTCGGCGTGCCGGTGATCCCGACGCTGATGGGCTGGGGCACGATCCCCGACGACCACCCGCTGCAGGCCGGCATGGTCGGCCTGCAGACCTCGCAGCGCTACGGCAACGCCAACCTGCTGGCCTCGGACTTCGTGCTCGGCATCGGCAACCGCTGGGCCAACCGCCACACGGGGTCGACCGAGGTCTACTGCAAGGGCCGCCGCTTCGTGCACGTCGACATCGAGCCGACGCAGATCGGGCGCATCTTCGCCCCCGAGCTCGGCATCGTCTCCGACGCCCGCGCGGCACTCGGGCTCTTCGTGCAGGTCGCGCGCGAGTGGAAGCAGGCCGGCCGGCTGCGCGACTTCTCCGCCTGGGCCGGCGAGTGCCAGGGCCGCAAGAAGGACATCCGGTACCTGCGCAAGACGAACTTCGACAAGGTGCCGATGAAGCCGCAGCGCGTCTACCAGTGCATGAACAACGCGTTCGGCAAGGACGTCTGCTACGTCTCGGTGATCGGTCTCTCGCAGATCGCGGGCGGCCAGTTCCTGCACGTCTACAAGCCGCGGCACTGGATCAACGCCGGCCAGGCCGGGCCGCTCGGGTGGACGCTGCCGGCGGCGCTGGGCGTGCGCGTGGCCGACCCCGAGCGCAAGATCGTCGCGCTCTCGGGCGACTACGACTTCCAGTTCCTGATCGAGGAGCTGGCAGTGGGCGCGCAGTTCAAGCTGCCTTACATCCACATCGTCGTCAACAACAGCTATCTGGGGCTGATCCGGCAAGCCCAGCGCGGCTTCTCGATGGACTACTGCGTGCAGCTCTCGTTCGAGAACATCAACTCGCCCGAGGTGCAGGGCTACGGCATCGACTACGTCAAGGTGGTCGAAGGCCTGGGCTGCAGGGCGATCCGCGTGCACAGCCCCGACGAGATCGCGCCGGCGATCCGCCAGGCCGAGGCGTGGATGAAGGAATTCCAGGTGCCGGTGGTGATCGAGATGATCCTCGAGCGCGTCACCAACATCGCGATGGGCACCGAGATCGACAACGTGGTCGAATTCGACGAGCTCGCCGCCGGCAGCGCCGACGTGCCGACCGCGATCGCGATGCTGGATTGACAAGGAGCCAGACCGAGATGCCCAAGTTTGCCGCCAACCTGACGATGCTCTTCACCGAGCGCCCCTTCCTCGAGCGCTTCGAGGCCGCGCGCAAGGCCGGCTTCGACGCCGTCGAGTTCCTCTTCCCCTACGCCTGGCCGGCCGAGCAGATCAAGGCGCTGCTCGATGAGCACCGATTGCAGCTGGTGCTGCACAACCTGCCGGCCGGTGACTGGGACGCCGGCGATCGCGGCATCGCCTGCGACCCGGCGCGCACCGCCGAATTCAGGGAAGGCGTGGCCCGAGCGATCGCCTACGCCAAGGTCCTCGGGGTGCCGCAGCTCAACTGCCTGGCGGGCAAGCTGCCGCAGGGCGCCGACCCGCGGAAGGCGGAGGAGACCCTGGTCGGCAACCTGCGCCGCGCGGCAGGCGAACTCGCGGCGCAGGGCCTGCGCCTGCTGATCGAGCCGATCAACACCTTCGACATCCCCGGCTTCTACCTGCACCGCACCGCGCAGGCGCTGGCGCTGATCGACAAGGTCGGTTCGGACAACCTGTTCCTGCAGTACGACATCTATCACATGCAGCGCATGGAAGGCGAGCTCGCCGCGACGCTGAGCCGTCACCTGGCCAAGATCGCGCACATCCAGCTCGCCGACAACCCGGGCCGCAACGAGCCGGGCACCGGCGAGATCAACTACGCCTTCCTCTTCGCGCACCTCGACCGCATCGGCTACAGCGGCTGGATCGGCTGCGAGTACAAGCCCGCCGGGAAGACCGAAGAAGGCCTGGGCTGGCGCCAGCGCCTTGCGCACTGAGCTTCCGGGATCCACCACGCACACTCGGCGCGCAGACCGCGGCCAACGCATCGACGAGCCTCGCTCGCGCGCAGGCACGAGAAACGACAAGGAGATCGACCATGGCACTCGACATCGGATTCATCGGCCTCGGCATCATGGGCACGCCCATGGCAGGGCACCTGATCAAGGGCGGACACCGGGTTCACCTGCACACCCGCAGCAAGCTGCCGCAGGAGCTGGTGGACGCAGGCGGCAAGCCCTGCGCCAGCGGCAAGGAGGTGGCGCAGAAGGCCGAGATCGTGATCGTGATGGTCCCGGACACGCCCGACGTCGGCAAGGTGCTCTTCGGCGAGGGCGGCGTCGCCGAAGGCCTGAGCAAGGGCAAGGTGGTCGTCGACATGTCGTCGATCTCGCCGGTCGAGACCAAGGAATACGCGCAGAAGATCGAGGCGCTCGCCTGCGACTACCTGGATGCGCCGGTCTCCGGCGGCGACGTCGGCGCCAGGAACGCGACGCTCTCGATCATGTGCGGCGGCAAGCCCGAAGTCTTCGAGCGCGTCAAGCCGGTGTTCGAACTGATGGGCAAGAACATCACCCGCGTCGGCGGCATCGGCGACGGCCAGACCTGCAAGGTCGCGAACCAGATCGTCGTCGCGCTGACGATCAACGCCGTCGCCGAGGGCCTGCTCTTCGCGGCGCGCGCCGGCGCCGACCCGGCCAAGGTGCGTCAGGCGCTGCTCGGGGGCCTGGCGACCTCGCGCATCCTCGAGATCCTCGGCGAGCGCATGATCAAGCGCACCTTCGACCCGGGATTCCGCATCAAGCTGCACCAGAAGGACCTGAACCTGGCGCTCACCGCCGCGCGCCAGCTGGGCCTGGCGCTGCCGGCCACCGGCACCGCGCAGCAGCTCTTCAGCGCCTGCGTCGCCCACGGCGGCGAGGGCTGGGATCACTCCGGCATGGTGCGCGCGCTCGAGAAGCTCTCGAACTTCGAGATCGGCCAGGGCGCGCCGGCCGCGCAGTGAAGCCGGTGCACGGACTGCGCGCACGAAAGTCCTGGCCACCCGCAGCGGATCGAGCCGAAACCGCATGAACCCGCAGGCTCTGCTGCGCCGCATGTTCGATGCGGCGATCGCCTCGGCGCAGCCCGCGCTGTGCGTGCCGCGCTTCCTCCCCGACCTGGCCGAGGTGCGCGGGCGCGTCATCGTGATCGGGGCGGGCAAGGCCTCGGCGGCGATGGCCAAGGCGCTGGAGGACCACTGGCGCGGCCGCGGGCTCGAGCGCGTCGAGGGCTACGTCGTCACCCGCTACGGCTACGACGCGCCCTGCGAGCGCATCGAGATCGCGCTGGCCGCGCACCCGGTGCCCGACGCCGCCGGCGAAGCCGCGGCGCGGCGCATGCTGCAACGGGTGACGGGGCTCAGCGCCGACGACCTCGTGATCTGCCTGATCTCGGGCGGCGGCTCGGCGCTGCTGCCGCTGCCCGGCCCCGGGCTCACGCTGCAGGACAAGCAGGACATCAACCGCGCGCTGCTGGCCAGCGGCGCCACCATCGGCGAGATGAACACGGTGCGCCGGCACCTCTCGGCGATCAAGGGCGGGCGGCTGGCCGCCGCCTGCCACCCGGCACGGGTGCTGACGCTGCTGATCTCCGACGTCCCGGGCGACCGCCCGATCGACATCGCCTCGGGCCCGACGGTTGCCGACCCGACGAGCTGCGAGGACGCGCTCGCGATCGTGCGGCGCTTTTGCATCCGGCTGCCGGACGCGGCGCAGGAGCTGTTGCAAAGCGGGCGCGGCGAGTCGGTCAAGCCCGGCGACCCTCGACTGGCACGGGCCCGAACCGAGATCATCGCCGCGCCGCAGCTCGCGCTCGAGGCCGCGGCCGGCGTTGCGCGCGAGGCCGGCTACGCCGCGCACATCCTCGGCGACTCGATCGAGGGCGAGGCGCGCGAGGTCGGCAAGGTGCTTGCCGGCATCGCGCTGCAGGTGGCCGAACGCGGACAGCCGTTCACGCCGCCCTGCGTGCTGCTCTCCGGTGGCGAGACCACGGTCACGCTGCGCGGCACGGGCCGCGGCGGGCGCAACGTCGAGTGCCTGCTCGCGCAGGCGATCGCGCTCGACGGCCATACGCGCGTGTACGGCATCGGCGGCGACACCGACGGCGTCGACGGCGCCGAGGAGATCGCCGGCGCGCTCATCGCCCCCGACACCCTGGCGCGCGCCTGGGCGCTCGGCATTCGGCCTCGCGACGAGCTCGCGAACAACAACGGCCACGGCTTCTTCCAGCGCCTGGGCGACTCGGTCGTCACCGGGCCCACGAACACCAACGTCAACGACTTCAGGGCGCTGCTGATCGAGCCGACCGGCGATGCGGCGCCCGCACCCGAGGACCCTCATGCGCCGCACGCGTAACGCCAAGATCGTCGCCACCCTCGGGCCGGCGAGTTCGAGCGCCGGGACGATCGAACAGCTCTTCCTCGCCGGCGTCGACGTCTTCCGCCTGAACTTCAGCCACGGCAGCGCCGACGAGCACCGCGCGCGGGTTGCCGCGATCCGTGAAGTCGAGAACCGGCACGGCCGGCCGATCGCGGTCCTCGCCGATCTGCAGGGCCCCAAGCTGCGCGTGGGCAGCTTCGCGGGCGGCGCGGTCGAACTCGCCGAGGGCGCCGGGTTCAGGCTGCAGCTGGATCCGATCGAGGGCAGCGCGCGCGCAGTGACGCTGCCGCACCCGGAGATCTTCGCCGCGCTGCAGCCCGGGGCCGAACTGCTGCTCGACGACGGCAAGCTGCGCCTGCGCGTGCAGCGCTGCGACGCCCGCAGCGCCGACACGACGGTGCTGGTGGGCGGCAGGCTCTCCGACCGCAAGGGGGTCAACGTGCCGGGCGTCGTGCTGCCGATCTCGGCGCTCACCGAGAAGGACCGGCGCGACCTCGACACCGCGCTCGAACTCGGTGCCGACTGGGTTGCGCTCAGCTTCGTGCAGCGGCCCGAGGACGTGATCGAGGCGCGGGCGCTGATCCGGGGCCGTGCGGGCATCGTCACCAAGCTCGAGAAACCGGCGGCCATCGAGCGCCTCGAGGAGGTCGTCGAGGCCAGCGACGCGGTCATGGTCGCGCGCGGCGACCTGGGCGTCGAACTGCCCGCCGAGCGCGTGCCGCCGCTGCAGAAGCGCATCGTGCGCGCCTGCCGCCGGCGCGGCCGCCCGGTGATCGTCGCCACCCAGATGCTCGAGTCGATGATCGAGAGCCCGGTGCCCACGCGCGCCGAGGCGTCCGACGTCGCGACCGCGATCTACGACGGCGCCGATGCCGTCATGCTCTCGGCCGAATCGGCCGCGGGCAAGCACCCGGTGGCCGCGGTCGAGATCATGAACCGCATCATCGGGCAGGTGGAGTCGGACCCGCTGTACCGGCAGTTCCTCGAGGCTTCGCACAGTCCCAACGTCCCCGGCCACACCGACGTCGCCGACGCCGTGTGCTGCGCGATGCGGCGCGCGGTGGCGCTGCTGCCGGCACGCGCGATCGTCTGCTGCACGCACTCGGGGCACTCCAGCCTGCGCGCGGCGCGCGAGCGCGCCGAGGCACCGATCCTGAGTCTCACGCCGCTGCTGTCGACCGCGCGACGCGTCGTCCTCGCCTGGGGCGTGCATTCGCTGCATGTGCCCGAGGTCAACAGCGTCGACGAGATCACCGGACTGGCCGGTTCACTGGCGCGGCGCGAGGGTTTCGCCCAGGCCGGCGAGCACTTCGTCGCGATCGCCGGGATGCCCTTCGGGACGCCCGGGACCACCAACCTGCTGCGCATCGGCGTCGCCTGAGGCGGCGGGAACGAAAGAATACGGGGGCAAACCGGAGCCACCGGAACACGAGGAGAGAAGCGATGGGACACCTGAGCACGCACGTGCTGGACACCGCACACGGCTGCCCTGCCGCGGGCATGAAGGTCACGCTGCAGCGCGTGCATGACGACGGCAGCGCACGCACGGTCAAGACGATCACGCTCAACGCCGACGGACGCAACGACGGCGGCGCGCTGCTCGACGCGGCGGCAATGGAGGTCGGGCGCTGGCGCCTCGTCTTCGAGGTCGCCGCCTACTTCCGCGGGCGCGGCGTCACGCTGCCGCAGCCGCCGTTCATCGACGTGGTGCAGCTCGACTTCGGCATCGCCGACGCCCAGGGCCACTACCACGTGCCCCTGCTCGTCAGCCCCTACAGCTACAGCACCTATCGCGGATCCTGAGGGCGCGCGCCGGGTTTTCCCGAGCCCGTACTGCGCACTGATTTGTATACAGTTCAGTACGCCTGAATGGGCGCAACCCGGATACTGCCGAGAGGAGACATGCCGATGCCCAACGCCCCCGCCGTCCATCCGGTGGACGAGAGACTGCCCGCAGGCAAGCTGACCGCGCTCGGGCTGCAGCACGTGCTGGTGATGTACGCCGGCGCGGTGGCCGTGCCGCTGATCGTGGGCCGCGCGCTCAAGCTCAGCCCCGAGCAGGTCGCGATGCTGATCTCCGCCGACCTCTTCGCCTGCGGCATCGCGACGCTGATCCAGTCGCTCGGGATGACGCCCTGGTTCGGCATCAAGCTGCCGATCATGATGGGCGTGACCTTCGCTGCCGTCGGGCCGATGGTGGGCATCGCCAACGTGACCTCCGGCGAGGAAGGCGCGCGGGCCCTCTTCGGCGCGATCATCGGCGCGGGCATCGTCTCGATCCTGATCGCACCCGCGGTCAGCCGGATGCTGCGCTTCTTCCCGCCGGTGGTCACCGGCACGATCATCGCGATCATCGGCGTGAGCCTGATGCGCGTGGGGGTGGGCTGGGCGATGGGTGGACCGGCGCACCTCGCGCAGAACGTCAATGCCGAGGCGCTGGCCGAGATGATCGACAAGGCGAGGACGGCGCATGTCGCGGCCTCGGTCGAAGCCGCGGCCGCGGGCGCGAGCGCCCCGCCGTTCCGGCTCGGCCCGATCCCGATGATCGACAACCCGAACTACGCGGCGCTGGACAACATGGCGATCGCCGCGATCGTGCTCGTCTTCATCCTGCTGCTGGTGAAGTTCGGGCGCGGCTTTCTTGCCAACATCTCGGTGCTGCTGGGCATCGTCTTCGGTTGCGTGATCGCCGCCGCGATGGGCAAGATGCACTTCGACAAGGTCGGCAAGGCGGCCTGGGTCGACATCGTCACGCCCTTCTCCTTCGGCATGCCGACCTTCGACCCGTTCATGATCCTCACGATGGTGATCGTGATGATCGTCGTGATGATCGAATCGACCGGGATGTTCCTCGCGATCGGCGACATCGTCGGCAAGGAGATCACGCAGAAGCAGCTCGCCGCGGGCCTGCGCACCGACGGCCTGGGCACGCTGATCGGCGGCATCTTCAACACCTTCCCCTACACGAGCTTCTCGCAGAACGTCGGCCTGGTCGCGGTCACCGGCGTGCGCTCGCGCTGGGTCACGGTGGCCGGCGGCGTGATCATGCTGATGCTGGGCCTGCTGCCCAAGATGGGCGCGCTGGTCGAGTCGATCCCGCAGTTCGTGCTCGGCGGCGCGGGCCTCGTGATGTTCGGGATGGTCGCCGCAACCGGCATCCGCATCCTCTCGACGGTCGACTACACGCACAACCGCAACAACCTCTACATCGTCGCGCTCTCGATCGGCTTCGGCATGATCCCGCTCGTTGCGCCGCGCTGGTCCGAGCACATGTGGCACGAACTGCACCCGCTGCTGGAGAGCGGAATCCTGCTCACCGCGATCTCCGCCTTCGTGCTCAACCTCTTCTTCAACGGCACCCGCGGCGACACCCGCGATGCGATCGCCGCGGCCAAGGCTGCCGACGTGCACTGACGCCACCACCACCCCTGCACCGCCCGCGGTCCGCAAGGCCCGCGGGCGTTTTCGTCTCGACCGCGAGCTGGTGGCGCCGGCGATCGAACACCAGCGATTCGGGTTTCACCGGATGCGACGCCGGGCCCCGGACGCCACGAAGCCGCGAAACAGCGCCTTGGTACCAAGGTGGACGCGACGCGTGGTACTTGGTTTGCTGCAGCAAACGTTCATAGTTGCCT
>JAIXKN010000109.1:48187-53939 GCA_026932425.1 Burkholderiales bacterium
GCGATCTGGGATTCCGTTCCCGACGAGCAGCTGAAGGCGCTCAAGCTCACGCGTGACTCGTCGCCCAAGGAGCTCTTCGACCAGCTCTCGAAGCGCTACCGCAGCGAGCTCACCAAGGGGAAGTTCGCCAAGTACTGGGAGCCGATCCCGATGGACATGTACCTGGCGCCCACGCTCTTCTACAAGCCCCCGGCCGAGCCGGCGATCGAGGTCAAGCGCGAGGAATGCGTGGCCTGCCACACCGGCGCGACGCACGGCTGGGTGAAGTCCTGGCAGAAGAGCGTGCACGCGAACCTCGACGTGATCCGCGCGCTGCCCGAGTCGGACTCGCGCGCCTACAAGAAGGGGATCATTGCCGAGGTCGAGGACAACCTGCGCCTGCAAGGCCTGCTCGGCAAGGGCGAGCCGCTCAAGGAGGTGCAGTGCACCGACTGCCACATGGGCATCGGCGCCAAGGGCGGCAATCACGCCAAGGACCTGCGCATGCCCGACCGCAGCGTCTGCGGATCGTGCCACGTGCGCCAGTTCGCCGAGGCCGAGTCCGAGCGCGACACCGCCGTCTGGCCGCAGAAGCAGTGGGATCAGGGGCACCCGTCGCACGCGGTCGACTACACCGCCAACGTCGAGACCGCGACCTGGGCCGCGCTGCAGCAGCGCGAAGTTGCCGCGAGCTGCACGATGTGCCACACGAACCAGACCAAGTGCGACAACTGCCACACGCGGCACGAGTTCTCGACGGTCGAATCGCGCAAGCCCGAAGCCTGCGCGACCTGCCACAACGGTGTCGACCACAACGAATTCGAGCAGTATATGTATTCGAAGCACGGCACCGTCTACCAGACGCGCGGCGCGAGCTGGGACTGGAACATCCGGCTGGCCGATCAGCTCGGCCACAAGGATGGCCAGACCGCGCCGACCTGCCAGAGCTGCCACTTCGAATACAAGGGCCAGTATTCGCACAACACCGTACGCAAGGTGCGCTGGGGCTTCCTGCCCTCGAAGAACATCGCCGACAACCTCGACCACCCCTGGTTCAAGGCGCGCAAGGAGGCCTGGATCGACACCTGCTCGCAATGCCATTCGCGACGCTTCTCCGAGGAGTTTCTGACGATGTCCGACAAGGGCATCAAGGACGGCACCAAGCTCGTCGAGGACACGCGCAAGGTCGTGCAGAAGCTCTACGACGACAAGCTGCTCGTCGGCCAGAAGAGCAATCGCCCGGCGCTGCCTGCGCCCGAGCAGGACGAGGCCGGCGGTTTCTTCTCGCTCTTCTTCGCCAACGCGAACCAGACCACGACCGTCGACCGGACCTTCGCCGAGATGTGGGAACAGCACGTCGCGCGCTTCATGAAGGGCCTGCAGCACGTGAACCCCGGCGGCTGGACCTACTCGCACGGCTGGAGCGACCTGGTCAAGGACCAGGCCATCATCAACGAGCAGGACACGCTGCTGCGCGAGCGCGCGGCGATGGAGCAGCGCCTGCAGAAGCTCGAGGGCAAGGGCACGGGCAAGACGAGCTTCAATGGGGTCGGTGAACGCAGCCTCTACGCGAGCATCAGCGAGGACCCGGTCTACGCGAGCGGCGGCCTGGCGCTGCTCGGCGGCGGCTTGCTGCTGGCCGGGCTGCGCAGCCGGCGACGCAATCGAGACGACGCTGCGGATCTGGACTCGCAGCAAGCTCGATACGATGACGTCGCGGGCTGAACCACGACTCGCACGAATGACGACTCGAGCCCGCATCCGGCTGCCATGGGACCCCAGCTCGAACCCGCCACTGCAGCCCCGGGTGCAGCCAGCAGCGCCGGGCGCACCGGCGAGGTCGGCTTGAAAGCCGGAACGGCGCGGCAGCGGTCGTTTGGCCTCGCCGCCATCGTCGGCGGTCTGGTGCTGATCGGCCTGGCGGCGGCGATGCTCTGGCGCCAGCCGGCGACACCGGCACCCTACCGCTACGTGACCGGAGAGGTCGTTCCGCCCACCGAACTCGGCGCGCTGGCCGAGCTCGGTGGCCAGACGCTCACGGTGCGCCGCGCAAGCATCGTCTCGGACGAGCATCCGACGCCGCTGGCCGAGCTCGAGTTCATCGAGCCGGCGACGACAGCAGCCGGTGCCGATGGCGCCGCCGCCGCGCCTCCCGGCCCGATCCTGCTGGACTGGAAGGCACGCGTCGACGATCCCTTCCTGACGATCACCACGCCGCCGGGCGATGTCGCCGCACTCGCCGCGGTCCTCCAGCGCCATGTCGGCACGGACGCCAGGCTGCTGGCCTGGTGGGACCTCTCGCGACTCTTCAAACGGCTTGCCGGCGTCGACGTCGCGTTCGAGCAGCACCTGGGCGTGCCGCTCTTCCTTCCGGCGCCATGGCGCAATACCGACGTCTCGGCCGTCGAGCGCGCGTTCTGGCAGGCCGGCGAGGCCGAGGGTCGCGCGCCATCGAAAGCGCAGGCCGCCGAGCTGGAGCGCTTCGAGCGCTTCGCGTCGGCACTGACGGCACCCGAGGGCGAAGGCATCACGGCGCTGCAGGCGCTGGCCGCGGGCAGCAAGACGGTGCTGGTGCTGCACCTGCGCGACGTCGTGCTGCTCGGTCAGATGATGCCGGACAAGCTCGGCGTGGCCTTCCGCGACTTCGGCACGATGAACGACGTGCACGGCATGGTGCGGCGCGTGCACGGCTGGCTCGACGAGCACAAGTATCCGGCGTACGGCGTGCTGCAGAACCCCGACCGACCGCTGCGCGCGATCGCCCTCACCGACGAGGCGTCGACCCGGACGCTCGTCGCCCGGCTGTTGCCGTTCATGGGCAATGACCAGCGCGACGTTCCGGGCGCCACGCTCGTCTATCAGCTCGGCGGCTTCTCGGTATTCGAAATCGCGCCGGCCGCGGCGCCGACAGCCAGGCCCTGAGCAGCCTCGACCGCGTCATTGGCGTCCAGGGCGCGCGCGACCTGCCGCAGCCGCAGCACCGCCTCGCTGATCTCCGCTTCGGTCAGCGCTGCATAGCCGAGCAGCAGCACGCGATGCAGCGGGTCGCCCGCATCGGCGGGGAAGAGCTGCGCGTTGCCGTTCTCGACGCCGTACACGCCGACGCCGCGAGCGCGCGCCATCGACTCGACCGACTGCGCATCGGGTCCATCCGCGGGCAGACGCACGACCAGGTGCATGCCGCCGCCGCGACCATCGATCTGCCACTCCGGCAAACCATGGGCAAGCGCCGCGCACAGATGATTGCGCCGCAAGGTGTAGAGCTGCCGCAGGCGTCGCGCATGCTCGGCAAAGCCGCCTTCGTGGATGAAGGCCGCGAGCGCCGCCTGCTCCAGCCAGGGCTGGCAGTTGTTCAGCAGCGCCTTGGCGTGACGCGCCGGTTCGCACAGTTCGGCGGGCAGCACCATGTAGCCGATGCGCAGGCCCGCACCCAGGCTCTTGGAGAAGGTGCCGAGGTAGATCACCTGGTCGTTGCGGTCCAGGCTCTTGAGCGCCGGCAGCGGCGCGCCGTCGTAGAAGAAGTCGCAGTCGTAGTCGTCCTCGGCGATGTAGCTGCCGCTGTCCTCGGCCCAGGCGAGCAGCGCCTGCCGTCGTCGCAGCGACAGCGTCGCGCCCAGCGGGTACTGGTGCGAAGGCGTCACGTAGGCGAGTGCCGCCGACCGCGGCAGGCGCGTGCAGACGAGACCCTCTTCATCGACCGGCACGGGCCTGAGGACGCCGCCGTGGCCGGCAAACACGCGCGCGGCGCCGCGATAGCAGGGGCTCTCGACCGCGACGTCGACCCCGCGGCGCACGAGCAGCCAGGCCAGCAGGTTCAGCCCCTCCTGGATGCCGTTGGTGATCAGGACGCGGCTTGCGTCGGTGGCAATGCCGCGCGTCGCGCCGACATGCACGGCCACCGCCTCGCGCAGTTCGAGCACCCCTTGCGGATCGCCGTATTCGCACAGGTGCACCGCCGAGCCGCGCAGCATCCGCACGAGCAGCGACTGCCAGACGCGCATCGGGAACACGCGCGCATCGGGCCGCCCGACCCAGAAGTCGAAGGACAGCTGCCGCGCATGCGGGGCCAGAACCTGGTGCGATTCATCGTGGAACTGCAGCCGCTGGCGGATGCGCGCACGGGCGCCGCGGCGTGTGGTTTCGTCACTGCCAGCGTGCGGCAACACCTGCGGCGATGGTGCCGGGATCGGCACCGATTCGGCGACGAAGGTCCCGATCGGCTCGCGTGTCTGCAGCAGGCCTTCGGCGGTCAGCCGCGCGAAAGCGCCGATCACGGTGTTGCGCGAGACGTCCAGATCCTGCGCCAGCTCGCGCGACGCGGGCATGCGGGTGCGCGGCGCGAGGCGCCCGTCGAGGATCAGTTGTCGGATCTGCTCGGCGATCTGCGACTGCAGGCTCTTGCCCGCAGCCGGGTCGACGCGAATCGGCAGCTGCATGGCCTTGCACTCCAGGGTCGCACGGCGGACGGCCGGCGCCGCCCGCCGCACGGACACTCGCCGCAGTATCGCCAAGCGCCGGCCGGGCGACCATCGGGTTTGCAATGAGCGCGGCTCTTGCGTGCGGTGCCTGCAGGCTCATGATCGGCGAAGCCACGCATCGGCCTCGAAGCTGCTGCCGCACTCACGCGCGCCTTGGCACGAGCGACCTCGCGCGCTTGCCGGAACCCGCGGCGGCCCGCATCGGGAACCGCTTGCCGGCGTAGGATGCGTCCCGCCATGAAGCGCCATCATCTTCCCGCCAGCGCCGAGACCGTCCGCGTCGGCGTGATCGACCGCGCCTTCCCTGCGGTGCTGGAGGTCGACGACGGCGACGAGGTCGAACTCGAGACCTGGGGGCTGTGGGGCAACGCGGTCACGCCGACGACCCGTTTCGAGGACATCCAGGCGCTGCGCCAGGCGCACGCGGGTCGCGGTCCGCACAGCCTGACCGGGCCGATCGCCGTGCGCGGCGCGACCTCTGCGATGCTGCTTCGCGTCGACATCCTCGAGCTCGAGCTCGGACCCTACGGATTCAATCTGCTCTCCACGGGCCCGAACAGCCGCGGACTGCTCGCGCACGAATTCGCGCAAGGAGAGCTGCGCCACTACGCGCTCGACGGCAAGCGCCTGTGCACCGAGTTCCTGCCCGGGTTCGAAGTGCCGCTGTCACCCTTCCTCGGCATCATGGGCGTGGCGCCGCGCGACGAAGGTCCGCACCCTTCACCGGTTCCCGGAGACTTCGGCGGCAACATCGACTGCCCCGAGCTCGTTGCCGGCACGTCGCTCTTCCTTCCGGTGTGGCAGGACGGCGCGCTCTTCTACGCCGGCGACGCGCATGCCGTGCAGGGCTGCGGCGAGGTCGACCAGACCGCGCTCGAGACCTCGATGAAGCGCGCGCTGCTGCGCCTGGGCCTCACCGACGAGCGCCGGCTCGAGCGTCCGCACGCCCTCACGCGCGAGCACCTGGTGACGATGGGTTTTCACGCCGACCTGCGCGAGGCGGCCCGACAGGCGACAAGCGACCTCGTGCGCTGGCTTGTGCTGGACTACCGGCTCACGCGCGAGGACGCCTACGTGCTGTGCTCGCTGCAGGCCGACCTGATGGTGACGCAGGCCGTCAACGGCAACAACGGCGTGCATGCACGCATGTCGCGCTCGCTGCTGGCGCCGCTGGCGCGCCGGCCCGGGCCCTGAACGAAACCCCGCAGCGAAGGAGAAGCGCGATGGCCCAGATCGTCTTTGCCGCCGGCGTGCCGCACGCCCCGGGCCTGATCGGCCTGCTCGACGCCGCCCCC
>JAIXKN010000109.1:53949-55032 GCA_026932425.1 Burkholderiales bacterium
TGCCGCCGGCGTGCCGCACGCCCCGGGCCTGATCGGCCTGCTCGACGCCGCCCCCGGCGCGATCCAGGACGTGGTCCACACGATGTATGCCGAGCTGCGCCGCGAACTCCTCGCGGCCCGCCCGGACGTGCTCATCGTCTTTGCCAACGACCACCTGGCCAACAGTCGGCCACGCGCCTACCCCGACTTCCTGATCGGCATGGCACCGGTGCACAGCGGCCCCTTCGAGTGGTACCAGGAGTGGCTCGGCTGCCGCAACTACCAGGTCAAGGGCAACACCGCGGTCGCCGAGGCGCTCCTGCGCGGCCTGAACCGCCGCGGCCACCGCATGCATGCCCAGCGCGAGAACCTGCGCTTCGACGACAACATCTCGATCCCCTCGCTGCACCTGAAGCTCGACGAGACCGACATCACGCTCGTTCCGGTGCTGCAGAACTGCACCGTGCCGCCGCTGCCGGACACGCGGCAGTGCTACGCGCTTGGGCAATCGCTGCGCGCGCTCATCGAGCACGACCTGCCCGCGGGGATGCGCGTGGCGCTGCTCGGCTCGGGGGGCCTGAGCCACGAGCCCGGCGGCGCGCGCTACTGGTACATCGACAAGGACTTCGACCTCTGGTTCCTCGAGCTGATGGCCTCGGGCGACCACGCGCGGCTGCTCGAGGACCTCACGATCGCGCGCATGGAGCAGTCGGGCTCGGGCGGCACGATGGAGCTGCTGTCCTGGGTCGTCGTTGCCGGCGCCATCGGGCCGCGCTACGGCACGCAGTCGGACTACGCGCTGCACGGCAACTTCAAGTGCGGCATCGGCTCGGTGCTGTGGGATCTCACGCGCGAGGTCGACGCGCCCAGGCCCGTGCGCGCACCCGCGCCGGTCACGGCCGAGCCGACGCTGCCCACACTCTTCGATCCGTCGCTGGCCTCACACGACCTGGTGCAGGACCTGAAGTGGGACGCGGCGCTGCGCGCGCGCTTTGCCACGCACGAGGCCGAGGTGCTGGACCGCTACGCGCTGCACCCGGCCGAACGCGAGGCGATCGAGAAGCGCGACTTCCGCGCGCTCTACGACATGGGCTTTCACCCTTA
>JAIXKN010000109.1:55289-59903 GCA_026932425.1 Burkholderiales bacterium
GCATAGGCCTTGAACACCGCCGTCGCGCGCTGCCCGACGGCAAGGCCGAGCGCATCGACCGCATCGTTGGTGATCGACGCGGTGACCGTCGCCCCACCGGGCAAGGTCAGGCCCACGAGCGAAGTCGCCGCGCCCTTCTGGATGCGCGAGATCGTGCCCGCGAGTTGATTGCGCGCCGAGAGCGTCCAGCCACCCAGGTCGGTCGCAAGCAGCACGTCCGAGGCCTTGACCAGCGCCAGCGCCTCGCGGCCCTTTCGCACGCCCAGCCGCGCGGCCGCGCCGCTGGTGACCGCGGAGACGATCTCGAGCCCGCCGGCCAGCGCCAGCGTGACCTGCGTCGTCGTGGGACCTTCGTGGATGTCGGTGATGGTGCCCGCGAACTGGTTGCGCGCGCTGATCTTCACGGTCGATCTCCTGAGCAAGGCCGCAAGGGCCGGTTGTTCCAGCAGCCAATCCTCCTGTTCGCGCAGGAAGCGGCCGTGGCGCTCCTCGAGCGCCGTCCAGGCCGAAAGCAGCCGGCAGCCGGCATCGGTCAGGCGTGAGCCGCCACCGCCGCGGCCGCCGGTGCTGGCCTCGACGAGCGGCTCGTGCGCGAGGTTGGCTGCCGTTTCCAGCTGCAGCCAGGCGCCCTTGTACGAGTATCCGGCGGTGTGCGCGGCCTTGCGCAGCGACCCCGTCTGATGCAATGCCCGCAGCAGGGCGAAGAAGCGCGCATCGAGCCGCCCCGCCAGCAGCAGGTTCCCTTGCAGCAGCGAGGTGTCGGTCACCGGCTCAAAGCCCCGGCGCGCCGGCCCACGCGACGTCCAGGCCGCCGAGCGGCGCAAGCGAGGTGGTCGGCCCTTCGAGCCGTGCACGGAGCAGCTCGCGAGCGGCGCATCCGGCCACGTCGACCGCTGCGGCGATGCGCCCGTCCTCGACCACCAGCGCAGCCTGCGCCAGCGCGAGCACGTCCTCGATGTCGTGCGTGATCATCACGATCGGGATCGACAGGCGCCGCTGCAGCGCGGCGAGTTCCGCGCGCAGCTGTCGCCGCAGCTGCGGGTTCAGCGCAGCGAAAGGCTCGTCCAGCAGCAGCAGGCGCGGCCGGCAGGCCAGCGCGCGCGCCAGCGCCACGCGCTGGCGCTGGCCGCCGGAAAGTGCCGACGGGCGTGCATCCTCCATTCCGGCAAGACCGAAGCTCGCGATCAGCGCAACGACCTGGGCCGCGGCCGCGGCGTCGGGCCGGCGCCGCCAGCTCGAGACGCCGAAGCCGATGTTCTGCCGCACCGTCAGGTGCGGGAAGAGCGCGTAGTCCTGGAACAGGTAGCCGAGCTCGCGCTGCTCGACCGGAACGTCGATGCCAAGCGCGGCGTCGAAGAGCGTGCGGCCGTCGACGCGCACATGCCCGGACTGCGGTCGCACGAGGCCGGCGATCGCCTGCAGCGTCAGCGACTTGCCGGCCCCCGAGGGGCCGTAGAGCACGAGCACCTCGGCGCTGCTGGCAAACGCCAGGTCCAGCGCGAAGCGACGGCGCCCGTCGCGCAGCTGCAGCTGCAGCGCGACGTCGATCATGGTCGGCCGAAGCCGTGGCGCGCGAGGATTTCCTGCCCTTGCGGCGCCAGCAGGAAGTCGATGAGTTCACGCGCCAACTCGGCATGCGCACTCCCCTTGACGACCGCGACCGGATATCGGACCGGCTCGTAGCCGCCCTCCAGGGGGACGATCCGCAACTGCCGGGCGAAACGCTGCGCATCGGTGCGGTAGACGAAGCCGGCGTCGACCTCGGCGCGCGCGACGTAGTCGAGCACCTGACGCACGTTGTCGGCGGGCACGAGCCGCGGCGCAAGCGCGCTTGCCAGGCCGGCGTGGTCGAGCACCTGCTGCGCGTAGCGCCCGGCGGGGACGGTTGCCGGCTTGCCGATCGCGACGCGACGCACTTCGGGCCGCCGCAGATCGGCCAGCGAGGCGATCGGCGCCTGCGCCGGCGACACCAGCACCAGCAGGTTCGATGCGAAGTCGCGGCGTGTGGCCGGCACGATCAGCCCCCCTGCGGCGGCCCGATCCATCGTCGCCTGGTCGGCGCTGGCGAACACGTCCACCGGCGCGCCCTGCGCGATCTGCTGCAGCAGCACGCCCGAGGCGGCGAAGTTCAGGCGCAGCTCGAGCCCGGGGCGATCGGCCTGCAGACGTGCTGCGACCTCCTTCAAGGCATCGGTCAGGCTTGCGGCGGCCGAGACCGTGAGCGTCACCTGCGGCTGCGCGGCCGCGCATACTGAGGTGAGACTCAGCACGAGCGGAGCCAGGATGCGCAGAAAGCCGCGACACAGCGTCATGGAGATCGGATTCATGGTCAAAGGGATCGAACAAGGGAAGTGAAGCGCCGCTCGCGGCCGGCGATCGGGGACCCGGGCTCGAGCGCCGATGGGCCAGGCCCGATGCACGGCCTGCGTTGCCAGCGCCGATTCATCGCCGGACCGCAAACAGCCGGTTGCTGGTGAGCAGGATCGCAACCGAGATCGCGCTGACGAGCAGCACGAGCACCAGTGCGATCTCGTCCTGTCCGGCCTGGACGGCGTCGTAGATCGCCATCGACGCGGTCTGCGTCTGGCCGGGGATCGAACCGGCGACCATCAAGGAGGCCCCGAACTCGCCCATCGCACGGGCAAACGCGAGCAGCGTGCCGGCCAGGATCCCGGGCCAGGCCAGCGGCAGCGTCACGCGCACGAAGACCGACCACCGCGTCTGGCGCAGGGTGCGCGCCGCCGCCTCGAGCTGGCGGTCGACCTGGTCGAAGGCGGTTGTCGCCGCCTTGAGCACCAAGGGCAGCGCGACCACGGCCGAAGCCAGCACCGCGCCGTGCCAGTGGAAGACGACGCTGTAGTCGAAGTGCGCGCGCAGCCAGGCCCCGAGCGGCCCGCGCCGCCCCATCAGCACGAGGATCCCGTAGCCGAGCACCGTCGGCGGCAGCACCAGCGGCAGCATCAGCAGCGCCTCGAACACGCCCCGGCCGGGCAGCCGCGTGCGCGCCAGCACCCACCCGAGACCCACCCCCAGGACGAGCGCGAGCAGGGTCGCGACCGAGGCGACCTTGATCGTCAGCAGCAGCGGCTGCGCATCGAACGCGCGCAGCAGTTCGGTCGTCGGCATGCATCGGACGGGGAATCGGCTCGCGTAATGTACACGACTACATCACGCATGGCGACGTCGATGGCATGCCGGGTCGAGACGTTCAGCCCTTCCTGCGTTTGACCGGCGCGGCCTTGCCCTCGCCCTCCTCGGCGAGGCGATCCTCGAGGTTCTTCATCACCTCGGATTCGATCGTGCGCGCGAAGGCGCCGAGCAGCAGGCCCAGGTGCGCGTCGAGGTCGAAGTGATCGCCGGCGACGATCAGCCGGCCCTTGACGCCGCTGCGGGTGAACTCGATCGTGTCGCTGGTCTTGCCCTTGAGGACCGAGCACTCCATGCCGAAGCGGTCCTCGACGTAATCGGCCCACGCGAGCGCGACCTTGCGCGCGCGGGGCAGGCCCAGCTGGTGTTCACGATGAATGCGGATGTCGGGCACGGGTGCTCTCTTCGGGTTCGTTGTCGCGATCGTTCAGGCCACGGCCGTGGCTCAGCGCCTGCAGTGTGGCGCGGCGCTCGTCCTTCGACAAGGCGGCCAGACGCCGGACTTCGGCGTGAAAGCGACGCCAGTCGCCGCCCTCGCGCGCGAAGAGCCGCTCGAAGGCCGGCACCAGCTCGTCGTAGGCGGCCTGCACGCCGAAACTCGCGTTGTTCGCGCGGGCCACCTGCTCGTCGTAGCCGGGCCAGCCGCCCCAGCGCTCGCGCTTCATCGTTTCGTAGTCCTCGCGCCAGCGCCGCATCAGCTCGGCCTTGCGCCGGCGCTTCTCGGCATCGCCGAGTCCGCTTTCGTAGAGCGCCTGCAGGCGTTGGCGCTGCGCCTGCACGAAGGCGCGCCACTGGCTGCGGCGCTCGTCGGCCCGCTCTGCCTGCTCCTGGGCCCGCGGGCGCGTCGCGAGCCAGGCCCGGCTGCCCAGGCGCTCGACCGCGGTCGCGTAGCTCTCGTTGAAGGAGGTGTCGTCGGCGGCGTAGGCGGACTGATGCGCGAGCTCGTGGAAGATCAGCCGCGCAAGCTCGTCTTCCGGCCAGCCGATGAAGCTGCTCAGCAGCGGGTCGCCGCCGAGCCACTCGGTCCAGCCGAGCGTCGAATAGGCGGGCACGCCGTAGACCAGCACCTCGAGCTTGCGCTCGCGCAGTTCCGCGGCGAGCGCGTCGGCACCGGCGCGGTCGAAGTAGCCGCGGTAGCCGACGCAGCCCATCACCGGGAAGCACCAGGTCTGCAGCGCGAGCGACAGCTCGGGCGCAGCAACGACGTTCCATACCGCTGCGGGACGCGGCAGTTCGGCATAACGCCGATAGCTGCGCGTGTCCGGCAGCGCGAGCTCGGAGATCGCGAATTCGCGCAGCCGCTGCGCGAGTTCGAGCTGCGCGCGCAGCGGCGCGGGCGTACCCGGTTCGGCGATCAGCTCGGCAACCGGACGCGAGCGCGCCAGCAGGTCCAGGTGCCCGTGGATCGCCTGCGCGTAATAGGCCATCGTCGAGCAGCCGCCGACGAGCGCGAGCGCGGCCAGCGCG
>JAIXKN010000109.1:60127-70079 GCA_026932425.1 Burkholderiales bacterium
GCCGCGCCGTAAACTGGCCGGTCACGACGCAGAACAGGAGGCAAGAGCATCATGCGCATGATCGAATCCATCCTCGCCGACGCCGCCGCGATCACCGCGATCCGTCGCGACATCCACGCGCATCCGGAACTGTGCTTCGAGGAAACGCGCACCGCCGACCTGATCGCCAAGGCGCTCACCGACTGGGGCATCCCGATCCATCGGGGCCTCGGCAAGACCGGGGTCGTGGGCATCGTCAAGAACGGCAGCAGCCCGCGCGCGGTGGGGCTGCGCGCGGACATCGACGCGCTGCCGATGACCGAGTTCAACCGCTTCGCCCACCACAGCACCTTCCCCGGCAAGATGCACGCCTGCGGCCACGACGGGCACATCGCGATGCTGCTGGCCGCGGCCAAGTACTTCGCGAAGCAGCGCAACTTCGACGGCACCGTCTACCTCGTGTTCCAGCCCGCCGAGGAAGGCGGCGGCGGCGCGCGCGAGATGATCAACGACGGGATCTTCGAGCACTTTCCGATGGAGGCGATCTTCGGCATGCACAACTGGCCGGGAATGAAGGTCGGGCAGTTCGCGCTGCGCGCGGGCCCGATGATGGCCGGCTCCAACGAATTCAAGATCACGATCCGCGGCAAGGGCGCGCATGCGGCGATGCCCCATCTTGGAATCGATCCGGTGCCCATCGCGTGTCAGCTCGTGCAGGCCTTCCAGACCATCGTCACGCGCAACAAGCGCCCGATCGACACCGCGGTGATCTCGGTGACGATGATCCACGCCGGCGAGGCGACCAACGTGATCCCCGACAGCTGCACGATCGAGGGCACCGTGCGCGTGTTCAGCAACGAGGTGCTGGACCTCGTCGAGCGTCGCATGAAGCTGCTCTCGGAGCAGACCTGTGCGGGCTTCGAGGCCAGCTGCGAGTTCGAGTTCCGCCGCAACTACCCGCCGACGGTCAACCATGTCGCCGAGACCGAGTTCGCACGCAAGGCGCTGGCCGAGGTGGTCGGCGCCGAGAACGTGCTCGAGTACGAACCGACGATGGGTTCGGAGGACTTCAGCTACTTCCTGCAGGAAAAGCCCGGCTGCTACTTCGTGATCGGCAACGGCGACGGCACGCACCGCGCGCAGGGTCACGGCGAGGGCCCGTGCATGCTGCACAACCCGAACTACGACTTCAACGACGAGCTGATCCCGATCGGCGCGACGGCCTGGGTGCAGCTGGCCGAGCAGTGGCTGGCCACACCGCGTTGACGAACGGACAGGCCGCACGATGAGCGACGACCCGATCGTCCAAGGGTTTGCGCAGAGCTACCGCGAGGCGCGCAGCGAGTTCCTCGCGGCTGCAGACGCCGCCGGCGTGGACGTGCACGCGCACCGCCATCCGCTGCTGGGCGTGGATGGCGAGGAACTGGCGATGGACGTCGGCCGCATCGGCGCGGCCGACGCGCCGGCGCTGCTGATCCTGAGCAGCGCCTGTCACGGCGTCGAGGGCTTCTGCGGGTCGGGGATCCAGGTTGCGCTGCTGCGCGACGCGGGCGTGCTCGACGCGGCGCGGCACGCCGGTGTTGCCCTCCTCTTCGTGCACGGGCTCAATCCCTGGGGCTTTTCCTGGTGGCGGCGCACGACGCAGGAGAACGTCGACCTCAACCGCAACTTCGTCGATTTCCACGCGCCGCTGCCGGTCAACGACGACTATCTCGAGCTGGCGCGCGCACTCGTGCCCGCAAGCTGGCCGCCGCCGGCCGAGGCCGAACGAACGATCGCCGACTTCGTCGCGCGGCGCGGCGCGATGGCCTTCCAGACCGCGGTCAGCAGCGGCCAGCACGACGATCCGCAGGGTCTCTTCTACGCCGGACGCAGCCCGACCTGGAGCCACGTGACCTGGCGCCACGTGCTGCAGGACCATGGCCGCCGCTGCGCGCGGCTGGCCTGGATCGACCTGCACACGGGTCTCGGGCCGAGCGGCCACGGCGAGCGCATCTTCAGCGCGCGCGACGATGCGACAACGCTTGCGCGCGCGCGGGCGTGGTGGGGAGAGGCGGTGACCTCGATCTACGACGGCTCGTCGACTTCGGCCCGGCTCTCGGGCATGGCCTTCGAGGCCGTCTACGACGAATGCCCGCAGGCCGAGTACACCGGCATCGCGATGGAGTACGGCACGCTGCCGTTGCCCGAGGTGATGATGGCGCTGCGCGCCGACCAGTGGCTCAAGAACCACCCCGAGGCCCCCGCGGCACAGCGCAAGGAGATCAAGCGGGCGACTCGGGACGCGTTCTACACCGACACCCCGACGTGGAAGCACCAGGTCGTCGAGCAGGCGCTGGAGGCGACGCTGCAGGCGATCCGGGGCCTGAGCGCTTGACCGTTACGCCAAGCCGGCGCCAAGGCGCCGAAGGCCTGCAGAGCGCGCCGCAAGCGGCGCACAGGTCGCCCGCGGCGGTGATGAGCGGCCGAATGCCGGAGCAGCCGGTATGGATTCGCTGACGCAGATCGCCCTCGGGGCGGCGGTCGGCGTTGCGGTGATGCGGCGACGCACCGCCGTCTGGAAGGCGGCGCTCTGGGGCGCGATCGGCGGCACGCTGCCGGACCTGGACGTGTTCATCGATCACGGCGACCCGATCCTGAACATGGTCCTGCACCGAGCGCAGTCGCACGCGCTGTTCTGGTTGACGCTGTTCTCGCTGCCGTTCACCGCGATCGTCGTCTGGCTCCATCGCGAAGCGCAGCAGTGGCGACGATGGTGGCTCGCGCTGTGGCTGGTGCTGATCACGCACCCGCTGCTGGATGCGCTCACCGTCTACGGCACGCAGCTCGCACTGCCCTTCAGCAGCCACCCGTTTGCGGTCGGCAGCGTCTTCATCATCGACCCCTTGGTGACGCTGCCCTGGCTGGCCGGCCCGATCTGGGCGCTCGCCGCGCGCGGCAGCGCCCGCAGCCTGCGCGCCAACGACGTCACGCTGCTGCTGGGCTGTGCCTACCTTGCGCTCGGCCTGGTTGCGCAGCAGCAGGTGCGGGCGACAGCGCTCTCGTCGCTGCAGCAGCAGGGTGTGCGAGCCGAGCGGCTGCTCGTGACACCGGCGGCCTTCAGCGTGCTGCTTTGGCGCGTGGTCGCGATCGATGGCGGCCGCTACCTGGAGGGCTATCGCTCGCTGCTGGACGCGCCGGGCCCGATGCACTTCGACCGTTTCGACCGCGGCGCGGCGCTGGACGCCGACCTCGCCGCTCACCCGGGCGCGGCCCGCATCCGCGCCTTCAGCCACGGCTTCTACAAGTTCGACGAGGTCGGCACGCTGGTGCGCATCAGCGATCTGCGCATGGGCGCCGAGCCGAACTACAGCTTCAGCTTCGCGATCGCGCGGCGCGCGAGTGCAGTGCAAGCCTTGCCCACGACGCGCTCGATGGGTAGCCGCATCGACCTGCAACGCGCGCTGCCATGGTTCTGGCGTCGGTTGCGCGGGGAGGCGCTGCCGCCACCGCGCTGAGCGCTGGTCTGCCCGCGACCACGCGGTGCCCACCCTCTTGCACCCTATCCGGCGCCGGTCGGCATCTCCGTGAAAACCCGCCCCATCGTCCAAGTGGGAGCGGCGGAAAACCCGATCCAGATCAAATTCGAAACCTGCATCGGCTTACCATAATCCGCCCCGCTGTCTTCGTGGCGACAGGGACGGCGGGGATTCCTCCTCATCACGCAGACCGGCTGCAGATCACCGCCTGCCGGGTGTTCGCCGAAACACAGGAGACATTCTGATGAGTCTTGTTCATAACGTACTGCGCACCCTCGGCACCGGCAGCGTCGCCTTCACGCTCGCGCTTGGCGCCGCAGGCGTCAAGGCGCAGGAACCGATCCGCATCGGCTCCTTCCTGGCCGTCACCGGCCCCGCCTCCTTCCTCGGCGATCCCGAGGAGAAGACGCTGAAGATGCTCGTCGACCAGGTCAACGCCGCCGGCGGCGTGCTCGGCCGCAAGCTCGAGCTGATCTCCTACGACTCGGCCGGCGACGCCGAGAAGGCGCGCACCTTCACCAAGCGCCTGATCGAGCAGGACAAGGTCAACGTGCTGATCGGCGGCTCGTCCACCGGCGAGACGATGGCCGCGGTGCCGCTGGCCGAGCAGGCCGGCGTGCCCTTCATCTCGCTGGCCGGCGCCGTCGTGATCATCGAGCCGGTGAAGAAGTGGGTCTTCAAGACCCCGCACACCGACCGCATGGCCTGCGAGAAGGTCTTCGTCGACATGAAGGCGCGCGGCTTCAGCAAGGCCGCGCTGATCTCGGGCAGCGGCGGCTTCGACAAGTCGATGCGCGCCGAGTGCCTGAAGGTCGCCCCGGCCAACGGCATCGAGATCGTCGCCGACGAGACCTACGGCGCCGCCGACACCGACATGACCGCGCAGCTCACGAAGATCAAGGGCAGCGCGGCGCAGGCGGTGCTCAACCCCGGCTTCGGCCAGGGGCCGGCGATCGTCACGCGCAACTACAAGCAGCTGGGCCTGACGCAGCCGCTCTACCAGTCGCACGGTGTGGCATCCAAGGAGTACATCAAGCTGAGCGGCGACGCCGCCGAGGGCGTGCGCCTTCCGGCCGCGGCACTGCTGGTGGCCGACATCCTGCCTGCCAACGACGAGCAGAAGCCCGTCGTCGTGAAGTACACGCAGGACTACAAGGCCCGCTTCAACTCCGACGTCTCGACCTTCGGCGGCCACGCCTACGACGGCTTCTGGCTGGCGATCAACGCGATGAAGGCGACCAACAGCACCGACCGCGCCAAGATCCGCGACGGCATCGAGGCGACCAAGCACTACGTGGGCACCGGCGGCATCGTCAACATGTCGCCGACCGACCACATGGGCCTGGACCTCTCGGCCTTCCGCATGCTCGAGGTGCGCAACGGCACCTGGACGCTGGTGAAGTAAGCGCCTCGGGGACGCGACCCGAGGTGCAGCGCCGGGCGCCATTCACCGAAGCTTGAACAAGGATCCGACGTGAGTGGTGCCTGGCTCCAGTTCGTCGCCGCCGGCCTGACGGCCGGCGCCATCTACGCGCTCATCGCGCTCGGCTTCTCGATCATCTACAACACCTGCCACGCGATCAACTTCGCGCAAGGCGAATTCGTGATGGTCGGGGGGATGAGCGGCGTGAGCTTCGTCGCGATGGGCCTGCCGCTCATCGTCGCGGTGCCGCTGGCGGTGGCCGCGGCGATGATCGTCGGCCTGCTCGTCGAGCGCCTGGCGATCGAGCCCGCGCACGGCAACGACGTCGTCACGCTGATCATCGTGACGATCGGCGTCTCGCTCTTCCTGCGCGGTCTGGCGCAGGTCGTCTGGGGCAAGGGCATCCATGCGCTGCCGGCCTTCAGCGGCACCGAAGCGATCAACTTCTTCGGCGCCACGATCGTCCCGCAGAGCCTGTGGGTGATCGGCGGCACCGTGGTCGCGGTGGTGCTGCTGGGCCTCTTCTTCAACCGCACGCTCTTCGGCAAGGCGATGCAGGCGACGGCGCAGAACACGCTGGCCGCACGCCTGATGGGCATCGACACGCGCGTGATCATGCGCGTGAGCTTTGCGCTCGCGGCACTGCTCGGGGCGCTGGGCGGCGTGCTGACCGCACCGATCACGCTGACCTCGGCCGAGATCGGCATCATGCTCGGCTTGAAGGGCTTCGCCGCGGCGATGCTCGGCGGCCTCGGCAGCTTCGGCGGCGCGGTCATCGGCGGCCTGCTGCTCGGGCTGATCGAGGCGCTCGGCGCGGGCTTCCTCTCCTCGGCCTACAAGGACGTCATCGCCTTCGTGATGATCCTCGTGGTCCTCTTCTTCCTGCCTACCGGGCTTGTGGGAGCACGCAGTGGCGACCGGGTCTGATTCCACACGCTCCAAGCGCCCTACGAGCGTCGGGCTGCCGTCGGCGCAGGGCGGCGCAGTGCCGGCCAAACGCGCAGGCGCCGGGGCCTCGCGCGCCGGCCGCACCAAGGCGCTGGCGCTGCTGGCAGCACTGCTCGTCGTGATGCCCTTCCTGTTCCCGAACAGCTACTTCTTCGAAGTTGCGGTTCTGGTGCTGATGAACGCGGTCGTGTGCCTGGGGCTGAACCTGCTGATCGGCTACGCCGGCCAGATCAGCCTGGGCCACGCTGCCTTCTTCGCGCTCGGCGGCTACGGCAGCGCGATCCTCGCCGCCAACTACGGCTGGCCGACCTGGCTCTCGCTGCCGGTCACGGTGGCGGCGATCGGCGTCCTCGCCGCGATCGTCGGCAAGCCGACGCTGCGCTTCAAGGGCCACTACCTGGCGATGGCCACGCTGGGTCTTGGCGTCATCGTCAACCTCGTGCTGACGAACGAGGACCGCCTCACCGGCGGCCCCGACGGCATGGGCGTCCCGCCGCTCGTGATCGCCGGCTTCACCTTCGCCGGCGAGAAGCTCTGGTACGGCATCGCCGCGGTCGTTCTCTGGGCGTCGGTCTGGCTGGCCACCAACCTGATCGACTCGCCGGTGGGGCGGGCGCTGCGCGCGGTGCACGGCTCGGAAGTCGCCGGCGAGACCGTGGGCATCGTGATCGAGCGCTGGAAGCTCGCGGTGTTCGTGATCTCCGCGGTGCTGGCCGCGCTCTCGGGCGCGCTGATGGCGCACTACTCGGGCTTCATCACGCCGTCCAAGTCCGGCTTCCTGCACTCGGTCGAACTGGTCATCATGGTCGTCTTCGGCGGCATGGCGTCGATCTGGGGTGCGATCGTCGGCGCGGCCGTCCTCACCCTGCTGCCGCAGCTGCTGACCGTCTTCAAGGACTACGAGACCATGGTCTTCGGCGGCGTGCTGATCGCGACGATGATCTTCTTTCCGCGCGGCATCGTGCCGACGCTCGCGCGGCTGTGGACGCGCCGGTCCGGATCGGAGTCGTGAACGCCATGAGCCTTCTCTCCGTCCGTGACCTCGCCAAGCGCTTCGGCGGCGTGCGCGTGCTCGAACGCATCGGCTTCGACGTCGAGCCCGGCCAGATCTACTCGATCATCGGCCCCAACGGCGCCGGCAAGACGACGCTGCTGAACATGCTCACCGGGATCTACCGACCCGACGCCGGCAGCATCCGCTTCAACGGCACCGACCTCACCGGCAAGCCGGTGCACCGCTTCGCTGCCACCGGTCTGGCGCGCACCTTCCAGAACCTGCAGATCTTCTTCAACATGAGCGCGCTGGACAACGTGATGACCGGCCGCCACCTGCGCCAGCGCTGCGCGCTGCTGCCCTCGCTCTTCCGCACGCCGGCGATGGCGCGCGACGAGGCGCGCTGCCGCGAGGACTCGATCGCGCTGATGGAACGCGTGGGCCTGGGCGCCTACGTCGATTCGGCTTCCGACACGCTGCCCTACGGTGCGCTCAAGCGCCTGGAGATCGCGCGCGCGCTGGCCACCGAGCCCAAGCTGCTGCTGCTCGACGAGCCGGCCGCCGGGCTCAACCATACCGAGGCGCGCGAGATCGACGGCGTCGTGCGACGCCTGGCCGCCGAGGGCACCGCGGTCGTGCTGGTGGAACACAACATGCACCTCGTGATGGAGGTCAGCGACCGCGTGCTCGTGCTCGACCACGGCGAGGTGCTGGCCGAAGGCACGCCGGCCGAGGTCAGCCGCGACGCACGCGTGATCGAAGCCTATCTCGGCGCCGAAGGCGCCGCAGTGGCCGGCGGCGCGACCGACGTCGCCGGGACGCACGCAACGCAGGCAGCCCGATGACGCAGCCGATCCTCGAAGTCCAGGGCCTGGGCAGCCGCTACGGGCGCGTGCCCGCGCTCACCGACGTCAGCCTCGAAGTGCGGCCCGGCGAGCTGGTGGCCATCGTCGGCGCCAACGGCGCCGGCAAGACGACGCTGATGCGCTCGATCTCGGGCGTGCAGCCGGCCACGGCGCGCACGCTGCGCTTCGACGGCCAGGACATCGGGCGCGCATCGGCGCGCAAGCGCGTGCAGATGGGCATCGTGCAGGTCCCCGAAGGGCGGCAGCTCTTCCCGGCGCTCAGCGTCGAGGACAACCTGCTGCTTGGCACCTTCGCGCGTGGCACACGGGCGCGGCTGGACGAGATCTGCGCGATGTTCCCCATCCTCGTGCAGAAGCGCAACGACCCCGCCGGGACCCTCTCCGGCGGCCAGCAGCAGATGCTGGCGCTCGGGCGCGCGCTGATGACCGAGCCCAAGCTGCTGCTGCTGGACGAACCCAGCATGGGCCTGGCGCCGCGGCTCGTGGCCGAGGTTTTCCAGCACGTGGCAGCGCTCAAGGCGCGCGGCACGACGATCGTGCTCGCCGACCAGAACGCACGCGCCGCGCTGGCGATCGCGGACCGCGGCTACGTGATGGAGACCGGCCACATCGTGCACACCGGTCCTGCCGCCGAGCTGCTGCACGACGAGAAGGTGCGCCAGGCCTATCTGGGCATGTAGCCGCATGGCCCCGCTTCTCCCACCCCGCGGGAGAAGGCCGGGATGAGGGTGGCAGCAGCCCCTGACCTCACCCGCGCAGCCGGGCGAGCAGGCCCGCGGTCGAAGCGTCGAGCCCCGAGGTGTCGCCGCTGGCCAGGCGCGGCAGCAGGGCGCTGCACAGCGCCTTGCCGAGCTCGACGCCCCACTGGTCGAAGCTGTCGATGCCCCAGACGGCACCGCTCGTGAAGACGCGGTGCTCGTGCAGCGCGATCAGCGCGCCGAGCGCGCGCGGCGTCAGCGCGTCCAGCAGCAGCGTCGTGCTCGGGCGGTTGCCCGGGAAGCTGCGATGACTGGCCAGCACCGCGCGGTCCAGCCCCGGGGCCGCGGTCGGTGCCTGTTCGGTCGCGGCAAGCGCCGCCGACTTGCCGAGCATCAGCGCCTGCGACTGCGCCAGCGCGTTGGCCAGCAGCTTCGCGTGCAGGTCGGCGTGCGGGTGCGCCGGCTGCCGCACGAGGATGAACTCGACTGGCACCACGTCGCTGCCCTGGTGCAGCATCTGAAAGAAGGCGTGCTGGCCGTTGGTGCCGGGCTCGCCCCAGAGCACCGGGCTCGTCGCCACCGCGAGCGGCCGGCCGTCGCGATCGACGCGCTTGCCGTTGCTCTCCATCTCGAGCTGCTGCAGGTAGGCCGGAAGCCGCGCCAGGCCCTGGTGATAGGGCGCGATCGAGCGCGACGAGAAGCCGTGGAAGTTGCGGTACCAGACGTCGAGCAGACCCAGGCGCAGCGGCAGGTTGGCCTCGGGCGGCGCGCGGCGGAAGTGCTCGTCCATCGCGTGCCCACCTGCCAGCAGCGCACGGAAGTTCGCGGCACCAATCGCGATCGCGATCGGCAGCCCGATCGCGCTCCAGAGCGAGTAGCGCCCGCCGACCCAGTCCCAGAAGCCGAAGGTCGTCGTGATCCCGAACTGCGCCGCGGCGGCCACGTTGCTCGTGGTCGCGACGAAGTGGCGCGCGACTTCGCTGCCGCCCTGCGCGACGAACCACTCGCGCGCGACCTCGGCGTTGGCCATCGTCTCCTGCGTCGTGAAGGTCTTGCTCGCGACGATGAAGAGCGTGCGCCGTGCGTCCAGATCGCGCAGCAGCGGCGCGATCGCATGGCCGTCGACGTTGCTGACGAAGTGCAGCCGCAGCCCCCGCTGCGCGTAGGCGTCCAGCGCCGGGACGACCATCGCGGGGCCGAGGTCGCTGCCGCCGATGCCGATGTTGACGACGTCGGTGAAGCCGCCGCGCGCCGCCTCGGCGCGCACCTCTTCGGCGTAGGCGAGCATCGCGTCCAGCACCGCGTGCACCTCGTCGGAGAACGGCGCCGCGCCGCGCGGCGCGCGCAGCGCCGTGTGCAGCACCGCGCGTCCCTCGGTCGTGTTGATCGGCTCGCCGGCGAACATCGCGTCGCGCAGCGCGAGCACGCCGCACTGCTGCGCGAGCTCGAGCAGCAGCGCCTGCGCGCGTGCATCGATCAGGTTCTTCGAGAGGTCGGCGAAGACCTCGGGCGCCTGCTGCGAGAAG
>JAIXKN010000109.1:70279-82656 GCA_026932425.1 Burkholderiales bacterium
GTGGCCATCGCGTCCTCGTTGAGCGCGTAGCGGAAACCCGCTTCGTCGTAGTGCACCGCCGGCAGCGAAAGCGCGCGCGCCGCCGCGGCGTCGAGCGCGCGCGGCACCGGCGCATCGCTACTCTGCAGTTGCGCCATCAGCTCGGGGCTGATCGTCAGCAGGTCGCAACCGGCCAGCGCCAGGATCTGCCCGGTGTTGCGAAAGCTCGCGCCCATCACCTCGGTCGCGATGCCGTGGTGCTTGTAGTGCTCGTAGATCGCGCGCACCGAGCGCACGCCGGGATCGTTCGCGCCGGCGCTCGCCGCCTCGTCCCAGCTGCTGCCGGCGCGCTTCTTGTACCAGTCGTAGATGCGGCCAACGAAGGGGCTGATCAGCTTGACGCCGGCATCGCCGCAGGCCACGGCCTGGCAGAACGCGAAGAGCAGCGTCAGGTTGCAGTGAATGCCTTCGCGTTCGAGCGCCTCGGCCGCGCGGATGCCTTCCCAGGTCGCCGCGATCTTGATCAGCACGCGCGATCGCTCGATGCCCGCAGCTTCGTAGAGCGCAATCAAGCCTCGTGCGCGCACGATCGTCGCCGCGGTGTCGAAGGACAGGCGCGCATCGACCTCGGTGCTCACGCGCCCGGGGACGATCTTCAGGATCTCCTGCCCGAAGCGCACGAGCACGCGGTCGACGATGGCCGGCAGCGGCAGCGCCGCGTTCACCGCGACGACCTCGGCCAGCAGCGGCGCGTATTCGGGCTGCTGCACGGCCTTGAGGATCAGCGACGGGTTGGTCGTCGCATCCTGCGGCGCGAAGGCCGCGAGCTCGCGGAAATTGCCGGTGTCGGCGACGACGGTCGTGTACTGCTTGAGCTGGTCGAGCTGGTTCATGGGCTTTGGATCCGGATGCAGCCGCGATTAGAACCCGTCCGCGTCGGCCCTTGGGACCCGCGCCGCTATGCTCCGCGCCATGTATGCGGCATTCTTCGGCCTGCAGCAGGAGCCGTTCTCGATCGCGCCCGATCCGCGCTTCCTGCACCTGAGCGAAGGGCACCGCGAAGCGCTGGCGCACCTGCTCTACGGCCTTCAGGCCGGCGGCGGCTTCGTGCTGCTGACCGGCGAGATCGGCACCGGCAAGACCACCGTCTGCCGCTGCTTCCTCGAGCAGATTCCGCCCGGTCACCGCGTCGCCTACCTCTACAACCCGCGGCTCACCGAGGTCGAGCTGCTGCAGACGATCTGCCAGGAGTTCGGCATCGCGCAGCAGAGCCCGCCAGCGACGACGACCAAGCCCTACGTCGACGCGCTCAACGAATTCCTGCTCGACGCACACGCCAAGGACGAGCAGTGCCTGCTCGTCGTCGACGAGGCGCAGGGGCTCTCGCCCGAGCTGCTCGAACTGCTGCGACTGCTCACCAACCTCGAGACGCACGAGCGCAAGCTGCTGCAGATCGTGCTCATCGGCCAGCCCGAGCTGCGCACGATGCTCGCGCGCCCCGAGCTCGAGCAGCTGGCGCAGCGCGTCGTCGCGCGGGTGCACCTCGGGCCGCTTGCCGCCACGCAAACCGCGGACTACGTGCGCCACCGCCTTGGCGTGGCCGGACTGCAGGGGCCGCTGCCCTTCACGCCGCGCGCGCTTTCCGCCGTGCATCGCGAAAGCCGCGGCGTGCCGCGGCGCATCAACCTGCTCTGTCAGCGCGCGCTGCTCGGAGCCTACGCACAAGGCCGCCCGACGGTCGATGCCCGTACCGTGCGGCACGCGGCGCGCGAGGTCTTCGAAACCGAGAAGCATGGCCGCCGCGGCTGGATCGCGGGCTCGCTCCTGCTGCTGGCCATCGGCGTCGGTGCCGCAGGATGGTGGGCATGGCCGGGGCAGCCGAGCTCGCGCGAGGGCGCCGGGTCTTCCGCATCGGCAGCCTCATCGGTGGGTTCACGGGTCGCCTCGTCGCCGACGCCGACGGCGGCAACGGCGTCCATTGCGGCCCCGGAACCGGATGCGAGGTCGGCGTCGCCCGCAGCGGCACCCGCCGCGTCGGCCTTGGCTGGCGAGACCCTCGCGCAGCCTTTCGACGACGCAAGGGCTGCGACCGCAGCGCTGGCCGCGGCCTGGGGCATCGACGCCGCGGGAGCGGACGACCCCTGCCGCGCCGCGCGCACCGCAGGGCTGGCCTGCTTCGAGGGAAAAGCCGACCCCGCGTTGCTGCGCCGACTCGACCGGCCGATGCTGCTCCTTCTGGCCGATGGGCAGTCCTGGCTGCTGCAGGGCATCGACGACGAACAGGCGCAGGTGCAGGGGATGAACGGATCGCGGCGCATCGCGCTGCCCGAACTGCAGTCGAGCTGGGACGGCCGGGTGCTGGCCTGGTGGCGTCCGCCGCCGAAGGACACGTCTTCATGGGTGCTGCAGCAACTGCTCGCGCTGCAGGGCCCCGAGACCGCGGCGGGCGCGCGATCGCCGGCCGATGAGGTGCTGCGCCGGCGCGTCTTCGCGTTCCAGCTCGGTCAGGGCCTGCCGCTGGACGGACTGATCGGCCCGCTCACGCTGATGCAGCTCAACCGTGTCAGCGGCGTCGACGAACCCCGGCTACGCTCGCAACCCTGATGTCCTACATCCTCGACGCCTTGCGCCGGGCCGAGGCCCAGCGCAGCCAGAGCCGGACACCGCCGCTGCAACAGGTGACCGCGGCGCCGCACGTCCCCCTCGACGCACGTGACAACCGGCGCCGCGCCCGGCCCTGGGTGGCCGCTGCGGGCGCGGCCTTCACGACCGCCGCGCTGGCGCTGGGCTGGTGGTGGGGTCAGCGGCAGGAGCGCGATTCGACGCCGCCAGTGGCGACGGCTGCGCCGCAGCCGCCGGCTCCGATCGCGCGGCCCGCATCGGCCGCGGCGGCAGCGCCGGCCGCTGCCGCCGCCGTGATGCCCGCCGCGGCTCCCGCGCGCGCCTCGAAAGCCGGTCCGGAGCCCGCGGCGCCCCCGGCGGCCCGCGTCGCACGGCGAGGACGCGAGGCAGCGCGCAAGAGCAAGGACACAAGCGATCCGCCGGCCGCGGCGGCAAGCGCCGCTGCGGCGCGGGCCCCGGCAATGCCGGGGCCCGCGCCTGCCAGCGCACTGCCCGAACCGGAGCGCAGCGCCGTCCTCGGCCTGGCGCTTGGGGGCGCTGTCGAATCGGCAGACCGGCGGCAGAGCTTCGTCCTGCTTTCCGGCCGGATCGTGCGCGAAGGCGAGTCGCTCGCCCCGGGGATCGTGCTCGAGCGCATCGGTGCCCGCGCGCTGCTGCTTCGCGTGAGCGGGCGCCTGGTCGAACTGCCGCTTTGAGTCCGCCTCGCCGAGTCAGCTCGTGCGTCGGCGTCCTGCGTTCCCGCCGTCGGGCGCACCGTCGCTCGACGGCGGCGCCGGCAGGGCGCGCAGCCGGCGACGGCCGGCGTCGCTCAGGACGCCCTCCAGGTTCAGCCGCAGGCCTTCGGCGACATACGCGTCGAGCGTGACCCGGCCGGCGAAGTGCCATTGCTTGAGTGCCCAGCCATGCGCCATCAGCACGAGGTCGAAGGTCAGCAGGTCGACGTCGCCCGGCTCGACGTAGCCGGCGGCGATGCAAGCCTCGATCGGCTCGGCGATCAGCCGGTTGGTCTCGAGCTCCATGCGTTGCACCGCTTTGCGCAGCTCCGGCCGCAGCGAGGCGCTCTCGCGGTAGCCGACGACGGTGGCGCCGATGTTGCGGTCGACCGCCTCGCAGTAGGCCCGCACCGCGGTGCACAGGCGCTGCAGCGGCTCGTCCACACCCTCCAGCCGCGCCGGGATGTGGCGCTGGTAGGTCTCGAAGATGTGCATGAAGACGAGGAAGAGCACGTCCTCCTTGTCCTTGACGTAGGAGTAGATCAGCCCGGTGCTGAAGCCCGCGCTCTCGGCAATGTCCTTGATCGTCGTGCCGTGGTAGCCCGCGCGCGCGAAACGCGCCACCGCCGCCTGCACGATCTGCTCGCGCCGCCACTCGACGCGCCCGGGGTCGTCGACGCGGCTCTCGATGACGACCGGCACCGGCCCGCCCCGTTCTCCCCGCCCTCTGGCCGTCCGTGAGCCGCCTCCCGATGAGCGCCTCGTCACCGCCTTCCCGTCGGAGCCCCGATCCTGGGTCATGCCGCGCTCATGCCGTGGTCATACCGTGGTCATGCCGTGCTCAGGCCAGCCCGCGATCGTGCTGCTCGAGCAGTTCGCGCAGGATCACGAGGTTCTGGATGTCGTTCGTGCCCTCGTAGATGCGACAGACGCGCGCGTCCCGGTAGAGCCGCTCGATGCCCTGGTCGACCAGATAGCCGTAGCCGCCGAAGACCTGCATCGCCTCCGAGCAGACCCACTCGGCTGCCTCCGAGGCGACGAGCTTGGCCATGCACGCCTGCATCAGGCAGGGCTCGCCGTGGTCGCGCAGCTGTGCTGCGTGCAGCACGAGCTGGCGCGCGGCCTCGATGCGCGTGGCCATCGCAGCGAGGCGAAAGCCCACCGCCTGATGCTCGACGATCGGCTTGCCGAAGACGACGCGTTCGCGTGCGTAGGCCAGCGCCTTGTCCAGCGCCGCCCGTGCGATTCCGACCGCCTGCGCCGCGATGCCGATGCGCCCGCCCTCGAGGTTGGCCAGCGCGATGCGCAGCCCCTGCCCTTCCTCGCCCAGGCGCAGCGAGGCCGGCACACGCAGGCCCTCGAAATGGATCTGGCAGGTGTCCGATGCGCGCTGCCCCATCTTGCGCTCGATGCGGCCGACGACGTATCCCGGCGTCGAGGTCGGGACGATGAAGGCGCTGATGCCGCGCCGCCCCGCGGCGGGATCGGTGCGCGCGAAGACCAGCGCCACCTCGGCCTGGCTGCCGCTGGTGATGAACTGCTTGCTGCCGTCGATGACGTAGTGATCGCCGTCCCGCCGTGCGCGCGTCGTGAGCGCAGCGGCATCGGACCCGCCTTGCGCTTCGGTCAGGCAGAAGGCCGAGAGCATTTCGCCACGCGCCATCGGGCGCAGGAAGCGCTGCTTCTGCGCCTCGCTGCCGAACTGGCTGATCGGCATGCAGCCCACCGAGTTGTGGCCGCTCATCACCGTGGCGCAGGAGGCGTCGCCCGCGGCGATCTCCTCGAGCGCCAGCGCCAGCGACACGGAATCGGCGCCGCTGCCGCCCCAGGCCGCGGGTACCGTGACGCCCATCAGCCCGAGCTCGCCCATGTGCCCGAAGGTTTCACGCGGGAAGCGGCCGCTCTCGTCGCGCTGCGCGGCGTACGGTTCGAGCTGCGCACGCGCGAAGCTGCGCGCCGCGCGCTGGATCAAGGCCTGCGCTTCGGTGAGGATCATCGGCGGCCACCCTCGCGCCCGCCGTGGCAGCGCGTCCGTCGGGTGTTGAATGAACGTTCATTCGAGCACGCGCTCCTGGAGATGTCAAGGTCGACCGGCTGGCGGACGGGGGCACGCGCGGTCCGGTTCGCAGTGCAATCCTGCTCGTATCCGGGGCGACGCCGACCGCGGCGACATCAAAGCAGGTCAGAATCCGGCACCATGTCCAGAGCCCTGCTGCGCGTGCGCGTCCTGGCGGCCGTCGCGGCCATGGCCGCCGCAGTGCTGTCACCACTGCGCGCGGAGACGCTGATCGTCGGCCCGCAGCCGCCGGAGCTGACGCTGGGCGAGGCACTGGCCAAGGCCGTCGACGGCGACACGATCGCGCTGATGCCGGGGACCTACCAGGGCCAGCACGGCGTGGTCACGCAGCAGCGCCTGACGATCCGGGCGCTCGCCGAGCGGCCCGTGCTGCAGGGGAAAGGCCCGCTGGCCGAGCGCAAAGCCATCCTCGTCGTCCGGGGCGGCGATGTGGCGGTCGAGAATCTCGAATTCCGCGGCGCCCGCGCCGACGACGCCAACGGCGCGGGCATCCGGCACGAGAGCGGCCGGCTCACGGTGCGCGACAGCCTCTTCCTCGACAACGAGGTCGGCATCCTCACCGGTAACGACGAGAAGGCGGAACTGGTCGTCGAGGACAGCGAATTCGGCCTGGCGCCGCGGGATGTCGGGGGCTTGCATCATCTGCTCTACGTCGGCCGCATCGCCCGCTTCAGCCTGCGCGGCAGCCGCTTCTACACCGGCTTCGAGGGCCACCTGATCAAGAGCCGCGCGCGCGAGAACCGCATCCACTACAACCTGATCTACGACGGCGAGGACGGGCAGGCGTCGTACGAGATCGACCTGCCCAACGGCGGCCTGGCCTGGATCGTCGGCAACGTCATCGGTCAGAGCCCGAAGGGACAGAACCCGGTGATGGTGGCCTACGGCTCGGAAGGGAAGCGCTGGCCGCAAAACGGCCTCTACATGGCGCACAACACGATGGTCGGCAACCCCTGGCCACCGTCCTGGTTCGTGCGCGTCTTCGCCGACCGGCTGCCGCCGGAGACCGAGGTCAAGCTGATCAACAACGTGACGCTGGGCTTGGGGCTGCTGAGCCCCTTCACCAAGGGCGAATTCCGCGACAACGTGTGGGCGATGCGCCGGCGCGCGGTCAACAGCATCTACACGCTGGATTTCGGTCTCACGCAGGCCTCGGGCTGGCGCGGCAGCGCGCAGCCCGCGGGTCAGGGCGGGGGCAAGTCGCTGCAACCCACGGCCCAGTTCAGACTGCCGCGCGGCACGCAGGCGATCCAGCCGCCGGCTGCGTGGTCGCCGGGCGCCGTGCAGTAGGCGCCTCGGCACACACCGGGAAACTGGCGGCATGAAACGCCGCGCGGGCCTGGCGCTGCCGCTGGCGCTGCTGCTGCCGCCGGCGCGAGCTCGCAGCCTGCGGGTGCGACGCGGCCAGAGCCTGGCGGACGCCGTTGCCCAGGCCGCTGACGGGGACGTCATCGAGCTCGATCCCGGCGACCATCACGCGCAGACCGCGGTCATCACCCAGCGGCGGCTTGTCGTGCGGGCCGCCGAAGGACGCGCCGTGCTGCACGCCGACGGGGCCCACGCCGAGGGCAAGGCGATGTTCGTGGTCCGCGGCGGGCAGGTCACGATCGAGGGCCTCGAGTTCCGCGGCAGCCGCGTCCCTGCCGGCAACGGCGCGGGCATCCGCTTCGAGCGCGGGGCCCTCACGCTGCGCCGCTGCGGCTTCTTCGACAACGAGATGGGGCTGCTCAGCTCCGGTGATGCGGGGTCGACGCTCGCCATCGAGGATTGCGCGTTCGGCGCCGCGCCGCCCTGGTACACGGGGCAGCTGCACCACCTGCTCTACGTCGGCCGCATCGCGCGGCTGCGCGTCGCGCACAGCCGCTTCTCGGGCGGCTGGCGCGGGCACCTGCTGAAGTCGCGCGCGGCGCTGAGCCACATCGTCTGCAACCGCCTCGTCGACGGCGAAGACGGCGAGGCGTCGTACCAGATCGACCTGCCCAACGGCGGCCTGGCGTGCGTGCAGGGCAACGTGATCGCACAAGGCGCGCGTGCTCAGAACCTGGCGCTGGTGGCCTACGGCGCCGAAGCCGAACCCCACCCGCAGAGCCGGCTCTTGCTGCGCGGCAACCATCTGCTGAACGACGCCGAGCAGCCCGCCTCTTTCGTGCGCTGGTGGCCGGAGCGGCTGCCCGAGGGCAGCGAACCGGTCATCGAGGACAACCTCTTCGTCGGCGAGGCCGCCGCCGGCAGCTGGGGCCGGCCCGAGGATGGCAACCGGCTGCTTCCCGCTTCCGAGCGCGAACAGGCGCTGGCGCCGCCTCCCTGCCTGCCGGATTGCCGCTGGGCCTAGGCCGGCCCGGCCGGCACCTGCCCCGAGGCCGTGACGTCCGCGTCACCGTCCCGCTGCACGGGCAGCAAGCTCTGCACACCGTAGAGCCGCGCCAGCTCGCGCAGCTTCACCGGCAGCGAACGAAGCGCGAGCGGCACTGCGCGCGCAGCGGCAGCGCGTCGGGCGTGCAGCAGCAGCGCGATCGCCGAGGTGTCGAAGTCGGCGAGCGCCGACGCGTCGATGCAGAGCCCGGTCGCATCGGCCGCGGCGACCGCCGCGTCGATCTCCGTCTCGAGCGCGCGCGCCTGCGCAAGCGAGGCCTCTGCCGGCAATGCGTACACCTTCATCGAGCGCGCCTCTGACGGTTCAGCTCTTGCCCGCGGCCGCGGCCTTGTTGCGCTCGGCCAGCGTCGAGATCAGGCCGTCGATGCCGCCCTTGCCGAGCTCGGGCGCGAACTGGGAACGGTAGCTCGTCACCAGCCAGATGCCGCCGACGTTGACGTCGATGATCTTCCAGACGTCGCTGTACTTGTCGAGCCGGTAGTCGAGCTTGATCGGTTCGCCCTTCCCACGGACCTCGCTCTGCACCACGACCTGCGTGCTCTGCGGCACCGGCAGCGTCTTGGTGATCTGGACCGTCTGATCCTTGATCTCGGTGAGCGCACCCGAATAGACGCGCACGAGCAGCGACTTGAATTCCGCCTGCAGCTTGGCACGCTGCTCGGCCGTGGCGTGGCGCCACTGTGGCCCGACCGCCGAACGGGTCATGACCTCGAAGTTGACGCTTGGCATCACCTTCGCGTCGACCAGCTCGATGATCTTCTGGATGTTGCCCGATTGCAGCGCCGGATCGGCCTTGACGGCGTCGAGCACCTCGGCGGAGATCTTCGCGACGAGTGCCTCGGGTGTGGCCTGCGCGAGCGCCGGGGCCAGCGGCATCAGCGCAAGGCCCATGCCCACCAGGGTCGTGGCCAACAGTTTTCTGATCATCCTCTTCCTTTCCTTGCGGTCGCCGGTGCGCACCCCGGCAAGCCTGCGCCTTCAACGCGCGGGCCGCCCCCGCGGTTCACTGACCGGCCGCCGCTCAATTCGCCTTTGCGGGCGGCGGGTCATCCTCGAAATCATCCTGGAACGTCTCCAGCGGCGGTGCGCCGTCGAAGACGAGGTCCCGGCGTCGCGCCAGGTAGGCGTCGCGAACGAAGCTGTATTTGTCCAGCGCGACCTCACCCACGAGCCGTGTCGTCGCCAGCAGTTCGGCCCGTACGCTGACGAGCTGCAGCGCAGAGCTCGCATACACGTTCAGATCCAGGTAGACCGACGGCGCCTCGGCGTAGCGGTCCAGCGGCACGCCGACGGCATCGCGCACCGACGAGGGGCCGAGCAGCGGCAGCACGACGTAGGGACCTGCGGGCAGGCCCCAGACGCCGAGCGTCTGGCCGAAATCCTCGCTGCGCCGCGGCATCCGCATCTCGGTGGCCGGATCGAGGATACCGCCCAGTCCGAAGAGCGTGTTGGTGAGCACGCGCATGCCCATCTCCATGCCGCTGCCGACCTTGCCCTGAAGGAAGTGGTTGGCCGTCGACCAGATGTCGGCGATGTTGCCGAAGAAGTTCGAGACGCCGGTGCGCAGCATCTGCGGAACATGATCGCGCCAGGCGCGCGCCACCGGCTCGACCACCGACTCGTCGATGGCCTCGTTGAACGCGAACACCTTGCGGTTCCAACGCTCCCAGGGATCGACGGGATTCACCGGCACGCTGCCTGTCATGGGCACCGCGCTGTCCGCGGGCGCACCCGGCACGCTCGCGCAGCCGGCGGCCAACGCAAGCGCCGTTGCCGCCAGCGTCGCGCGCAGCGCGCTCCTCACTGGGGCGCCTCCATCACCGTGCCGGCCACCGCCGCCTTTCCGGTCAGGAGCTGGCCGATCAGGTTCTCGAGCACCACCGCCGACTGCGTCTGCGCGATGTTCGCGCCCGGCGCCAGGTCGACGTCGTCGCCGCCCGGTTCGATGCCGATGTACTGATCGCCGAGCAGCCCCGAGGTCAGGATCTTGGCCGCCGAGTCCTGCGGGAACTTGAAGCGCTGATCGACGGCCAGCGTGACCACCCCCTGGTAGGTCTTGGGGTCGAGCACGATCGAGGTCACGCGGCCCACGGCAACGCCGGCGCTGCGCACCGGCGCGCGCACCTTCAGCCCCCCGATGTTGTCGAAGCGCGCCGTCAGCACATAGGTCGCACCGCTGTTGAAGCTCGTCAGGTTGGCCGCCTTGAGCGCGACGAACACCAGCGCCAGCATGCCCAGCAGCACGAACAGCCCGACCAGGATCTCCATGCCTCTCTTCGTCATTCGCTTGCTCCCTGCAGTCAGCGCCCCGTGGTGAACATCAGCGCGGTCAGGATGAAGTCCATCGCGAGCACGCCCAGCGACGAGATCACGACGGTGCGCGTGGTCGCGTAGGCCACGCCCTCGGGGGTGGCTTCGGTCTCGTAGCCCTGGTAGAGCGCCACTGCGGTGCAGATGACGCCGAACACCGCGCTCTTGACCACGCCGTTGCCGACGTCGCGCCAGACGTCGACCCCGCTTTGCTGGATCGCCCAGAAGTTGCCGGCGTCGATGCCGATCAACCCGACCGCGACCACCCAGGCCCCAAGAATGCCGATTGCCGAGAACAGGATCGCCAGGAGCGGCATCGAGATCACGCCCGCCCAGAAGCGCGGCGCGAGCACGCGCTGCCGCGGTTCGATCGCCATCAGCTCGAGCGCCGAGAGCTGCTCGCCGGCCTTCATCAGGCCGATCTCGGCGGTGAGCGATGTGCCCGCTCGCCCGGCGAAGAGCAGCGCCGTCACCACCGGCCCGAGTTCGCGCACCAGCGAGAGGTTGACGACCAGTCCGAGCGACTCCGCCGCGCCGAAGGTGATCAAGGTGTTGTAGAGCTGCAGCGCGAGCACGAAGCCCACCGCCATGCCCGAGGCCAGGATGATCACGAGCGAACGGTTGCCGATCGCGTGGATCTGCGCGACGACGAGGCCGAAACGCCGCAACGAGGGCAGCAGCGCACCAAGCAGGTCGACGAAGAAGAGCGCCGCGTGGCCCCAGCCGCGCAGCACCGCGAGCGCCCGGGCACCGAGGAAGGCGAGGAAGTCCATCAGGATCCCGCCCCGACGCCGAAATCCTCGGCCACCGTCGGCGCCGGATAGTGGAACTTCACCGGCCCGTCGGGTTCGCCGCGAACGAACTGGCGCACCTCGGCGTCGGTCGAGCCCATCAGCTCCGCCGGCGTGCCCTGCGCGACCACGCGCCCGCCGGTGGCCAGCAGCACCACCCAGTCGCTGATCGCCATGCATTGCGGCACGTCGTGCGAGATCACGAGCGAGGTCGCACCGGTGACGTCGTTGAGCGTGCGGATGAGCTTGGCGGTGACGCCCATGCTGACCAGGTCCAGCCCGGCGAAGGGCTCGTCGTACATGATCAGCTCGGGGTCGAGCGCGATCGCACGCGCCAGCGCGATGCGCCGGGCCATGCCGCCCGAGACCTCGCTGATCCTGAGCCCCGCTGCACCACGCAGCCCGACCGCGTCGAGCTTCATCAGCACGATGTCGCGGATCATGGCTTCCGAGAGATCGGTCATCTCGCGCAGCGGGAAGGCGACGTTATCGAAGACGCTGAGGTCGGTGAAGAGCGCGCCGAACTGGAAGAGCATGCCCAGGCGCCGCCGCAGCCGGTAGAGCTGCGCGCGGTCCTGCACGTTGACGACCTCGCCGTCGAAGACGACCCGCCCCTGGTTGACGCCGTGCACGCCGCCGATCAGCCGCAGCAGCGTCGTCTTCCCGCAGCCCGAGCCACCCAGCACCGCCGTCACCTTGCCGCGCGCAAAGCGCAGACTCAGGTCGGAGAGGATCGTGCGGCGCTCGTCGTAGCCGAAGGTGACGTGGTCGATCTCGATGAAGGCGTCGGGCTTCAAGCCGGCGGTTGCGGCCGATCGGCCGCGGGACAGAAGAACCGATCGATTCTCGCACGCGGCCTGAAGGAGGCCCGCATCGCCTCAGCCGATCAGCCGATCAGCTAGTCGGCCAGTCGGCCCGCCGGGGCATCGCGATCAGCGCAAGGGAGAGAGCGCCGGCTGCAGCGAGGACGGGAACGGCTGGCGGCCGGTCAGCCGGTGGTATTCGCGCGACGCGAAGCGATCGGTCATGCCGGCGATGTAGTCGGCGACCGCGCGCCGCAGGTCGTCGGCCTCGGCAAAGTCGGCGGGCATCTCGTGCGGCGCGCTGCAGTAGGCGGTGAAGAGCTCGCGCACGATCTCGCGCGCGGCTTCGTTGGTCGCCGCGACCTGCGGATGGCGGTAGAGCGCATCGAAGAGGAAGCGCTTGAGCTCGATCGCCTCGGCGCGCAGCGCCGGCGGCAGCGTGGCCAGTGGCGGCAGGCGCCGCAGCGCGTCGACATCGGCCGGCGCCGCGTCCGCCAGTCTCTGCGCGGTGTGCACGACCAGTGCGCGCAGCTGGCGCGTGCGCATGCGCCGCAGCACTTCCAGCAGCAGCCGGCGGCCCTGACCGGCCAGCGACGGATGCTCGGTCAGCACTTCCTGGCGCAGCGGCCCGAAGGCGGAAAGCCCGTCGAGCCGCGCGGGATCGAGCAAGCCCGAGCGCACGCCGTCGTCGATGTCGTGCGCGTTGTA
>JAIXKN010000109.1:82894-109111 GCA_026932425.1 Burkholderiales bacterium
CCGTGCGCGGCCATGCACTCGTGCAGCGCATCCTGCCCGGCGTGGCCGAAGGGCGTGTGCCCGAGGTCGTGCGCGAGCGCGATCGCCTCGGCCAGGTCCTCGTTCAGGCGCAGCGTGCGGGCCGCGAAGCGCGAGAGCTGCGCAACCTCGATCGAGTGCGTCAGCCGCGTGCGGAAGAGGTCGCCCTCATGGTTGACGAAGACCTGCGTCTTGTACATCAGCCGCCTGAAGGCGGTGCTGTGGACGACGCGCTCGCGGTCGCGCTGGTGTTCGCTGCGATCCGGATCGGGCGGCTCGGGGTGGCGGCGCCCGCGGCTGCGCGCCGGGTCCACGGCCCAGGGGGCCAGCGGCGGATTCAAGGGCAGGCCTTGCGCCGCGCGGCTCGGGCCCGCCCTTGCACGCCGACGCGATGGCGCAGGCGGCTCGTCATGGCAGCTCGGCTTCGCTGTGGCGCCGGATCACTTCACGCACCAGCGCGTCCGGCGCAGGCCGCACGATCGCCCGGCCCGGGGTCTCGATGACGACGAAGCGGATCTCGCCCGCCTCGGCCTTCTTGTCGATGCGCATCAGCTCGACGAAGCGCTCGACGCCGATCCCGGGCGCGCGCGTGGGCAATCCGGCGCGCTGCAGCAGCGCCCGCATGCGCGCGACGAAGGCCTCGGGCACGAGCCCGAGGCAGGCCGAGAGATCGCTGGCCATCAGCATGCCGCAGGCCACGGCCTCGCCGTGCAGCCATTGCCCGTAGCCGAGGCCCGCCTCGATCGCGTGGCCGAAGGTGTGGCCGAAGTTCAGGATCGCGCGCAGGCCGCTCTCGCGCTCGTCCTGCCCGACGACCCAGGCCTTGATTTCGCACGAACGCCCGATCGCGTACGAGAGCGCCGCCGGCTCGCGCGCGATCAGCGCCTCCAGCTCGTCCTCGATCCAGTCGAGGAAGGCGGCGTCGGCGATCGGCCCGTACTTGATGACCTCCGCCAGGCCCGCGGCGAACTCGCGCGGCGGCAGCGTGTCGAGCGTCGCCAGGTCGCAGACGACGCGCACCGGCTGGTAGAAGGCGCCGATCATGTTCTTGCCCAGCGCGTGGTTGATCGCCGTCTTGCCGCCGACCGACGAATCCACCTGCGCCAGCAGCGTGGTCGGCACCTGCACGAAGGGCACGCCGCGCATGTAGCAGGCCGCGGCAAAGCCCGTCATGTCGCCGACGACCCCGCCCCCGAGCGCGAACAGCACCGTCTTGCGGTCGCAGCCGCTGCCCAGCAGGTGATCGAAGACGAGGTTCAGCGTCTCCCAGGTCTTGTAGGCCTCGCCGTCGGGGAGCGCGAGTAGCGACACCTGTCGGTAGTGCGGTGCGAGCGCCTGCTGCAGCGCTGCGGCATAGAGCGGCGCCACCCGCGTGTTGCTGACGATCACCGCCTGGCTCGCCTTCGGCAGGCCGCCCCAGGCATCCGGGTCGCCGAACGCACCGCGTGCGATCACGATGTCGTACTCGCCACCGGGCGTGCGGACCCGGATCGAAGGCAGGGAGCCGGTCGTTCGCGTCATGGCCGCGCAGTGTAAGTCGCGGTGGGTGCGGTCATCGGCAGGGCCCTGAGCGCTCGTTGGCGCCCTGCCGTCCGTTGAATGCGCTCTGGCGCCTGTCAACGGCTCGTTGACGGGCGGCGAACCGGTCGCCGACCGTCCATGGCATCGAGACGCAACCGCCTCGATCCCGTCCGTCGTGCGCCCCTCATCGCTGCGCCGGCGGCGCCAGGCCAGCGACCTCGAGCTGCATCAGCACCATGTTGGTGAGCGCCTGCACCGAAGGGCGCATCGCCTCGACGACGAAATGCGCCGTGCGCCGGTACAAGGGGTCGCGCTCGCGATAGAGCTCACGCAGGCGCGCGAGCGGATCGGCCACCTGCAGCAGCGGGCGCTGCGTGTCGTGACGAAGCCGGCGCGCGAGCTCCTCGGCGCTTGCGCGCAGGTAGAAGACGTGGCAGCGCGAGTGCAGCGCGTTGCGGTTCGACGGCCGCAGCACCGCACCGCCGCCGGTGGCCAGCACGATGCCGCGACGCTGCGTCAGCTCCTCGATCACGAGCTGCTCCTGGTCGCGGAAGCTCTCCTCGCCGTGCTGCGCGAACCAGTCGCGGATCGGCATGCCGATCCGCTCCTCGATCACCGCGTCGCTGTCGACGAACTCGCGTTGCAGGTGCCGCGCGAGCTGCCGGCCCACCGTCGATTTGCCCGAGCCGGGCATGCCGACGAGGGCGATGGTCTCCCGCTCAGTTGGGGTCAAGGCAGGTCGTCGCCTCGCCGTAGGGGTTCTCGGCGAATGCCGGCGCGACCGTCTTGTTGGTGATTGCCGAGCCCGGATAGTGCAGCCTTCCGATGTAGCGCGCCCGAGCTTCGGTGCCGGAGACTCCGGAAGCCGTGACGGTAATCGTGTAGTCGATCCACGATGCCAGGTTGCGGCCATACTCGATCTGAAGGATGGCCAGACCGTTCGCGTCGGTCTTCGACGAGCCGACCATCTTCACGGCAACATCCGATTTGCGGGGATCAAGATCGCCGTTCCAGTTCAGGTCTTCCTGGCGCAAAGCCAGCGCCGGTGGGGTCGCGCCAGGCACGAACACGGGCGCCTCGCGCACGCCGTTGCGATTGACATCCTCGTTCGGGCAACGCGGGCCACCGCCGGTCTTCTCCCACGCAGTGCCGTTCCAGCGGTAGCTCTCGTCGGACGCGAGCGTCATGGTCCGAACCCATGCCGACGCTGCCTCGCTCCAGGCCCAGTAGCCCTTGTAGTAGCCATCGAGGTCGACGGAGGGCGTGATCTGCACGTCGGGCTTGGCCTGCCCCGCCGCGTCCACCACCATGACGACGAACTCCTTGATGTAGGTGAGTTCCGCATCGCCGGACTTGATGAACTCATTGGTGCGGATGTTGACCGCCAAGGCCTCCGAGGCGACCGTCAGCGTCGCAGTGGTGGCGTTTGCAGCCCCAGTGCAGCCGCTGCTCGGCGTTCCGAAGTCGGTGGTCGCGTAACAGGCGCGGATCGTCACGCCGTTGGTCGGGCTCGAGCGCTGGCCCGGCGTGAAGGTACCTCGGGCGATGCCGTTGTCGTCCGTGTAGGCGTAGTTGCCGACCCAGCTCACGACGCCGTCGCTGTTGCTCCCGTTGCCGGCAAGATCGAAGCGTACGCGCACGCGCGGCACCGGCTTGTTGCCCGCGCCGACGGCCAGCACCCGCAACTCGACCTGATTCGACGAACTCCCCACGGTGTTGACCGAGACGACGCTCGGCGTCGGCGTGACGGAGACCGACTGCGGCATCTCGGGTGCTGGCGCAATCGCGGCGCTTGCGGGTGAGACGGTGAGGACTTGCGACAACTGATCTCCCGCAGCCGAGGCGACGATTTCGACCAGGCCCGGGTTCGCTGGCGCCGCGTAGGCGTAGGTGAAATAACCGTTCTGATCGGTCGTCCCGGTCACCGTCGGCAAGCCGTTGCCGCTCACGGTGATGCTCTGGCCATTCATCGCCAGCGCATTGAAGTCGACCAGCCGGTAACGGATCTCATTGCCCGTGCTGCCGGCCACGATCAGCGGGGGCGAGGAGGCGGAGAGCTTTGCGCCGTTGACGACAAGGGTCGCTGTACGCACCAAGCTGCCGCTGGTGGCAGTCACCGTGATGACGCGATTGGCACGGTCGGAGCCAATGCCCACCGTACCCTTGAGCTCGCCCTTCGAATCCGTCACCGGCCCGCTCGCGGCGACGGTCGCACCCGCGTTCACCGCGAAGGTCACCGGAATCCCCGCCACCACGTTGCGGTTGGCGTCGACTGCGGTCGCCGTCGCGGTGACGTTGGAACTGAAGCTGTTGGTCATGCTCGGTGCGCTGAGCACCAGGGCCAGGTCGGCCGCAACCGGCGTCGTACTGTTCGGGTCGGTGACAACCTTGATCACTGCCGTCTTCGTCACAGAACCGGCACGCGCCGTCAGCGTCAGATCGCGGTTGCTTCGGTTGGAGCCGATGCCCACGGTCGCCACGACCTCGCCGCTTGCGTTGGTCTTCGTGTCGCTCGTAGAAACGATGGCGTCGCTGTCGACCGAGACCGAGACCGGGATGTCCTTCAGGCCGACGCGGTTTGCGTTGACCACGGTGATGGTGACCTTGACCGTCGTCGCTCCGGTATTCGGAATGCTGTCCGCTTCGGGCTGGATGACGACGTCGGCAACCGACCCGGTCGATCCTCCGCCCAAGCCCGGCGTTCCCGCGTCACCGCCACCGCCGCCGCAGGCGGCCAGGCTCGCGAACAGCAGGGTCGCGAGCAATTGCTTCCAATGCCTCATGTGCAGGTTCCTGTGGTCTCTGAATACGCCGGCGCGCGATGCGCCGGCGCCGGGATTCAGCGGATCGCCGAGCGGTCGGTGACGATCTTGGGCGTGATGAAGACGAGCAGCTCGGTCTTGTTCGAGACGCGTTCCGTGTTCCGGAACAGGTGGCCGAGCACCGGGATGTCGCCCAGCAGCGGCACCTTGTTGACCTGGTCGTGATCGTCCTGCATGAAGATGCCGCCGATCACGACCGTGCCGCCGTTCTCGACCAGCACCTCGGTCTCGACGCGCTTGGTGTTGATCGCCGGCCCCGCGGTGGTGTTGACGCCACGGCTGTCCTTGCTGACGCTGAGCTTCATGATCACGTTGCCCTCGGGCGTGATCTGCGGCTTGACGTCCAGGCGCAAGGCCGCGGTCTTGAACTGGATCGAGGTCGCGCCGCTCGAGGTGGCGATGTTGTACGGAATCTCCTCGCCCTGCTCGATGCTCGCGTTCTGCTGATCCGCGGTGACGATGCGCGGACTTGAGACGATCTTGCCCTTGCCTTCGGACTCCATCGCCGAGAGCTCGAGGTTCAGGAAGCGGTTGGCCGCGGCGCTGAACAGCGAGAGCCCGAAGGTCGCCGCTGCCGCCCCGGACGACAGGACCGGCGCCGGCAGGTTGACGAATTGCGACCCCGGATTGAACGTGTTCCCCTGATTGGTCTGCGCGCCGACGTTGGTGTAGTTGTTGCCGATGGTGACGTAGTTGCCGCCGCCGACGCTGTAGCCGGGAATGCCGCCGTGCAGGCCACGCAGGTCGGTGCTGCCGAGCTTGACGCCCAGCGCGCGGCCGAAGCTGTCGTCGGCCTCGACGATGCGCGCCTCGATCAGGACCTGCCGCACCGGGATGTCGATCTTGGCGATCAGGCTCTGGATCTCCTCGAGCTTGGAGGGGATGTCGGAGACGAAGAGCTGGTTCGTGCGCGGTTCGGAGAGGACGCTGCCGCGCGCCGAGAGGATGCGCGTGTTCTGTCCGGTGGAGCCGCCGCTCTGGCCGACGGACTCGCCCCGCAGGCCCTTGGCGATCTCCTCGGCCTTGGCGTAGTTGAGCTGGAACGACTGCGTGCGCAGCGGTTCGAGTTCGGCAATCTTCTTCTTGGCCTCGAGCTCGACCTGTTCCTTGGCCGCCAGCTCCTCCTTGGGCGCGATCCACAGCACGTTGCCGGCCTTCTTCACGCCCAGGCCCTTGCTCTGCATGATGATGTCCAGCGCCTGGTCCCAGGGCACGTCCTTGAGCCGCAGCGTGACGTTGCCGGTCACGGTGTCGCTGGTGACGACGTTGAAGTTGGTGAAGTCGGCGATGACCTGCAACAGGGCGCGGACCTCGATGTTCTGGAAGTTCAGCGACAGCTTCTCGCCCTGATAGCCGGGGCCCTGGACGAGCTTGTCGGGGTCGATCTTCATCGGCCGCACTTCGAGCACGAACTGGTTGTCGGTCTGATAGGCGCTGTGCTCCCAGACGCCGCGCGGCTCGACGATCATGCGGACGTGATCGCCCTGCTGGAAGGTCGAGACGCTGTGCACCGGCGTGCCGAAGTCGGTGACGTCCAGGCGCCGGCGCAGCGCGTCGGGGAGCGAGGAGCGCATGAAGTCGACGACCAGGTTCTGCCCCTGCTGGCGGATGTCGACACCGACCTGGCTGCTCGGCAGATCGACGATCACGCGACCCGCGCCATCGGCGCCGCGGCGGAAATCGATGTTGCGCAGGCCCTGCACCTCGACGTTCTGCGTCGGGGCGAACTGGCTCGTCGGTTGCGTTGCCGCGGCCACCGCCGGGCCGCTCTGCTCGAGCGTGACGAGCAGCGCATTGCCTTCCAGCCGGGCCTGGTAGTTGGCCGCCTGCTTCAGGTTGAGCACCACGCGCGTGCGCTCGCCGGCCTGTGCGACGCTGACCGAGCGCAGGTTGCCCTGGTTGAGCTCGACGGTGTTGCGGCCGAGCGCGTTGCCCACGCCCGGCAGGTCGATCGCCACCCGCGGCGGCGCCTGCACCGCGAAGCCCGCCGGCACGGACGCCAGCGGTTGCGCGAGCTCGATGCGCACGACCTCGGTGCCCGCCTGCTGCGAACTGGTGATCGACTGGATCGCGTTCTGCGCCCAGGCCGCGAGCGGCGCGCACAGCATCGTGCCCACCAGCACGAGCACGGCCGGCAGCCCTCGCCACTTGCCCATGTTGGTCATCTGCAGCTTGTTCCTCATCGCGCCTTCTCCTGCAGCTGCAGGGTGCTGATCCTCTCGGTCCATTCGCCCACTGCGTCCTGCACCACCTCGCGCAGCGTCAGCTCGGTCTCGCCGATGCGGGTGATGCGCCCGTAGTTCTGCCCCAGGTAGTCGCCGACCTTGACCTGATAGAGCAGGTTCTCCACGCGCAGCAGCGCGTACGGCTTGCCGCCGCGCGCAAAGCTGCCGACCATGGCCATGTTGTCCAGCGGATAGGCCTCGAGCGGCTCCTTGCGCCGGTTGAGCTCGCCGGCCAGCAGCGGGTTGAGCTGGCGCACCTCCTGCCGCAGCGCAACCGTCAGCTTCTGCGCACTGAAGGGGTCGACCGCCTGCGCCTGCACGTAGGGCTCCGGTTCGAACTTCTTCGGCGCCTCGAGCCGCGGGACATTGGGCTTGACCTCGCGCCGCTTGGTCTCGATCCATTGCTGCAGCTCGTCGAGGTCGCTGCCGCAGCCGGCAAGGCTGCCGAGCGCGAGCGCGAGCGCGGCGAGGGCGGCTGCGGTGCGGGCCTGGCGCATCATGGCTTCTTCGCTCCTGCCTTCGCGGCGGCGGCCTTCTTCTGCTGCTCGGCAACCTCGGCGGCGTCGAGGTAGCGGTAGGTGCGAGCCACCGCCTCCATCGCCAGCGCACCGGTGGCGTCGCGCGCCGGCGGGGCGATCGAGAGGTCGTGCAGCGTGACGATGCGCGAGAGGTTGGCCACGTCGGCGGCGAAGGCGCCGAAGTCGTGGTAACGGCCGCTGACCCGCAAGGTGATCGGCAGCTCGGCGTAGTAGTCCTTGACCTGCACCTGCCCGGGCCGGAAGAGTTCGAAGAGCAGGCCGCGGCCCAGGCCCGCCTGGTTGATGTCCGAGAGCAGCGCGTCCATCTCGGCCTTCCCCGGCAGCTGCTTCTCGAGCTGCGTCACGTATTCCTGCACCTGCAGCTTCTGCTTGCGCAGCTCGTTGAGGTTGACGGCCTGGCCGAGCTTGCGCTCGAACTCGGACTTCAGCGCCGGCTCGCGCTCGCGTTCGCCGTCGAGCTCCTCGACCGAGCCACTCAGGAGCGCGAACCAGCCGATGACGAGGACGGCCACGGCCACGAGGAGGAAGACCGCGGCCTTGGGCAACCAGGGCCACTGACCCGGTTCGCTCGGATTGAGGCCGCGGAACTGCGAGACTGCCTGTTCGAGCATCGCGGAGGCGTCGAAACCCGTGGCGGTGGTGTTGCTGCTGGTCGCCATGCCCTGCCTCACGATGCCTTGCGCGGGGCCGCGGCGGCACCCGAAGCAGCCTGGTCCGGAGCCGCCGGTGGCTTGATGCGCACGCGCATCTGGTACTCGAACAGGCGCCGTGTCTCACGGCTGCCCTGCGAAACGGGCAGGTTCACCGAGCGGATCTCGACCAGCTCGGGCTGCTCAAGCCACTCCGAGTTGTAGAGCAGATTGCGCAGCATCTCGGAGACGCGCTCGTTGGACTGCGCGATGCCGGAGAGCTGCACCTGGTAGCCGGTCTGCTTGATCGACGTGAAGTACACCCCCTCGGGCGTCTGCTTGACGAGCTCGTCGAGCAGGCGCACCGGCGTGTTCCGGTCGGTCTGCAGATCCTCGACGGCCTTCTGCCGCGCCTTGAGCGAATCGATCTCGGCGCGCAGGGTCGCGATGTCCTTGATCTGTGTGTCCAGCCGCGCGATCTCGTCCTTCAGGAACTGGTTTCGGGCCTGCTGATCGCCGATCAACTGCTGCAGCCCCATGTACCAGACGCCGGCAATCACGAGGCCGACCGCCACCGCCAGCCCGACGCCGGCGTAGAACGCCTGCTGGCGCTGGCGCCGCTTGGCCTCGCGGTGAGGCAGCAGGTTGATCAGGATCACTGCACGAACCTCCGCATCGCGAGGCCGCAGGCCGTGAGGTAGGACGCCGCCTCGCGCCGGACGCGGCTTTCGCGCACCGCCGAACCGAGCTGCATGCTGTCGAAGGGGTTGACGACCATCGACGCGAAGCCGGTGAGCTCGGTGACCCGGTCCTTGAGCCCCGGCAGCGTCGCGGTGCCGCCGGCCAGCATCACGTAGTGCACCTTGTGGTGCGGCGTGCTCGTGAAGAAGTACTGCAACGCACGGCCGATCTCCTGCGACAGGCTGTCGACGAAGGGCGCGAGGATCACGCTCTCGTAGTCCTCGGGCAGGTCGCCGGAGAGCTTCTTCTGCTCGGCCTCCTCGAACGAGAAGCCGTACTGGCGCGAGATCAGCTGCGTGAGCTGCGAGCCGCCGAAGGCCTGGTCGCGGTCGTAGAGCTGTTCGTCGTCGCGCAGCACCCTCAGGCTGGTGCTGTCGGCGCCGATCTCGAAGAGGGCCACGAGCGCGTCGCGCCCCTCATTGGGCAGCGCCGCGATCACGCGGCTCATCGCCAGGCGCGAGGCGTGCGATTCGATGTCGAGGATCACCGGCGTCAGCCCCGCCGCCTCGGCCAGGCCTTGTCGATCCTGCACGCGGTCCTTGCGCGACGCCGCGATCAGGACCTCGACGTCCCCGGCCGAGCTCGGGCTGGGCCCGATGACGCAGAAGTCCAGGCTCACCTCGTCGATCGAGAACGGGATGTACTGGTTGGCCTCGGATTCGACCTGAAGCTCCATCTCCTCCTCGCGCAGCCCGGCTGGAAGGATGATCTTCTTGGTGATGACAGCCGACTGCGGCATTGCCATCACCACATGCTTGGTACGCGTGCCGCTCTTGCCGACGACCTTGCGCACCGCGGCAGCGACCTCGTCGAACTTCTCGATCTGCCCGTCGGTGATCCAGCCCTTCTCGAAGGGCTCGAGCGCGAAACGCTCGAGCACGAACTCGCCCGAGGAGGTCTGACCCAGTTCCACCAGCTTGGCACTGGACGAGCTGACGTCCAGGCCGATCATCGGCGGCGATTTCCGGCGCAGCAATCGATCCAGGAAACTCACTTCGGAGCGCTCCTCATGCAGCCGACAAGGCGCCTATCTTGTTAATAAGTTACTTGAATGCTAGCAGTAAAGCCTTTGTGCGCCATAGAGAAATGGCGGGCGGAAGCGGGCCAGTCGTTGTGATTGACCGACGCTGCCGGCAGGGGCTGAAACAAGCTGCAATGCGATATCAAGGGTTTTCCCGCGTTTACCATCCGACGACCGGCGCCTGCGGCCTGCCCGTCCGGTCGCGACCACCATCGCGCGGCCTTTTTATAATCCACCATAGCTTCTTCCCCGGACTCTCATGCCCGCATCCGAGCCCGAGAAACCGTCCACTTCCTCGCATACCTCGCAAGTGCGTGTGCGCCCTCAGCCGCTCCTGAGGGCGGCCGGATGGGCGCTGGGCATGATGCTGGGAGCCTTGTTCGCGCTGCTGCTCGTGGTCGCGATCGCGCTCGCGGCCGCCTATCCGAACCTGCCGTCGATCGCCAGCCTGACCGACTACCGCCCGAAGCTGCCGCTGCGCGTGTTCTCGATGGACGGGGTGTTGCTCGGGGAATTCGGCGAGGAGCGACGCAGCTTCGTCCCGATCGCCGAGATCCCGCAGGTGATGAAGGACGCCGTGCTCGCCGCCGAGGACGCACGCTTCTACGAACATGGCGGCGTCGACTACAAGGGCGTTGCGCGCGCGGCGCTCGAGAACCTGCGCGATGCACGCAGCCAGGGCGCCTCGACGATCACGATGCAGGTGGCGCGCAACTTCTACCTGAGCACCGAGAAGACCTTCACGCGCAAGATCTACGAGATCCTGCTGGCGCTGCGCATCGAGAGCGTGCTGACGAAGGACCAGATCCTCGAGCTCTACATGAACCAGATCTTCCTCGGCCAGCGCGCCAACGGCTTCGCCGCTGCCGCCGAGGTGTACTTCGGCAAGCCGCTGAAGGACGTGACGATCGCCGAGGCGGCGATGCTCGCCGGCCTGCCCAAGGCCCCGTCGGCCTACAACCCGATCGCCAACCCGCGGCGAGCCCGGGCGCGCCAGCGCTACATCATCCAGCGCATGTTCGAGACCGGCTATATCACCGAGGAACAGCAGGACGCCGCACTCGAGGAAGTCCTGCATTACCGGCAAGCCAGCGAATCCGCGGTCCACGGCGAGTACGCCGCGGAGAGCGCACGCCAGCTCGTCTATGCACAGTACGGCGAGGAGACCTACACGCGAGGGCTCAACGTCTACCTGACGCTCAAGGCCAACGATCAGCAGGTCGCCTACCAGGCGCTGCGCCGGGGCCTGATGGACTATGAACTGCGCCAGTTCTATCGCGGCCCCGAGGCCTTCGTCGACCTGCCGGCCGACCGGGACAAGCTCGACGCCCGCGTGGCCGAGGCACTGGCCGATCACCCCGACAACGGCGACCTGCGCGCGGCGGTGGTGCTCGAAGCCTCGCCGCGCAAGGTCGAGGCAATGCTGCAGTCGGGCGACACGATCACGGTCACCGGCGCCGGCCTGCGGCCGGTGAGCTCGGGGCTGGCCGAGAACGCCGGGCCCCAGATCCGCATCCGGCGCGGGGCCATCGTGCGGGCACGCCAGAGCCCGAAGAAGGACTGGCAGCTCACGCAGGTTCCCGAGGTGGAAGGCGCCTTCGTCGCGCTGGACCCGCGCACCGGTGCCGTGCGCGCGCTCGTCGGCGGCTTCGACTTCGCGAAGAACAAGTTCAACCATGTGACGCAGGCCTGGCGCCAGCCGGGGTCGAGCTTCAAGCCGTTCATCTATTCGGCCGCGCTCGAGCGCGGATTCACGCCGGCGACCGTGGTCAACGACGCGCCGCTGTTCTTCGGCGCCGACGTCACCGGCAGCCAGCCCTGGGAACCGAAGAACTACGACGGGAAGTTCGACGGCCCGATGTCGCTGGCCACCGGCCTTGCGAAGTCGAAGAACATGGTTTCGATCCGGGTACTGGACGCCATCGGGCCATCGTACGCGCAGCAGTGGATCCAGCGCTTCGGCTTCGAGCCCGACAAGCACCCGGCCTACCTGACGATGGCCCTGGGCGCAGGGTCGGTGACGCCGATGCAGATGGCGACCGCCTACAGCGTCTTCGCCAACGAGGGCCTGCGCGTGACGCCGCACCTGATCGAGCGCATCGTCGACGGCAAGGGTCGTGTCGTCGTCGACGCGCCGCCGAAACCGGTGGAGGAATCGGCGCGCGTGCTCGACGCCCGCAATGCCTACGTGATGGACACCTTGCTGCAGGGTGTCACGCGCTTCGGCACGGCGGCACGCGCGCAGCAGGCGCTGCATCGCAACGACATCTACGGCAAGACCGGAACGACCAACGATTCGATGGATGCCTGGTTCGCCGGTTTCCAGCCGACAGTTGTTGCTGTCGTCTGGATCGGCTACGACACGCCGCGCAAGCTGGGCAGCCGCGAGACCGGTGGCGGCCTGGCGCTGCCCGTCTGGATCGAATGGATGGCGCACGCGCTCAAGGGCGTCCCCGTGCAGCCCTTGGCGCCGCCGCCGGGGGTAGTCGAAGATGGCAGCGGCTGGCACTTCGAGGATTACGGCAGCCAGGCCGTCGTCGAGGAACTCGGGCTCGAGGACGTGGTGCCGGCGACCCCCACGGTCGAGGAGCGTGCGAGCATCCTGGACCTGTTCCGGCGATAAGGGCCGAGCGCCAAGGGGTCGGGCGCGACGGGCAGCACGGCGTCATGCGGGGTGAACCTCACAGAGGCTTTTTGCGCACCCCGCTCCCGCACTCGCCCACTCCCTCGCTCCACTGCTCTTCGGCCGTTCCCCGCCCTCTGCCCTCTAGAATTCGAAAAATGCCCTTTCCGCAGCTTGCGTCCCGGCTGGTCGTGCGAAGCATGGTCGCCATCGCCATGCTTTCGGCCATCCTCCTCGGCGCAGCCTGTGGCCAGAAGGGCCCGTTGACGCTGCCGCCCGCGGCGACCTCGTCCTCGCCGGCTCCGGCCGCAAGGTCCACGGCTGCATCTGCACCTCTTCCTGCATCCGCAAACGCGCCGACGGTGACGCGATGAACCTGCCGGGAAGCCCCTTTCTCGCGCGCGACGGCGATCGCCTCTGCCTTGACGGCATCGATCTGGCCACGCTTGGACAGCGCTTCGGCACGCCGCTCTACGTCTACTCGCAGGCGGCCATGCTGGACGCTCTGGCGCGGTACCGCCACGCGCTCGCCGGGCGCAAGCACCTCATCTGCTACGCGATGAAGGCGAACTCGAACCTCGCCGTGCTGCAGACCTTCGCTGCTGCCGGCTGCGGCTTCGACATCGTCTCGGGCGGCGAGCTCGCGCGCGTGCTGGCAGCCGGCGGACGCGCCGACCGCATCGTCTTCTCGGGGGTCGGCAAGACGGCCGCCGAAATGGAACAGGCGCTGCTGGCCGGCGTCCGCTGTTTCAACGTCGAAAGCGTCTCCGAACTGCGGCGGCTTTCCGGGGTGGCCGCCAGCATCGGCCGAGTCGCGCCCGTCAGCCTGCGCGTCAACCCCGACGTCGACGCCGGCACGCATCCCTACATCTCGACCGGACTGCGCGACAACAAGTTCGGCATCGCACATGAACAGGCACTCGACGCCTACCGTCTGGCCGCGTCGCTGCCGGGTCTGCGGGTGATCGGGATCGACTGCCACATCGGCTCGCAGATCACCCAGACTGCACCCTATCTGGATGCGCTCGACAAGCTGCTCGACCTCGTGGAGACGATCGGGCGCGATGGCATCACGATCGAGCACGTCGACGTCGGCGGCGGGCTCGGCATCACCTACACCGACGAACAGCCGCCCAGGGCCGAAGCCTTGGTTGCGCAACTGCTGGCCCGGATGGACGCACGCGGTCACGGCCACCGCGAGCTGCTGCTCGAACCCGGACGGTCGCTCGTCGGCAACGCCGGGGTGCTGCTGACCGAAGTGCTCTACCTCAAGCCGGGGGCGACGAAGAATTTCTGCATCGTCGATGCGGCGATGAACGACCTCATGCGCCCGGCGCTCTACGACGCCTGGATGGCGATCGAGCCGGTGCAGTCGCGCGAGCTGCAGGCCCTGCGCTGGGATGTCGTCGGGCCGGTGTGCGAATCGGGCGACTGGCTCGGGCGCGAGCGCGAGCTTGCGATCGCCGAAGGCGACATCTTGGCCGTACTTTCGGCAGGCGCCTACGGCATGGCGATGGCGAGCAACTACAACAGCCGCCCGCGCGCCGCCGAAGTCATGATCACCAGCGGGGAAGCGGTGCTGGTGCGCGAGCGCGAGCAGGTCACGCAGCTCTGCGCCGGTGAGCGGTTGCTGCCGATGGAATCCGCACCCGAGTCAGGCGACTAGCAAGGGCTGCGCGCTTCGCCCGCGCCCGACACGCCGAAACGAAAAACCGCCCCGAAGGGCGGTTTCCTCTGATCGCCGGGTTTCCCCGGCGGACATCAGAACGCGTGGCGGATGCCGAACTCGACACCGCTCGAGCTGCCGCCCGGCGACGCCATCACACCGCCCAGGCCGTTGTTGGCGACGGTCTTGGTCTGCGTGCCGTCGTTGCTGATGCGAGCATAGGTCGCGTACAGCACGGTGCGCTTGGACAGGTTGTGCAGGTAGCCGACCGCGAACTTGTTGTAGTCGTTATCGTTCCAGGCCACCGAGCCGGCCTTCTGGTTGTAGCGGCCGTAAGAGGCGCGGATCACGCCCGGGCCGACCGGGACCATGACGCCCGGCTGGATCAGCTGTACCTTCAGGCCGGCGCCGTTGCGCTCTTCCTGGATGTTGAGCATGGCGGTCAGGAAACCGGCGTTCCACGAACCCGCGACGTTCCACACCTTGTGGTCGAGCGCGTCGGTGGCGCCTTCGGTCTTGCCATAGGCAGCGTGCACTGCGAACGGACCCGCAGCGTAGCCGACGCGGGCGCCGAGATAGTTGTTTTCCTTCTCGTTGGCCGTGCCCTTGACCTTCTCGCCGAAGGCGTACATCACTTGCGCCGAGAAGCCGCCCAGGTTCGGGGTGAAGTAGCTGATCGAGTTGTTCGAACGCACCGCGGTGGTCACGTTGGCGTTGCCTGCCAACATCGCGATGCTGCTGCTCGAGCCGATGCCGTTCGTGCCGAACGGATCGTAGACGGTCTGGTTCCAGAATTCGGGGGTGTAGTCGCGGCCGAGGCGGACTTCACCGAAACCGCCCATCAGGCTGACGGTCGAACGGCGCTGCCAGTTCATGCCGGCGGCGTTGCCGTCGTCGTTGCTCAGCTGGCCCTCGATCCAGAAGCCAGCCTGCAGGCCGCCGCCCAGATCCTCGACACCGCGGAAGCCCAGGCGGCTGCTGTTGTAGCCGGAGTTGGTCATGCCGATCACCGACGTACCACCCGCGGACAGGCGAGCCACGCCCGCGTCAACGATACCGAACAGGGTCACCGACGACTGGGCCGATGCGGCACCGGCAAACGCCGTCAGCGCAGCCAGAGCGAGCAGAGATTTTTTCATTTCAGCGATCTCCTAGGTTGAACAAGAGGTCCCGATCGGGGAGGTCACCCGGCTAGGGGCTGATCAGGCCAACCTCCTCAGCGGAAGTTATCCGCATTTCACCAGAGCCCCTTGCGGCTTGCAAAGCCAAAGACTCCCAAGCCGGCGTTTGAGCGCCAGTTTGTTGCCTGACAACAACGGGGCGACCCGGATTCGGCTTCCGACGCTGATCGCGGCAACAATTCGCCAATTTCAGTCAGTGAGCGCAAACTCTCACCGTCGCAGCCCTTTGGGCAAGGCTCGCACCGAACCGGCTTCGTGACGCCGGCCCGGCCTTGTGCCAGGCTCTGGACGTGCGCACCCTCGGGGAAGCTCGCGAGCGCGCACGCAGTCCGGGGCGCGGCTCAAACCGCGATCAGTTCGTGGCTGGTCGTGATCTCGGCCGTCTTGCCGAGCATGATGCTCGCCGAGCAGTAGCGTTCGTGCGAAAGCGCGATCGCGCGCTCGACCGCGGCTGCGGGCAGGTCCCTGCCGCTGACGACGTAGTGCATGTGGATGCGCGTGAACACCTTGGGCTCGGTCGCCGCGCGCTCCGCGCTCAGCCGAACCTGGCAGCCGCGCACATCGTGACGGCCACGCTGCAGGATCAGCACGACGTCATACGCCGTACACCCGCCGGCACCGGCGAGCACCGTCTCCATCGGCCGCGGCGCGAGGTCGCGCCCGTCGGCGGCGCCGGCCATCGTCAACAGGTGGCCGCTGCCGGTATCGGCGACAAAACCCATGCCCAGCGCGGGCGTCCAGTTCACGGTGCATTCCATCGTCTCTCCTCTCTGCTGCACGGACTTGCCACGACTGCGGACGGGCCACCGGCTCCCGGTGTCGCGGCGCACCGCGGACACTGGCCCGCATTCTGGAGGGAGCTCTCCAAAGTGGAGTCAGGGATATTGCGGCGCAACATGTTGATGCTAGACTGCCTTCATGGGTTGTCGGTGACGACCCGCCGCTTGTCTCCTCCACCTCCTCCAATGGTGGATTCGGCCCCGGCGCCTCACGGCTCCGGGGCTCTTTTTTTTGCGGCCGCAGCGTGACCGGCGCCGGCCCAACCCCGCGTACGCAAAGGGGGCGCGAGGCGCTGCCCTATGATCCGCGCCCGCTTTCAACGCAGCCCTGGAAAGAACGAGATGTCCGCTGGCGCCGTCGCCTCCAACCCCATCCCGGCGGCGCGCGTGCTCTCGCCCCGCGGCCGGCGCATCGCTTCGGACTACCTGCGCCGCATCCTCTCGGCACGCGTCTATGACGTCGCGCACGAATCGACGCTGCAGCCGGCACGCAGCCTCTCGCGCCGGCTCTCCAATCAGGTTCTGCTCAAGCGCGAGGATCAGCAGAGCGTCTTCAGCTTCAAGCTGCGCGGCGCCTTCAACAAGATGGCGCAGCTCCCGCCCGAGCGCCTGCAGCGCGGCGTCATCTGCGCCTCGGCCGGGAACCACGCGCAAGGCGTGGCGCTGGCGGCGCGACGGCTGGGCTGCCGCGCGGTGATCGTGATGCCGGTGACGACGCCGCGCGTGAAGGTCGACGCCGTGCAGGCCCTGGGCGGTGAGGTCGTGCTCGAAGGCGACAGCTATTCGGATGCCTACCTGCACGCGCTCGCGCTGCAGCAGGCGCAGGACCTCAGCTTCGTGCATCCCTTCGACGACCCCGACGTGATCGCGGGTCAGGGAACGGTCGCCGCCGAGATCCTGCGCCAGCATCAGGGGCCGCTGGATGCGGTGTTCGTGCCGATCGGCGGCGGCGGGCTGGTGAGCGGCGTGGCCGCATACATCAAGGCCGTGCGCCCCGACATCCGCGTGATCGGCGTGCACACGAGCGATTCCGACGCGATGCGCCGCTCGGTGGCCGCCGGGCGGCGCGTGCAGCTCGACGACGTCGGGCTCTTCGCCGACGGCACGGCCGTCAAGCTGGTCGGCGAGGAGACCTTTCGCATCGCGCGCCAGCTCGTCGACGACTACGTCGTCGTCACCACCGACGAGGTCTGCGCGGCGATCAAGGACGTATTCCAGGACACGCGCAGCATCATGGAACCCTCCGGCGCGCTGGGCGTGGCCGGGATCAAGCAGTACGTGAGTGCGCACCGCTGCAGGGGGCAGACCCTCGTCGCCGTGACCAGCGGCGCGAACATGAACTTCGACCGCCTGCGCTTCGTCGCCGAGCGCGCCGACTTCGGCGAGCAGCGCGAGGCCCTCTTCGCCGTCACCATCCCCGAGGAGCGCGGATCGTTCAAGCGCCTGTGCGCGCTCGTCGGTGCGCGCTCGGTCACCGAGTTCAACTACCGCATCAGCGACCAGAGGCAGGCACATGTCTTCGTCGGCCTGGCAATCGGCCGCCGCGACGAGGCCGAGCGCATCGAGCGCCAGTTCGTGCGCAACGGGTTTGCCACCGTCAACCTGAGCGACGACGAGATGGCCAAGGAGCACGTGCGCCACATGGTCGGCGGGCGCTCGGAACTCGCCGAGGGCGAGCGGCTGTTCCGCTTCGTCTTCCCCGAACGTCCCGGCGCGCTGATGCGCTTCCTCGCGGAGCTGCATCCGCAATGGAACATCAGTCTCTTCCACTACCGCAACCAGGGGGCCGACTACGGGCGCATCCTCGTCGGGATCCAGCTGCCGGCCGGCGACGAGCCGGCGCTGCGCCGGTTCCTGCAATCGCTGGCCTATCCCTACGTGGAGGAAACGGACAATCCGGTGTACCGGCTCTTCCTGCGCTGAAGCCGCTGCCGAAGCGGCGCGGACTGCGTAGACTGCGGGCCCATGCAGCCCGCCCGTTCGCTCGTCTCGCCGACCTCCCACCCGCAGCTCGAGCGCGAGGTCGTCGCGGCGCTGCGTCGGCGCAGCGCCGTCGGCGGCAGCCTCGGCCAGCTCGAGCCGCTGGCACTGCGCCTGGCGCTGATGCAGCGCACGCTCGCGCCGGAGTTCGTCGAGCCGCAGCTGCTCGTGTTCGCGGCCGACCATGGCGTCGCGGTCGAGGGTGTCGAGGCCAACGATGCGGCACCCACCCACCAGATCGTCGGGCGCCTGCTCGGCGGCGAACTGCCGCTGTCCGCCTTCGCGCAAGCGCAGCAGCTCGAGCTCAACGTGATCGACTGCGGCGTCGCGACCGACCTCGCGGCGAGCGACAAGCTGCTGACGCGCAAGATCGCGCACGGCAGCCGCAACGCAAGACTCACGGCCGCGATGTCGCCCGAGCAGTGCCAGGCCGCGATGCGTGCGGGCATGCAGCTGGGCTATCGGCTGCGCGGGAACTTCTCGATCTACGCCAGCCTGGGTCTGGGCGCCGACTTCAGCGCCGCGCTCGTGCTCTCGCGCCTGGCCGACCGCCCGCTGCAGGAGCTGCTGAGCAGCGGGCCGGAGATGCCCCGCGCCGAACTCACCCGCCTGATGGCCATCGGCCAGGCTGCGCTGCTGCGGCACCAGGAGGCCGTCGATCCGCTGGCCGTGGTCGCCGCACTCGGCGGCTTCGACGTCGCGGTGATGGTCGGCGTGATGCTCGTCGCCGCCAGCCGCCGCCATCTTCTGGTCATCGACGGCATGGCCGCCTGCGCGGCACTGCTGGTGGCCTCGCGCATCGCGCCGGCGGTCACCGACTACTGCGTGTTCTGCCGCAGCCATGGGCGCCGCAGCCTGGATCATGCGCTCAACATCTTTCGCGCCAGCGCGCTGCTGGAGCTGGACATGCAGAGCATGGACGGCACCGGCGCGACGCTGGCCTGGCCGATGATCCGCTGCGCAGCGGCGCTGCTGACCGAGGTCGTCGACGACCAGCAGCGTGAACTCGATTTCGACGTCGACAGCCTGCGCGGAGAACTCGACGAGAACCCGCTCTGGCATCTCGACGAGCCGCCGCCCTATTGAAGAACCTGAAGAACTCGACCGGGGTGCCGCTGCGCCCCGGCACGGCGACACGTCCCCGCGAGCTCAGCGCTGCCGCTGTGCCTGCGGCGATGCCGATGGGGTCGCCTGGGGCGGCATCCCCTGCACGACGCCCGGCGCCGATTCGGTGACGCCGGCCTCGTCCGCGTGCCCGGCCGTCGATCCGTCGGCAGGCATCGCCATCACAGCCCCATGCACGGCCGGTGCGGTTGCGGGCAAGGCTGCACTCATTCCCGGCAGCGGTGGACGCGGTGCTGGCGCCTGTGCGCTGCCAGGGACACCGGTGGCCGGCGGCGGCAGCGGCGGCAACTCGAGCCGCACCACCGACGGCCCGCCGCGCGGCCCGATCGATGCTGCGCGCGCCTCCACGCGCTGCAGCACCTGGTCACCATCGACGACCGCGCCGACGCGCAGCGCGCGCGCAGGCTTGCCATCGACCGAGATCAGCGCCACACCCTCTGCACCCGCTGCCTGCGAACGCGGTGCGGCCACGCCGAGCAAGCGGAAACGCTCGCCCCCGGGCGCCGGCGCAAGCGGGGTCGGCGCCGGCGCCGCTGCAGGGCTGTCCACGGCGCCAAAGAGACGCGCCCAGTCGCCGCCTTGCGCCGCCCCGCTGGTCGCGATCACCGTCTCGGCCGGCGCCTGCAGCGGCGTCGAGAACAGCTTCAGACTCCACGCGGCGGCGCCCGCAGCGACGAGCGCCCAGACGACGAAGGCGAGTACGCGCGGCAACATGCGGCGATTATGATTGCCCGACCTCCGTCGACCCGCCGCCCGATGCCGTCGAAGGCCGTCGATCGCCGGCAGCGCGCCGACATCGTGCACACTGCGCCGCGGCCGCCTTTCCTGCGGCCCTTTGCTGTCCTGCGGCCATGGCCGCCCACGCCCATGCGAGATTCCGTGCTTCCCCGTGCCGCTCGCGGCTTCACCTTGATCGAGCTGATGGTGGTGCTGGTCATCATCGGCGTGCTCGCGGCGCTGATCGTCCCCAACGTGCTCGACCGCACCGACGATGCGCGCGTCACCGCCGCGCGCACCGACGTCAACAACCTTGTCCAGGCGCTCAAGCTCTACAAGCTCGACAACCTCCGCTACCCAAGCGCCGAACAGGGGCTGCAGGCCCTGGTGCAGAAGCCAACGAGCGGCCCCGTACCGGCGAACTGGCGCCCCTACCTCGAGAAGTTGCCCGCCGACCCCTGGGGCCGCCCCTACCAGTATCTGAACCCCGGGATCAAGGGCGAGATCGACGTCTTCAGCTACGGTGCCGACGGGCAGGCGGGCGGCGATGGCAAGGATGCGGACATCGGCTCCTGGCAATAGCGCTGGCAATGGCGCCGGCAATGACGCGGGCTTGGCGTGCCGGCGGCGGCGGTCTCGGCACGCAAGGCAATCCGGCTTCACGCTGATCGAATTGATGGTCGTGGTGATGCTGATCGCGGCGGCGACAGCGGGCGTGAGCCTTGCGCTGCGCGACAGCACGCAGGACCGGCTCGATCGCGAGGCGGTGCGCCTGGCGACCCTGCTCGAAGCCGCGCGTGCCGAGGCGCGGGCCGCGGCGCTGCCGGTGATCTGGCGCCCGACGCCCGAAGCCGACGACCAGCCGTTTCGTTTCGTGGGGCTCGCGGCCTCGCACCGGCTGCCGACGCACTGGCTCGACGACGGGATCCGGGCGCAGGTCGACGGCGGCCGCGGCGCGCTCGTGCTCGGGCCCGAACCCCTGATCGGCGCGCAGCGTGTGATCCTGATGCTGCAGGGGCAGCGCATCGCCGTGGCGACCGACGGCCTGCGGCCCTTTGCCGTGCAGGCGCTCGACGAAGCCTCGCACTAAGAGCCTGTGAAGATATGCGCCGGAGCCGCGGCTTCACGCTCGTCGAGGTGCTGGTTGCCCTCGCGGTCGTCGCGGTGGCGCTTGCGGCCGGGGCGCGCGCCGCGATGGCCCTCGGCGCGAACGCCGAGCGGCTGCGCGACGTCACGATCGCGCAGTGGTGCGCCGACAACGAGCTCGTCGACCTTCGGCTGGCGCGCGTGCTGCCGGGCATCGGCGACGCCGACTTCCGTTGCGAGCAGCTGGGCCTCAGCTTCGAGGGCCGGCTCGTGACCCGGCCCACGCCCAACCCGAACATGCGGCGCATCGACGCCACCGTCCGCGACGCGGCCGGGCACCCGTTGGTCACGCTGACGACGGTGATGTCGCGCTATTGAACGCTATTGAATCGAGGCATTGTCGAATCTAAGCATCGAATCGAACCATCGAAGCGACGATCCAGGGTCGAGGACGCAAGGGCGGGCGCAGGCAAGACAGGCAGGGACAGGCAGGGCTCATGAGGCAGACACGAACCTGGGGCGCGCGCGGCTTCACGCTCGTCGAGGTGCTGGTCGCGCTGTTCGTGATGGCGACGATGGCGGCGATGGCCTGGCGCGGCATCGACGCGGTGCTCGCCAGCCGCGACGCGGGCCGCGCGAGCATCGACCGCACGAGCCTGCTCTCGACCGTGCTCGCGCAGTGGGAACTGGACCTGCAGTCGCTGCAGGACGATGCCGGCGTTCCCACGCTCAGCTTCGACGGCCGCACGCTGCGCCTGGTGCGTCGCACCGAGGGCGGGCTGCAGCTCGTCGCCTGGTCGCTCGAGGGCACGCAGTGGCTGCGCTGGGCGGCGCCGCCGACAGCGCAGGCCGACGCGCTGCACGATGCCTGGATGCGCAGCCAGCAACTGCAGGCCGCCGACCCGGGACAGCTTGCGCTGCTCGACGGGGTCGATAGCCTGCAGCTCTACTTCTACCGCGGCAACGCCTGGAGCAACGCGCAGTCCAGCGCCGACCTCGCCGCGCCCGCGCCCGAAGACGGCGCCAGCGCCGCGGCGCGCGGCCGCGAGGCGCTGCCCAGCGGAGTGCGCCTCGTGCTCCAGCTCGGCGGGCACAGCCTCACGCGCGACGTGCTCGTCGCTGCGGGGACATGAAGGCATCGGCGCCGAACCGGCGTGTGCGCGCGCGGCGCCAGCGCGGCGCGGCGCTGCTGCTGGCGATGCTGATCCTCGCGCTGGTGGCCAGCGCCGCATCGGCGATGGTCTGGCAGCAGCAGCGCGCGGTCGAGCTCCAGGCGGCCGAGCGCGTGCGCACGCAGGCGGAGTGGATCCTGATCGGCGCGCAGGACTGGGCGCGGCTGCTGCTGCGCCAGGACGCCAACCGCGCCTTTCCGCCGAGCGCGGGCTGGGCGCGCAAGCTCGAGGAATCGCGCCTCTCGCAGTTCCTTGCCGCCGACCGCGACACGCAGCACCTGGCGCTGCCAGAGGTCTTCCTCGGCGGCGAGATCGACGACGCGCAGTCGCGCTACAACCTGCGTCGCCTCGTCGGCGAGGACGGCAAGCCGGTGGCCGCCGAGGTCGCGGCGCTGCGCCGGCTCTGCGCTGCCGCGGGTGCTGACGCCGCGCTTGCCGATCGGCTGGCGGAGCGTCTGGCCAGCGCCTGGCGCTCGCGCGAGCCGACGGCGCCGCTGCCGCCGACGCGCGTCGAGCAGCTCGGCTGGCTCGGTGTCGACGCGGCGCTGCTCGCGCCGATCCTTCCCTACGTCACGCTGCTTCCGGCACCGACGCCGCTGAATGCCAACACCGCGCAGGCGCCGGCGCTGGTCGCGGCGGTCGACGGCCTCGAGCTGCCCGACGCGCAGCGCATCGTGCAGGCGCTGCAGCGCAGCCCGGCCCCTTCCAGCGGCGTGCTCCAGGAGATGCTGCCCAGCGACCTCACCGCCGACCCGCTGCGCGTGGGCGTGCAGTCCAGCCACTTCGAAGTGCGGGCGCGCCTGCGCTGGGAGGACCGCGTGCTCGAGGAGCGCTGGCTGTTCCAGCGCAGCGGGGTCGGCGGCGGTGCCCAGGTGCGCGTGCTGCGCAGCGAGCGCAGCAGCGTGCCGCAGGGCGGGCCGGCCTGAGGCGCCGCTCGACGACAACGATCGCCTCGGCACCGGGGCGACAATAGCCCCGACACACCGCGCTGCCCGCCGCCCCTGCCGATGTCCGTCCTCGTGATCCTCATGCCGCCGCGCCCGCGCACGGACGCGGCGGCGCGGGCGCCGGCCGAGTACGCATTCGTGCTCGGCAGCGACGGGCGTCAAGTCGTGAGTCAGGGTCGGGCGGCGGCGAGCGAACTGCCGCGCGCGGACCACGCCTGCCTACTGCTGGCCGACGCCGACGTCGCATGGCATCGGGTGCTGATCCCCAAGGCTCCGACGGCACGGCGGCGTGCGGCGCTGGCTGCCGTCCTCGAGGAGCAACTGCTCGAGGACGATGAGGTGCTGCACCTGGCGCTCGAGCCCGCGGCCGCCGGTGGGCAGGAGGGCTGGGTCGCGGTCACTCGCATGGATGCGCTGGTCGCCGCGGTCGCCGAACTCGGGCAGGCCGGCGTCGCGCTGGAGCGCATCGCCCCGTCGAGCTGGCCGCAGGCAAGCCCGGCGCTGCACCTGCTGCCGGCTGCAGCCGACGATCCGTCGCCGACCTTGGTCCACAGCCACCCCGGTGGCGTGGCCTGCTTGCGGCTCGCGGGTTCGCTCGCGCGGCAGCGCATCGCTGCGCTCGATCATGCCGGCCTGCGCTGCACCGCCCATCCGCAGGCCGTTGCCGAGGCCGAGCGCTGGCTCGGCAGCAAGGTGCAGGTCATCGCCGATGCCGAACGCATGCTGCAGGCGCTGGCCTCACCCTGGAACCTGCGGCAGTTCGAGCTCGCGCCCCGGCGTCGCAGCGTGCAGCGGCTGCGGGACTTCGCGCGCCGGCTTCGTGCCGATCCCGACTGGCGGCCGGTGCGCCTGGGCCTGAGCGCGCTGGTGCTGGTGCAGCTCGTCGGCCTGAACGCCTGGGCCTGGAAGCTGGAGCACGAATTGCGCGGGCGCCAGCAGGCTCAGGTGCGACTGCTGCAGGACAGCCACCCGCAGGTGCGCGCGGTGCTCGACGCACCGCAACAGATGCTGCGCGAGACCGAGCGGCTGCGCCTTGCCGCGGGACAGCGCGGCAGCGGCGACCTCGAGCCGATGCTCGACGCCGCGGCACGCGCCTGGCCCGAAGGCCAGGGCCCGCTGCAGGCCCTGCAGTTCGAGCCCGGGCAGCTCGCGATCACCGCCGCCGCCTGGGATGGCGCCCTGGAGCAAGGCTTTGCCGAGCGCCTGCGCGCGCTGGGATACCAGGTGCAGCGGCAGGGTTCGCAGATCCTCATCCGCACGGCGGGCCCTGCATGAGCAGCGGACAGGCGGCCGCGCCCACTCGTTGGCAGGGCCTGGCGGCCGCCTGGCGTCGGCGCGACGCGCGCGAGCGCCGGCTGCTGCTGCTCGGGGCCGGGGTACTGGCGCTCTACCTGCTGTGGGCGCTCGCGCTGCAGCCGGCGCTGCGCACGCTGCGCGACGCGCCTGCGCGCATCGACCGCCTCGACGTACAGATGCAGACGATGCAGCAGCAGGCGAGCGAGGCGCAGGCCTTGCGCGCCGCGCCGCCGATCCCGCCGCCGCAGGCGCGGGCCGCCCTGCAGGCGGCGACTGCGCAACTGGGCGGCAAGGCGAGGCTGGTCGAGCAAGGCGAGCGCGCCGTGCTGACGCTCGACGGCGCCAGCAGCCAGGAGCTGCAGGCCTGGTTGAACGAGGTCCGGGTCGGCGCGCGCGCGCGCGTCGTCGAACTGCGGCTGCGGCAGCAGCCGCAGGGGCTCTCGGGCACCGTGATCGTGGCCTTGCCCCAGGGATGACCAGGATGGTCGGCACTGCTTCGATCCGCCCGCGCACACCCGCCCGCCGCTGGGCATTCGGGGGCGGCATCGCCGGCCTGCTGCTGGCCCTGCCGGCGTTGGCGCCGGCGAACTGGCTCGCCGACGCGCTCGCGCAGGCCAGCGGCGGGCGGCTGCTGCTCACCGATGCGCGCGGCACGCTGTGGTCGGGCAGTGCCGTGGCGGTGCTCACCGGCGGCCCCGGCAGCCGCGACGCCAGCGCGCTTCCCGGGCGGCTGCACTGGTCGGTCGGGCTCGCGCCGTCGTCGTGGAGCGCGATCGAGCTCGCGCTGCGGCAGGCGTGCTGCATCGACGGCACGATGCGCCTGCGGCTGCAAGCAGGAATCGGGCGCCTGCGGCTGAGCCTGCCGCAGGATGCGCCGACGCTGGCCCGCTGGCCGGCGGCGTGGCTTGCCGGACTCGGCGCGCCGTTCAACACGCTGCGCCTGGACGGCCTGGCGCAGCTCTCGTCGAGCGGCGTGGCGCTCGAACGCGTCCAAGGCCGCTGGCGCATGGACGGCCAGCTCGAGATCCAACTGCAGGACCTGTCCTCGGCGCTCAGTACCGTGCGGCCGCTGGGCAGCTACCGTGTCCTGCTCGACGGCAACGGCGGCAGCAAGGACAGCAAGGCCGTCGACAGCACGCGCGGCGGCCCCACGGCCCGGCTCAGCCTGCAGACGCTTCAAGGGCCGCTGCAGCTCGCCGGCCAGGGCCAGTGGGCAGGCCAGACGCTGCGCTTTCGCGGCCAGGCGCAGGCCGAGCCCGGCAGCGAGGCGATGCTGAACAATCTGCTCAATCTTCTCGGCCAGCGGCAGGGGCCGCTGGCCCTGCTGGCGATCGGATAGGAATGAAGCGCTCCCGACGACCCCATGGCCCGGCCCGCCCCGGCGGCCCGCAGCGCGGCCACGGCTCGCGCCTCATCGCGCTGCTGCTGGCATCGATGCTGGGCCTGCCGCCCTTGCACGCGCAGCCGGTGGCCATGCGCGCGCCGGTGACCGTCAACTTCGTCAACGCCGACATCGAGGCGGTGACGCGTGCGTTCGCGACGATGATCAACCGCACGATCATCGTCGACCCGCGCGTGCGCGGCACGATCACCGTCTACAGCGAACAGCCGCAGAGCGTCGCGCAGGCCTACCGCAGCTACCTCTCGGCGCTGCGCGGGCTGGGATTCGCGGTCGTCGAATCCGGCGGGCAGCTCAAGGTCGTCCCCGAAGCCGAGGCCAAGGTGCAGACGGGAACCGTGGGCGTCGGCGAGGTCATGCCCCGCGGCAACCAGGTCATCACGCAGATCTTCACGCTGCAGCACGAGAACGCGAACAACCTCGTCGCGGTGCTGCGGCCGCTGATCAGCGCCAACAACACGATCAACGCGAGCCCCGGCAGCAACTCGCTGGTCATCACCGACTACGCCGACAACCTGGAGCGACTCGCCCGGATCATCACGGCGCTGGACCGGCCCTCAAGCGGCGAGGTCGACGTGATCCCGCTCGAACATGTCGTCGCCGCCGACATCGCACCGATCGTGCAGCGCCTGGCCGAAGGCGGCCCGACGGTGGCGGTGCCGGGTGCCGTCGCGCTGGCCGGCGCGACCACGGTGATGCCCGACACCCGCACCAACTCGCTGCTGGTGCG
>JAIXKN010000018.1:0-2473 GCA_026932425.1 Burkholderiales bacterium
GCCAGATCGCGGGCTGGATTCGCATTCCGCCGGATATCGGCAGTCGGTCGCCAAGTCGTACGGTAAGATCGCAGTGGCTCATCGCTTGAGCTTGTGCCTCCCCCTTGACGCCTCGGCCGCCGCGAACGGTCGGGGCGTCGCCGCATCTGGGTGCGGCTTCCCGTCGGCGCAGCCTCATGCGCTGGCCTCGCGGCGGTTCGCTGCACGCTGCGCGCCGATCTCGATCACGGCCTGATCGAACTCGGGGACGTTGACCAGCTTGCGGCCGGCGGGCATCACCAGCGCGCGGCGGCGCACGAGCTCGTCGTGATGCACGCGCGTGAACCAGCGCCAGGACTCGTAGGACGGGAAGACGTGCTCGCGGCCCTGCAGATACTGCATGGGCAACACGAGATTGGCAGTGTCGAAGGCTTTCATGAATGGCTCCAGGCTGACGGGCTTGCAGACCCGCTTGGCCACCGGCCACCCGGTGGCGCGGCGCCACTTTCAACCGCCCCGCGCCCAAGAACATGCAAAAGTGAGACAAACCGCAGACGCAAAACAAAAGCCGCCCGAAGGCGGCCTCGGCGTCGTGCGTGCAGCGTTCAGCGCTGCTGCTTCTTCTTCGCCCGGTTCATCGCCCGGTAGGCGCCCGCGCGGCTGATCCCGAGAGCCTGCAGCGCCTCGCCGCGGGAGAGCCCGCAGCGCACCGCACGATCCACTTCCTCGGCCTTCAGCCAGTTCGTCCACTCGCGCTTGCCCGTCAGCCTGCGCGAGCCCTTGACCCCGCCAAACTGGCGCACGAGTACAGCGTCGGCACGATCCACCGCGCGCGCGATCACCCGGAACATGATCTGCACGTCGTCGGCGGCCGGGTCGAGGTGATCGACCACGCAGCGCAACCGCGCGCGCCACCGGGGATCTTCCGGCTCGGGCGCGCCGCTGCGGGCCTCGTACATGCTCACGAGCACGTTCTCGGCCGCGGCCACGGCCAGGCTCGCGAGCAGACCGGCACGGCCTTCGGCGCCACCAAAGCGCGGCGGCCAGACCAGCGGCGCGGCGCCCGTGCGCGCGGCTTCCTCGGCCCAGACGGCTTCGTCGCCGAGGATCGCCTGCATCGCGCGGTCGGCCACCGCCATCGCCGCGGTGAACTCGACGTCCGGCGCTTCGTCGGTCACCGGATATCGCCCATCACGCGCTCCACGAGGGCGGCGCGGTGCCCCGTGGTCAGGTGCGCGTAGCGCTTGGTCATGCCCACGCTGCGGTGCCCGAGCAAGTCGCCGATCTCCAGCAACGTCGCGCCGTTGGCAGCCAGCAGCGAGGCTGCCGAGTGCCTCAGGTCGTGGAAGCGGAAGCCGCGGATGCGCGCCGCGCGCAGCGCTTGGCGCCAGCGCTCTTCGATGGCCATCGGGTGCGACGGGTCCAGCCGGGCCGGGAAGACCAGCGCATCGGGCGCGCCCTTGAAGCGCTGGAGCTCGTCGATCACGCCAGCCACCAGCGGCAGCGTCTTGGCGTCGCCGTTCTTGGAGCGCGCCACGTGCGCCACTCGCTGCGCCAGGTCTACGTCGCGCCAGCGCAAGCCCAGCAGCTCGCCGCGGCGCGCGCCGCTCGTGAGCGCCATCAGCACGAGCAGATACAGCCGCGGCCACTTCGACTCCCGGCAGGCGGCCAGCAGCCGCTGACGCTCGTCTTCGGAGAGGAAGCGCGTGCGTCCGGGTGTCTCGCGCTGCTGCTCGATGCCCTGCACCGGATGCACGAAGCCCTTCGGCGCGATGCGCCGGCGGATGGCCCAGGTAAAGACGGCGCCGATGGCCGAGCCGTAGCGGTTGACCGAGGCGCCGCTGAGCGGCCTGGAGCGCGCGCGGTAGATCGGCTGACCATCGGCGTCGCGGCCGGCGTAGTAGCGCGCCGGCGCGCGCAACAGCGCTTCCAGCTCGACGTGCAGATGATCGTCGCTGATCTCGTCCAGGCGCAGCGAGCCCAGGCGTTGACGCCACCACTGCAGGCGCGCCGCGCGGGTGCCATCCCGGCCGGTGTACTGCGCCATGTAGAGGTCGATCAGCGTCGCCAGCGGCAGCGTGCCGTCGCGCAACGGCAAAGCGTCGCCCAGGCTCGCCTTGGAGCTGTTTTCCGTCCCTGTTGCCGACCCGCTGCAACGAGTGGCGCCCGGAACACCGGCGGAGTGCAAAACTTCGGACATCGCGTACCCTTCCATCGGTCGTCCGCCAAAAACACCGGCGGAGTAGGTGGTAGGTCTGCTAAGTGCCCGTCAGCCCTGGATTTTTGGAGGCGCGAGCCGGAGTCGAACCGGCCTAGACGGATTTGCAATCCGTTGCATAACCGCTTTGCTATCGCGCCGACGCGTTCATTGTCGTGAAAAAAGGGGAAGCCGTGGCTTCCCCATTCTTCCAAAGCATCTGGAGCGGGAAACGAGTCTCGAACTCGCGACCTCAACCTTGGCAAGGTTGCGCTCTACCAACTGAGCTATTCCCGC
>JAIXKN010000018.1:3245-5833 GCA_026932425.1 Burkholderiales bacterium
CCGAAGTCGTACTTGCGCACGCCGAGGAAGTCGTTGAGGTTGTCCTCGGTAACGACGACCGTGCCCTCGTACTTGCCGAGCTGCATGCCCTTGACGACCTTGCGGCAGATCTTGGAGATCTCGCGCTCGAGCGAGCGCACGCCGGCCTCGCGCGTGTAGTAGCGCACGATCCCGCGCAGCGCGTCGTCGGTGATCTCGAGCTCGCCGGCCTTGACGCCGTTGTTCTTCTCCTGCTTGGGCAGCAGGTAGCGCTTGGCGATGTTGAGCTTCTCGTCCTCGGTGTAGCCGGCTAGGCGAATCACTTCCATCCGGTCCAGCAGCGCCGGCGGGATGTTCATCGAGTTCGAGGTCGCCACGAACATCACGTCCGAGAGGTCGAAGTCGACCTCGACGTAGTGGTCGCTGAAGGTGTGGTTCTGTTCCGGATCCAGCACCTCGAGCAGCGCCGAGGACGGGTCGCCGCGGAAGTCCATCCCGAGCTTGTCGATCTCGTCGAGCAGGAAGAGCGGGTTGCGCACGCCGACCTTGGTCAGGCTCTGCAGCACCTTGCCCGGCATCGAGCCGATGTAGGTGCGGCGGTGGCCGCGGATCTCGGCCTCGTCGCGCATGCCGCCCAGGGCCATGCGCACGTACTTGCGCCCGGTGGCGCGCGCCACGCTCTGACCGAGCGAGGTCTTGCCCACGCCGGGCGGCCCGACGAGGCAGAGGATCGGCGCCTTGACCTTGTCGACGCGCTGCTGCACCGCGAGGTACTCGAGGATGCGATCCTTGACCTTCTCCAGGCCGTAGTGGTCCTCGTTGAGCACGTCCTCGGCGAAGGCCAGGTCCTGCTTGATCTTGGACTTCTTCGCCCAGGGGAGGTTGATCAGCGTGTCGATGTAGTTGCGCACGACGGTTGCCTCGGCGCTCATCGGCGACATGAGCTTCAACTTCTTGAGCTCGCTCTCGGCCTTCTTGCGCGCCTCCTTGCTCATCTTCGCGGCGACGATCTTCTTGTCCAGTTCCTCGAGATCGGCGCCATCCTCGCCGTCGCCGAGTTCCTTCTGGATCGCCTTGACCTGTTCGTTCAGGTAGTACTCGCGCTGGCTCTTCTCCATCTGTCGCTTGACGCGGCCACGGATGCGCTTTTCCACCTGCAGGATGTCGACCTCGTGCTCGAGCAGCTCGAGCAGCTTCTCCAGGCGCTTGGCAACGTCGAACAGGTCCAGCACCGACTGCTTGGCCTCGAGCTTGAGCGGCAGGTGCGCGGCGATCGTGTCGGCCAGGCGGCCCGCGTCGTCGATGCCGGAGATGCTGGTGAGGATCTCGGGCGGAATCTTCTTGTTGAGCTTGACGTACTGGTCGAACTGCTGCGTCACCGCGCGGCGCAGCGCCTCGACCTCGGGCGAGGCCTCGGCCTGCGGTGGCACCGGCACCACCTCGCCGACGAAGTAGTCGTCACGCTCGGTGACGCTGCGCGCGCTTGCGCGCTGCACCCCCTCGACCAGCACCTTCACGGTGCCGTCGGGAAGCTTGAGCATCTGCAGGATGCTCGAGATGCAGCCGATCTCGAACATGTCGTCGGCCTTGGGCTCGTCCTTGCCGGCGGCCTTCTGGGCGACGAGCATGATCTGGCGGCCGGCCTCCATTGCCGCCTCCAGCGCCTTGATCGACTTCGGGCGACCCACGAACAGCGGGATCACCATGTGTGGGAAAACGACCACATCGCGCAGCGGCAGCAGCGGCAGCGTGATCGGATCGGCGGGCAGCAGGGATGTTCCGGACATGGAAAGACTCTCCTTCGGTTGCCCAGTTGGGCCCCCGGGGGCAAATTGCAAGACCGGAAGTCGAACCGAGGGCGGAACCCGGCTCGGCAAAGGCTCAGGCGCTGGCCTTGGCCTGCTCCCGGTACACGAGCAGCGGCATGGACCCGTCCTCGATGTTGTGCTCGTCGATCACCACCTTGGCGACGCCGTCGAGCGTCGGCAGCTCGAACATGGTGTCGATCAGCGCGTGCTCCATGATCGAGCGCAGACCGCGCGCACCGGTCTTGCGCGCCAGCGCCTTGCGCGCGATTGCCGAGAGGGCCGAGGGCCGGATCTCCAGCTCGACGCCGTCCATCGCGAGCAGCTTCTGATACTGCTTGACGAGTGCGTTGCGCGGCTGGGTGAGGATCTCGATCATCGCCTCCTCGGTGAGCTCGGTCAGCGTCGCGACCACCGGCAGCCGGCCGACGAGCTCGGGGATGAGACCGAAACGCACCAGATCCTCGGGCTCGACGCCGCGGAAGAGCTCGCCGACCTGCTTGTCGTCCTTGCTGTGCACCGTGGCGCCGAAGCCGATGCCTGACTTCTCGGTACGCTCGCGAATCACTTTTTCCAGCCCGTCGAAGGCGCCGCCGCAGATGAAGAGGATGTTGGTCGTGTCGATCTGCAGGAAATCCTGGTTCGGGTGCTTGCGCCCGCCCTGGGGCGGAATGCTGGCCAGCGTGCCCTCGATCAGCTTGAGCAGCGCCTGCTGCACGCCCTCACCCGATACGTCGCGCGTGATGCTCGGGTTGTCGGCCTTGCGGCTGATCTTGTCGATCTCGTCGATGTAGACGATGCCGC
>JAIXKN010000018.1:5873-16279 GCA_026932425.1 Burkholderiales bacterium
GATGATGTTCTCGACATCCTCGCCGACGTAGCCGGCTTCGGTCAGCGTCGTCGCGTCGGCGATCACGAAGGGCACGTTGAGCAGCCGGGCCAGTGTCTGCGCCAGCAGCGTCTTGCCCGAGCCGGTCGGACCGATCAGCAGGATGTTGCTCTTGGTGAGTTCGACCTCGTCCTTGCCCCCGGCGCCCATGTGCTTGAGGCGCTTGTAGTGGTTGTACACGGCCACCGAGAGCGCGCGCTTGGCCTCGTCCTGACCGATCACGTACTGGTCGAGACTGGCCTTGATGTCGCTGGGCACCGGCAGCTCCGAGCGCATGCCGCGCGCGCCGCCGGACTCCTCGGGCGGCGCCTCGTCGCGGATGATGTCGTTGCACAGCTCGATGCATTCGTCGCAGATGAACACCGACGGGCCGGCGATGAGCTTCTTCACCTCATGCTGGCTCTTGCCGCAGAAGGAGCAGTACAGCACCTTCTCGCCGGAGGATCCCTTCTTTTCGGCCATGGATACGTGGTCTCGCTGCAGGGTGGCAGGGGATGCGGGCCATCATAGACCAATCCCCGTTGCGTCCAGGCGTCGGAAAAGAACGCCCCGGCGGGCCCTGCCGGCGTGTTCGTGCGCGGCCTGCGGCCGCCGCGAGGGCGGGCGCCTCAGCCGCGCTTGTCGAGCACCTGGTCGATGAGGCCGTAGTCCCTGGCCTCGGGCGGACTCATCCAGTAGTCGCGCTCCATGTCGGCAGCGATGCGCTCGACGCTCTGCCCGGTGCGCTCGGCGTAGATGCGGTTGAGCTGCTCGCGCGTCTTGATGATCTCGCGCGCCTGGATCTCGATGTCGGTCGCCTGCCCCTGCGCGCCGCCGCTGGGCTGATGGATCATCACGCGCGCATTGGGCAGCGCGAAGCGCTTGCCCTTGGCGCCGGCCATGAGCAGGAAGCTGCCCATGCTGGCGGCCATCCCGAGGCACAGCGTCGAGACGTCGGGCTTGATGAAGTTCATGGTGTCGAAGATCGACAGCCCGGCACTGACGCTGCCGCCCGGCGAGTTGATGTAGAGGAAGATGTCCTTGTCCGGGTTCTCGCTCTCGAGGAAGAGCAACTGCGCCACCACCAGGTTCGCGGTGGCGTCGTTGACCGGCCCGACCAGGAAGACGATGCGCTCGCGCAGCAGCCGGCTGAAGATGTCGTAGGCGCGCTCGCCGCGGCCCGACTGCTCGATCACCATGGGCACGAGGCCCAAGCCCTGGATGTCCTGCACGCTCATGAATGCCTTTTTCGTGGCCGAACCGCAGCCGAAGCCGCCGGCCGATGGGGGAACGATGATAGGTGGCGGCCGGTTCAGAGACCCACCATCAGTTCGTCGAAAGGCACGGCCTTGTCGACGACCTTCACCTGCGCCAGCACATGCTGGGTGACGTTGTTCTCGACGACCACCGCCTCGACCTCGGCCATGCGCTGGCGGTCGCTCAGATACCAGCGCACCACCTCGGCGGGCTTCTCGTAACTCTGGCTGAGCTCCTCGATGTGCGCCTGCAGTTGCTCGGGCTTGGCCTGCAGGTTGTGCTGACGCACGAGCTCGCCGACCACCAGGCCCAGGCGCACGCGGCGCTCGGCCTGCGCCTGGAACAGGTCGGTCGGCAGCGTGGCCTTCTCGACGTCCTTCATGCCGCGCTGCTTGAGGTCGGCGCGCGCGGCCTCGACCATGCGCTCGGTCTCGTCGGCCACCAGCGCCTTGGGCACGTCGAGCTCGGAGACCTTGACGAGCGCATCCATCACCGCGGCCTTGTTGCGGGCAAGCACGCGAAACTTCACTTCGCGCTCGAGGTTCTTCTTCACGTCGGCGCGCAGGCCCTCGACCGTTGCATCCTTGATGCCGAGCGACTTCGCGAAGGCATCGTCGACCGTGGGCAGGTGCTGCGCCTCGATCTTCTTCATCGTCACGAGGAAGTCGGCCTCCTTGCCGGCGACGTCCTTGCCGTGATAGTCCTCGGGAAACTGCAGCGGGAAGGTCTTGCTCTGTCCGACCTTCATGCCGCGCACCGCCTTGTCGAACTGCTCGAGCATCTGGCCTTCGCCGACGACGAACTGGAAGTCCGCCGCCTTGCCGCCGGCGAAAGGCTCGCCGTCGATCTTGCCCTCGAAGTCGATCGTCACGCGGTCGCCCTCGGCGGCCTCCTCGCCGGCACCGCGCAGCCCGAAGCTGCGACGCTGGCGGCGCAGGATCTCGATCGTGCGATCGATCGCGGCCTCGGTGACCTCGGTGTCGATGCGCTCGACCTCGACGCCGCCGAGGTCACCGATCGTCACTTCGGGATAGACCTCGAAAGTCGCATCGAAGACGACCTGTCCCTCCGGCGCCTCGTCCTTCTGCGTGATGCGCGGCGCACCGGCCACGCGCAGCTTGGCCTCGGTCGCCGCATCGGCGAAAGCCTTGCCGAGCTTGTCGTTGACGACCTCGTACTGCACCGAGTAGCCGTAGCGCTGGGTCACCACCGACATCGGCACCTTGCCCGGGCGGAAGCCGTCGGCGCGCACGGTGCGCGCCAGGCGCCGCAGACGGCTCTGGACTTCGTTGTCGATGTCGCCGGCCGGCAGCGACAAGGTGATCCGGCGTTCCAGTTTCTCGAGGGTTTCGACGTTGACGGCCATGATGTGCGAACGGATTCGTGATGGATGGTGCGCGGGGCCGGACTCGAACCGGCACGCCCGTGAAGGCGTCAGGACCTAAACCTGGTGCGTCTACCAATTTCGCCACCCGCGCGATGGGTGGTGACTCTGCCTGCGCCAGTCGAGCACGGCCCGATTGCCTGCAGCCAAGCCGGTTCTTCTGGCAAATCCTTGATTTTAGCGCGCACCGGATAGCGCCGGCCGCGGGTCTCGTGCAGGCGCACGCCTTCGCTGCTGTTGTCCCCGCCCGCGGGCGGCGACAATCCGCACGTGGGTGTCGAGCATTACGAGAATTTCCCGGTCGCGTCGCTGCTGTGCCCGCCGGCACTGCGCCCGGCGGTCGTCGCGATCTACCACTTCGCGCGTACCGCCGACGACATCGCCGACGAAGGCGGCGCCCCATCCTCGCAACGGCTGGCCGAGCTTGGAGCCTACCGCGTCGAGCTCGACGCGATGCTCGACGGCCGCCCCGGCGGCGGCGGCTGGCCCGAGATCTTCGGGCCGCTCGCCCTGGCCCACGCGCGGCACGCCCTGCCGCGGCAGCCGCTGCATGACCTGCTGGACGCCTTCGAGCAGGACGTGCGCAACCCGCCCTACCCCGACCGCGACGCGCTGCTCGCCTATTGCCGCCGCTCGGCCAATCCGATCGGGCGGCTGCTGCTGCACCTCTACGGCGTCGACGGCCGCGACGAGCTCGAGCGCGCCGACGCGATCTGCACCGCCTTGCAGCTGATCAACTTCTGGCAGGACCTCGGGCGCGATCAGCCGCGCGGACGCAACTACCTGCCGCAAGCCGACCTTGCACGGCACGGACTTCCCGCGGTCGCGTCCAGCCCGCTCAGCGACGGGCCGGCGCTGCGCGCCTGCCTGCGCGAGCTCTGCGAGTGGGCGCAGACGCTGATGCGCAGAGGCGCGCCGCTGGCGCTGCGCCTGCCCGGGCGCGTCGGCTGGGAGCTGCGCCTGGTCGTGCAGGGCGGCCTGCGCATCCTCGAGAAGATCGAGCGCCTGCAGCACGGTACGCTGCAGGCGCGACCGACGCTCGGCAAGCGCGACCTGCCGCTCCTGCTGTGGCGCGCACTGCGGATGAACCCGGGGGCGAACCGGCAAGGCCGCGCATGACACCGCAGGACTACGTGCAGCAGAAGGCCGCGCGCAGCGGCTCGTCGTTCTACTACGCCTTCCTCTTCCTGCCGCCGCCAAAGCGCGCCGCGATCACCGCCTACTACGCGTTCTGTCGCGAGGTCGACGACGTCGTCGACGAGGTGGGCGACGCGAGCGTCGCGCACGCGAAGCTGCAATGGTGGCGCGGTGAGGTCAAGGCGCTCTTTGCCGATGCGCCGACCCATCCGGTGATGCAGGCGCTGCAGCCGCACCTGGCAGCCTTCGGCATCGGGCCTCGACACCTCGATGCGGTCATCGACGGCTGCCAGCTGGACCTCGAGCAATCCCGGTTCGCCGATTTCGCAAGCCTCGCTGCCTACTGTGATCTGGTCGCCGGCGTCGTCGGCGAAGTCGCCGCGCGTATCTTCGGCCACCGCAGCGAGGCGACGCTGCACTACGCGCACAAGCTGGGACTGGCGATGCAGCTCACCAACATCATCCGCGATGTGGGCGAGGACGCGCGCCGCGGGCGCATCTACCTGCCGGTCTCCGAGTTACAGGCGCACGATGTGCGCGCAAGCGAGATCCTCAGACGCGAGTCGCCCTGGGGCTACAGCGAACGCTTCGGCGCGCTGATGCGCTTCCAGGCGGCGCGCGCGCACGCGACCTACGACGAAGCCTTCGCGCTGCTGCCCGATGCCGACCGCGAAGCGCAGATCCCCGGGCTGATGATGGCCAACATCTACCGCACGCTGCTGCGCGAGATCGAGGGCCAGGGCTTCCAGGTGCTGCACCAGCGGACCTCGCTCACGCCGCTGCGCAAGCTCTGGATCGCCGCCCGCACGCGCTGGCGAGGTCGATGAGCACATCGGGACCGCCGGCTGCCGCACACACGCGCAGGCGGCTGGCCGTTGTCGGCGGCGGCTGGGCGGGCCTTGCTGCGGCGGTCGAGGCGACCAAGACCGGACACCGGGTCAGCGTGTTCGAGATGTCGCGCCAATGGGGCGGACGCGCACGCAGCAGCCGTGAAACGGGCCTCGACAACGGCCAGCACATCCTGATCGGCGCCTGCCGCGAGACGTTCGCGCTGATGCGCGCGGTCGGCGCCGATCCCGAGCGTCTGCTGCTGCGCCGGCCGCTCGCGCTGCAATGGGCCGATGGACGCGGGCTGCAGCTCCGCCCGGGCCCGGCGGCGTGGACCTTCGCGCAGGCGGTGCTGCGCTCCGACGCCTGGCCGCTCACCGACGGCCTGCGGCTGCTGGCGGCCTGCGCCCGCTGGGCCGCTGCGGGGTTTCGCTGCGATGCCACGCTGACGGTCGATGCGCTCTGCGCGCGCCTGCCCGCGAGCGTGCGCGAACGCCTCATCGACCCGCTCTGCGTGGCGGCACTGAACACGCCGGCGACGCAGGCCAGCGCCGCGATCTTCCTGCGCGTGTTGCGCGACGGCCTGCTCGGCGGACGGGGCGCGAGCGACCTGCTGATTCCGCGCCGGCCGCTGCACGAGCTGCTGCCCGAACCGGCCACGCGCTGGCTTGCCGCGCGCGGAGCCGAGCTTCACCCGGGTCGACGGGTGATGGCGCTCGCCACCGCTGCCGACGGGGCCTGGACGCTCGATGGACAGCGCTTCGACGGCGTCGTCCTCGCCTGCCCGGCCAACGAGGCGGCAAGGCTCGTCCAGGCGCTCGCGCCCGCGTGGGCGCAGACGGCCGGGGCGCTGCGCTATGAGCCGATCGTCACCGTCTTTGCACGCAGCGAAGGCCTGCGGCTGCCGCTGCCGATGCTGGCCCTGCGCGAGGATGCGCACTCGCCGGCGCAGTTCGTCTTCGACCATGGACAGCTCGGGGGTCTGCCGGGGCGCTTCGCTTTCGTCGCCAGCGGCGCGGCCACCTGGGTCGAGCGCGGACTGCGGGCCACCTCCGAGGCGGTGCTCGCGCAGGCGGCGCGCGAGCTTGCGCCCTGGGGCTGGCGCGCAGACGGCGTCATCGTGGAGGCGACCATCGCCGAGCGCCGCGCCACCTTCCGCAGCACCCCGGGCTTGCTGCGCCCGCCGACCGTGATCGCGCCGCGCCTGGTGGCTGCAGGCGACTATGTCGACGGCCCCTACCCGGCGACGCTCGAGGGCGCGGTGCGGGCGGGCAAGGCGGCCGCATACGTCATGGAAGGGTTTCTCACGATGTAAAATAGAGACTGTCCGAGCAGCAGGCTGCGCGGCTTGCCATGAGCAGCAAGAACCCGAACACTCCGACCATCCAGGTGCTCGAGCGCATGTTCGCGATCCTGGACACGCTCGCGGCCCATCCCGACCCGGTGCCGCTGAAGGAGATCAGCGAGCGCACCGGGCTGCACCCCTCGACGACGCACCGCATCCTCAACGACCTCGCGGTCGGGCGTCTGGTCGACCGCCCGCAGTCAGGCACCTACCGCCTGGGCATGCGGCTGCTGGAACTGGGTAATCTGGTCAAGGCGCGGCTGGACGTGCGCGATGCGGCGATCGGTCCGATGCGCGAACTGCACAAGCTGACGCACCAGCCGGTGAACCTGTCGATGCGTCAGGGCGACGAGATCGTCTACGTCGAGCGCACCTACAGTGAACGCTCGGGGATGCAGGTGGTGAGGGCCGTAGGCGGTCGCGCGCCGCTGCACCTGACCTCGGTCGGCAAGCTCTTTCTCGCGCATGACGAACCGCAGCGGGTGCGCGCCTACGCCACGCGCACCGGCCTTGCGGGCCACACCCGCAACAGCATCACCGACCTCGGGCGGCTCGAGCGCGAGCTCGCGAACGTGCGGCGCGCCGGCGTGGCACGCGACGACGAGGAGCTCGAGCTCGGCGTGCGCTGCATGGCCGCCGGCATCTACGACGACCAGGGGCAGCTCATTGCCGGCTTGTCGGTATCGGCACCGACCGACCGCATCGAGGAGAGCTGGCTCGAGAAGGTGAAGGCCACCGCCACGCAGATTTCGGCCTCGCTAGGCCATCGACCGGCCTGAGCCGGCGCCGCCGCGGCTTCTTGCCGCATCATCGATTCCGGCCTCGTCGAGCTCGAACCTTCGCGCCTCTGGCGCGAATGGCGCACCGACCTCTTCGGCGCGCGCCCGCAGGCGTCTAGCCGCCGCGGTGCGCAGCGCCTGCGCCGGTCGCGGCGGGCGATTCACCGAGCAGCCAGTGGCGCAGACGCTCGGCATCGCCGATGCGCGAATACTTGCCCGCCGAGTCGAGCAGCACCATGATCAGCTTGCGTCCGGCAAGCTCGGCCTGCATCACCAGGCAACGCCCGGCCTCCGAGATGTAACCGGTCTTCTGCAGTCCGATGTCCCACTCGGGATTGCGCACCAGACCATTGGTGTTGCGAAACTGCTGCGCCTTGCGGCCGACTGCGAATTCCGCTTCGGGCGTCGTCGAGAGTTCGCGAATGAGGGGCTGCTGATAGGCGGCCTTGACGAGCAGCGAGAGATCGCGGGCGCTCGATCGGTTCATGCTCGACAGCCCGGTGGGTTCGACGTAATGCGTATCGCTCATGCCGAGCCGCCGCGCCGTCTCGTTCATCGCGGCAACGAAGGCCGGCAGGCCGCCGGGATAGTGGCGCCCGAGCGCGTTCGCGGCCCGATTCTCGGAGGACATCAGCGCCAGGTGCAGCATCTCGCCGCGCGAGAGCCGGGTTCCGACACTCAGGCGCGAGCGGCTCCCCTTGCGCGTGTCGATGTCGTCGGCGGTGACGGTGAGCGGCTCATCCAGGTCCTGACTCGACGCGGTGACGACCATCGCCGTCATCAGCTTGGTGATCGACGCGATCGGCAGCACCGCATCCGGATTCTTGCTGAAGAGGATCTGATCGGTGTCCTGGTCGATCACCAGTGCGACGCTCGACTTCAGGTCCAGCGGATCATCGGTATTGCGCAGACCCTGGATCTCTCCAATCGACGGCCGGTGCTCGACGATGACCCGCGCTGCCGCGCGGCGCGTACTGATCTTCGCCTTCACCGCTCTGGGCGCACGCGCCTGACGAAGGACCTTGCCAGCCGACGGACGGGCATTGTCCCGTTTGCCAGTCTTCGCCGGGCGGCTCGCCGCCATCGCACTCGAAGACAGGACCAAAGCAACCAGGACGAAGATCCATCCCCACGACCGAAAGCCTCTCGCTGCACTCACTCCCGACACCTCAATCCCCTTGCAAGCGCACGCGAGGTTAACCGAACTTGGTCGTCGGATCAAACACTTACGGAGGTTATTTCAAGCTCTTTTTAGTTCTTGAGGTCCTGCCTTGCCCGGCCATCGCCCGCAGGACGAGCGATGTCGTTCCCCCGGCCGTCGCCCGCGAGACTGGCGACGGCGTTCGGCAGGCGAACGGGTCCACGCAGGTGGACCCGTACGTCCTGCCTCACCCCTGGGCGGAGATGCGGTCGGCTTGGGAGTGCAGCTTGGAGAGCGCCGCAAGGTAGGCCTTGACGGAGGCGACGATGATGTCCGGGTCGGCGCCCACGCCGTTGACGATGCGTCCGCTGTGTTGCAGGCGCACGGTGACCTCGCCCTGCGACTCGGTGCTGCCCGAGGTGATCGCGTTGACCGAGTACAGCACCAGCTCGGCGCCGCTCTGCACCTTGGACTCGATCGCCTTCAGGCAGGCATCGACCGGCCCGTTGCCTTCGGACTCGGCGCGGAACTCGGTCGTCCCGGCGGCGAACACGACCTCGGCATGCGGGCGCTCGCCGGTCTCCGAGCCCTGGCTGAGCGCGATCAGGCGGTAATGCTCGATCTCGCTGGTGACGCTCTCGTCGCCGACGAGCGCGATGATGTCCTCGTCGAAGATCTCGCTCTTGCGGTCGGCCAGGTCCTTGAAGCGCGCGAACGCGGCGTTGACCTCGGCCTCCGACTCCAACTCGATGCCCAGCTCCTGCAGCCGCTGCTTGAAGGCGTTGCGCCCCGAGAGCTTGCCCAGCACGATCTTGTTGGCGCTCCAGCCCACGTCCTCGGCGCGCATGATCTCGTAGGTGTCGCGCGCCTTGAGCACGCCGTCCTGGTGGATGCCGCTGGCGTGCGCGAAGGCATTGGCACCGACCACCGCCTTGTTCGGCTGCACGACGAAGCCCGTGGTCTGACTGACCATGCGCGAGGCCGGGACGATCTGCGTCGTGTCGATGCCGACCTCGAGGCCGAAGTAGTCGCGGCGCGTCTTCACCGCCATCACCACCTCCTCCAGCGAGCAATTGCCGGCGCGCTCACCCAGGCCGTTGATCGTGCATTCGATCTGGCGCGCGCCGCCGATCTTCACCCCGGCCAGCGAGTTCGCCACCGCCATGCCCAGGTCGTTGTGGCAGTGCACCGACCAGATCGCCTTGTCGGAATTGGGCACGCGTTCGCGCAGGTTGCGGATGAAGGCACCGTAGAGCTCGGGGATCGCGTAGCCGACGGTGTCCGGGATGTTGATCGTCGTCGCGCCTTCGGCGATCGCGGCCTCGATCACGCGGCAGAGGAAGTCGGGTTCCGAGCGATAACCGTCCTCGGCCGAAAACTCGACGTCGTCGCGGAGCTTGCGCGCGAAGCGCACGGCCAGCCGCGCCTGCTCGAGCACCTGCTCGGGCGTCATGCGCAGCTTCTTCTCCATGTGCAGCGGCGAGGTGGCGATGAAGGTGTGGATCCGGGCCCGCGCCGCCCCCTGCAGTGCCTCGGCCGCACGCGAGATGTCGCGATCGTTGGCACGCGCCAGCGAGCAGACGGTGGATTCCTTGATGGCGTCGGCGATCGCCTTGACCGCGAGGAAGTCGCCGTTGGACGATGCGGCGAAACCGGCCTCGATCACATCGACGCGCAGCCGCTCGAGCTGACGCGCGATGCGCAGCTTCTCGTCGCGCGTCATCGAGGCGCCGGGCGACTGCTCGCCGTCGCGCAGCGTGGTGTCGAAGATGATCAGCTTGTCGGTCATGGTCTGTGCTCCATTGCAGGGTCTGCACGCTGCCCGGTCTTCGCTACGGCAGGGACCAAGAAGAACGGCCCGCTGCGTTGCGCCGGCGGGCCGTTGATCGGAAGGGACTCGGTCTCTCTTGACGAACGTCGATCAGCGCACCCATGCCGCGGCGGCAATCCCTAGCGATAGGAGGAGCGTGGGGCGGGCGTTCGACACGGGCACGACTGTATCACGCGCAGCCCACACGCCGGATCCGCGGGCTCCGTGCGTACGGCTGCGCGCACGGGTCTTCACTCGTGCAGGCCCTTCTCCTCGGGCTCGTCGATCGAGGTCGCGATCACGCTCGCGCGCTTGCCCTTGAACTTGCGCCAGGCATAGACCGCATAACCCGAAACCCCGTAGCCACAGAAGATCGCGAAGAGCGCACGCGGCGTGTCGAGCGCGATCAGCGCGATCGCCAGCGCGATTCCCACCAGCACGACGAAGGGCACCGTGCGCCGGCCGCCGATCACCTTGAAGCTGTAGTAGGGGGCGTTGGTGACCATCGACAGCCCGGCAAAAAGCGTGATGCCGAAGGCCAGCCACTGCAACCAGGGCGTCTGCGCCACGCTCCTGAAACCGGCATCGTCCATCACCCAGACGAGCCCGACGACCATCGCCGCGGCCGCGGGGCTCGGCAGGCCCTGGAAGAAGCGCTTGTCGACCACGCCGATGTTGACGTTGAAGCGCGCCAGCCGCAGCGCCGC
>JAIXKN010000017.1 GCA_026932425.1 Burkholderiales bacterium
AAGATCGGCGAGTCGGTGATCCCGCGCAAGCCGGAGTGGCTCGGCTGGTGATCGCGGCCGGCTGCTCTTGCGCGCCACCAGGGGCCGCGCAAGGGCAGCTGCCGGTCGCATCAGGAACGCAAGCATGGTCGAAGCGCAATCGAAGCAGGCGGAGCCGCCGGTCGCCGCCGGCACCCCGATCCTGACCGTCAACAACATCGAGGTCGTCTACGACGAGGTGATCCTCGTGTTGCGCGGCGTCAGCCTCTCGGTGCCGCAGGGGGAGATCGTCGCGCTGCTCGGACCCAACGGCGCCGGCAAGTCGACCACGCTCAAGGCGATCTCCGGGCTGCTGCGCACCGAGGACGGCGAGGTCACGCGCGGCAACGTCAGCTTCATGGGCGAGGAGATCGCCAACATGGCGCCCGAGCAGATCGTGCGCCGCGGCATCTTCCAGGTGATGGAGGGCAGGCGCATCGTCGAGGACATGACGGTGATCGAGAATCTGCGCCTGGGCGCCTACACGCGGCGCGACGGCGGGGTGCGCCGCGACCTCGACATGGTGTTCGACTTCTTCCCGCGCCTGCGCGAACGCACCGGCCTGGCCGGCTACCTGTCGGGCGGCGAACAGCAGATGCTTGCGATCAGCCGCGCGCTGATGGCTCGGCCGAAGATGATCCTGCTCGACGAGCCTTCGATGGGCCTGTCGCCGCTGCTGGTCAAGGAGGTGTTCGGCATCATCCGCCAGCTCAATCGAGAGCTGGGCATCACCATCCTGCTGGTCGAGCAGAACGCGCGCATGGCGCTGCAGGCGGCCAGCTACGGCTACATCATGGAGTCGGGCAAGATCGTGCTCGACGGCACGCAGGCCGAACTCGTCGACAACGAGGACGTGCGCGAGTTCTACCTGGGCGGCGGAGGCGAGGAGCGCCGCTCGTTCAAGAACCTGAAGTCGTTCAAGCGCCGCAAGCGCTGGCTCTGAGCCGATGTCCCCGATGTCCCCGATGTCCGCCTACTACGACCAGCTCGAGACCCGCTCGGCCGAGGCGCGCGAAAGCGCACTGATGGCGGCGCTGCCGGATCTCGTTGCGCATGCCAGCGCACGTGCGCGCGGCTGGCGGGTGCGGCTGCAGGACGTGGAGCCGCAGGCGGTTTCCTCGCGCCAGGCACTGGCCCAGTTGCCGGTGCTGCGCAAGGGCGACCTGAAGGCCCTGCAGGAGCAGGATCCCCCCTTCGGCGGACTGACCACGGTCGAGCCGGGGCAGCTTGGACGCCTGTTCATGTCGCCCGGGCCGATCTTCGATCCGGAGGGCGTACGCGAGGACTCGTGGCGCGCCGCGCGCGCGCTCTACGCCGCCGGCATCCGCGCCGGGCATGTGGTGCAGAACTGCTTCGGCTACCACCTCACTCCCGGCGCGTGGATGGTCGACGGCGCCGCGCGCCGACTCGGCTGCGCGGTGATTCCCGCGGGCACCGGGCAGACCGAGCAGCAGATCGAGCTGATCCGCCGTTTCCGGCCCGACGCCTACACCGGCACGCCCTCGTTCCTGCGCATCATCGTCGAGAAGGCGCGGGAACTGGCGCTCGATGTCTCGAAGCTCAAGCGCGCACTGCTGGCCGCCGAGGCGCTGCCGCCCAGCCTGCGCCAGTGGTTTCACGAGCAGGGCATCGAGACCGTGCTGCAGTGGTACGGCACCGCCGACGTGGGCCTGATCGCCTACGAATCCAGCGCGATGGAGGGCATGATCCTCGACGAGGAACTCATTCTCGAGATCGTGCGCCCCGGCACCGGCGAGCCGGTGCCCGACGGCGAGGTCGGCGAGGTGGTCGTCACCAGCTTCAATCCCGAATACCCGCTGATCCGCTTCGGCACCGGCGACCTCTCCGCCGTGCTGCCGGGCATCTCGCCCTGCGGGCGCACCAACGTGCGCATCCGCGGCTGGCTCGGTCGCGCCGACCAGACCGCCAAGGTGCGCGGCATGTTCGTGCACCCGGGCCAGGTGGCCGAGATCACCCGCCGGGTCCCCGCGGCGAGTCGCGCCCGCCTGGTGATCGAGGGCGAGATGGCCAACGACCGGATGACGCTGAAGTGCGAGGTCGATGCGGCGAAACTGGCCGCCGCCGGCGGCGGCGAGGCGCTCGCGGCGCGGCTGGCCGATGCGATCCGGGAGATCACCAAGCTCCGCGGCGAGGTCGAGCTGCTCGACCTCGGCAGCCTGCCGAACGACGGCAAGGTGATCGAGGACGCGCGCAGGTACAGCTGATGATCGTGTCCCATCGCGAGGTGAAGGCCTACATGCCCGGCGAGGCCTGACCGATGCGCTGCGCCAGGCGTGCGGCCTGGTCGATCGCGCGCACGGCGTCCAGCTCGGCGGCCTG
>JAIXKN010000036.1 GCA_026932425.1 Burkholderiales bacterium
ACGGATTAAAAGTCCGCTGCTCTACCGACTGAGCTAACGACCCCATCCGCAGAGCGGCGCATTATAGACACCGTTCCTGCCGCCTCAACGCGCGCGCGTGAGTCGCGCGATCGCCTCACCGGCGGCGACCATGCCGAAGGTGGCGGTCACCGTCACCGCCGAGCCGTAGCCGGCGCAGGCCAGGGGCGCTCCGGCGGCGTGTTCGCCTGCCTCCTGCCGCGCCGGTCGCTGCACCGGCTCGCGCGAGTAGACGCAGCGCAGGCCGATGGCGCCCTGGCGGGGCGCGGCGCCGCTCTTGCGCAGGCGTTGGCGCAGGCGTGCGAGCAAGGGGTCGTGCGTGGCGGCGGCGAGATCGTCGACGGCCACCTGCTCGGGTTGCCGCTTGCCCCCGGCGGCGCCGACGCAGACGAGCGGCGTGCGCGTGGTCAGCGCCCAGGTCGCCAGCGCCGCCTTGGCCTGCACCTGGTCGCAGGCATCGACGAGCAGGTCCACCGGCCGCGGCAGCAGCGCGGGCCAGTTCTGCGGCTGCACGAAGTCCTCCACCGGCTGCACGCGGCAGCCGGGATGGATCGCGGCGACGCGTTCGGCGAGTGCCAGGGCCTTGGCCTGGCCCAGCGTGTGGGTGAGGGCCTGCACCTGGCGGTTGACGTTGGACTCGGCGACGTGGTCGAGGTCGATGAGCACGAGTTCGGCGACACCGCTGCGCGCCAGCGCCTCCACCGTCCACGAGCCCACGCCGCCCAGGCCGACGACGGCGACGCGCGCCGCGCGCAGGCGCGCGTAGCCGTCGTCGCCGTACAGGCGGCGCAGGCCGCCGAAACGGCGCTCGGGATCGGCGTCGCCCGGCGGCGCGTCGCCGCTCAGAGGCTGCGTTCCAGCCGCCACGCCTGCCAGCGCAGCGCGAACACCGCGCCGGCGATGATCGAGGCCAGCGCGATGAAGCTGCCGATGGCCAGCGTCGAGACGCCGGAGATCCCCTGGCCGATGGTGCAGCCCATCGCCGTCACGCCGCCCACGCCCATCAGCGTGCCACCGACAAGATGGCTGGCGGTGTCGTCGACGCCCGCAAATCCCTCCCAGCGGAAGCTGCGCGTGGCCAGCGCCATCAGTCCCGAGCCGACGATGACGCCGAGCACGCTGACGATGCCCAGCGTCAGCACCTTGCTCTTGTCGCTGAAGAGGATCAGCCAGTCGACCGTGTAGGCCACCGGCGCGACGAAGGACAAGGACTCCATGCTGCGCGAATTGGTGGCGAGGAAAGCCGCCTCCAGCGTCTGCGGATGCTCGGCCACGAAGCCGAGGCGACCCGAGACCCACCAGATCGCCGCCACCGCGGCGCCGCTGCCGATCCCGCCGAGCAGCACCTCGGCGCTGCGTCCGTCGGGGCGCGCGAGCGCGAAGGCGACGAAGACCAGGCCCAGCCCGACTCCCAGCAGCAGCGCCAGCGTCGGGCGCGCGATGCCGGTGCCCGCGGACAGCAGCGAGGGCAGGTCCTGGCCCGTTGGCAGCGTCGTCGCGACCGCATCCACGCTGGCGACGCGCCAGACCGCGGTGAGTCCGCGCATGGTCGCGTACGCCGACAGCGCCAGCACCAGGAAGACGACCACCGACTTCAGGTTGCCGCCGCCGATGCGCACCAGGGTCTTGAAGCCGCAGCCCGAGGACAACACCATGCCGATGCCGAACAGCAGGCCGCCGACGATGTTGGAGAGCCACACCAGGCGCGGCGCCGCGTAGATGGTGTTGCTCGCTTCGATCCAGCCCAGTCCCACCATCAGGTTGAAGCCGATCATCGCCACACCCAAGGCCAGCGCCCACATCCGCATGCGCGCCCAGTCGCCGATGTTGAGGATGTCGGAGACCGCGCCCATCGTGCAGAAGTGCGTTCGCTGCGCGATGGCGCCGAACATGACGGCCAGCGCGAAGCTCGCCCACAGCACCTGCTGGACGAGGCCGGGGAGGTCGGATTCCTGCATGGCGCGCGATTCTAGGAGCGCCGCAACCGCGCCCGTGCGCGCCGCAACGCCGCCCCTTGCGCGGGCTTCAGCGCAGCGACCCCAGGCGCTCCTTGCCCGCCTGCGCGGCCTCGGACTTCGGGTAGGTCTTCAGCAGTTCCTCGATCGTCCGGCGCGCGGCCTTCGTGTCCTTCATCTCCGCCTGGCTGTTGGCCAGTGCCAGCAGGGCCTCGGGTGCGCGCGGGTGCTCGGGCGCCGCCGTGACGAAGGCGCGGAAGCTGGCGATGGCGTCCTTGTAGTCGCGCCGCGCGTACTGTGCGTTGCCGAGCCAGAAGCGCGCGGCATTCGCGTAGCCGCTGTTCGGGTAGCGGCCCAGGAACGCCGCCAGCCCCGCCGCCGCCTTGTCGAAGTCGCCCGCGCGCAACTGCGCCAGGGCGTCTTCGTAGCCCTTGCGCTCATCGGGTTCGGCGCTGAACTCCTGCCCATCCAGGCTCACGCGCACCGGCTCGAAGCGGCGCATGCGCTCGTCGAGCGCTTGCGCGAGGTCGCGCTGGCGCTTCTGCAGTTCGGCGACTTCGCGCTGCAGCACCTCGTTGCCGCCGCGCAGGCCCGCGAGTTCGCCGCGCAGGCTCTCGATGCGGCTGTTGAGCTCGAGCAGGCTGCGCTGCAAGGTCGCCACCTGCTCCTGCAACTGCGCGTTCGCCTGCGTCAACTCCGCCAGGCGTGCGCGCTGCTGCTCGTCGTTCTGCGTCACGCGTGCGCGCAGGTCGAGAATGGCGCGGCGCGCCTCGTCGTCCTCGAACAGGGCCGCCGCCGCCGGCTGCAGCATCAGCAGGCCGGCAAGCGCGGGCGCGGCCAGTCGCGACGCCGGCACCCGCTGCAGCGCCGATGCGAACGCGGCGCAGGCCCTGCGCCGGACACCCTGCACGGAAGCCAATTCAGCGGTCCTTCAGTTCGGCGCGGCGGTTCTTCGCCCACGCCTCTTCGTTGCTGCCCTGCACGGCCGGGCGCTCCTCGCCGAAGCTCACCGCCTCGACCTGGTTGGCGCTCGCGCCCAGCAGTTCGAGCGCACGGGCCACCGCCTCGGCCCGCTTCTGCCCGAGCGCGAGGTTGTATTCGCGGCTGCCGCGCTCGTCGGTATGACCCTCGACGACCATGCGGCGCTGCTTGTCGGACACCAGGCGCCTGGCGTTGGCCTCCACCACCGGCCGATAGGCCTCGTTGACGACGAAACTGTCGAAGTCGAAGTAGACGATGCGCGCGAGCCCGTCGGCCGCCGCCGCGCCGCCCTTGGCGGTGAGGTCGACGCTGGCCACCTGCGACTGCGAGGTCGCCCCCGGGCTCGCCGTCCCCGCGCCGCCGGCCGCGCCGGCGCCTTCGGTCACCGGGGTCGGCGTGCGCGATTCGACCGGGACCTCTTCGTTGAGCTTCACCCCCGACGCGCAGCCGGCAAGCAGGACGACCGCGGCGAATGCGGCCCCGCAAAAGGAAAACCCTGGTTTCATCTGCTACTCCTCGGGCGCATCGAAAAAGGCGAATGGGTGCGGTGTGCGAGCCGCTGCCGGCACGCCATCAGCGGTTGAAGGGGCCCCAGGCGGGCTCCAGCATGTCGGCGCCGGTGCTCACAAGGCGCGTCTTGATCTTGCCATCGAGCGTCGTCGTCATCAACGCATCGCGTCCGCGCTCGCGCGTGGCGTAGACGATGAGCCGTCCGTTGGGCGCGAAGCTCGGGCTCTCGTCGTCGCTGCTCTCGGTCAGCAGGCGCGTGCCGCCACCGGCGGCGAGGTCCATCAGCGCCACCTTGTAGGCGCCGCCGGCCTGGCGCGTGACGTAGGTCATCAGGCGGCCATCCGGACTGAGCGCCGGGCTGATGTTCTGCGAACCCGTGAACGTCATGCGCTCGGCACTGCCGCCGGTCGCGGCGACGCGGTAGATCTGCGGGCTGCCGCCGCGATCGCTGACGAAGTAGACGTAGCGGCCATCGGGGCTGTAGGTGGCCTCGGTGTCGATCGCGCTGCTGCTGGTCAGGCGCCTGGGGCTGCCGCCTTCGCGCGGCATCACGTAGAGCTGCGCGATGCCCGTCGTCGAGAGCGTGACGACGAGCTCGCGGCCATCGGGCGACCATGCCGGCGCGCTGTTGGAGCCGCGGAAGTTGGCAATCTGGCGGCGTGCGCCGCTGCCCAGGTTCTGCACCCAGACCACGGCCTTCTGCGACTCGAAGGAGACGTAGGCGAGTTCGCGGCCGTCGGGCGACCACGCCGGCGAGATGATGGGCTCGGCGCTTGCCAGCGCCACCTGCGGGCGCTCGCCGTCGGCGTCGGTGACGAAGAGCGTGTGCCGGGGACCGCTGCGGAGCACGTAGGCGATGCGCGTGGCGAAGACGCCCGGCTCGCCCAGCAGCGACTCGTAGATCTCGTCGGCGACGCGGTGCGCTGCCAGGCGCAGATCGGCGGCGACGACGATCTGGCTGCGGCCCAGCAGTTCCTCGCCGCGCACCGCGTCCCAGAGCTTGTAGCGCACGTCGAAGCGGCCGTCGGCCAGGCGCGCGACCGAGCCGCCGACGACCGCATCCACGCCGCGCGCGCGCCAGTCGGCGGCGACGATGCTCGAGCGCTCGTCCAGCGCCTCGGGCGAGTTGCTGCTGCGAAAGAGGCCGCTGCGCGCGAGGTCCGCGCGCACGATGGCGGCGATCGCCGTGCCGGAGGCGGACTCGTTGCGGAAATCGCCGACGACGATCGGAACCTGCGTCGCGCCCACGCCGGCGATCTCGACGCGGAACTGCGCCGCCGCCGGCCGAGCGGAGATCACGGCGCAGGCACCCAGGGTCCCGAGGACATGCCGGCGGGAAGGTCGGCGGGAAGGCATGACGCCTGTGGATCGCATCGTTTCCAATTGGTTCAATCGCCGCGGAGAAACGCATCCCCGCGCGTGCACGGGCGTGGCGTCATCGGGCTGCGATTGTAGGCATCGGCCGTGATAATGCCCGCGCGCCATGGCCAGCATCTCCGAGCGTCTCTTCCGCATCGCGCCCTACCTGAAGAACGGCCGCCGCGCCCTGGCGCTGGCCGGGCTCGGGGCGCTGGTGGGCGCCGCCACCGAGCCCATGATCCCGGCGCTGCTGCAACCGCTGCTGGACAAGGGCTTCACGAGCCGCGACCTGCCGCTGTGGAGCATCCCGCTCGCGCTGGTGCTGCTGTTCGCGATCCGCGGGCTGGCCGGCTTCGTCGCCCAGTACGGCCTGGCCGCCGCGGCGCAGAACGGGGTGCTGCAGCTGCGCGAGGAGATGTTCGAACGGCTGCTGCGCGCCAACCCGGATCTCTACACCGGCAGCTCGGCCAGCCAGCTCACCAACACGCTCGTCTACGAGGTGCAGCAGGGCACGACGCAACTGATCAGCGCGCTGCTGACGCTGCTCAAGGACGCACTCACGCTCGTCGCGCTGCTCTCCTACCTGCTGTGGCTGAACTGGCAGCTCACGCTCTTCGTCGCGCTGCTCTTCCCGGCACTGGCCTTCGTGATGCGCACGCTCGGGCGCCGGCTGCACCGGCTCACCGTCTCGGTGCAGGGCGCGACCGACGAGCTCGCCTACGTCGTCGAGGAGAACGTGCTCGCCTGGCGCATCGTGCGCCTGCACGACGCCGCCGCGGCGCAGGGCGCGCGCTTCCTCGAGCGCGCGCAGGCGCTGCGGCGCCTGTTCCTGAAGTCGGTCGTCGCCGGCGCGACGCTCTCGCCACTGACGCAGCTGCTGACCGCCTTCGCGCTCTCGGCGGTGATCGCGGTCGCGCTGTGGCAGGCGCGCGGCGGCGGCGCCTCGGTCGGCAGCTTCGTCGCCTTCGTCACCGCGATGCTGCTGCTCGTGCAGCCGATCAAGCACCTCTCGGACGTGATGGCGCCGATCACGCGCGGCCTGGCCGCCGTCGAGCGCAGCGTCGACCTCGTCGAGAACAACCCCTTCGAGCAGGGCGGCACGCACGCCGCCGAGCGGGCCACCGGGGAGATCGAGCTGCGCAGCGTGAGCCTGCGCTACCGCAGCGACGCCGAGCCGGCGCTGGCCGATGTCAGCGTGCACATCCGCCCGGGCGAGACCGTGGCGCTGGTCGGCCCCTCGGGCGCGGGCAAGACGACGCTCGTGAACCTGCTGCCGCGCTTCATCGAACCGACGGCGGGCGAGATCCGCCTCGACGGCCAGCCGCTGCGCGCCTGGGAGATGCGCGCGCTGCGCCGCCAGTTCGCGCTCGTCAGCCAGGACGTCGTCCTCTTCAACGACAGCATCGCGGCGAACGTCGCGCTCGGCGACGACCGCCAGGCGCAGCTCGACGAGGCCCGCGTGAACGCAGCGCTGCGCTCGGCCAACCTGCTGGACTTCGTGCTCACGCTGCCGCAGGGCACGCTCACGAACATCGGCCACAACGGCAGCCAGCTCTCGGGCGGGCAGCGCCAGCGCCTGGCGATCGCGCGTGCGCTCTACAAGGATGCGCCGGTGCTGATCCTCGACGAGGCGACCTCGGCGCTGGACGCCGAAAGCGAGCGCGCGGTTCAGGACGCGCTCGTGCAGCTGATGAAGGGCCGCACGACGCTCGTGATCGCGCACCGGCTCTCGACCATCGAGCATGCCGATCGCGTGCTCGTGCTCGACGCCGGCCGCCTCGTCGAACAGGGCAGCCACGCCGAGCTGATCGCGCGCGGCGGCCTCTACGCGCGGCTGCACGCGATGCAGTTCCGCAGCTGAATCGAGAATCCCCACCGACCCACCGACAAGGAGTGAAGCGATGAGCCAAACGCAAAGCCCTCCCATCTCCCGCTGGCCCGTGCCCACGCTGGAGAGCCTGCCCGAGGACATGAAGGCGCGCATCCTCGAGGTGCAGGCCAAGAGCGGCTTCGTGCCGAACGTGTTCCTCGCGCTCGCGCACCGGCCCGACGAATGGCGTGCCTTCATGGCCTACCACGACGCGCTGCTCGTCAAGAACACCGGCACCCTGACCAAGGGCGACCGCGAGATGATCATCACCGCGACCTCGGCGGCCAACCACTGCCTCTACTGCGTGGTCGCGCACGGCGCGATCCTGCGCATCTACGAGAAGAAGCCGCTCGTGGCCGACCAGGTCGCGATCAACCACCGCAAGGCCGACATCACGCCGCGCCAGCGCGCGATGCTCGACTTCGCGATGAAGGTCTGCAAGAACTCGCACGAGGTCGAGGAGGCCGACTTCGAGCCGCTGCGCGCGCACGGCTTCAGCGACGAGGACATCTGGGACATCGCCGCGATCACCGCCTTCTTCGGCCTGTCCAACCGGCTGGCCAACGTCAGCGGCATGCGCCCCAACGACGAGTTCTACCTGATGGGTCGGGTGCCGCGAAGCAAGAGCTGAAGCGCAGGGTTCCGGGCGCCGCGCCGGTCGCTCAGCGTCCGGCGCCGTCGTGCCGGGCCTTGTTTCTTGCCGGAACGATCACCGTGCGCTGCAGCCAGCGCAGGAAGCGGATCGAATCGGCGTCCTGCGCCTTCTGCAGCAGTTCCTCGAGCGCCGAGGCCTCGATGCGCAAGCGGCGCGGGTCGCCGCAGCGGCGCACCCGCTGCGGATGCAGGCGCACCAGCAGCGCATCGCGCGGCAAGCCCGGCAGCGCGGCGCGCACGTCGCCAACCATGAGCCAGCGCGCGCCCGTCGCCTCCTCGTGCACGTCGATCGGCTTGCCCCTGAACGCGTAGTACCTGCCCGAGATGCCCGCGTAGGCGCGCTCGCGGATCCGCGCCACCACCCACGCCGCGGCGTCGAACACCAGTCCGCCGAAGGCCCGAATCTGGTAGTAGGTGCGGATCAGCATGAGATGAGGCAGACGCGCCGGGCTCGGCCCGCAACGGAGTTCACGCGCGCATCATCCGTAGGCCGCCGCGCTGCCGCGGCGGGCGGGCACCGCGAATGACGGATTCGCGCCCACCCTCGCTACATCAGCACGATGTCGTACTGCTCCGGATTCATCGTCGGCTCGGCGGAGAGCGAGATCGGCTTGCCGATGAATTCGGAGAGGCCGGCCAGGTGCACGCTCTCCTCGTCGAGCAGCATCTCGACGACCGCGGCGCTGGCGACGACGCGGAATTCCTTGGGGTTGAACTGGCGCGCCTCGCGCAGGATCTCGCGCAGGATGTCGTAGCAGACGGTGCGCGCGGTCTTGACGTGGCCGCGGCTGGCGCAGGTCGGGCAGGGTTCGCACAGCATGTGCAGCAGGCTCTCGCGCGTGCGCTTGCGCGTCATCTCGACGAGGCCGAGCTGCGTGAAGCCGCTCACCGTCGTGCGCGTGCGGTCGCGCGCGAGCTGCTTGCGGAATTCGGCCAGCACCGCCTGCTGGTGCTCCTCGCGCACCATGTCGATGAAGTCGACGATGATGATGCCGCCCAGGTTGCGCAACCGCAGCTGGCGCGCGATGGTGCCGGCGGCCTCGAGGTTGGTCTTGAAGATCGTGTCGTCGAAGTTGCGCGCGCCGACGAATCCGCCGGTGTTGACGTCGACCGTGGTCAGCGCCTCGGTCTGGTCGAAGATGACGTAGCCGCCGCTCTTGAGGTCCACGCGGCGCGAGAGCGCGCGCTCGATCTCCTCCTCGATGCCGAAGAGGTCGAAGATCGGGCGCTCCCCCTTGTAGTGCTCGAGCCGCGCGGCCATGCCGGGCATGTAGGTGTCGCCGAAGGCACGCAGCGCATCGAACTGCATGCGGCTGTCGATGCGGATCGCCTGCGTCGACTCGGTGGCCAGGTCGCGCAGCACGCGCTCGGCCAGGCTCAGGTCCTGGTGCAGCAGCGAGCCGGCCGGCAGCGTCTGCGCGCGCTCGCGAATGGCCGCCCAGGTGCGGCGCAGGTAGGCGATGTCCTCGGCGAGCTCGGCGTCGCTCGCCTCCTCGGCGTTGGTGCGCAGGATGAAGCCGCCCCCGCCTCCCTCCTCGGGCCGGCCGACGAGCGCCTGCATGCGGCTGCGCAGCTGCTCGCGCAGCTCGGGGCCGCCGATCTTCTGGCTGATGCCGATGTGCTCCTCCTGCGGCAGGTAGACAAGCATGCGGCCGGCGATGCTGATCTGCGTCGAGAGTCGCGCGCCCTTGGTGCCGATCGCGTCCTTGATCACCTGCACCGTCAGCGACTGGCCCTCGAAGACCTGGCGCTCGATCGGCTTCACGGGGTCGCCGCGGCCACCGCCGTTGCCGTGCGGATGCAGGTCGGCCACGTGCAGGAAGGCGGCGCGCTCGAGCCCGATGTCGATGAAGGCGCTCTGCATGCCCGGCAGCACGCGCACGACCTTGCCGAGGTAGACGTTGCCGACCAGCCCGCGCTCGAGCGTGCGCTCGACGTGCAGTTCCTGCAGCGCGCCGTTCTCGATGATCGCCACCCGCGTCTCCTGCGGGGCCCAGTTGATCAGGATGTCTTGGCTGGCCATGCGCCGGAGTCTAGTGGCGAGGGAGCGACGGCGGCCTCGCCGCCGCCGTCGGCAACGGTCATGTCGGCCGGCGCACCCGGCGCGGCCTCGACGCAGAGCTCCTTTCCGCCGGGCTCCGCCGCGCTGCGCGCTTGGATCATCTCGGCAAACAGGTCCCAGGTCGCGATGAACATCGCCGCGACCAGCGGGCCGATGACGAAGCCGTTGATGCCCACCAGCGAGAGCCCGCCGACGGTCGAGATGAGCACGACCCAGTCGGGCATCTTCGTGTCCTTGCCGACCAGCAGCGGGCGCAGGGCGTTGTCGACGAGACCGATCACGAGCACGCCGAAGGCGATCAGGATCACCCCCTGCGGCACCTGCCCGGTGGCGAGGAAGTAGATCGCGACCGGCCCCCAGATCAGGCTGGCGCCGACCGCCGGCAGCAAGGACAGCACGGCCATCATCACGCCCCACAGCAGCGGCCCCTGGATGTCCAGCGCCCAGAAGATCAGGCCGCCGAGCAAACCCTGCACGACCGCCACGGCGACATTGCCCTTGACGGTGGCGCGAATGACGGTTGCGAACTTGCCGAGCAGGAAGTGCTTGGACGCGTCGTCGAGCGGAATCGCACGCCGGACCTGGGCCGAGAGCGTCGCGCCGTCGCGCAGCAGGAAGAAAAGCAGGTAGAGCATGATGCCGAAGCTGACCATCAGGTACAGCGTCGTCTGGCCGAGGTTGAGCGCCTGCGGGGCCAGGTACTGGCCGATCCGGCTCGCGCTGGCGGCCACGCGCTGCTGCACGTCGGCGAGCGTGAACAGGCCGAGGTCCTCCAGCCGCACGCGCAGCCAGTGCGGAAGGATCGAGACGATACGCTCGAAGTAGCCGACGAAGTCGAACTCGCCCGACTGCACACGATCGTAGAAAGCCGCCGCCTCGCGGATCAGCGCCGAGCTGACGAGTCCGACCGGCAGGATCACGAGCAGCAGGATCACGAGCAGCGTGATCAGCGAAGCCAGGTTGCGCCGCTTCGGCATGCGCACGAGCAGGCGCCGGTTCAGCGGTCGGAAGAGCAGCGCCAGGATGCCGGCCCAGAAGATCGCGCCGTAATAAGGCAGCAGTATCGCCAGCATCGCGACGGTGACGAGCACCTGCAGCAGCAGGAAGAACTTGCGTTGCGTGGTCGACGGGGACATCGGGCCTCGGGGGGTGGCAGGAGCGTCGGCGCGGTGCAGTGTGCCCGAACGCTGCCCCGGGCGCCTGCAGCTCGGGCGCCTGCGTTGCGGCGGGGTCAGGCCGGCAGCCGGACCCCGGCGCGTTCGAGCAGGCGCGCGGTCTCGAACAGCGGCAGGCCCATGACGCCGCTGTAGCTGCCCGAGAGATGCTCGACCCACGCGGCGACGCGACCCTGGATCGCATACGCGCCGGCCTTGCCGAAAGGCTCGCCGCTGGCGATGTAGGCCTCGATGAAGGCCGGCGGCAACAGGGCAAAGCGCACGCGCGAGACGCTCGTCTCTAACGCGTGCGCGGCCTCGCGCCCATCGTCCGGATCCGCGTCCAGGCTCACGGCCACCGCCGTGAGCACGCGGTGCGTGCGCCCCGAGAGTGCTTGCAGCATCTGCCGCGCCTGCCCGGCGTCCGCGGGCTTGCCGAGGATGCGCCGCCCGAGCGCGACCGTGGTGTCGGCAACGAGGATCGGCGCCGGCGCCAGGTCGCGCCTCAGCCGCCGCGCGCGCGCCGCGTCGAGCTTGGCCAGCGTCACCCGCTGCACGTAGGCGAGCGGCAGCTCGCCCGGCCGCTCATGCTCAAGCGCCTCGGCGTCCTCGTCGGCATCGGGCAGCAACGGCCGATGCGCGACGCCGAGCTGCTGCAGCAACTGCACCCGGCGCGGGCTCTGGCTGGCCAGATAGACGAAATCGTGTGCGGCGCGGGGACTCATGCTGCGTCGGGGTTCAAGGGTCAAGAGCGTGATCGCGGCGTCACGGTCGAGCGGCCCTCATTCACGGTGATAGGGATGGCCCTGGTGCAGCGTCCAGGCGCGGTAGAGCGCCTCGGCCAGCAGCACGCGCGCCAGTGCGTGCGGCAGCGTCAGGTCGGAAAGGCGCAGGCTCTCGTCGGCCGTGGCCGCGAGCGTCGGCGCGATGCCGTCGGGGCCGCCGACGAGCAGCGCGACGTCGCTGCCGCCGCTGCGCCAGCGCGCAAGCCGCTCCGCGAGCTGCGCGCTCGTTGCGCGCATGCCGCGCTCGTCCAGCAGCACCCGGCGCGCGCCCTTGGGGATCGCGGCCTCCAGGCGCTGCGCCTCGGCGGCCATGCATTGCGCGGCGCTGCGACCGGTGCGCGCCTCGGCCTTGACGGCCTTGAGCAGCAAGGGCATCTCGGGCGGGAAGCGGCGCGCGAACTCGTCCCAAGCGGCATCGGCCCAGGCGGGCTGGCGCTGGCCGACGGCCACCACCAGCAGCTTCATCGCGTCAGCGCGCGACCCGCTTGCGCGCCGCGGGCTTGGATGCCGTCGCCTTGGATGCCGCCGTCTTGGATGCCGGCGCCCGGGATGCAGCGGTCTTCGGCGCGGAGCCCTTCGATCCGGCGGATCCGGATGCGGACGCCTTGGACGCCGGTTTGCGCGCGGCCGGTGCAGCGGCTGCGGTCTTGCGCGCCGTCGGCTTGGTCGATGGGCTGCGCGCCGCCGTCACGCGCACCGTGCTCACCCGAGGCGAGGACGGGCGCGCAGCGCTGTCCTCGCTCGCCTTGGGCAGCCCGGCCGCGCCCTTGCCGGCCAGCTTCATGTGCACCGACTTGCCGCCCCAGATCTCCTCGAGGCGGTAGTAGTCGCGGATGTGCGGCTGCATGATGTGCGCGACCGCGGCGCCGCAGTCGACGATGATCCACTCGCCGTTGTCCTCGCCCTCGGTGCGCAGCACCGCGAGGCCGCGCTTCTTGACGCTGTCCCGCACGCTGGAGGCCAGCGCCTTCGTCTGCCGGTTGCTGTTGCCCGAGGCGATGATCACGCGCTCGAACAAGGGGGTGAGGTGCTCGGTGTTGAAGACGACGATGTCGTTGGCCTTCACGTCCTCGAGGCCATCGACGATGGCGCGCTGCAGCTTGCGGATGTCCATTCAGCTCCCGGATGCGGCCCGGTACAGGCCTTGGCGGTCAATATAGCGTGCGACCTCGGGCGGCACCAGATCGTCGATCGGCTCGCCGGCAGCCACGCGCGCGCGGATCGCGGTCGACGAGATCGCCAGCGGCGGCAGCGGCAGGCGGTGCCAGCGGTGCTGCAGCACCTGCGGGTCGGCCCCGGGCTCGACACCCGGACGCGCCGCGACCGCGAGCTCGAGCTGCTGCAGGATTTCCCGCCAGCCCTTCCAGGTGTGAAAGCCCGCGAACTGGTCCTGGCCGATCAGCAGAAAGAGCCGTGCCGCCGGGTGCTCGGCGCGCAGTTCGCGCACGGTATCCAGCGTGTAGCTCGGCCCGCAGCGCTCGGTCTCGCGGGGATCGAGCACGAAGCGCGGCTGCCCGGCCAGCGCCAGGCGCAGCATCGCGACGCGGTCGGCGGCCGGCGTCATCGCGCGCGTCTTCTGCCAGGGCTGCCCCGCCGGCAGCCAGAGCACGCGGTCGAGCGCAAGCGCAGTCAGCGCCGCTTCGGCCAGCGCCAGGTGCGCCCGATGCACCGGGTCGAAGCTGCCGCCGAAGAGCCCGAGGCGCTCGGCCATCAGGGCACGGGGGTCGCCGGCGACCAGTCGGCCCAGTCGCGCGGGCGCAGGAAGTCGCTGTAGAGCCGCGCTTCCGGGGTGCCGGCCTCGGGCTCCCAGCGGTAGCGCCACTTCACGATCGGCGGCAGGCTCATCAGGATGCTCTCGGTGCGCCCGCCGCTCTGCAGGCCGAAGAGGGTGCCGCGGTCGTGGACGAGGTTGAACTCGACGTAGCGCCCGCGCCGGTAGGCCTGGAAGTCGCGCTCGCGCTCGCCATAGGGCATGTCGCGGCGCCGCTGCGCGATCGGCAGCCAGGCGTCGAGGAAGGCGTCGCCGACCGCGCGCGTCATCGCCAGGCTCTGCGCGAAGCCCAGTTCGTTGAAATCGTCGAAGAAGACGCCGCCCACGCCGCGCGGCTCGCCGCGGTGCCGCAGGAAGAAGTACTCGTCGCACCAGGCCTTGAAGCGCGGATAGAGCCCGGCGCCGAAGGGTGCGAGCGCGTCGCGGCAGCTGCGGTGGAAGTGCGCCGCGTCTTCCTCGTAGCCGTAGTAGGGCGTGAGGTCCATGCCGCCGCCGAACCAGACGACCGGTGCCTGTCCCTCGGGCTGCGCGGCGAACATGCGCACGTTCATGTGCACCGTCGGCACATGCGGATTGCGCGGGTGGAAGACGAGGCTCACGCCCAGCGCCTCGAAGGGCGCACCGGCCAGATCCGGCCGATGCTGGGTCGCCGAAGGCGGCAGACCCTGCCCGCGCACGTGGCTGAAGTTGCAGCCGCCGCGCTCGATCAGCGCGCCCTCCTCGACCAGGCGCGAGAGCCCGTCGCCCTGCAGCCGCCCGCCTTCGGGGCGCGTCCAGCCGTCGCTGATGAAGGGCTTGCCGTCCTCGGCCTGCACGGCATCGACGATGCGCTGTTGCAGGCCCAGCAGGTATTCACGCACGACGGCGGTGTCGATGGGGGCGTTCATGCTCGTTGCGGGTCGCGGGGGATGCCTCGGATGCAGTGATTCTGCCCGCCGGCACGCAGCGCAGAGCCTGCAGCGACCCTGCGGTCGGCAGGCTCAATGCGGGAGCCCTGCCGGATCCTTGCCGCACCGATGCCGGATCAGTGCCGGATCGCGCGATGGCCGATGTCGCCGCGCCAGTGCGCACCCTCGAAGCGGATCGCACGCACGCCTTCGTAGGCGCGCTGCTGCGCCAGGCGGGGCGAATCACCGAGCGCGGTGACGCAGAGCACGCGCCCGCCGCTCGTGCGCAGCTGCCCGTCGACCAGCGCGGTGCCGGCGTGGAAGACGACGAGGTCATCGCCTGCGGCGCTCGCCGCGCCGGTGATGACGTCGCCCTTGCGCGGCGGTGCCGGATAGCCCGCTGCCGCCATCACGACGCCAAGCGCCGTGCGCCGGTCCCACTGGAGCTCGACGTCATCCAGCTGGCCCTCGGTGGCCCGCATCAGCACCTCGAAGAGGTCGCTCTTGAGCCGCATCAGGATGACCTGCGCCTCGGGGTCGCCGAGGCGGCAGTTGAACTCGACCGTGCGCGGGTGACCCTGGGCGTCGATCATCAGCCCCGCGTAGAGGAAGCCGGTGTAGGGCATGCCCTCGCGCGCCATGCCGGCAAGGGTCGGCTGGATGATCTCCTGCATCACGCGCGCGTGGACGTTGGGCGTGACCACCGGCGCCGGGCTGTAGGCGCCCATGCCGCCGGTGTTGGGGCCGGTGTCGCCGTCGCCGACGCGCTTGTGGTCCTGGCTGCTGGCCAGCGCCACCACCTGCTGCCCGTCGGCGATGACGATGAAGCTCGCCTCCTCGCCACTCATGAATTCCTCGATGACGACGCGCGCGCCCTCGGCGTTGTGCTGCACGCCGAGCGTGTTCCTGCCCAGCATGTCGTCGATCGCGGCATGCGCCTCGGCCAGCGTCGTCGCGACGACGACACCCTTGCCGGCGGCCAGGCCGTCGGCCTTGATCACGATCGGCGCGCCCTCGGCGTCGACGTAAGCGTGCGCCTGCTGCGCGTCGGCGAAGGTCTGCGCACGCGCCGTCGGGATCCCGTGGCGCTGCATGAAGGCCTTGCTGAAGGCCTTGGAGCTCTCGAGCTGCGCGGCGGCCTTCGTCGGCCCGAAGATGCGCAGCCCGCGGGCGCGGAAGAGGTCGACGATGCCGGCCGCCAGCGGCGCCTCGGGGCCGACGACGGTGAGCACGATCTTCTCGGCCTGCGCGAAGTCGGCCAGCGCCGCGGGGTCGGTGAGCGCCAGGTTGTGCGCACCCGGCAGGCGCGCGGTGCCGCCGTTGCCGGGGGCGACGAACACGGCCTGCACGCGCTCGCTCTGTGCGAGCTTCCAGGCCAGCGCATGCTCGCGCCCGCCGCTGCCGATCACGAGCACCTTCATCGCTCGCCGCTCCTGCCGCGCGCGCGGCTCAGTCGCCGATGCCGGCGTTGTGGAAGACGTCCTGCACGTCGTCCAGGTCCTCGAGCGCGTCCAGCAGCTTCTGCATGCGCTGCCCATCCTCGCCGGCGAGCTCGATCGTGCTGTCGGCGCGCATCGTCACCTCGGCCAGCTCCGGCACGAGACCCGCGGCCTCGAGCGCGGCCTTCACCGCTTCGAAGTCGCTCGGCTCGCACAGCACCTCGATGCTGCCGTCCTCGCCGCTGATCACGTCCTCGGCGCCGGCCTCGAGCGCGACCTCCATCACCTTGTCCTCGGAGGTTCCGGGGGCGAAGAGGAACTGACCGCAGCGCTTGAACTGGAAGGCCACGCTGCCCTCGGTTCCCAGGTTGCCGCCATGCTTGCTGAAGGCGTGGCGCACCTCGGCCACGGTGCGGATGCGGTTGTCGGTCATG
>JAIXKN010000022.1 GCA_026932425.1 Burkholderiales bacterium
GCGCTCAAGCTGCCGCCGGAGACGGCGCTGATCCTGCTGGCCTCGGTCTACCTGGGTTGCGAGTTCGGCGGACGCATCTCGTCGATCCTGCTGAACGTGCCCGGCGACGCCGGGGCGATCATGACCGCGCTGGACGGCTACCCGATGGCCAAGAAGGGCATGGGGGGCGTGGCGCTGTCGATCTCGGCCTGGTCCTCGTTCGTCGGCTCGATCCTCGCGGCCTCGGGTTTCGTGCTCTTCGCACCGATCCTCGCGCGCTGGGCGCTGGCCTTCGGCCCCGCCGAGTACTTCGCGCTGATGTGCTTCGCCTTCGCGTGTCTGACCGGGCTGATGGGCGACCAGCCGATGAAGGCGGCGCTCGCGGCGGTGATCGGCCTGGCCCTGGCGACCGTCGGCCTGGACTCGAACTCGGGTGTCTACCGCTTCACCGGCGGCGACGTCCACCTCTCCGACGGCATCCAGTTCATCGTCGTCGTCATCGGCCTGTTCTCGATCAGCGAAATCCTGCTGATGCTCGAGCAGCACCACGCGGTGGGCGGGATCATTCGCGAGACCGGGCGCGCGCTCTTCAACCTCAAGGAGATGGCGCAGACCTGGTGGACGACGCTGCGCTCGGCGCTGGTGGGCTTCGTCGTCGGCGTGCTGCCCGGTGCCGGCGCGACGATCGCCAGCGCGATGACCTACACGATGGAAAAGCAGATCGCCGGCGACAAGGGCAACTTCGGCGAGGGCGACATCCGCGGCGTCGCCGCGCCCGAGGCCGCCAACAACGCCTCGGCGATCGGCTCCTTCGTCCCGATGCTGACGCTGGGCGTGCCGGGTTCGGGCACGACCGCGGTGATGATGGGGGCGCTCGCGCTCTACAACATCACGCCGGGGCCGGCGCTGTTCACGCAGAACGCGGGGCTCGTCTGGAGCCTGATCGCCTCGCTCTTCATCGCCAGCGTGATCCTGCTGGTCATCAATATCCCGCTGGTCGGGATGTTCACGCGGCTGCTGCAGACGCCGAACTGGCTGCTGGTGCCCGGCATCCTCGCCGTCAGCGCGGTCGGCGTGTACTCGGTGCACGCGACGACCTTCGACCTGATGATGATGGCCGTCTTCGGCGTCGTCGGCTATTTCCTGCGCAAGCAGGGCGTGCCGATGGCGCCGCTGATCCTCGGCTTCGTCCTCGGCGACATGATGGAGCAGAACCTGCGCCGCGCGCTCTCGATCACCGACGGCGAAGTGGGCATCCTCTTCGAGAGCCCGATCTCGATCAGCCTGTGGGTGCTCTCGGTGTTGATGATCGTCGTGCCGCCGCTGCTGCGCCTGCGCAAGCGCCGCCGCCGGGTGGTCTGAGCCGATGAACTCGCTTCGAATCGACCTGCGCTCGGACACCGTCACCTGCCCGAGCGACGCGATGCGCGCGGCGATGGCAGCAGCACCCGTTGGCGACGATCAATACGGGGAGGACCCGAGCACCAACCGGCTGCAGGCGCGCGTGGCCGAACTGCTCGGCAAGGAGGCGGCGCTGTGGGTGCCCAGCGGCACGATGGGCAACCAGATCGCGCTGCTCGTGCTCACGCAGCGGGGCGACGAGGTCATCGCCGCGCGCGAAAGCCATGCCGCCTGGCACGAGGTCGGCGGCGCAGCCGCGAATGCCGGCGTGCAGATCGTCGAGATCGGGCAGAGCGGTGTCTTCGGCGTCGACGAACTGGAGGCGGCGATCAAGCCCTCCGGGCTGCCGGTGTTCCCGCGCACGAGCCTGCTCGAGATCGAGAACACGCACAACCGCGCCGGCGGCATCGTCGTGCCGCAACCGCTCGTCGTGCAGCTTTGCGCGGCAGCCAAGACGCACGGCCTTGCGACCTTCCTCGACGGCGCACGGCTGTGGAACGCGCATGTGGCCAGCGGTGTGGCGCTGCACGAGATGGCCGCGCCCTTCGACCTCGTTTCGGTGGCCTTCAGCAAGGGCCTGGGCGCGCCGGGGGGCTCGGTGCTCGCCGGGCACAGGGAGCTGATCGCCTCAGCCGACCGTCACCGGCGGCGACTCGGGGGCGCGATGCGCCAGAACGGCATCTTCTCGGCGGCCGCGCTGCATGGCCTGGACCATCATCTCGCGCGCCTGGCGGACGATCACGCGCATGCCCGGCTGCTGGCCGAGCGGCTTGTCGCTGCCACGCCGGTCACGCTGGACCTGGCGACGGTGCAGACGAACATCGTCATCTTCCACCTGCCGCCTGGCCTGCCGGATGCGGCGACCGTCGTGGCACGGGCACGCGATCAGGGCGTGCTGATCAGCGCCTTCGGCCCGCGCACGGTGCGCGCGGTGACGCACCTGG
>JAIXKN010000077.1 GCA_026932425.1 Burkholderiales bacterium
CGTAGCTGACACCCTGCAGGTCCTTGGTGAAGAGCGGCTTGTCGATCACGCCCTGCTCGACGCGCACGAGCTCGGACAGCGGCACCATGCGCCCGTCGGCCGCGCGCATCGGCAGCGCCAGCAGCGCGGCAAGGCCGGTCTGCGCCTCGCGCGGGAGCTGGATGCGCACCGGCACCGGATACTTGCTGTGGCCGTCGTGCAGCCAGGCGGCGTCGGCGCCGGAGAGCGCGGCATGCACCGTCTGCGCGATCTGCGCGACCGGGATGCCCAGCGACTCGGCGCGCTGGCGCTGCACGCGCAGGAAGGCGCGCGGCGCGTCGGCGTGCAGGCTCGAGTCGATCGCCGCGATGTCGGGTGTCGCGTGGAAGGCGGCTTCCAGGCGTTCCGCGAGCTGCTGGCGGCCGGCCTCGTCGGGGCCGTAGACCTCGGCCACCAGCGGGCTCTGCACCGGCGGGCCCGGCGGGACCTCGACGACCTTGAGCTTGCCGCCGTGGCGCGCGGCGATCTCGTCGAGCGCCGGGCGCAGGCGCTGCGCGATCGCGTGGCTCTGCTCGTGGCGGTGCGCCTTGTCGACGAGGTTGACCTGCAGGTCGCCCTGCTCGGCGTCGGCGCGCAGGTTGTACTGGCGCACGAGCCCGTTGAAGGTGATCGGGCTTGCCGTGCCGGCGTAGCCCTGCAGATCCAGCACCTCGGGCTGCCTGGCGAGATGCGCGCCGAGTTCGTGCAGCGCGGCCGCCGTGTCCTCGAGCGGCGTGCCCGCAGGCATGTCGAGCACGAGCTGGAACTCGCTCTTGTTGTCGAAGGGCAGCATCTTCAGCACGACGCCCAGGCGCGAGTTCGGGATCGTCGCCAGCGACACCGACATCAGCACCGCGGCGAGCACCGCCGCGAGCAGCACCCAGCGCTTGGCCGCGCTGTCCAGCAGCGGACGCAGCAGCAGCTCGAAGAGCCGGGGCAGCTTGGCCGCGAGGCCCGTGGGCGCGGCATGGCCCTCGGCGTCGACCGCTGCAGACGCATGGCTCTTCATCAGCTTGACCGCAAGCCAGGGCGTCACCGTGAACGCGATCGCCAGCGAGATCGCCATGCCCAGGCTGCTGTTGATCGGGATCGGGCTCATGTAGGGGCCCATCAGCCCGGTGACGAAGGCCATCGGCAGCAGCGCGGCGATGACCGTGAAGGTCGCAAGGATCGTCGGGCCGCCGACTTCGTCGACCGCGGCAGGGATGATCGCCAGCAGCGGCTTGCCCGGCTCGAGCTGCTGGTGGCGGTGGATGTTCTCCACCACCACGATCGCGTCGTCGACGAGGATGCCGATCGAGAAGATGAGCGCGAAGAGGCTCACCCGGTTGAGCGTGAAGCCCCAGGCCCAGCTCGCGAAGAGCGTCGCGGTGAGCGTGAGGATGACCGCGGCGCCGACGATCACCGCCTCGCGCCGGCCCAGCGCCAGACCGACGAGCAGGATCACCGATCCGGTCGCGAACGCGAGCTTCTGGATCAGCTTGTTCGCCTTCTCGGCCGCGGTCGCGCCGTAGTCGCGCGTCACGGTGGCGTGCACGCCCTCGGGGATCACCGTGCCCTGCAGCGCCTGCACGCGGGTGCGCACTGCCTCGGCGACGTCGACCGCGTTCTCGCCGGGCTTCTTCGTCACCGAGATCGTCACCGCCGGGTAGACGCTGCCGGCCGTCGCGCCGCTGGCGGGAGCCACGGCCTCGACCCCCGTGCGGTCGGCGGGATCGGCAAGCGCGGCGGCCCCCGGCGTGTACCAGACGTAGTGCTGCGGCTGGCCGGCGTCGGGAACGACGCGCGCGACCTCGTGCAGGTAGACCGGTCGGCCCTTGTGCACGCCGACGATGATCTGGCGGACATCCTCGGCATCGCGCAGGAACTCGCCGGTCTCGACCGAGAGCATGCGCCCCGGTGCCCGCGGGTCGACGACGCTGCCCGAGGGCATGCCGAGGTTCGCCGCGGCGAGCGTCTGCTGCAGGCGCAGCAGGTCTACGCCGCGCTCGCGCAGCCGGCTCGGATCGACGTCGACGCGCACGACGCGTCCCGGGCCGCCGATGGTGCGGACCTCGCGTGCTCCGGGCACGCGCTTGAGTTCGGCCTCCATCGTGTGCGCGACGCGCTCGAGTTCGAGCGCGCTCGCGGCGTCGTCGCTCCAGAGCGTGAGCGCGACGACCGGGACGTCGTCGATGCCCGTCGGACGCACGATCGGCGGCAGCACGCCCAGGCCCTGCGGCAGCCAGTCCTGGTTGGCGTTGAGCACGTCGTAGAGGCG